>JAWKKM010000102.1:0-1552 GCA_041393255.1 Bacteroidales bacterium | reverse complement strand
TAAATAGTGCCGGTTTTAAAACAGAGGTCGTGATTGTTCGATACGCTAAAAAAATGTCGCCTAGCTGTCAAACGAATTATGAAAGAATTGCGAACCAAAAAGAAATAGATATAGTTGAACTAAAGGAGGGTGACAATTTGCCTGCTATCAACCCTGATGATATTGTGTTGGATGCCGTATTTGGTTCTGGACTGGCACGGCCCATTGAAGGATTTATAGCCAACGTAGTTGATCACATCAACGAAAGCAAGGCAGTTGTGATTGCTGTTGATGCACCATCCGGTTTTTTCTGTGACGGAACAAATGTTTACAACAAGGGTTCTATTATAAAAGCAGACTATACCTTAACCTTTCAATTTCCAAAGCTCGGGTTCATGTTTCCTGAAAACGATGAATATGTTGGAAAGTGGGAAGTATTGCACATAGGGCTTCATCAGGATTTTATTGAGAAAGCAGAAGTTAAGAACTTTTACATGATCGGTAAGGATTGTGCAAAGGTGATTAAAAAGCGAAATAAGTTTTCTCATAAGGGAACATTCGGACATGGTTTGCTGATAGCCGGAAGTTATGGGAAAATGGGTGCTGCAACCCTGGCTGCCAAAGCAGGGCTCAAAGCAGGTGCCGGGCTGATAACCACACATATCCCCGCCAAAGGATATGAAATTATGCAAACATCTGTACCGACAGCTATGGTGAGCATCGATTCGGATGAAAAGGAATTTTCTGAATTGCCCAAGCTTTACCCTTACAATGCCATTGCCGTAGGCCCTGGAATTGGGATGGGAGATCAGACGCAAAAGGCATTGAAACTCCTGATTCAAAATACGGGACTGCCCCTTATTTTTGACGCGGATGCCATTAATATCCTGGGCGAAAACAAAACCTGGATTTCGTTTATCCCCGCTGAAAGCATTTTCACTCCGCATCCGAAAGAGTTTGAAAGACTGGTGGGAAAATCCTCTGACAATTTTGAAAGAAATCAAATGCAGCGGGAATTCTCTATCAAATACAGAGTTTATGTTATCCTTAAGGGTGCCCACTCCGCTATCACGTGCCCGGATGGGTCCTGTTATTTTAATTCAACAGGCAACCCTGGCATGGCAACCGGTGGCAGCGGAGATGTCCTGACAGGAATTCTTTTAGGCCTTAAGGCCCAGGGATACTCTTCAAAGGAGACTTGCCTGATGGGTAGTTACCTGCATGGAATGGCCGGAGATATTGCAGCTGAAAAATGGGGATATGAAGCACTCACTGCTAACAACATTACGCATTACCTGGGGAAAGCGTTTATGACCCTGCATTCAGGAATGTAATACTCCGAATCGATCTTATCTCAAAGAAAGCAAATACAATCAACTAAATAATCAGGAGTTTTAAGGTTATTGTTTTGTTTGCATATGAAACCTGCACAACATACATACCTTTTTCAAGAAAAGAGAGATCTATTTCTTTGTGAACAAATCCTGGCCGTTCGTATAAGCACTTTCCAGTTTTATCCAATACTTTCACACCAAAACTCTCGTCCTGAATGGATTCACTGTTCAAACAAATT
>JAWKKM010000101.1:0-1617 GCA_041393255.1 Bacteroidales bacterium | reverse complement strand
TTTGGCAGTCCTTCGGCTTCACGGGCACCAGGGCCATTCAAAAAGCCGGGAGTCGTAACAAAATCAATTTTTTCAATAAATCTTCTTTTGTCGTGAATCATAATGGCAATGGTACGCCAGCAAGCAGAACCTACATCATTTCCTCCGCCGCTTCCGGGTAAGCGCACTTTCGGATTTGCATGATCACCAATAACAGTAGAGTTTAAATTACCATATTTATCAATTTGCGCACCTCCCAGGAATCCGTATTCAATAAATCCACGTTGTGATGTTTCCATGATATCACATATTCCTGAGGCAGCAATTCCTTTATTATAGGTTCGCATGTCGCCAACGGCCAATGGAAGTTTTTCCAAAACAGCGCCTGTTCCACCGAATTCAAACACCGGAACAAGGTTGGGAGCCTGCATGGTTTGTGCAAGGCTCGCGGCAAGCATGGGAATACCGGTTCCGATAAAAGCAGTTGTGCCATCTTCCATGACTCTTGAAGCCATGCAAATCAATAATTCTGAAGGTGAATAATCTTGTGTCATAGCTGTTCCTCCTAAAGTGTTAATTCATTTAAACGTTTCTCTCCTACTTTTTCAATCAGGGTTTTATGATCGGGTAAATCATAAATCCACTCCTTCATGTATTCATCCATGCCCTCTTTTGTTTTTTGTTTTTCAACATACATTTTGTAATGTGCCTCATCCCTTTCATGTACACCGCTCATTTCACCGGGCCAGGAGGCATAAGGAGCATGAACCACAGCATCCACAAGATAATAGGGTATGATTGTCCGGTCGGGATGTTCCCTGATCTCTTTGGTGTCAACTATTTCTTCTGCGCTGACGATAAGGTTTTTGCACGCCCTTGACATTTCAAATGCAAATCCGCTGATACCATCTATCTGACAGTTGCCATGGATGTCGGCACGGTGAACATGTATAAATCCTGTATCAACGATCAAAGCAGGAAGCAAGGCAACTTTTAGGCCTGTAAAAGGGCATTCAACCACTTTTGCAGAAGATTTTTTTAAAGTGTCAGTTCCAAGCATACTCCGGGTAGGAATAAAAGGAATTCCCATGCTGGTGGCTTTAAACCTCCAGGTTAAAGCAGCATTTGACCATTCCACAATTTTAGTTACCGAGTCTGATTCCACAGCGCGCCTCATATTCCCTGAAATGCCGTAAACTTCAAGGCCGATATAGGTAAAGTCTATTTCTTTTACCATATTGGCACCAAATAACATATCGAGTTCGTGGACACCTTGCCCTACAATCCGGAAGTCTTTTTTCCCTGAACGGACGAGTTCGCGGGTCAGGCTCATGGGGCAACGGACTGTTCCATAAAGCTCAAATCCAATATAGTCGCCACTCTTTACAAATTTTTCAATGGCCTCTTTTTCGGTCATTGTTTTATCAATCAATGCCTTTGATTTCTTCCTGTTGTGTTCGCGAAATCCTTCCAGGTCAATAGGCTGGATGAGGGAGGCTTCGCCCTCTTCGAGGATGGGAATATTTTTTTGTAGCATCATAAATATAGAAATTTAACTTGTTTTTCTATGATTGTGTAATGATTAATGAATGAAGTATTCTGAGAAATTCGATTTCTTATTTAAAAATAATTTCCTTG
>JAWKKM010000100.1:0-1906 GCA_041393255.1 Bacteroidales bacterium | reverse complement strand
ACCAGGTGAAAACAAGGGCTGCTTATGATATTGTCCGTAGTATACTTAATGACAGCGTTACAAACATGACCGAGTTGCGCAACTGGCTTGACAATATAGGCGGTAAACGTGCTGACGAGCAGATCATCGCCTCATACATCACCGAAAACAATTACACCGATGCTCTTGCTTTGGCCAACATGATGCCGGCGTTGTACAATTTTACCGGGTATGAGTTGACCGAACACAATTACTACATGGATATGCTGAACCTTCAAATACAGTTGGCGCAGGGAGGAAGGACTGTTTACGAACTTGACAGCATTGAGGTAAGCAATCTTGCAATGATAGCTGAAAACAGCGACGGTACTGCCGGGGCACAGGCCAAAGGAATACTGGAGTTTGCTTATGGTTATCATTATTGCAATTGTTTGAATGTTTCGGATTCTACAGGATTTAAGAGCAGTGGAATGATCAACCAGGAGGACTTAGCCAAAGCTTATGGGTTGGAAGTAACCACAGAGCCAAACCCTGCCAGTGAGTGGGTAGCATTTAACTACACCTTGCCTTATGATAAATCCGAAGGTACAATAAAGATTATTGATACCAAAGGAACTTATGTAACCTCTTTTAAAGTTACAGGAACCCAGGGACAAAAGGTATGGGATACGAGGAAAGTAAATTCCGGTGTTTACTTCTATACACTGAGTGTGGGAGAGTTTACCCGATCAGGTAAAATAGTAATTAGCAAGTAATTTAATCAAAGTGCTGCGGAAAAACTCCGCAGCATTTCTTATTTTTCTGAAATGAATAAGACGATTTTTATATCAGCATTTCTCCTAATCCAGTGCATGACATTATTTAGCCAGGATTTGGAAATTAATTGGCAGCAGTGTTTTGGTGGTAGTAATGAAGAAAGAGCTTTGGATATTCTTCCTGTTGGTAGTGATTATTTCATTGTTGGATGGTCAGAATCAGACGATGGAGATATATCATTTAATCATGGTTCAAGTGATGCATGGATTGTAAAAATTGACAGTCTTGGTAATATTTTATGGGAAAAAACTTATGGAGGCTCAAACGGTGAATTTTGGGAAAAAATATTTCCGGCACCCGGCAATTGCTATTATTTATTGGGAGCATCTGGTTCGTGGGACGGAGATATCAGTTACGATCCTTATCCCGGATCCAACGATCTTTGGATCGCAAAAATTGACAGCATTGGAAATTTAATTTGGGATAAAATAATTGGTGGAGGTATGATTGATATGGTTGAATCCGGTACATTAACAAACGATGGAGGTGTAGCAGTTTTCGGCTGGACGGGCTCCCAAAACGGGGATGTTTCGGTGAATTACGGTATGTATGATATGTGGCTGGTAAAACTCAACAGCGTTGGAGACATCTTGTGGAATAAAAGTTATGGAACGGATGATTTTGATTATGGTCAGGCGATGATATCAACTTCAGATGGAGGCTTTTTGATTGGGGGAGCTTCAACAATTGGCAGTGGAGGAAATTTAACCTGTGAACCTTTTAATTACAATGCTGAAGCCATACTCTTAAAACTTGATTCTCTTGGAAACATTCAATGGCAAAATTGTTATGGAGGAAGTGATAGTGATGGAATTTGGGGTATGAAGGAGTTGAATGATGGATATTTGTTAGCAGCATACGGAAACTCAAGCGATGGAGACCTGACAGGTTCCGGATGGCATGGAGAGGCGGATATCTGGATAATAAAAATAGATAATATTGGAAATATTATCTGGCAAAAGTGTTATGGTGGTTCAAATGACGATTATGCAAGAAATATTTTTAAACTAGAAAATGATTCATTTGTAATTATTGGAAAAACCAAATCCCAAAACGGAGATATTACAAATAATCACTCAATAAGTGAATATGACAATGACATTTGGTTTTT
>JAWKKM010000099.1:0-2122 GCA_041393255.1 Bacteroidales bacterium | reverse complement strand
ATATATGGTATGATGATACGGTGAAACGTCTCAATACCGATGAACGTGGAAAATACATCGGTGCTTTTATCTCTGATGATAAAATATTGACCATCCAGAAATCGGGAAATTACAAACTGATGAATTACGACCTCTCCAATCATTTTGAAGAGGATATGATCCTGATTGAAAAATTTAACCCAAAGAAAATTATTTCAGCCATCTATTTTGATGCTGCTCAGGAAGTTTATTATCTCAAGCGTTTTCAAATAGAAAACGGCAACGACATCAATAAAAAAATTGACTTCATTGGTGATCAACCCGGCAATTTATTGCATCGCTTTAGCTTTGATTATTTACCCCGGTTTAAAGTTTTATTTGATGAAAAGGCCAACAAAAAGGAAATTCCCGAATTGATTGTTTCTGCTGAAGAATTTGTTGGAGTTAAGAGCTTTAAAGCCAAAGGCAAACGCATCACAACCAAAGCCATCGAAAAAATTGAGTTTATCGAACCCTTGCCTTACGAAGAACCTGAGGAGAAGTTGGAAGAGCAATTGAGTGATGAATCCATTCCTCCTGAGGAAGATATTGCAGTTGCTGAAACCGGAGAGGATGAAGCGATTGTAATTCAACCCAATACGGAACCTAAACCGGATGCTGAAAAAACCGTTCCCGCTGTTAAGAAGAAAAAGCCGGGGGATGATCCGGATGGCTCCAAAAAACAGATGGAATTATTTTAACGAATTAATGATTATTTGCTGATGGAAAAAAAGAATATTCTGAATGTTACGAATGATGTAAAGTGGATAGGTGCACTCGATTTTGACATTGTATCCTTTGATGTTGTAATGGAAACCCAAAATGGAACTACTTACAATTCCTATTTTATTGATGCGGAAAAAAAGACGGTGGTCGATACGGTAAAAGAACGGTTTTGGGACGATTATTATGCTAAACTAAAACAGCTGGTCAATCCTGAAGAAATCCGGTATATTGTTGTTAGCCATACCGAACCCGACCATTCCGGTTGCCTTCGTAATCTATTAAATGTAGCCCCTAATGCTACTGTAGTAGGAAGCAGCAATGCCATTCGCTACCTGAAAGACATGATCGGGCCCGAATTCCCTCACCAGGTAGTCCGGGGTGGACAAACGATTGATCTTGGGAATAAAACACTGCATGTTATTGGTGCACCGAACCTTCACTGGCCCGACTCCATTTATACCTGGCTGCCCGATGATAGGGTATTGTTCACCTGCGATTCGTTTGGCTGTCATTATTGCAACGAGGAAATGTTTGATGACCGCGTGGGTAATTTTGATGATGCTTTCAAGTATTATTTTGATGTCATCCTGAAACCATTCAGTAAACACCTGCTCAAAGCCATTGAAAAGATCAGGCCGTTGGGTATTGATGTGGTTTGTCCGGGGCATGGCCCGATTTTGAGAAGCCACTGGAAAAAGTATGTGGATGTATCGGAGCAGTATGCCATCGCTGCCATCAACGAGCGGCAAAAGCAAAGGGTTTATATTCCCTACGTATCGGCTTATCATAAAACCGGAGTGTTAGCTGAGTATATTGCAAAAGGCTTGCGCGAAGCAGGAGATATTGAAGTAGAATTGCAGGACATTGAAAAAACACCCATTGGGGAGATGGATGAAAAAATTGCCAGAAGCTCGGCCATTATTATCGGATCGCCTACCATCAACCAAAATATTTTATTGCCGGTGTATAAACTTTTTGCCACCATTAATCCGTTAAGGGATAAGGGAAAATTGGCCGGAGCATTTGGCTCATACGGATGGAGCGGCGAAAACAAGAAAATGATCGAATCCAACCTGGTCAACCTCAAACTGAACTTTTTTGATGAAGGCGTGTTTGTTAAGTTTTCCCCAAGCGCAGATGAAGTTAAAACCAGCATTGCTTATGGGAAGGCTTTTGGAGAAGCACTCTTAAGCCAGGAGGAGAGTGTAGCGGTTAGCAATTAGCCTGACGGTCAGTATGTATTTCGAAATTGGCCACACAATTGTGTCCGGTTGGTATCAATGATTGATTTAAATGTCGAAAATCCTACTATATTCTTTTGTTTCTATTTTACTTTTTTCTTCCTGTTACCCCGAGTGGAAGCTGGCTAAATCCTATA
>JAWKKM010000098.1:0-2193 GCA_041393255.1 Bacteroidales bacterium | reverse complement strand
GCGCTCCTCAAACTGCCCCCGGTATTTTGTACCAGCTACTAACGAGGCAAGATCAAGAGTTACTATCTTTTTATTGAATAATGCCCTCGATACTTTCCGTTCCACAATTCGGAGTGCAAGGCCCTCGGCTATGGCCGATTTACCTACGCCGGGCTCACCAATAAGAATGGGATTGTTCCTTTTTCGCCTGCTTAAAATTTGCGCTATTCGCTCTAATTCACGCTGCCGGCCAACAATTGGATCCAGTCTTCCTTCTTCAGCATATTTGGTAATATCCCTTCCGAAATTATCCAAAACAGGCGTTTTCGACTTGGAGTCCGACATCTTTTTTATGTTTCCTCCAAAACTCTTTCCCCCTTCTTCCGGGTCTTCATCAGCCGTACCTCCGCCAGGCAATTCATCCGCTGGGTCTAAGTTCATGTTTCCTTCTGCATTTGAAATAATGGCTTTTAACTCATCTTTTACGGCATCATAATCGACTCCATAATTTTGAAAGGATTTTGTAACAATGTTATCGTTGTCCTTCAAAATAGCCAAAAGCAGATGCTCTGTACCAATCAAATCACTATTGAATAATTTAGCTTCGAGGTAGGTGATTTTCAGGGCTCTTTCAGCTTGTTTTATCAAAGGAATATTATCGGACGATCTAACTTTTTGCTCGACACTATTGGCAATTGCCATTTCGATCTCTTTGCGAATCTTAATAAGATTAACTCCAAAATAATTTAATATTTGAATGGCCATCCCTTCGC
Source organism: Bacteroidales bacterium (assembly GCA_041393255.1). Classification (GTDB taxonomy): domain Bacteria; phylum Bacteroidota; class Bacteroidia; order Bacteroidales; family JAADJA01; genus JAADJA01. Next base: position 1,441 of record JAWKKM010000098.1, on the reverse strand, counting down.
CTTCACGAATGATCCCAAGTAATAAATGTTCAAGTCCAATATAATCGTTTCCAAGCCTGATAGCTTCTTCGCGGCTATAAGATAGTACGTCTTTTACGCGTTGTGAAAATTTAGCTTCCATCTTTATTTTTAAGTAATTTTAACTCTATTCAAACGAACTGATCATTGAATAATTTTACCATTTAACGGTATTTATCAATAAACAGTTTAAACACAAATAAGTTTATTATCAATTATCTTACCTAAAATTGCATTCAATGCTAAAAATGACATTCTGTCAATTTTTCAAATGTATTGACAAATATACTGAAACCTGAAGGAATAGCAATATTTTTCAACATTGGCATGTTAGTAATAATTCTTGATTAAAATAACTTCGTTTCTGAGCAAAAATTCGTACATTCGTGAACTATTTTTATAAGAGTTAAAATATTGTAAATGAAGATTATAAGAAATGGATAATTTGCAGAGTGGAGAAAGAATTGTAAAGGTAAATATCGAAAGCCAGATGAAGACTGCCTACATTGACTATTCGATGTCGGTTATTGTCTCTCGAGCCTTACCGGATGTGAGGGATGGACTAAAGCCTGTTCACCGCAGAGTACTTTATGGAATGCTTGATTTGGGAGTGCTTTCAAACAGGTCGTATAAAAAATCAGCAAGAATCGTTGGAGAGGTTTTAGGAAAGTATCACCCTCATGGGGATACATCTGTTTACGATGCCATGGTAAGGATGGCACAGGAGTGGTCATTAAGGTATCCGTTGGTTGATGGACAGGGCAACTTTGGTTCTATGGATGGAGACAGCCCGGCAGCGATGCGATATACAGAGGCAAGACTTCAAAAAATTGCTGAAGAAATGCTCGCAGATATTCATAAGGACACTGTTGATTTTCAGTTAAATTTTGACGATACACTTAATGAACCAACCGTATTGCCGGCTAAAATTCCTAATTTATTGGTAAACGGTGCATCGGGAATTGCTGTAGGAATGGCTACCAATATGCCGCCACATAACTTAACGGAAGTTATTGATGGAACAGTAGCCTATATTGAAAACAATGAGATTACTATTCCAGAGTTGATGAAATTCATAAAAGGGCCTGATTTTCCTACCGGAGGATTGATCTACGGTTACGATGGAGTAAAGAGTGCCTATGAAACAGGCAGGGGAAGAGTTGTAATTAGGGGCGAAGCCACCATTGAAGAGGATGACAGTGGCAAAACCCGGATAATCGTTACTTCCATTCCTTATCAGGTTAACAAAGCAGAAATGATAAAAAAGGCTGCTGAACTTGTTAACGATAAAAAAATTGAAGGTATCAGCGACATTCGGGATGAATCGGACAGGCAGGGACTGCGTATTGTTTATGAACTGAAACGTGATGGAATTCCAAATGTTGTACTTAATAAACTTTACCAATATACTGCACTTCAGTCC
>JAWKKM010000097.1:0-2249 GCA_041393255.1 Bacteroidales bacterium | reverse complement strand
TTTTTCCCTAAACAAACTATCATTCAAAACATCAACTTTTTTATGGTATCGTAATGCTTTTTCATATTGTCCCGATTTTTCATAAAACAGTACCATCGATTCAAGGATGCTTTTAATGAGAGCTTTCGAATTTATTTGTCGGGCAATTTTCAGGCTTTCATTATACAACTGCTCTGCCTGGCTTAGGTTTCCGGTTTCCTGATTGACCCGGGCAATACTTTTCAGGTTATTTGCAATGTTGTATTGCGACCCGATTTCTTTATTCATCTGTAGCGAGCGATCATAATAAAACATTGCTTTAATATAAGCTTTTTGGTCAAAATAGATATCTCCAATATTTTGATAACGTACAGCCATGTTTTGTTCCAGGCCGTTTTGTTTGTCAATTTCTAAAGCCAGGTTCAGATAAATCAATGAAGAATCAAATTGATTCAATGCTTTATGCACTTCACCCAAATTATTATAGGCTATAGAAAGATCGTTGCTATTGCCTTCTTTCAAATATATATTTAATGCCAGTTTGTGAAAATCAAAAGCTTGATGATATTGTCCCCATTCAAAATACAATGCTCCGATGTTGCCATAGTCAATGGCTTGTCCATATTTATTGCCGGATTCCAAATCCAGCTCAAGGGTAGAATTATAGTAATATGCTGCAGAATCGAAGTTGCCTAAAAATTTATAAGCCAATCCCAGCCCATTAAATGAAATGGGAAGGGATGACTGATCGTCAAGGCGCTTAATAATGGAGGAAGCTTTGTGAAAATAATTGATGGCAGTTTGATAGAGGCCGATAGCATGATAAGAGTTCCCGATGTTTACAAAAACCTGGGCAAGATCATCTTTATGTTCATCAGGATTCAGGTAGTTAAGCGATTCGATATATTTCTCAATGGCCATTTGATATTTGCCAAAAATATTATAGATCCAGCCCAGGTTGTTCAGGGTATAGCTGGCATAATAGTCATTTCCGGTTTGTTTAAAAAGGGGTAATGCCTTTTCGTAGTACAAAATAGCTGAATCCAATTCATATTGGTATGAATAGACTTCTGCAATACTAAACCATGCAATACCCAATTGATTCTCGTTGCTTTCTTTCAAGGAAGCACTCAGTGCACTTTGTGCATATTCAAAGCTTAATCTAAGTGAGTCTTCAATAGTAGCTTCAGCTAATTGATTATAAATGCTGGATTTGGATTTTGAAATAGATAATTCATGCACCAAACTATCAACCACATTCTGCGTGAAAGAGAGTGGATGTAAACATAAAATTAAGAAAACTATAAGTACTGCTTTAAACCTGAGATCAACCATGCATTTTACCATGTAAAATAGGAGAGGTAAAAATATAATATTTTCGTCATTTATTCAATTTTACCTCGGTTTTTCCGCTAATGGGTGAGTAATTTATTTTGATTAAAAATAAGAAAAATTCAAAATCCATTAAATGGGATAGTGGATTAGTCACCTGAACCTATATTAACCGGCTCAAGTACTTTGTCTTTCTTTTGACCAAATACATAACCAAAACCCAAAACAAAAGTCCGGGTCAGGCCATCTGTCCGGTATTCCCTTGTAATTAATGGAGCAGCCAGTGAAAGTTGTATCTTGTCGTTATTGGCCATTGATATTTCATAAACCACGCTGGCGTTAAGTGTGAGTCCTTTGCTGTCCTCCGGGTAGGAGGTAACCCCATCAATTGTGATCCTGTCGGGTTCAACCCGGTAAATAGCAACGAGGCCGGCTTTCAGGCTGTTATTCTTAAAATTGAAAAGTTTATCTGCACGTCCAACAACATCTGCTGCCCTTTTCAAATATGCTGATTCATAATATTGGATGGCATCTTCGTTTCCTTCCCAGGCTGAATGGGTGAAGGTATTGTTGTTTTCACCAAAAGGCTGCTGATAACCCAGCCCAAACTGCCATTTTTTAAACATAAGGTTCACACCGGCAAGAAAGTCATAAGTTCCCAAACTTGTTTGGTAAACCATGGGTAATCCTTTGCCATCTTCTTCGATGTTTGCATCATTTACAGGAAGCTTTCCACCCAAGAAACCGGAGAACTGATATTTTTTGTTGGTTGGGAAAAGATAGTTTAATCCCAGGCTGACATCTCCAATTCCATAAGTCTGCGCAAGATTTCCATAGCTATAATGAAAGGGAAGCCGCAGAATGATCTGTCCTTTGTTTTGAAAGATGGATATGCGTTGGTCCATTTGTATCGTATTGACGATCACTTGTTGTTCGCC
>JAWKKM010000096.1:0-2835 GCA_041393255.1 Bacteroidales bacterium | reverse complement strand
TTGCATAAAGAGCCTTTGAATTATGAATACATTGAAGTTAAAACAAGAAATTACAAAGAAGCATAAGTTGGTTCAGAGCTTGAAGTTTGGAGTTCGAAGGCAATATAAAAACTTGGAACTTCGAACAACGAACTTAGAACTTAGAATATAGAAAAACAATAGTAAATCAAAAGATATGAACCTCACACTAAAAATATGGCGGCAAGCAAGACCTGATGCCAAAGGACAATTTATCAGTTATCCCATCTCAGACATTTCACCTGACAGTTCATTTCTTGAAATGATGGACGTTCTCAACGAACAACTTGTTGAGAAAGGCGATGACCCGGTGGCTTTCGATCATGACTGCCGGGAAGGAATTTGTGGGATGTGCAGTTTATACATCAATGGCCGGCCGCATGGGCCGGATTCTGCAATTACCACCTGCCAGTTGCACATGAGGAAATTCAAGGATGGCGACACCATCACCATTGAGCCCTGGCGGGCAAAACCATTTCCTGTAATCAAAGACTTGATTGTTGACCGTGGGGCAATGGATGAGATCATTCAGGCTGGTGGTTATGTATCGGTCAGGACAGGTGGCGTACCGGATGCAAATGCGCTTCCGATACCAAAAATAAATGCCGACCTGGCAATGGATGCTGCTTCATGCATTGGTTGTGGTGCATGCGTGGCTGCCTGTAAAAACGCATCTGCCATGTTGTTTGTTTCGGCAAAAGTATCCCAGTTTGCGTTATTACCACAAGGTAAGGTAGAAGCTAAACAGCGGGTTCAAAGCATGGTTGCTAAAATGGATGAATTGGGTTTTGGGAATTGCACCAATACCTACGCATGTGAAGTTGAGTGCCCGAAAGAGATTAAGGTAACCAACATAGCACGAATGAACAGGGAGTTTTTTGCTGCAAAGCTATGTGCTGAAAAAGCCTAATATTCAGGTGGCTTTCTGAGGTACTTATTTTCAGAAATATTCTTTTTTTCTTCCTGTCTTTTTTCTTTGGCTGCTTTTGAAATAGTAACAGTTTTTCTTTTTTTAGGCTTGATCAATGCCTTTTCAATCAGATTGATAAATTTTTCTATTACCAATTCCTTATTCCTTAACTGAGTCCTTTCCTCCTGCGATGTAAGGATCAAGTCCCCTTCAATGTTTATTTTGTTTTTAAGTTTCATGAAAAGAAGGTCTTTTTGATCAGCAGAAAGAAATTTGGACGCAGGAATATGAAACCGAAGCTCAACCCGGGTATTGACCTTATTCACATTTTGCCCTCCCGGCCCACTGCTTCGGGAAGTAGAGAACTTCACTTCCTTCAAAACTGATTGTATAATAAAACCAATATCCTCCATCAAATTAAAATAAAAAACCTAACAAAAGTATAATTCTGTTAGGTTTGTATGCCGACAATGTTTCTTCTACTCTTTATCTGTCTTTTCCTTTTTCAAATACATATCCAAAAACTCCTTAATTTTACCATACCCCTCAATTTCATTTTCTTTCTTTACGAATCCATGCCCCTCATCATCAAACAAAACATATTCAACAGGAACACCATTGTTTTTAACGGCTTCAACCATTTCATCCGACTCTGCCTGCAAAACACGAGGGTCGTTTCCTCCCTGCAAAACAATTAACGGCTTGATAACATTATGCGCATGAAACAAGGGGGAAGTTTTGTACAACATAATTGAATCTTCCGTATTGGGGTCACCCATCTCAGCATATAAAGCATTTCTGTAGGACTCCCAATAAGGAGGAATCGAATTTAACGTCCGCAACCAATTGGTAACACCAAAAATGTTTACCCCCACATCAAATTCCTCCGGTGTAAATGCCAATGCAGCCATCACCATATAACCACCGTAGGAACCTCCGATGATCCCAATCTTATTGGTATCGATTACACCCAGCGAAGCCAAATACGCTTTTCCATAGATACAATCCTTTAAATCAACATCCCCATGTTTTCTGTCGTCTGCCTTGTAAAAGGTTTTACCATAACCCGAGCTTCCCCGGTTATTTACTGCCAGTATTGCATAATCATGATTTACCAGGTATTGAATAAGTGCAAAGTAAGATAGCCTTGATTGACCGCCCGGGCCTCCATGAACCCACACCAGCGCAGGTACTTTATTATCTATTGTGGCACTTTTTGGTTGGTAATATATCGCTGGAATATCAAGGCCATCGAAGGACTTATAACGAACTACTTTTCCCGCCACAAGATCTTCTTTATCAATCTCAGGGTTTAATGTGTGGGTTAATTGTTTTAGTTCCTTTGTTTCAAAATTATAAACATAAATATTATTGGGTGTTGTTGAACCCCCAACGGTAAGGCGCATCAGGTTTTCACTTTTGGAAATCAGAACGCCCTTTATATCACCATCCTGAAAATCGGGCAAACGAATATTGTCCCCGCTTGCAATATCCACAACATATATTATTGTTTTCGCATCCTGATTTATTCCGATAACCCTGTATTTTTCATTATAACTATTGTATGCATACCAAATATCCCAGTTGGTAGCCCATACTGTTTCTCGCTTACCCGTTTCCAGGTTTAACTTAACGAGGTATTGATATTCGCCATTTTCATTGGTCAGAAAATATAAATTCTCATTTGCTAAATCAAAAAACTGTGGGTTGTATTGTGCATCACCATCATGTTTTGAAATGTGCTTCATTTCATCGGTTTCCCTGTCAAACAAGTACATTTCATTATTGGAACTCGTTATGCTTTTGGTTAACGCAAAGTATCTTTTATTTTTTGAGATACTACTAACATCAAAGCCTTCATCATTTTGATAGATCATTTGAGGCATAAAGGAAGCGATATCCATTTC
>JAWKKM010000095.1:0-3590 GCA_041393255.1 Bacteroidales bacterium | reverse complement strand
GATTGAAAACCAAAGCGGTGATTTGTTTCAGGCAATCGATTGAAAAGGACTTGGTTACAACAAAACTAAGGTCTATCGATCCTGGATTTGAGCAAGAATGGCGAACTCCCAAAACACTTGTTATCAGTACTCCAAGTGAATCTTTGATGAAACAGGCTTTGGATACATTTGAAAAGATGGATGAAGTTCGTACCTCTCAGATGATGTATAGAATCAACACAGGACTTGAAATGGGCATTGGAGATGAGATCGCTGTCAGGTTTAGGGGAAATGTATCGCAGCAACAAATTGAAGCGATAATCCATAATTATGGTTTGAATATGGTTAAAACCAGTAAAATTTACAATCTATTAATCGTATCCAAAGGAGGTAATGCACTGCAAATAGCCAATGAAATCCAGGAAAGCGGTTTGGCTTTATTTTCCCACCCCAATTTTTTAGTAAGTGCCGAGTTATATCAGGACATCCCCAATGATACTTATTTCAACAATCAATTTTATATGCATAACACCAGCCAGGTATTCACGGACGGGCATTCCGGAACTTTTGATGCTGATATAGATGCCCCGGAAGCATGGACAATGACAAAGGGAGCCAATAGTATCATAATAGCAGTTATAGATGAGGGAATATCGTCCGATCATCCTGATCTGCCAAATACAAGACAGGTAAGACTTAATGGAAGCAATTTTGCAGTTGGCGATCCGAACAATCCATCACCCACCAACAACCAAAATCACGGAAATAGTAGCACTGGTATTATTGCCGCTACCAGGAATGATAGTCAGGGCATAACAGGTATTGCACCGGAAAAGACGATTGATATTCATATGGTCATTAACAGTGAGTAAGTCTCTGTTCTTTCTACTACACCGCTCCGGCATCAGTCGGGTGAGAGCCGCCCTAGTCACGGGTAAAGGCAGTCGGCTGGCAGGCATGTATTTACACGCTTAAAGTATAATATGGCTGGAGTTTACTTGAGTGAAACTGCCTGTAAAAGATGACAGAATAATTTACCGCGAGTCCAAGCCCTCAGTTCACTTCTCCCACTCCCATGCATCGCGCCCAGCGTTCCGAGCTCTTTGCCCCGTGCCCGGGGCTTTTTCTGCCCTTGGTCGTGCTCTGTTGTGAAAAAATCCTTTTTCTTGAAGCGTTTCATCAGTCAGTTACGTATTAGTATATAAAGAGGCCACGTGGAAAGTAGACTTTATACATGGGAGGTATATAAAAAAAGTACAAAAATATTTGGACATGTCATTTTTTTCGTAATCTCCTAGGTTAATATTTAGGATGTTTTATTTTTGGTATCTGTTAATTGATTTTTTAAGGAGTTCGAATAACTAAAACAGGGAAAAAAACACGATCATGAAGAGAATGATTTTCACAGTTATTTTGATGACGATTACATGGAGTTCTTTTTGTAGGTCTTTACTGCAATGTGAAGTCTAACTAATGATATTTAAGAAAGATAAAACTTTGAGGTTATGAAAAAGATCAGCTTCCAAGCCAGTCTTGTTTTCCTGTTTATACTTTTAGCGGTAACGGCGTGCGAAAAAAATAAACAGGATTCGCTATGCTATAAAGGGAAGGTAGTAAGCCTGAATAATATTGGAAACGCTCATTTTAATTTATTGGAAATTGTAGAAGTCCCTGACAATGCTGAGCTTTCTGTAGGGGCTAATATAACTTTTAACCACGGATTGTATGGAGGGGAATTAAATATAGGTGATATGGTTTCATTTAAGATACTCTATTATGAGAGATGGGTAGGCCCTCATTATGCTCGCTGTACGTGGCCGAACTACGTAGCTCTAATAGACCACTTGTTTAAATTAAACCTGTATACTATGAGAAAGGTCTTCATAACAATAGTGATAGCTTTTGTTTTCAATACCTCACTATTTTTCCTTTAATCTTTTTACCGATATCAGGGTAATGTTGACTTAAAAAGTGGATAGTAAAAGCATTCTAAAATTACTACAAACAGATGAACAATTTGCGGAAAGACAAAATTCATATCTTGAGAAACAATTATCCCTCAGGGAAAATCGAGTCATTTAAGAAAATAGCAAATAATCGTTTTAGTTGCAAGGGATGTACCACATTTGGGAGAATATGGCTACTATTCTTATGCTTATCGCGTAATAGTAAAGAAACGACACATGGTTATAATTTTACCACGCATATCGGTGTAATGTTCAGGCAAGCAGACATCCAGCTACAAGAAGTTTTAGAAAGTTTTAAAGGGAAACTAATCAAAGAGAGTGGAGAAAATCAATATTTTATTTTAAGGTGTAATGTTGCCCAGTCGGAAGAAGTATTCCGATTGGTCAACGAATTAGACATAAGGGATGATGTAGCCTGGTGTGAACCTGAGTTTATGTCAGAGTATAAGGTTCACAATCCTTTGTATCCACAACAATACTATTTAAGAAATACTGGCCAAAACGGAGGGACTGCCGGAATAGATATAAACGTTGAACCTGCTTGGGTCATTACCAATGGTAATTCTTGTATTACAGTCGCTGTAATTGATGCAGGTGTTGACAGGAATCATGAAGATATGGGAAACCGTGTTATGGAGGGTTACACCATAAGAAATCCCTTGGGGCACGGTGAACCTCAGAATGCCAATGCGCTCGATATTAAAGCTCACGGCATGGCTTGTGCAGGGATTATTGCTGCATCTAACAATACATTAGGGATCAGGGGAGTTTCCAGCAATGTAAATATCTTACCGGTAAATATTGTTCCTGATGAAGCCTTTTTAGATTGGTTAGGTAGGATAATTTATGGTTTTGGAACAAATATTGAAATTGCACAGGCAATCAATTGGGCATGGAAACGGGCCGATGTGCTTAGCTGTTCCTGGGGAGGGGGAGATCCTTCAAATCATATAACAACAGCGATAGACAGCGCTAGGGCTTTTGGAAGAAATGGGAATGGCTCAGTGGTTATCTTTGCATCTGGAAATGACTGACCTAATGCTACAGATGTTGCATATCCTGGTCGGGTGAATGGAGTAATAACTGTTGGTGCAATTAATAACCAAGGGGAGATCTGGAGTTATAGCCAACGTGGTTCATCAATGGACTTAGTTGCTCCAAGCGGAAATATTAATAGCTCTGGAGATGTTAGAACTACGGATAGAATGGGGGCTTTAGGGTATAATGAAGACAACTATACATATAACTTTGGAGGAACATCGGCTGCCTACCCACAGGTTGCCGGGGTTGCAGCTTTAATGCTGTCTGTTAGGCCTGATTTGACAGAAACACAGGTTCGAACAATACTGCAGAATACTTCACGAGATCTGGGATCATTAGGTTTTGACGACACCTATGGTTACGGCCTGGTTAATGCCTATGCCGCCATCCAAGCCGTTCGCCCAACTGTCTCCGGTCCCTCTGTTATTTGCTCATCCGGGGCGACATTTGAGGTTAATAACCTTCCGGACGGGGTTTCTGCCAGTTGGAGCGCCAGCCCATCTTATTATTTCACGACCACCTCCGGAACAGGATCAGCCTTTTTAACGGCCTGGACAGGCGGATTCAGAAAGGGAGTCGGAACAATCACTGCCACTTTAGTGA
>JAWKKM010000094.1:0-3750 GCA_041393255.1 Bacteroidales bacterium | reverse complement strand
GTTGTAAATAAGTGGGATTTAATTGAAAAAGAATCGAAAACCCACCTGGAATTCGAAGAGGCAATTCGCAATAAAATTGCCCCGTTCAAAGATGTTCCCATTGTTTTTACTTCCATCCCTGCCAAGCAAAGAATTTACAAAGCACTTGAAATCGGTACACAGGTTTATAAAAATAAAGGTAATAAGATTGCTACTTCTGTCTTGAATGAAACCCTGCTCCCCATTATAGAAAAAACACCGCCTCCATCGGTGAAGGGTAAATATGTGAAAATAAAATACATTACCCAGCTTAAAACGGATTTTCCGGCATTTGTGTTTTTTTGCAATATGCCTCAATATGTTAAGGATCCCTACAAACGTTTTATAGAGAACCAAATTCGAAAGCTCTATAACTTTGAGGGTGTTCCCATTCAACTGTTTTTCCGAAAAAAGTAAAATGTCGGATGGAATTAGAATAGATAAATGGCTCTGGGCGGTGAGGATTTTTAAAACCCGAAACCAGGCTGCAGAAGCCTGTAGGGCCGGCAAAGTGAAGATTGACGGCCAATCGGTAAAACCCTCCCGTGAGTTGAAATTGCAGGAGTTGATTGTAATACAAATCGGCCAATTGTCCAAAACTATAGAAGTAAAGGGATTGTTGCAAAACAGGGTAGGGGCAAAGTTGGTTGAAGAGTATCTCATCGATCATACCCCCGCCGAAGAGTATGAAAAAATTAAAATGATGAGGGAGCTTAATTACGAGCATCGCGATAAGGGTTTTGGACGGCCAACCAAACGCGAAAGAAGGTTGATTGAAAAACTCAAAAAATCTAAGTTTTAATCATTTCATTTATACAACAAAATTTAATTGTACTTTTGTCGTTTATAAAAAATAAGCCACCGTTGTAAAACAAATTCAATAAAGTGTTAATAATAAACAAATTAAAAAAATGAAAAAGCTCATTTTAGTAGTGCTCATTGTTCCATTTTTAATTAGCTGTAATCATCAGAAAATTAAAAAACTGGAATCCCAAAACGATAGTCTTCTTCAGCAAGCAAGTTTAAAAGATGAATCCATCAATGAATTTTTAATGTCCTTTAATGAAATCCAGGACAACCTCGATTCCATTAAAACCAAGGAAATGATCATCACTGAAAGTACCGCAGGGAAGACGGAATTGAAGAAAAATGCCAAAGATCAGATCAATGATGATATCAATACCATTTATCTTCTTTTAAATGATACACAGGATAAATTGGAAGAGCTGCGAAAGAAATTGGGCAAATCCAATTACCAGGTTCAGGAGCTGACAAAATGGTCAATAAATTCCATCCAAGCAATTGGTAAGTGGAAAAAGATGAAGAGATCGAGGCTTTGGCGTGGCGAGCTTGAGCAAATGAATATTAAGGTGTCTGACCTCACACGCAATGTTACGAACCTAAAGAAGGTGAACAAGAACAAAATGAAGTAATTGGTGACCAGGCAGAAGTAATTGTGGAAAAGAATATTGAATTAAGCACAGCTTATTATGCCGTTGGTACTAAGAAAAATTTAAAGGAAAATAACATTATTACTTCTGAAGGAGGATTTATTGGCATCGGCAAAAACAAAAAGCTGAAGTCAGATTTCAATGAAAGTTTCTTTACCCGGGTAGATACAAGAAATACTACGCAAATTTCTATTCCAGGCAAAAAGGCCCAGGTGGTGACAACTCATCCTACAGAATCCTATAAGATTATGGGCGAAGGAGATGATCAGATATTGGAAATCCTGGATGCAAATGAATTCTGGAAATCCTCAAAATATCTTGTTGTGATTATCGACTAACGGAAAAAAATTATCAAAGGTGAAGCCGTCTCAAAATTCTGGGACGGCTTTTTTTATATGTCTTTCAGGGAGGAAGCCGGAAGCCAGCCTACACTGCCATTGGCAATTTTAATTTCGTACCAGCCACCAACCTTTTCCACAATCTTTACTTTTGACCCTTCATGGATGACAAAAAGATCAACGCTGTTTTGATTGGGGGAACTCTTAACAGTAATGGTTGGAGTGAAAACAATGGCTTCATTCTCACTTTTTAATAGCTTGTATTTTTGATAACCAACCGCGATTGTGAAAAGAGTAATAATAAATATTACTACACCTGTGTAAAAGGCTGTTTTGCGAATGAGCGTTTGTTTCGATAATAAATAGAAAGCAAGCATGATAAAAAACAGAATAAAACCACCAACCCCAATTTTAGCCCAGGTGTCGGCACCAAAGACATTGTATATTGAACGCCACCATTGCCAGAAAAACAATTCAGGGACGGGTTCTATTTTGTCAACGATTTTCGTATTGGCAACCTTGAGGTTAAATTCAATGTCTTCGTCGTTGGGTTTCAGTTTTTTGGCTTTTTCATAATATAAAATAGCCGAAGGAATATTGTTCGACTTAAAATAGCAATTTCCAAGATTGTAGTAAACCTCCGGCGATTCATAGCCCTGGTCAATAATTTGCAGGTAGAGTTCTGTGGCATTGGTATACAAATCCTGCGAATAGTTCTCATTGGCTTTCATAAACAATGAATCAACATTTGCAGAAAATGCATTGTTGAAGAGAAAAAACAAACCAATTATAAAAAGCAATTTCTTCATTCGTTTTTTACTAAACATATATTTGGTTGTCACTGTTCATTGTTATTTTAATTCACTTTCGATACGGCTTATAATTTCAACCGCCTCATTATAAATGTTCCCCATTGCAGCCGCATTGTCACCCGGGGCAAAGCGGGCAAACTCGCAATTATTCAGGGTGCTGATAAACTGCTCTATGGTTTCCTCTTTTACTTCTTTGGCTTTCAACGAATCATTTACCGTATCCATTGATAAAGTTGCCAGGGGTATACTGAATTTGTCGCTTAAATATCCCCAAAGTGCTTGTGATACCTCAATAAAAAATGCATCCTTCTTATTTTCTTTCAGGAAAATACTGGCCTGTTTCATTCTTTTCTGCGCAACTTTAGTAGCCTTCTTTTTTTTCATAATAGCAATATTGCTCCTTTTTTTCAATTCCTTGCTCCAGATAATGGTAAACAGAATAAAAATTATCAAAGGAAGGAAAAGCAGCAGATAGAATGTACCGGAACCAAAAAAGTAGTTGCCAATAACATTCATTTTCGGCACATGCATTTTTATATGCCTGATATCACTGCCAATGTATTTAATATCCGCCTGGTTGACCCCGCTGTAAGTAACATCTGAAATTGTACCGTCCCCTTTGGCTACCGAAATATTATATTCAGGTGAAGTAAGCGTAGTGTACCTGTTTTTCTTTAAATCAAAATAGCTGAACTTGACCGGTGGAATGGTAAAATCTCCCGGTGTACGGGGGATGATCAAATACTCAAATGTCTTCCTGCCGGAAACGCCACTCGGGGAGGTGTTTATGCTTTTATTGACCTTGGGGTCGTAAACTTCAAAATCAGGAGGAAATACAACATTTATTTTATCAATCAATTCAACATTTCCGGATCCATTAATGGTGAATTTCAGGTTAATCGCTTCATTGGCTTTCAATTCCGTTTTATCAATTTCCGAATTGAGATTAAAACTTCCAACTGCTCCTGAAAAATCAGCCGGTTTGTTTTGTGATGGCAATGGGCTGACATCAATTGTTATGTTGTTTGTACTGAGCGGGATCTCAACAGTTTTGTAGCGATTGAAAAAAGGATCATTGAAAAAACTATCGAAAAAAGGGTCACGGCTTTTCTGTTGCGATTGGGTTTTGAT
>JAWKKM010000093.1:0-3860 GCA_041393255.1 Bacteroidales bacterium | reverse complement strand
AAGGAATAAAATAAAACTAATGATGGACTCAAATAGTGGAGTTGGGTAAACTGTAAGTAATGTGGGCTTAATGCCATGTAAAAACCTCATGCCAAAAATAGAATTGGTGGGGATACCGTAACAACCATCTGCCGAAACAAAACAAGCCTGACGGCCCAATGAATATGCAAGGCTGACCAACATAGCGTGGTACTTCAGAAATTTTATTCTCTCTGTTTTCCCATAAAAAATATTGGAAATAAGTACTACTATTGATGTGACCAAAATAAATCCCCCGTACCATGATGCACCATAATTATTAACTAATATAACGTGTTGTGCGGTTTAATTCGCGAGCGCATATTTTAAATGATTTAATGGTTTATCGTTCTTTAAATTCATAAATTGCAGCAAAGTAACCGCGGTAATCTTAGATAGAATGCGGACTGACAATCCAAGTAATGTTTTTGCATAGTTACGTTTGAGCATAAATTGATCACATAGCTGAGCAAATAGTGTTTCAATTCGTTTTCTGACTTTTCTAAAGATTGACGGGTATGGTTTATAATCTTTCTGATTGGCTCTGTAAGGTGTTTGCAAGTTTACCTGGCATGAAGTAAACAGGTCCAACTGATGAGTTGCAGATAAGTATCCCTTATCCGCAAGTAATGTGCAAGCCTCTAAGCCTGATTTCTTTACTTCTTGTAGGTAGTGAACATCATGTACGCTGGCTTTAGTTAGATCCATGCTGTGAAAGATTCCTTTAACCGAAGTAAGCAAATGCAGTTTGTAACCATAAAAGTAAGTTTTGTTGACTGCTGAATATCCTTTGTCAGGAGCGGTTTCAAAATTTTGTTTACAAACTTTACTTTGCTTTTCTCTGGCGTTTTTGCAAACGGGAATGGGGATTGAGTCTACTACATAGATATTTTCCCCATCATTGAGCCTTGAGGCTATTGTTTGATTTAGCTTCTCAATAAAAGGATATAGCCGTTTGCGCCGTCTATTAAAATTGCTGCGATCAATTAAGTTGGGAAAATCTTCGGCATGATCACTTTTGAGTTTACCCCAGAAGTAGTTCTCACTGTCGATGCCTAAGGTTTCTCCGGTAACAGCCAAAGCAATGATCTGGCAATCAGACATCTTTGGCATGTTGCGATAAACAAAGAAATTATCGTACGAATTAATACGATTAATAAATACGGATTTGGTGATGTTAAAAAACTTGTCGAAATTTGATTTCAAGTTATGCATAATAGAAGTGTTTAGGTAGTGCTTTATACTTCTAAGATATTGAATATCTGTATTATGCATAGCTTTTTCAATATATACTTTTAACATTCTTTTTAACATTTTAAACCGCACAAGACGTTAATATATCAAAAAAGTATTCAGATAAATTCCATTCACATTTACAAATTAAATAGTACTCAATAAAAGCTAACACCCTTGCACCAAAAAAACCAACCAATGTCAGGCAAATAATATAGAAACATACGATATAAATATTTCTGAAAGGAAAATAACCATCCGTTTTTTTTATCCAGATAATAACAATGAACACAAAAAAAACAGTAAATATAACAATGGAATTATACCAAGAAACTACATATCCCATAATTTTAAAATCATCAATCATTAATAAAGATTTAAATAATTGATAATATCTGTTTTAATATTGTTATCCTGCCTATTATTAAGATATTCATCAAGTCTTGTTAATTCTACCTTTAACCCTTCAGAAACTGGCATTTTTTTAACCTCGCTGATCAAGTCTTTAAGAATATATATTTGTCTGGAATCTAAATGAGTTGAACTTGCATCACAATCGCAATTAAAATCTTTGTTAATAATTGGTATAAATTCGTTTATTGCAATTTGAAGTTTTCTGTTAAACTCTGGATAATTCTCATAAAATACACTAGTAGAATTACTGGCAATTCTATTTGATGGAACTTCATTTTCAGTGTTAACTGTCATTCCCCCTTCATTTATGTTCCCTGAGAATTGGACTTGATCATCAATTGCGCCTTCAAATAATGAAATGTTCTCAATAGCAATAGAAATTAAACTATCAAAATCGGGTTGGTTATCAAGTTGGATATAAAATTTAACAATGTTTTGTAAAGCAACATCTGAAATACCTGACCTGCTTTTTGCTTGATTACACGTTACTGTGCATGTGCCTCCGCCACATGAACCACAGCCTCCACCGCCAGCACTACTCACACCTTTACAATATGATAATGCAGAAGTGTTAAAGTTCTCACATAAATTTTTAGGGGTTAGAGGGCCATTTTCACCAGAATAGAGTTGTACAAGTGCCTCTCGTTCCGCATTGGATAACCAATATATGAAGAACTCGGTATCAACCTCATCAATCATCACGCCTGCATCCACAGAATTGTGCCTTAGGCCTAAAGCATGCCCATATTCATGCAATAGAATCTGGCGAAAACAATAATAAGGATCTTCACCTGTTCCATGAATTGTTGTTTTTGCCTTTATTGTAGCCCAGGGATTTATGCCTATGTCAGTTTCAACTATTATAGGAGAAAAAATACCATAACCAGGATCTGTACATTGGGTTTGTAATATATGAGTAACTGCAACCGCCAGAGGGTCGCCATAATTAAAATCTATACTAAAATGAGTATATTTATTTTGTTCATCAATTGCGATAAGATTGAATTGGCTTTCAAAAACCCCAGAAATTCCTTGGGATTCGTATATTTGATCCAAAGGGGTTGATACTGTTTCCATTAATCCGGTAATATTCGCATATGAACCTGTTACATTTGAAATCTCAACACAATTGGCAAAAAAATCATCCCAAACTGATGTACCGAACTTATTTATGACATTCTGATGAACATGAAAATTCAAATAGAAGTCTTCGGTTATAAATTCAAGATTACCAGCCCTACGAAAGACATACCTTCCTTGAAACTCGATTCCCTCTGAAAAAACAGATGAATTTGAAAGAAGCAATAAACATAAAAAACAAATTAGCTTTTTCTTCATAGTATTTTATTTTTTTTGAATATGACTTATAAACTCATTTAAACTTTCAGGATTGCTCTTTGCAATTAGTCCATTTAGCTTAGGGTTATTAAGGGCTATAAACGAATTATAGCAAAATTTATCGTAAAACTTTGGATTGTTCAAAATAAATTTATTGAATGCCATAATGTAATGGCTTTTTGATAACAAGAACAGGGAAAATTCGTTTTCATTAAAATCGTATGAATGTGAAGTTGAGGTAAACATTCTTTTTTGTATTCCTGTTTTGCAACCCCCTTCATATCCGAAATTACTAGTCTTAATTATAACTTTATTGCCAATTTCAATTGGAAAATAACTGAACAACACAGAATCAACCCTTACGATATAGGTAGTTGTGAAAAACAAACATGAGTCGCTGTAATTTTTCTTTGAAACAACCTCGCCATATACAACCGCATCGCTATTAACAATATTTCTGGCAAGGTAATAATCAACACCATATTTTTCTATGTAATGGCTTCTATTGCCATAAAACTCTCTTGTTATCTCATTTGAAAATGAAGTATCTGTTCTTTTTATCCTATATAACATACCAAATCCGTAAGGATCTCCTCCATAAGGAGCATGGTTTTTGGTAATTATTTTTTTAAAATATTGAAAATATTCATAGGTATCAGCACTGTCCTGCTTGCTCATTTCATATTTAATATTCCCAAAAAACTCCTCATACTGGTTGCACAAATCCACTTTTTCAGGTTTGCAGCTAAAAGAAAATAATATTAGTCCAATTATAAAGAGTTGAAAAAATTGACTTAAGCGTTGATTAGGTTTATTCATAAATAATATTTTGAATAATAATGATACAAATATATAAA
>JAWKKM010000092.1:0-4049 GCA_041393255.1 Bacteroidales bacterium | reverse complement strand
GCAAGGTCTGCAGCAATCCGGCTGGCTTCTTCCGCATCGATGTCATTTCTGAAAACGGTGCTGTCGCTTTTTGCTTTTGCTGCAAGGATTGCATCAGCTGCAATGCGTGCCGCTTCTTCTGCATCCACATCAGCTGTACGGTCGGTAATTTCCAGGTGGATCATTCCTCTCAGCAGGGTGCTGTCTGCATTCATTTTAGCATTAATCGAAAGGTCTGCAGCAAGGCGGGTGGCTTTTTCCGTGTCTATTTCATTTCTGAAAACAGTGCTGTCGCTTTTTGCTTTTGCGGTTAGGTTGGCGTCAGCTCCAATGCGTGCAGTTTCTTCGGCATTCACATCAGCGGTTCGGTCGGCAATTTCCTGATCGATCAGACCTCTTAATAATGTACTGTCGGTAGTCAGTTTTGTATCGATGATATGTAATGAATCAGAATGCGCTTTAATGGCAGTAGCTTGGGCAGGACTGATTGTTATGGGCTTATTCAATAAATCACCATAGTAGCCGCTAAAATCGTCTGTAACATCCTTGTCAAGATAAAAAGGAATATCGGTCAATGAATTAAAACTAATTGTACCCCAGGCCGGGTTTGTTCCATCGCTGGTCAAATACTTCCCCGAATTACCATCCTGTGCAGGCAATTCGATTTCATTGGTGGGGTCGGCATCGGCATCATCTGCCCCGCCTTCCACAACGCGCTGAGCTAACTGGGCAAAAGGAACACTCAGTAAAGGGCTGGTCCCCAAAAATTCACCATTCACATTTAACGACAAATAATAGGGGCCATTCATCCAGCGAATACTCTTAAATGTTTCTGAATCTTTTGAGCCAATTTCGAGGTTTACCAAACCAAAAGAATTTGTCTCGACATTCCAGTCTTCAGAATAAATAAGGGTACTATTTTCACCCTCCAGAATGGAAATTGTTAGTGTTACTTCTTCATTGACAAGCATTCCACCTGCAGCATCACGAATTACTGCCTGGTAATTAAAAGTTCCCGGCGTTTGTGCAAAACTGCTGAAGGTTAAAAAAAATGCAACAATAAGGTTTGTAAGTTTTTTCATATTTAAAAATTGATTGTTTTCGTACTTAAATTCTTCCTATTGTCAGACGATTTTATAATCTGACATTGAAAATGCATTTTGCTTGCCTACTTTTTTATGACTTTGAAGGATTTTAAGGTGCTGGCCCCCTGTCCTACTTTTAAAATGTAAACTGCAGGAACCAGGCTTTGAAACGATATTTTTGTATTTAAGGCATCCAGTTTTTTTTGAAAAATCAGCTCGCCATAGCTATTATATAGGGCATATGTCGTTTCAGTGGAGAGCATTTCGCTTACTACTAAACTTAAGTTGTCGGTCACTGGGTTGGGATACGCTTCAATTTTAACGGCAAGGTTTTCTATTTCGTCAATTGCGGTAACCATCAATTTTGTTTGATGAAATCCCTGTGTAATTTTCAGATTCGGATTTTCAAGTGTATTGATAATTGATTCACCAAGTGTATACGAGACGGAAACATTCTGACCTTGCAGATAAGAACCTGCAGTTGCAGTTACTGATTGAATTTGGGCAGAAGCATAATGAGCAAAAACAAAAAGGCCCAAAACAAGTAGCAGATATTTTACTGCCAAAAAATTAATTTTCATTGATGTCGGTTTTTATTATGTTGAATGTTCCCGTTAGGGCAGGAACCTCCTAAGCGTTATCCGCGATAAAAATAGATTTGCAGTCACACCGGTGCAACAAAAACCATGTCTCAATAAGCATAATCTTGTCCCAATAAACCCAATAAGAATACAGTATTGTTTCCCTAAGACTTCGAAACAAAATAGAATTATTCGAAAAGGCAATCTGTATTTATTAACAATTAAGTAATTACACTTTTCATTTCATCAATAAGACGGGGCATTTTAATACTTTCGCGCTTCAAACAAACCTGCATCAATGAACATATCTGTACTTATTCTTTTTATCGTCTTTATTATCTTCTTTTCTTTTGCTGTAATCCTTTTTTATGTATCCCAGAAAATGAATAAGAAAGGACTTTCCTATTTGTACATTGCATTTCTTTTAAAAGCCATCCATGTTCTTCCGCCGGTTTTAGCCAGTTTTAATTTGAATATAACTTACTCGGTTTATATCAACACTTCCATTAAAGTAAGCTTACTACCGCTTTTTTATTTGTATCTGGTAAAACTTAGCCAACAGAACAAAAAAATACACTTAAAAGAATTGTGGCATTTTGCACCGATGCTAATTGAGTTGATTCTTGCGCTTATAATTGCACCAAACCATGCTCAGGAAGTTATTAACCGAATTAATTTCAGCAATAACAGCTACATGCAATTAAGCATTGATAATAATTTCTATTTCAATCTGCTTTCGGTTAGTGGAAAATTGTTTGCACTGATTCAGTCTATTGGATATTCCTACCTTATTTATTTTAATTTATATAAACGATATCGTTTTAAACTAAAACAGCAGATTGCCAATATTGGTAAGAATAATTTACATTGGATAAAAACCGCTGCTTTTTTATTTATGGGCGAATGCCTGCTTGTTGGACTTCACCTGTTTGGAATTTACGTAAATCAATACTTATACGCTTTCACTTACCTGTACTTGTTGTTTTACGGATTTTACTTTCTTATCCATTCAATACTTCAGCCCGATCTTTCATTTATTGATGAAGATGTCCAATCTGGAAATTCATCAAATCAGGCAAGCACTGATGAAGAAGTCATAAAAAATGATGACCTTAAAAATTTTATACTGGAATTTGCTCAGAAGAAGCTTTATTTGCAACCTGAATTAACTTTGGCAAACGTGTCGGAAGCACTAAATATTCCCCGTTATAAAATTACGGAGTTGATTAAAACATCGGATTATTCAAATTTCTATGATTTAGTAAACCAACATCGCGTGGAGTATAGTATTCGTTTACTGGAAAACCTGCCTGCCTATTATTCGCTGGATTCTGTGGCTATCGAATCTGGCTTTAAATCACGGTCATCGTTTTACCGTGTATTTAAGAACTATATGGGAAAAACTCCGAGCTCCTGTGTTTCCGTACAGAGCAATATTTCAAAGGTATCAGATTAATAGCGCAGATTATTCCAAAAATACATTTAACAGGAGAGCTGCATCTGTGTACTAAATTCATCCGTCAAAAGGCTTCGTTAGAGAAACCCTTTCAATTTTATCATCCTTTGCCCTTTATCTGAAATCAAACCACAATTTGATCGGATAAAACTCATCATCGTTGTGGCCGCCGTAAGTTCCTTTACGGCTTTTGGGGCCAAGTTGATCAGCCTGTTTAAATTTGGTGCCAATTGCCGGAATTTCATACAAAAATGAAATATCACCTTCAGGGAACCGAGGATAAGTACCACCGGCAACATATTGCGGTTTTGCAGGAGTAAACAACCTGAAATACAAATTCGGTGTTTCTGAAATCACTGTAAAATCAGATTCTGTCGATTCCAAAGTCGCCCAATACAAGTTACCGTGATACCCTTTAAATTCCGGATAAATTAAATTATTAAAGCTTTCTCCGGTGACAGTGTTATTGTATGCCTTCTCCCAAACACCCATATTACTGCCTTTCAAACGGTTTTTCCAAACCCGGTAAGGGCCGCGGCCCATCCATTTTACCGCTTTACATTTTTGTTCCGGATAGTTAAACGAAATGCCTGCAAAATCAATGTTTCTACCTCCTTTTAAAGGGCTTGCTTCCAGATACAGTAGACCATTTTTCTGTAGTTTCCAGGTTATTTTTTCGGGGTAACCTTTTGAAATAATTTCAAGTACAAAATTTCCTTCATCGTCTTCACTCCAGTTTGTTCCTGTAATTTCCGACTCAAGTCCAACAGGAACAGGGCCGCCATTCAATGAAATATTTCCTTTTTGATTTTTTACTGAAACCAGTTTTCCATTCTTTTTATTGAAGGCAATTTCAATTCCGGAAGCAGAAGCTACAACATTATTTCCATTTTCACGGATATTAACTCCTGAATTAGAGGTATCATTCCTTTTCAGATATGTGGTCGC
>JAWKKM010000091.1:0-4208 GCA_041393255.1 Bacteroidales bacterium | reverse complement strand
AATAATAATAGAGCATGGTTTTCCCATGAAAAATATTTGATTTTAAATCCTTCACTTCTAACGACCCTTCACTCATTTCGCGATTCCTTATTTTTTCATAAGCCTCAAATTTAAGTGGGACAACTGTGATCTGACCGGCATAAAATTCGGATTGGTCATGGAGAACAAGGTTAAGATCCGGTACCATTTTCGAAGCCTCTTTAATTAATATGGGTTTAAGAGGTTTTGGTGAGTTGTAATTCATATCCTGAATATCGATAACAAATTCGATATCTGAATCTCTAGCAATGCTATGTATCCTATTGGTATCGAAGGGTATATATTATTTGAACCAGTTAGCACGAACAGGTACAATTGATAATGCAGTTTGCGAGTATCGACTGGTTTTAAGGTCGTAATAAATAGAAAGCGGTCTTTCAGTATTTAGGTTGCGAACAACCTGATAGGGGAAAAGCAGATTTTCCACAATATCCTTTTCCTTTTGATGCTTTACCAGTGTCTCGTTTTTCTCCCACCTGGCAATTGTTCGAATAGCCACATCCAAAATGGCTGCAATGTCGGATTGTGACAGCTTGTTATGCTTTCTATAATCAATCAGCAAGTCTCCCAACTGCTATATTTTTTTCATCCATTTAGGCCAATATAAATGCCCCACAAAAGTATACAATATTGATAAATCTGGAATGAACTATTGTACCTGATATGTCATATAATATCTTGGTTGTTCAAATTATTTTTGCCGGTATAATTTAAAATGTGATTAATATGAAAGGTCAAAAAATTTCTACTGCTGAGCTTGATGTAAGGATCAGGTTAGAAGAAAGTGAAAAAATGTTAAAGGCTGTTTACACTAATAAAAAAACTTCTAGCTCAAATAAATCATTCTTCTGAAGTCGTAACCTTTTCAAATGTTGAAAAATTAATCGCTCTGCTCTCTTCCTTAAAAGGAAGACCTCTGGATGATTCCGAAATAAGGATTGCTCATGAGTTGGCTACACTTTAATAAGCTTAAACAAATTGAGCCTGACAAAACGATATTCGAATCTCGGATATGGTTTTGTTTTATTGTAATTGATGTTTTTCTATAACCCGAAAATGATTTAATAACATTGGGTAGGTTAATTTTTATATATTTACATAATAATAAAACGAATTTTTTATGAAAAACAAAATTGGTATTTTGGGTTTAGTGATTGTGCTTTCTTTTGCATTTATTTCCTGCGAAAGATCAGCTATTCCTGAATTTGAGAAGACAGAATTCAATAAAACAGTCAATGATTGTGACAGTGGAAGTTGTGTAGACATTCATTTGGCTTACTTTCTAATGAAAGAGGAATTTCCGGCTGCCAAAGTTTTTAATCCAATAATGGAGAACATGGTTTTTTCAAAAATGAGTTATTTGGATGAAGAAAAAACCAAATCAAAAGAAGAAATTGTTGAGCGGGTTATAAATGATTATAAAGCTTTTAAGCTTGAGTTTCCAGATGCCGTTACCGGAGGTTATATGCAAACAACAGAATCCACCATTACTTATCAAAGCAATCATCTTGTTTCATTTCTTCTTGAATCGGATGTTTACTCTGGGGGTGCTCATGGAAGCCACATGAAAGAGTTTCTCAATATAAATCCTCAGACAGGAAAGAAAATTGTTATAGAAGATATGATCACACGAAAAAGTGAATTTAATAAGCTTGTGGAAAATAAGCTAAGAGCAAAACTGGGGATGGGATCACAGGATAATTGGGCAGATTTTACATTTCTCGATCAATTCATTCTTCCGGCTAATATGGGCTTAACAACTGAAGGTTTATTACTCATTTATAACGAATATGAAATTCTTTCTTTTGCTGATGGAATAACTGAAATCTTTTTGACGATGGAAGAGCTTAACCCTTTCCTCGATCTGGGGAAATAGCAATTATCATTATTACTGACAATTTCAAAGGGTGTTTATATAATATTTTACAATATTCATTGTCACGTTTTATAACGAAAATTTTTATAGGCTTAACAATGATGACGTTTTTAGTAGGGATTTACATGTTTTTTGGTCTTTTAAATTTTGTTTAAAAGGCCAATGAGAGGTATTTTGCACTAACGTAGACAATGAGAAGTATTTTTTACCAACGCACCGGTTGGGCGTTTTTTGCTCTTTTTTGAAAAAATGCCTACCTTTGCAAAACCAATGAAAACGTTAAGAATTATTACAAGAATTTCACTTTTATTCAAATTAAGAAGATCAATGAAAAAGCAATTCCCTTATATTTTCATTGATCCCTAGCGTATTACGTTTCCAATCCCAATCATTTATTGTAATCAATTAAAAACTTCTATAGAAGCATATTATGCATTATATAGACATCGCGCTATTTTTAGCATACTTCCTGGCTATGATCGGAATTGGATTTTACTTCTTTAACAAGAATAAAACCAATGAAGATTATTACGTGGGTGGTCGTGGAATTGGTAAATGGCACATCGGTTTATCAGTTGTAGCGACAGATGTAGGTGGAGGCTTTTCGATCGGATTGGGAGGATTGGGCTTTGTGATGGGAATTTCCGGTTCATGGCTTTTGTTTACAGGTTTTATCGGTGCCTGGATAGCAGCCGTATTTTTAGTACCAAGAATCTGGGAATTATCAAACCTGAAGAATCTTTTAACCTTTCCACAAATTTTTGAACATTTTTATAATCCTAAAGTCGCATTTCTGGCAGGTATCATTTCATCCATAGGATATATTGGTTTTACCAGCTCCCAAATGCTTGCCGGTGCAAAGCTTGCGAGTGCTGCATTTCCGGTTATTGACCAACAAACAGCTGTGTTGATCATGGGAGTTGTTATTGTTGGTTATACGGTATTGGGAGGGATAAAAGCTGTTATTTTCACCGACACCATCCAATGGTCAATTCTAATTATTGGCCTTATGTTTATGGGCATTCCAGTGGCTTATAATATCGTTGGTGGTTGGAAGGTGATTTCCAATTCCGTTTCGGTTGAATTTTTTTCTCTGACAAATATCAGCTGGCAACAATTTCTGAACTGGGTTGTCACCATTGTTCCAATTTGGTTTGTTGGGATGACACTTTATCAAAGGATTTATGCCTCAAAAAGTTCGAAAGAGGCACAAAAAGCATGGTTTATTGCAGGGGTTTTTGAATGGCCTGTGATGGCTTTTTTAGGAGTCACACTTGGATTGCTGGCAAGGGTTGCGGTGGTAAATGGTATGTTTCAGCATTTGGGCTTTACTGATCCATCTGCCATTGATCCCGAGCTTGGATTACCCCTGTTGCTGGTTCATATTTTGCCGGTAGGTCTTCTCGGAATATTGATGTCTGCATACTTCTCAGCCATTATGTCTACCGCAGATAGTTGCCTGATGGCATCATCGGGAAATGTGTTGACCGATATTTACATTAAAATAGGTAATCCTAATAAACGAAGCATTAATTCCATTCGCTTATCACAATTCATTACATTAATTCTGGGAATTTTTGCCGTTTTGCTGGCAGCTAAAATGACCAATGTCCTTGACTTGATGCTCTATTCTTATGCATTTATGGTTTCGGGATTATTCATACCTGTAATTGGGGCATTGTACTTAAAAAACCGTTCCTCATTTGCTGCGTTGGTTTCTATGGTTTCGGGAGGAGGGTTAACTGTTTTTTTAATCATTTTAGATCTTCCACTTCCTTTACAATTAGATGCCAATGTTTTTGGGATTAGTATTTCAGCAATTACATTTTTCACTTTAAATAAACTATTAACAAAAAATATCTTTAAAAAATGACAATCAATATTTATAATTCAATTAACACAGTTACAACGCTTGAAAAGAAAGAAATAGTAGACTTCTTGTTTAATCACCTTGACGAATTTGGCGACAAATGGGAAGATATTGAAAGGGCCGTTGATTACGCTTTAACTCCGAATCCGGCCTTTGGGGGTTTTGTCTTGTATATCAAAGAGCTTGGGAAAGTAAAAGGGGTGGTTGTAATGAATAAAACCCGTATGAAAGGTTATATTCCGGAAAATGTATTGGTTTACATCGCTGTTCATAAAGAATTAAGAGGTCAGGGTATTGGAAAAAAGTTATTGAATAAAGCCATTCAAACGGCCCATGGAGATATTGCCTTGCATGTGGAGGATGACAACCCGGCAAAATTTTTATACGAAAGTGTTGGTTTTAAAAATCCATATTTGGAAATGC
>JAWKKM010000090.1:0-4274 GCA_041393255.1 Bacteroidales bacterium | reverse complement strand
ACCTAAATTCGCAATATAATCTCAAAATCGCTTCGAGGCACCGAATTGTCACAATTTATAAATTTAAGCAGTCCCCTATATCAGCTGATGTTATATGTTACCGTAGCACTGAGTGAAGCTGGAAATGCACCAATCAGCGTTCGCTTTAGGGCCAGGTCAAAGTCTGTAAACCACGGGCATTTGTCCACAATGGTAAGCAATAGCCCGACAATAATAACCGAGAGGAGATAAGTTGAAACAACACGCTTGATGAATTCTTTTGTAATTGATGCCAAAAGAAAAATAAATCAGAATGCCAACGCCCGGAAATAGAAAAATAAGAAGTAAATAGGCCAGCGTTTAGGCGTGGACTCTGTATCGATCAGGATCCTGACAGCAGTATATAATAATACCGAAATGTAAACAATTAATATTAAAATTTGCATGGATAGTTTTTTCTCAGGTGAAAATTAATTTTTTTTTAACGCTATTATATTATCACTGCTGTCCGACGAAAATTTCGTGATTGCTGCAAACACATCGAAAATATTCCGTCCCTAAGGGACTTTACTGATTGTAAGGTTCAATTTAGTTCTACCCATTTTATGCCCCTCCGGGGCAGTCCCGTAAGGGATAAAATATGGGTAGAGAAGATGTTACGAAATAGATAAAAGTCCCGTAGTGACGAAATAGGAATTTGTAAGACAGTAGTGATATATTATAAACTAAGTCGAAATTTACAATGTACCAAAGATAAGTTTCAAGGACTTGATATCTTAAAATAGAACGCTGACCATTTTGCACATTAAAAGGTGAAATTTACTCCCAATGCAGGCCCACGGAAATTGTAATCAACATTTGTATAGATACTTTCATAAGGAAATCCTACACGGATATCAAACTCCTGATAACTCAAACTTAGCCCCAACCAATTTATTGGTTTTAAATTTAAACCTATATTAAAGTATAGTACTCCCCAAATTTAGGACAGCACATTAAAGTGTAAGTTTTAAATTTGCGACTATGAAAAAAAGCAGACGAAAATTCAGTTCAAAATTTAAGAGCAAAGTAGCCTTAGAGGCACTTAAAGAACGATCAACCCTACAAGAACTCGCCTCCAAATACGAGCTTCATCCAAATCAGATAACTGCATGGAAGAAAGAACTTTTGGAGAACGCTGATTCTGTATTTGAAAATAAATCTTCTTCAAACAATAAGGAAGAAGATAGCTCGAAACTTTACAACAAAATCGGAAAGATGCAAGTAGAGATTGATTTTTTAAAGGAAGTCTTGGGCAAATGAGCACAACTCAAAAGAGGCAAAATGTTGTGAAGAATCATCCAAGACTCAGTCTCAAAGAACAATGTACTATTCTCTCCATTCACCGTTCAGGACTTTACTATAAGCCAAAGGGGGAAAGCTTACTCAACCTTAGGCTGATGGAGTCAATCGACAGGCAATTCATAGATCACCCTTATTACGGAGTGGAAAGAATGGCTGATTATTTAAATATGGACTTAGGTTACAGGGTAAACGTAAAACGTGTAAGGCGATTATATAAATTGATGAACCTGAGAACGATTTATGCAAAGCCCAAAGCCACTAAACGGAACCCGGAACATGCTGTTTACCCTTACTTGTTGAAGGGGGTTAAAATTAAACGCCCAAACCAGGTTTGGCAAACAGATATAACCTACATTCCTATGTTCAGGGGATTTATGTACATGGCTGCTATTATTGATATTTACAGCAGGAAAATATTAAACTGGAGTACCTCAAACTCCATGACAGCAGAATGGGTTAAAGAATTATTAGAAGATACAATCAGGATGTATGGTGCACCGGAAATCCACAATTCTGATCAAGGTTCACAATACACCAGCCAGGATTACATTGATGTATTAAAAGATCATGAAATTAAGATCTCAATGGATAGCAAGGGTCGTGCTCTTGACAATGTTTATATTGAACGTTTTTGGAGATCGATAAAACAGGAGAAGATTTATTTAAACCCTCCAAATGGTGGGTTAGAATTGTACCAAATGGTTAAAGAATATATTCAGTTTTACAATGAAAAACGAAGACATACTGAGATCGGAAAGATGCCACCGAATCAGAAATATTATCATAAAAAAATGGCATCATAACAATTAATTATTAGCTTTGAGTTGTCCTAACAATTGGGAGTAGTACACATCCTCCGGAATTCCAGACGGCTCCTCTATCGGCAGCAACTCCCCTATCGCTCTGAAAAAATTGTAATTCAGCCGCTCCGACACCAGCAACAGTTTTTTCACCTGCATCGTTTTCACTTTAAGCATCTGCGTTGCGGCCGGTTGCGACACACCTAATAACCGTGACAGTTTCGCCTTCGTCATCAACGGCGGCACCTGTTCTTCAATCAATTTCCCAATATGTATTTGTTCCATAATAGTATAATTTCCTGCAAATTTAACAAAACCCATTAATAAAGTAAACCGGGATAGTAATTACTTAAACCTAAATAGCAATAAAATAAATAAGGATAGTAATAAATTAAGTCTATATAGTAATAAATTAAATTCGGATAGTAATTACTTAAGTCTAAATATTAATTATTAAAATCAGTAAAGTAATTATTTAAACCAGAATAATAATTAGTTAAACATATTAGTTAATTCTGAAACCTCGAACCTGGAACTTCGAACCACCTGGAACCAATGAATTTTTCCTTATTTTTGGCATTCATTAATTGGATGAAGCATTATGTTCAAGAAAATACCCCACACCTACGTCATCATATTTTATGCTATCGTAATTTCTGCTATTCTCACCTGGATCATCCCCGGTGGTGAATACAACCGTGAAACCATTGTAGTAAATGGCGTAGAACGCACAGTTATTGACAAAGACTCCTTTCATTATGTGGAGCGCAATGCCCAGTCGTGGGAAGTGTTTTCTGCACTCTTTACCGGCTTTGAGCGTCAGGCAGGCATCATTGTTTTGATCCTGATGATCGGTGGCGGTTTTTGGATCATGAACAACAGCAAATCCATTGATGTAGGCATTTTTTCATTTCTGAAATTTACAAAGCGGTTGGAGCACATGAAATTTTTCAAGGTGCTTGGCGTAAACAATATTATCATCGTATTGGTAATGGTGTTGTTCAGCATTTTTGGTGCTGTTTTTGGCATGAGCGAAGAGACTATTGCCTTTGTTATTATCCTTGTTCCTCTGGCAATTTCAATGGGTTACGACTCCATCGTCGGGGTTTGTATGGTTTATGTTGCAGCTCACCTGGGATTCGCCTCGGCAGTGCTCAATCCGTTCACCATTGGCATTGCACAGGGCATTGCAAACCTTCCTCTTTTTTCAGGGCTTGAATACAGGATCTTTTGTTGGTTTGTCATCAATACTTTTGGTATTGCCTGGGTATTGTGGTATGCAAAGAGGGTAAAGGAAAAACCGGAGCGTTCACCCATGTATAAAATTGATGCTTATTGGCGCGAGCGTGGAACGGCTGAAATTGAATCGGTTCAATACCATACTTCCCGCATGGCATGGGTTGCCTATGGTTTTATATTAACCTGTCTGGTTATCTTCTCCTTTTTATATCCCATGTCGGAAATGAAAATCGGCAATGCATCAAAAGCTCTTCCTGCCATTCCAATAGCGACGGCACTTTTCGCTGTAAGCAGCATTCCTGCATTATTAAAATCCGGCCATTATTTCGTTTTAAATATCCTGGCTTTTACCATAGTGTTTCTGGTGATTGGCGTCCTGGGATATTCATGGTATTTAACAGAAATTGCTACTTTGTTTTTTGCAATGGGCATTTTTTCAGGAATAGCAATGGACTATGCACCCAATACCATCACAAAACTATTTATTGATGGATCAAAAGATATTTTATCGGCTGCCCTCGTTGTGGGCCTGGCCGGAGGAATACTCGTTATTCTGGAAGATGGAAAAATCATTGATACCATATTGCATGGTGTTTCTAAATCTATGGCCGGTTTAGGAAAAATTGGTTCGGTGAGTGTGATGTATGTAATTCAAACATTTATTAATGTCATTATTCCTTCAGGTTCGGCCAAGGCAGCGCTGACCATGCCTGTCATGGCTCCTTTTTCTGATCTGGTCAATGTATCGAGGCAGGCCACTGTTATTGCTTTCCAGTTTGGTGATGGCTTTACCAATATGATCACACCCACATCGGGTGTTTTGATCGGAGCTTTGGGGATTGCCAAAATACCTTATGATAAATGGGTGAAGTGGATCCTTCCTTTTATGGCTATTTTAATTATCCTGGGGTG
>JAWKKM010000089.1:0-4294 GCA_041393255.1 Bacteroidales bacterium | reverse complement strand
CTATCGTGAATTAACCATCCTGCAAACCGAAAATTTTGGTGATGTTTTGCACATCGAAGTTGGTGCTCTTTTTGTGGGCAAAATTGTACAGCACCAAAAATACGCTTATCATTTTCAAAGAGGAGAAGAAAAAGGCTATTTTGAATTCGGGGGTTCAACCATTGTTCAGTTATTTAAAAAAGGAACAATCCTGCCCGATGCGGATATCCTGGAATATTCATTGAAAAATATTGAAACCCTGGTTAAGATGGGGGAGAAAGTTGGCGTAAAAGTGTAGGTTTAAAAAATCATGATAGTCTGAGTCTGGTAAAGTCTGCTACTATCTTCTTTCCTGTTACCTCCTTTTATCAGAAATTTACATGATTCCGGGTGTGCGGAAACGGGTGATTGTATTTTTGTTTTTATTATAGAGAATTATGCAACAAACAAAGTTCTCAGGGGGCAATTAATTTTGTTAAAACTGATAAGCAGGTAAAGGAATTTCTTCCAGTCCTTAAAATCATTTCATTTCCGACATTGCTGTGCTACATACAAATTGGAATCTTAAATAAGCAAAAAAAGAGCCGGAAATCAGGTTCCCGCTCTTTGACGTATTGTATAGACAAATCTATTCTGTAACTGCACGGTATGCATTTACTCTTCCTTTTCCAAAGGATACCGATTTCCCGTTTCCGTCAAGTTTATCAGCCGTTTTTATCAGCTGTTTTTCAACTTCATGATTGGTAATATTCCCTGCGTTTTTTGCAATAATTAACGCAGCAACACCTGCTACATGTGGTGAAGCCATACTGGTTCCCGCTGCAAAATAATAAGCTTCACTACCTGTACTCAAAACCATATCATATTTATAGTTCGGATCCGGATATAAAGTAAAATCACCACCTGGTCCTGCAATATCTACAAGTGATCTTCCTGTGTTTGAGTACGATGCTATTTCATCTAAATTAACCGAAGTATCGTATGCCCATCCGTGTGGAGCTGATGCTGATACTGTAATGATGTTATTCATTTCTGCAGGAATTGTAATTACCGATCCAAGACCATCAAGGTTTACACCATCGTTTCCGGCAGAAGCAACAATTACCACACCTTTTTTATATGCATAATCTACTGCGCGTTGCAAAGCTACAATTAGTGCCTGAATTTCATTTGTCGGGTCCTTTTGTAATTCACCAAATTCGTCATAATAAAAACCATTGCGGTAAAAGATAGCTCCAAGGCTCATATTGATAACATCGGCATCATTGTCAGCTGCATAAACAAGAGCTTGCATTAACCAGCTAAAATCGCCAGATCCTGTATATTCTGAAAGAACTTTAACGGCAACAATTTCAGCTTTAGGAGCCACACCGATTACTTTTCCTCCTCCATCTGCTGCTGCAATAATACCTGCCACATGCGAGCCGTGATTAAAAAATGCGCCTGGCTGAACATTATAATCTTCTCCCGGAACAAAAGAGGTACTGAGTGATGTATTCAGGTTTGGAGCTAAATCGGGATGTTCTGCATCAATCCCGCTATCAAGAATAAACACTCTTACGCCTTCTCCGGTAACCCGGAATTCCATGCTTCCGGAGCATCGATGGCATCCATTCCCCATTGTAATCCAAAATAAGTTTCATCATCTCCAATGCTTGGGGGATTGGTGAGTGGAACAACGTTTTCTGGTTCCAGCCATTTCGTTTTAATGTCGGTAACTACTGAGCCAACGGCAGCAAGCTTGCGAACTTTTCCTTTAAAATTAGATACTTTTGGTTTTACAACTAAAACACCAATTTCAGGAATTGATTGTACAATTTCACCATAATTGGCAAGTTCTTCTGCCAATCCTTCAGGCAGTGTTGCTGAATTTGAGATAACCATAACGTTCGCTTCTTTTGCGCTTTTTAGTGCTGCAGAGCCAATACCTTCATCCATTTCTGTTTGAACCAAATCTTTCTGACAACCTACAAATACCCCAATAACTAAAATTCCCAATGCGTTAATAACGAACTTCATGTTTGAATAAAACTGTTTCTTCATATTTAAATTTATTTATGTGGTTAATGTTTACAATTTATGACAATTATATTGAATAACATATATAGATATATAAAAATCTTTAAATGATTTTTTTTGAAGACTTTCTAAAGACTTTTTCAAACATTTGTAATCAAAGGGTTGCAGCAATAAGAGTTGCAGAAGCCATTAAGAGATTAATTTTTAGACTGGAATATTTATTTAAATAGTTTTGTCTTTAAGTTTTGATTAACTGATTTTTATGTTGTACATATTCAATTTCTGATTTTAACCAAAGTTAAATTTGGTTTTATTCATTGTCATTTTCTATATGTGATAAATCAGCTCAAATAAAAAGCATAGAAAGGTACTTTTTAAGAAAAACAGAATCGAACCCGGATTTGCGATTTTAGTCCCATTTCTGCAATAATTTGCTGGTGGACTCTGTAAATATTTTAATAAAACCGCCTCATAATTCAGTTTCAATAGGAGTATAATTTAATTGTCTTGTTATGTTAATTTGTAGTTTGAGGATATAAGACTATTCACATTAAAAAGAAAAAGAGCGGAAACCATGTTCCGCTCAGTAAGCTATTTAAAGATAAAACTTATTCGGTAACCGCACGGTATGCATTTACCCTTCCATTTCCCAAGAACAGAGATTTTCCATTTGTGTCAATTTTATCGGCAGTTTTAAGCAGTTGTTTTTCTACCGAATGATTCGTAATATCCCCCCCGTTTTTGGAGATAATTAGTGCAGCCACGCCCGCCAAATGTGGTGATGCAAAACTGGTTCCATCGGATAACCAATAAGTATTATCGCTTCCAATGCCTAAAATCATATCATATTGCCAATATGGTTGTGGGTAAAAATCACTATCGCCTCCTGGTGCAGCTATATCAACCAACGATCTTCCATAGTCAGTATAGCTCGAAGGGATATCAAGGAATGGATCAACACCGGCTAAATAATCCATAGCCCAATAATCGGGTGCAGTTGCTGAAACTGCAATCACATTATTCAATTCTGCCGGTAGTTTTATTAAGGCGCCATTACCATCATAGTTGGAAGCTCCATTTCCGGCTGAACAAACAATTACCACTCCCTTCTTATACGCATAATCTACGGCACGTTGTTGAGCAAGAATTAATTCTTGTACGTAAATTGCGGGAACTTTTTGTAGTTCATCATTTTCATCAATATAAAAACCGTTTTTACTTACAGTAGCTCCCAAGCTCATGTTAATAACATTAGCCCCATTGTTTGCAGCATAAACAATTCCTTCATTTATCCAGCTAAAATCGCCGGAACCCGTAAATTCAGAAAGAACCTTAACGGCGACAATTTCAGCTTTTGGTGCCACTCCAATTATATCGCCTCCACCATCAGCGGCAGCAACAATTCCAGCGACAAAAGTACCGTGGTTAAAATATTCTCCTGGTTGTATATCCCATTCCTCTCCCGGAACAAATGAAGCACACAGTGATGAATTCAAATTAGGCGCCAAATCGGGATTATCGGCATCTATACCACTGTCAAGGATAAACACTCTTGCTCCTTCCCCGATAATTCCTGTATTCCAAGCTTCCGGCGCATCAATGGCATCCAATGCCCACTGCAAATAAAAGCGAGGTTCATCGTCGCCAATACTTGGAGGATTAGCCATAGGTTGAATATTTCCTGGTTCCAGCCATTTAGCGTTGTAATCAGGAACTACTGATCTTACTT
Source organism: Bacteroidales bacterium (assembly GCA_041393255.1). Classification (GTDB taxonomy): domain Bacteria; phylum Bacteroidota; class Bacteroidia; order Bacteroidales; family JAADJA01; genus JAADJA01. The sequence continues at coordinate 567 of JAWKKM010000089.1, read as the reverse complement.
CGGTAAGTTTACCTACTTCTTTTGCAAAATTTGATATAGTTGGTTTTACGACCACTACACCAATTTCAGACATTGAATTAACAATCTCGCCGTAATCAGCAAGTTTTTTTTCCAATCCGTCAGGGAGTGCTTCCGATTTCGAGATAACCATAAAATTATTGGTCTTTGCACTTTTGAGGGACACAGCTGACTGGTTATCAGGATTCTCTGTTTGCATCAGGTCTTTTTGGCAACCCACAAGTATCCCAATAATTAAAATTCCCAGTACATTAATAATGAACTTCATGTTTGAAAAAATTGGACGCTTCATAGTTATGTTGAATTTTTGATTAATGTATACAATTTACAATAATTGCATATTTTATCCTACACAAATGTGCGTTATTATCGGTTTGAAATTGTGGATAACAGAATAATGATATGACTTGCAAAACAAATTGATATACGAACTTTTGTCATATATAATGTCAAGCTATTTACAGAGTGAAATATTGAATGTTTTTATCGATTCGTTTTTGTTATTCTTCAAAACAATAAAGATAACGAAATCCCCTTAAGAGTAATTTA
>JAWKKM010000088.1:0-4465 GCA_041393255.1 Bacteroidales bacterium | reverse complement strand
ATCTGTGCTTTCCGCCCAATGATTTATACACCTTGTTGTATGCTGGTGTTTATTCTCAAAGTCAAAATTTACAAACTATTTCAAAAATAGTCTATTATTTTTTTATAAGTATCGACCTTGTTATTTAACATCATTATTTTAAGTTTTTGCGAGTTTGGTAAAAAACAAAACCGCCTTTCGAGACGGTTTTAAGGATGGCTTTGTAAGCTCTTTGGCAAGTTTAGGTTTTTGGTGGGGCTGTGTGACTTGCCAGTGTGCTTATAAAATGGGAAGGTTTACTTTGACTATTAGTTTTATTCGTTTCATCCATCAACAAAAACTACCAATCTAACAATCTTTTTTCACCTTCAAGTGATTTAATTCCTGATATTTCCTGTGATACTTCTATAATCCCTTTGTAGGTACCGTGCTCGTTTCGAACGGCAAAGTATCGAATCAGGATATTTTCTCCTTTCATTTTTATCCAGAAATCAGCTTGGTCTTTTTCTCCGTTTCTGAATGATTCAACAATTCTTTCTACAACATGCACGCTTTCCGGGGGATGACAATTCTTTACCTCGCGTCCGATTATTGAGATAGTGCGTGGAAAGATTCGTTTTGGCGGGGTTGAAAAAAAGCAAACTTTGTTGTGTTCGTCAACAAAAGTAATATCAACAGGGAGATGATTAAAGATTAGCCTAATTTGCTCAATACTAAGTTTTCCGGGTCCAAGGTTTATAACATCTGAAACCGATTCGATGCTTTCATTATCGTGTATTTTCAAATCGGGCTGAATATAAGGATAGCCAAAAACTGCCCCTTCATTTTTTAATTTTTCCAATACGTTATCACTTACAGTATCGAGAATATGTGGGAAAAGAATCCGTTCTTCCCTGAATTTGATGGCAAGCATGTTAAAAAAGACATCCCCGACACATTTATTAAAAATCCTGAAATCGATATTACTTTTATCCAACTGGCCGATGATTGTTTTAATATTTTTTCGAATGTCATCGTGAAACGACCACATTATTTGCAAACAGCGATAGTCTTGCCATGTTTGTTCCAATACCGGGAATAGAATATTTTCCTTAATTGTGTAATGTTTAACAAATATCTCAAGACGGCTAAATAAATCTGCAAGTTCTTTATGAAGGTTGGTATTATTACTGTCTTTTACAATTTTTTTGAAAACCGGGCGAATTTTATTCAATTGCAGTTCCATTTCGTGATTGTTCCGTTCCAGCAATCCTAAGAATGAATCCGGTTCCGGCTTAAGCCTTTGATAATCTCTGATGGGAATATGAAAAATGTTGAGGATTTTATTGACCAGTACTTTAACATTCTTCAGGTTATATCCCTCCTTAATTATACTGTCGAACAGCGTTATGAAATCAGACGGAATTACCGTTGAAATAAATTGTTTGTTCTCAATAATAAACGAATGCGCATTCTCGGTTTCAAGAATAAGTTTAGAAACTTCAAGCAATTTTGCAATTCTTACCTGCTTTGTATTTGTAAATTCCGACATGATTCAAAAGCTCTTTTTTATTCAAAATATACTACCTGTCTTGATAATATAATTAATAGCGCAAGAATGATATTATTTCATTACATCATAAAAGAAACGCACTATGATGCTTTAATCATGATAAGCAGCATTTTGAATTTCTCTTTTGCTTCGACAGCATGAGGAATATTCGCCGGCATAATAATTAATTGCCCTTCGCTAACTGAATGTTCTTTTTTATTGATGATAATTGTTCCCTTGCCTTCAATCACCTGTACTATCGCATCAAAAGGGGCAGAATGTTCACTGAGGTTTTGGCCTTCATCGAAGGCAAAAAGGGTTAGGTTCCCTTTTTCATTTCGTGTAATTATCTTACTCACGGTTGCCCCGTCTGAATAATCAACCATTTCTTTAAGGTTGTATACTTCGGCTGCTTTAAATATTTTTTCAATCATAGCTGTTTAAATTAGATTTCGTTACAAAAACAAAATAGTTTCCCAAAAGGTTAGGAAACTACTTTGTTTTATTCAATGATTTATAATTCTCGAATAAGGATTAAGATTTTTTGTTTTCAGGCAAAAGCTCTTTTGTATCCAGTTTTGATGGCATGAAAATTCCGATTACGCCCTTTATCCCTACAGTCATAATTATATTGTAAAGAAAGGCCAGGAAAGCAAGGAGAAGCAGCGCACCACATATTCCAGCAAAAATCATATAAATCTTGTATTCGCCTTCGTAATAAATGGTTCTGCGAAGCATCCCTTTCAAACCTGCCATTCCCATAAACGCTCCCATTCCAATTCCACCAATTAAATGCGCCCAGAAATGAAAGTTTGCCAGCTTCTGACTATACAGTTTTGCTCCATTTGTTAAGATTGGCAAAAGAAGATAAATAGCCGAATAAAGTGTCATTGTTAATCCAACAAGTATGGCAACGTGAACATGAGGGCCAATAATCCATTGTGTATTATGCAGAATGCGGTTCAGGCCAATATCTGCCTGAATAATTCCGGCAGGCACAGCCAACCCGAATCCTAACAAACCGCCGAGTAAAAATTTTAAAGGATTTGTCATTTTTAAAGGTCTGGCACTCCAAAGTGTAATTAGCGTGATAAAAAATGCCAATCCTTGAGTTATCAACTCAAAAGCAGTTACCAACTCGCCTGAAGCGATTTTTAAGAAGCCTGGCTGAGCCTGGTCTGACAGCAAGTGGTGCGACCACACCGTCCATGAAACAACGAGTTCAACCCACAACGCAAGCCTTGCGATTCTTGCCATGTACAAGTCTTTCCCTGAAATCATTGTTGCGAGTATATACCATGTGCCGGCAACAAATATCAGGACTAAACCATCAGCAATTAAATCCAACCCCCACCAGAACCAGTTTTTATAAAGCAGGGCATCAACAGCCGTATTTTCAAGGTTATATCCCATTATTGCGGCCACCATGTATACCAGTATCAATACGCCTGTAAAAGTTATAATCAAAGCATTTAATAAGGTATCAACTGTACCTCGGGCCACTGCTGCAACCGGAAGCGAAACCAGGTTTTCCCTGCGCTTGCTTTTCTTTCTGAAAATGCTTTCAGCCCATGAAAATCCGGTAGCAGATGCCAGCATCGCACGTCCTGATACTTTTTCGTGCCCTTCCGGCGTGTATGCAATGGTTTTAAAAATATTAAAAACAAAAAACAGTGTACCAACCATTACGATTGCAATTCCCAAAATAAAAATTGCACCGGCAAGTGGATTAAACTGGGTAAAATCGGCGGGTAAAGGCCAATATAAAGTGTATAGAGGAGCAAAGTGTGTCAGAAAATCTGAAAACCAGAAGATAAATGTTCCTGAAGCCACAAGTATAAAACTCCAGTTACCCAGCTTTATACTCCATAAAGGCTTTTTCATAAAAAAGGGTACCAGGAATAAAAACGCTCCAAATACTATTGAATACGATGAGCCAAATATTCCTACCAGGGGATGAGCAGTTAACATTGAAAAATAATGCTCACTATTAAATATTGGTATTGGTTCAATCTGGTAAATTCTCATTATCATTCCTTCAATTACAGCAAATCCATAATACAAAATGCCTACAACAACAAAGCGAAGGGCAAGTTTTTGCATGGGTGTTAAACTGTCAGGATTAAATAATCCTTCTGTTCCGTTTAGCAAGGTGTCTTTATATTTCATTGTTACTTCCTTTTAATATTTTTTATTCACTGACTATTACCACATCTTTTAAAATCATCTGGTGTCCTTCAGGACCGGAATACTCGGTTGACCGGATGGTGTAAATTCCCGGTTCTTCAAATTTCCACATCAAATCATTTTTATGCCCGGGAACAACCTGCATCTGACAAACCATGGTTTTATTCTGCCTGAAAATCCCAAAGCCATAAGTCAGGTCATTTGAAGTGACATCAAAAACAACAATCTCCCCGACTTTCATTTCAAGTTGTTCTTCGGGAAGTTGAAACTGATGGTTTTCTACTGTAATGTTAAAAACCTTGTCTGCTGTAATATCAGCCCGGTTCAAATCCATTGAAACCCATGGGATTGTTTTGCTTGTGGCTAGGTGAAGTGAAACACCTAATACGGTGAGGGACACAACAAGTACAATGAATAGACTTGTTTTCAGCACTCCGGCTTTACCATGTTTTGTAATCGTATATCCAAAACCCAGGATAAACAGAATTACGACAATTGCATAGCATGTGTATGCATAAGTCTGGCCATTCAGGACTAGTTCAGAATCTACCATAATTATTTGATTTTAGTTATTAATAGGATATTGTTCATGATATATTTTTGAGTTTCATTATCAGTTAAATCGGCTAAGGTTGTTGTTTTGAGCAGTTTCTCAATTCCTTCAATAATGGTTATCCAGTTGTCGTGCATATGGCATTTTTTATTGCTGAATTGACACTCCTGAAATCCAAAAAAACATAAATTTTTATTTTTGTTTGATTCTGTTGC
>JAWKKM010000087.1:0-4954 GCA_041393255.1 Bacteroidales bacterium | reverse complement strand
CCATAAATATTTCAGGGAAGAGTTTGTTTACAATGATACAGCTTATATTACTGACAGTTATTTTCCTGGTATCATATCAGAAACTATTGACAGGGGGGCAGTGCGTTCACAGCAGTGCATCAGGGTGTTGTTTTACCCGGTGCAGTTCAACCCGGTATCAAAGTCTATCACAGTTTATTCCGAAGTTAAAATATCACTTGCTTTTACCAACCCAACCGGGCCGGTAAACAACATTGTGGGAATTTTCAACGAGATGCTGGGCAATTCAATGATCAATTATATATCTAATGGGTTAAACGCTTCGGTCAGTTGTGGTATGGAAGCAACAACTTTAGATTGTGAAGATTATTTTGTTACCGCATTACCTAATCAAAGTATTTATGTTTAACTTTATGCTTTCATTCTAAAACCATTTTAATATGAAAAAGATATTTCTACTTTCATTTTTGATTTACACTTTAAACTCTTATACACAACCAATTACAAGAGGACCGAATATTGGAGAGATTTATTTTATTGGGTACACAGTAACACAGGGTAACCATGGAATATACAGATCTATTGATTTTGGAGAAACGGCAACCTGTGTTGATAGTACAACTCAAAACAGCATGGGTTTTGCTGCAATTGTAGCAGATAAATCCCCGGGAGGGCTATACCTTGCCACAACAGGCCAAAGCCTATATTATTCAGAGAACTATGGAAACCAAGGTAGTTGGATTTACAAAAATTCAGGTATTTATCCTAACCTATGTAGTGGCAGGAATGAAGGAGAGATTTTCAACTCAATTTCTTCTCATAGTTATGATTATGGTAATAATTTTATTACACATTCTCTTAACGGTTTTTTTGGCACATCCGTTAAAGATGTTGAAATAGATTTTTCTGATAATATTTGTTATTGTATTGCCAAACAGTATAATGTAATTGATACTCAATTCTTTTTCATCTCATACGACAGCTTTGAAAATTTTGAAGTCCAATTTATATTTAATTTCAGCACTCTGGATTTCATAGATATATCAAGGGGAAATAACGAAGGTGAAATTTATCTCCTAAATAAGATCACAGAAGAGTTATTATTAAGCCATGATTATGGTGCAAATTGGGAATTAAAAAATCAATTTACATGCCCCAATTTGCCAGTATCAGGAATATCCGGGGGGAGACAAAGCGGCGAACTATATTTAAAAGTAGTTTATAATCAATTAATGAGCCAGCGCCGTCATGTCTATATTTATCATAGTCTTGATTATGGAGAAACTTTTAACGTTTATCACCCTGTTTCAATTGGCCCTGACCCAATTTTTGCAAACTTCATAGCAGAAGATACCCTTGTTGAACCTGATGACACTGTTCAATTCACAGACCTTTCAAATGATGCCGAAACGTGGGAATGGGATTTTGATAATGATGGAACCATTGATTCATATGAACAAAATCCAACTTATATTTACCAGGACACAGGATATTATACTGTAAAGCTTATGATTACAGGTTATGCGGGAGTTATTGAGGATTATGGTATCAGGTATAATTATATCCATGTAGATGATTTGACAAATACAAATTTATACGAACGAAAGAAAGATGAATTTTTCATTTGGCCAAATCCTATGTCTGACTACTTAAATATTTCTTCTAATATGAACTCTGACAGGATTATAAATATTTGTATGTATAATTCACAAGGAAGGCAGGTACGGTTAATTAATATAGAAAGGGACGCCCTTCAAAATACAATTTCAATTCCTGTAACTGAATTGAAGGAAGGTATCTATTTCTTACAAATAAATACAGAAGATAAATCGCAAACAAAAAAAATTATCATAACCCATTAAACACTAAATCAAATGAAAACAAGAACCATTATTTCAATTTTACTGCTTATCGGTTTTTCTGCTTATTCACAGGATTGGGTTGAGTTTTGCCCGTCAGAAACAACCGCACCATCTTATAATGTATTATCTTCAACGGATACACTTGTTGAGTTTAATGTAACAATCCCCGGAATGTTTGATACACCAGTTGATACATTCAACCGGGTGAATATTAAAGAGCATACCCGTTTGGATTCTGTAGGATACCCTGAAATTCCAATTGTTAGTTTCCTTGTTGCAATTCCTTATTGCGAAAGCATAAACCTGGAAATTAACCCGCTGGATTCTTCTCAATTTACGGGGTTTAATATTTATCCAGCACCGGAATTTGTACAGGATACAACACCTGAAGGCTATGTTTATTTAAGAGAGGAATTTGTGTATGATCAAAATGCATATTCAAACGACAATTGGATTCCGGGACTTCTCGGAAATGAAGTTGACCACGGTGCAATCCGCTCACAAAGTGTTATTAGGATATTAATTTATCCGGTGCAATTTAACCCGGTAAAGAAAACAATAAAAGCATATTCCGAATACAATATATCCATCACATTCAACAATGCTACAGTAACCTTAAACAACGATGTAGTTATTTTTAACGAAATGCTGGGAAATTCACTCATCAACTACGAATCTAACGGGCTGAATGCCTCAATAAGCTGTGGAAACGGTTATGAAAACCAGGGTCATGTATATTATGATGATGTTTTGCCCGGACAGAAACTTGGCTATAATGTGATTATTTAGTTATTGTCCCTGATAACTTTTATAGCAATACTGATCTTTATAACTCGCGTTGCATCGTGCCAATTATAATGGTTTTGATGTTGTTATTACAAAACTGGGGGCAATATATACCATTCCTTTAATAATAGGTGAGGAGTTTAAAATCAAAGAACGAAATTCAAGAACACTTATAATGACAACAACGCTTTAAATACCTACGATAATAAATTAGCTTATGTCAATCTTGTTGGTGATGTAAATCTTGAAAATGGAAATGATGGTATTCCAACTTTTTATGATCCTGATAATCCTGAAGATTACGGCGCTTCACGATGTCCAATACCCAACTCAATCCCCCATCAGCAACGAACCCGACATCTACCCCGAACTGATGACCGCTGCAGCACTGGATGATGATACAATTGCAGAACGTGGTAACGAAGATAACGGGTTTACGCCCTACGATTACCTATGGAAAAATGATGTGTTGACTTATGTTTGAGAATTAGAATGGCCCGATATACAAGAATCAACTTTGTTTGAAATTGAAGAAAACTTTAGGTACTGCCTATACGAGAATTTAATTATTGCACAGGAATATGAAAATGAAATAATTATACCCAATTCGTTTAATGTTTACTGGAATAATCCTACCCACAGCACCTAACGAAATAATCGAACTTGCGGCGACAAACAAAACATTGAGGGCCACCTGTTTGTAAGTTGCATGGGACATGGAATAATTGATCAATGGAATGGATTTGGCGCCGGGGCAAATATTTATTCGGAATTCAGCTATTCGGATTTGAACAGTAACCATGATGATATATTGCCCTTAGTGATAGGAGGGGCTTGTTTAACAGGAGCTTTTCAGTTTACTTGGCCCACATCGTATGAGGATTGCATGGCTGAAGAGTTTTTATGTAGCTCGGATGTTAGAGGAGCTATTGGATATATCGGCTCTTCAGTTGCATCGAATGCACAAACTTTTCATATAATCTCGAATTATTATAACGCAACCCTGAATAATTATTCTTATATGCTTGGCGAAGCAATGATGGAATCAAAACTTAATTATTGGTCGGATGCATACTTGTATGATTATAACCTTATCGGTGACCCTGCATTAAATATATTTTATGAGAATGCCGCTTCCTATCCGGATCTATGCATTAAAGATTATCATATCACATATTCGCCTTTTCCTACAAATTCAGGAGAGACTATAACAATAAATGCGTATATAAGAAACAATACCAATTCAAGTATCACTGATCCTTTTTTGGTTAATTGCTATGCAAAAAACGTTTTTACACAACAAGTTCAGAATATTGGAATAGTTGAGGTACCCGGAATGTCAGATAATTATACAAATGTAGCTTTTAACTGGAACACAGCGGGGTTAACATCTGAAGAAAATGATTTTGATATATATATCGAAATCGATGTTGGAAATAGTATTACAGAAGTATTTGAAGACAACAATTCAAATTTCAATAATCTTAAATTGTATTCATACAAAACAAACTACCCCTTAACATTTTTCCCGTCAGCCAATTCAAATCCGATTTGTTTTAATTTTATTCCTGTCTATTCAGGAGATGAATTAGCATTTGGCGGAAATCTTTATACCCAAAATGGCTTTGAACTTATTTCCAATGTTAATGCTACAATTGGAACTACTGCCATTGGTAGTTTATACCACGATAGTAAATTTCAATATGTTACTATTGAGGAAAGCCAAGGAACAAGGAATGTAATAGTGCAAGAACCCATAACAAGCAGCACAAAATGGAGCCAGGCATTGTTGACAGGATCAACTGATCAAACGGGGCCTTTTATTACTGATTTGGATCATGATGGATTTGAAGAAATTATTATTGCTGAGAGAATTGGTGCCTCCCACAAAATGGAGTGTTTTAATTACAATGGGACAAGCAGATGGAATTATAGTTTTACTGAAAAACCTTACCTGACATTTGCTTTTTGTAATCTTGATAATGAATTTGAACATATTATTAATATTGGTTCGTCCGGGACAGTATATTCATTGAAAGAAAATTTATCGAACAATGGACTCATTTCAGAAACATTATACCAAGTCAATAATTTTTCAGGACTTTATAGTGATATTGTTGTCTCAGATATTGACAAAAATGGAGATATTGATTTGGTTTTCATTTTTAAAAAGAACAATGATAACTTCTATTTGGGAAAATTAAACTTACTTAATTTATCTTACTGGGAAATTGAACTAATTAATGTAAATGGAGTATCGGGGCCAACTATTTCTGATATTAATAATGATGGATATCAGGAGATAATTGTTTCAGATCTAACCAACG
>JAWKKM010000086.1:0-5045 GCA_041393255.1 Bacteroidales bacterium | reverse complement strand
GCAGTATTAAAATCGTCTTCCCAAAGCCAACACTCCAAAGCCCAGGGTGGCGTTAGAGGTGGATTTCCATGTCGTTTTTTATTAAAAAAAGTTCCCCAGAACGGATAGGCAAATCCGAAATATCCAATTAATAGTAAAACTGTTAGGATTATCCCACTAATTTTTAATATTCTTTTAACTCTTTTTAAACGACCCATTTCGAATTCAATTGTACTTTTCCATCAGAACCAAAATTCAACAAATACAGGAAAAATTAATTAGCAAATTTTGAATATTTGTAAATATATCTTAACTTCTTCAAAGGGAGATATAACAATTCAAATTCCATTCCATGGTTAAAATTTAATGCAACAATAACAATTTTCCATTTGTTTACACTTTTTAACTTAATTTATTTTGAAATTAGAAACGGATATTAATGTCCTCTAAATATGGGTAAAAATAAAGTCAAAACAAATTTATTATGGTAGCTTTTAAATTAAAAGAAAACCATATAATATCACTTCAATTTGATGGTACAACAAACATCTTCCTTTTGAATTTCGAATCTAAAATCAATTAATTAATATATAAGTCCAATCTAATTTTCACCTATTTACAATTAAAAAAAATGGAAAAATGAAAAGCAAACTACTCTTTCAAAGTTTTTTAATTCTAATTCTGGCTATGTTTATCGTTACCAGTTGTTCAGAAGACGACACAAGACCGGAATTTCCACTTTCTGCTGTGATATTTAACAGCGTAGCAGACAGACAGGTAGCATTTACAGCATTAACGCATAGTGCAGTAAGTTGGTCATGGGATTTTGGCGATGGGCAAACCAGCACAGAACAAAATCCGGTTCACATTTATGAGGAAAGCGGTTACTTTGTTGCAACACTAACGGCAACCGACAAAGAAGGAAATACTGTAACGGATGAAGTAACCCTAGCAATAGCTGTTACACCTTATGTTTTACTAACTGGTGGAGCCACAGCTACAGAAGGAAAAACATGGAAGTTAACCACAAGCCATGGTGCAGGAAATGATTATTTTGCAAATGCAGATGCTGACTTCACAACTGCCTCCGGCACTCCAAAACCGTTACCTGATGGAATCTTTGGGCAATTGAGCATGTCTGAAGCATACAATGATGAATTTACATTTTATTATGACGGCACTTATTCACACGACACAAAAGATGGAACTTCATTTGGAGGATTGGTTTACCAATATGTGCTGAATGGTGCAGCAGATGTTACAAATGCAAATGGTGCCGACTACGGACTTTGCATAGCAAAATATACACCCGATGAAAGTGCAACATTTACATATACTGAAAATGAAGACTTTGTAGTTCCTTCGGTATATGGACCACCTACTTATATGATTACTTACAAAGGGGTTAGCACTCTTGACTTTTCAGGAACAGAATTCATTGGATTCAGGGATTTTCAAAGAAAGGTTATTATTAACAAGATTTCGGATACTTCTATGCAGTTAACTATGTTTATGGCAGCTTCGGATAAGTACCTGCAGCCCGTGGCATTTAATACTCATGCTCTTATCTTAAGCTTTGAAGTAGTAAAATAATCTGAACTAAAAATAAATACAATGAAATTTATTAACGTATTAAATATCTTCAAAAGAACATTGCTGGCAACAACTGTTTTTGTAACGTTCTTTTTAATGCAATCATATACTCTTGTAGCCCAGCAAACGGTAACAGGTACCGTAAAATCAGCCTCCGACGGACTTGCTCTTCCCGGAGTAAGTATAGCAATTAAAGGAACTACACAAGGTGCGATTACCAATGTGGACGGAACCTATTCAATTAATGTTCCAACAGGGGCAACCCTTGTTTTCTCTTTCATTGGCTTTACCCCACAAGAAGTTTTGGTTGAGGGAAAATCAACAATCAATGTAACACTTGAAGAAAGTACCGAAGCCCTGGACGAAGTTGTAGTAACTGCTTTGGGCATCAAACGTGAGGAAAAGTCGCTTGGATATTCTGTAGGGAAAGTTGGTTCCGAAGAGCTTTCTAAAGTAGTTCACGAAAACGTATTATCATCAATGGCAGGTAAAGTTACCGGGGTCCAAATCAACCAAACCGGTGGAGCAGGCTCGTCAGTTAGCATGATTATCCGTGGAGCCACATCAATGAGTACAGACAATCAACCACTTTTTGTTGTTGATGGTGTACCAATGTCAAGTTCAGTGAATAACGTAGGTGGATTTGGTAGTGATAACCGTGTTGACTACGGTAATGCCATTTCAGATATTGACCCTGAGAGTATAGAAAGTGTTTCAATATTAAAAGGCCCGAGTGCCGCTGCACTTTATGGAACACGTGCAGGGAACGGAGTTGTGCTTATCACAACAAAAAAAGCAACTAAAAAACAAGGGATGAAAATAGAAGTTGTATCGAATACAGTATTCGATATTCCTGCACAATACCTTGACATTCAGACCAAGTTCGGTTTTGGGGCACGGAGCTATACCCCTGCAGATTTTGAAAGTGGAATTCTTCCTCCTTTCAGCCCGGCAGAAGCAGCAGGTGCTGGTCCAGAACTGGACAAAGGATACTGGCAGGTTCAACCTTTCGCTCCAGTTGATGCTAACGGAGTTGCAATCCCTACTGAATTAATATCTCACCCTGATAACTTCAAAAACTTCATTAATCAAAATGCTTTTACCACTACCAACAGTGTAGCTGTTTCAAGCAGTAATGAAAACGTTACTTACCGCCTGGGTGTTTCGAACATGGCCAATAAAGGGTTAGTTCCAAATTCGGATCTTAACAGAAATAATCTTACACTTTCAGCAACATCGCAGGTATTAGAGCATTTAACGGTAACTTCTGATATTAATTTCACACAAAACTGGTCAGACAACCGTCCTTCAACACAAGAACGTGGAGCCAACCCATTACAGTGGGCATCATGGATTCCTTCAAACGTAGATATCCGACAGTTGGAAGACTATAAACTGGGAGGTACTCAAATAAAAACTATTGGTGACGGCTGGGAAAACCCATATTATCTGGCTTATGGTATTAACAATAGCTTTAGAAGAAACAGATTAATAGGTAATATTTCTGCAACTTTAGAAATAACTCCAAAAATCAGTTTAATGGGAAGATATTCTTTGAACAAATCAGACGAAGTTCGTGAATCTAAAATAGATCCGGGTTATACAAAAGAGCCCAATAATGGAGCTTACGGTATTATTTCAGGAGAAGATGTGGAAAGAAATGCTGACTTTTTGGCCACATACAAAGATGAGTGGAACGATTTTAGTCTTACTTTCTCTGCCGGAGGTAACCTTTTATATGCAAGAGGATCCAGTATCAGTAACTCTTCAAAATCAGGTTCAGGGTTAATTATTCCTTATTTATATACTGTAAATAACATTGAAAGTTCTGCCTTGAATTATTCAAACTACAGATATCAAAGAGCAATAAACAGTATATATGCTTTGGCTAATTTAGGTTGGAAAGATATGGTTTATCTTGATTTAACTGCAAGAAACGACTGGGCTAGTACACTGGCTTCCGACAACCGTTCTTACTTTTATCCTTCCGCCTCGCTTAGTTTTATTGTTAATAATATTTTTGAATTAGGAGATAAAATTAATTTACTGAAAGTAAGAGGAGGTTACGCACAGGTAGGTAACGATACTTCACCATACAGTTTGCACCAAACCTATTACGATGCAGGCCAGTGGGGAGATGCTATTCGTTTAGGAAAATCAGGAAGCTTATTAAATCCGAATTTACTACCAGAAGAAGCAACTTCGTACGAAATTGGTATTGATGTTAAAGCTTTTGATAACCGTTTAAGATTTGAAGGCACATATTATCGCGAAGATAACAAAAACCAGATTCTGGGAGTTCCATTGGCTGGGTCAACAGGTTTCAGTAGCGTAAAAGTTAATGCCGGGCTTTTGCAAAGTAAAGGCTGGGAATTAATGCTAGGTTATACCCCTATTAAAACCAAAGACTGGACTTGGGATGTAAATGTTAATTTCACCAAAAACGATACTTATCTTCTTGAACTTACAGAAGGTGTTGACTTTGTGACCTTTTGGGACGAAGCAAGAGTCAGAAATATAGCATATATTAAAGATGAAGCACTCGGACAGGACGGATTAATAGGAAACCTTTACTCACGTAGAATATTAAGAGTTACCGATGAAAATTCACCTTATTACAACTATCCGTTGCTTCCGGAAGGAGAAGATGCAGAATGGCAGGCTTCTGAGACTTATGAAAAAGTTGGAAACTACAACCCCGATTTTATTATGGGTTTACAAACCAGCGTATCATGGAAAAATTTCAGTTTAAGCATGACTTTTGACTGGCGTTCGGGAGGACAATATGTATCCCAAACTTGGCGATATTTAACAGAAGGCGTAGTTTCCAATACATGGTTGGAACAATTAGTTACTCCGCCTGATGGATTAGGCGGACAGCCAAGTCAGGCTCTTCGTGACTGGGTCGTTTCTAATGCCGACCAGCTAATTTATTCCAGCAATCCACGACCAGTTGGCGGTCCAACATCGGAATATGGTGGTTTTTACACTGATTATTATACAGGTATCGGAACCTACGATGGAGTTTTTGCTCCTGGAGTTTATGGATCTTATGATGACGATGGAAACTTTATTCTTGAAAAAGAAAACCTTGGTGGAGAAGGAACAGAAATCAGACCTTATGTTGTAAGTTATCCTTGGGATATTGGTGAAGCCAACCTTTTTGATGCAGACTATATAAAACTGAGAGAAATTGCTTTAAACTACAGAGTTCCAAACAAAATCACACAGAAATGGGGAATGTCTGATCTAAACGTATCTCTTTACAGCCGAAATATCATGCTTTGGTCAAAAAATCCGGGTATGGGAATCGACCCTGAAAGAGCGTATCAATCGAATAGCAATGGAACTTTCAAACAGGGTGTTGAACGATATAATGCAGAGCCTTGGGTAATTCCGGTTGGTTTTAAAATAGGTTTTTCTTTTTAATTGAAAAAAAATGAAGATCATGAAAAAGTTAAGAAAGAGCTATA
>JAWKKM010000085.1:0-5267 GCA_041393255.1 Bacteroidales bacterium | reverse complement strand
TTTTTCTCAAGGGCTTTCATATAATCAACTTCAGCCTCCTTATAATTTTGTTCATCGTAATAATCATTTCCACTCCGGATGTATTTATTCTCCTTTTGGGCAATTAAAGTTGACGAAAAAATCAAAGACAGGTAAACCAGTTTTTTGGCCATGCCAATCAATACCAGTGAGAGGGTATATTTTCTATTGTATTTCAATTTACTTAAATCCATCTGCTTTCTATTTAAATAAATCTATTTTGCTCAGCAATTTGTTTTTCCTTTCAAAAATTAACAGCTCAAAAATTAATAGAATTAAGCTAACTGCAATGAAATATTGAAAACGGTCTTCATAATCAGAAAACATCTTGCTTTCAAATTCTGTTTTTTCCAATTTGTTAATTTCATCAAAGACTGTTTTTAAGCCCGATTCGGTATTGTTTGCACGAACATAAACACCATTCCCTGCAGAGGCAATTTGCTGGAGCATTGACTCATTTAATTTCGTTACGACGGTATTTCCCTGCCTGTCTTTTTTATATCCTACCTGCCTGCCATACTGATTGTATTCCGGGATGGGAGCTCCATCGGGCAATCCCATGCCAATGGTATAGACCTGTATTCCTGTTTCGGTTGCATCCTTAGCTGCTTCCATGGCATCATCTTCATGGTTTTCACCATCCGTTATCACAATTATTGCCCTGCTATGAGTGACATCATCAAACGATTTGGAAGCCATTTCAATGGCCTCGCCAATGGCTGTTCCCTGAGTCGGAACCGCTTTGGTTGTAATGGTAGTCAAAAACATTTTGGCTGCGCCGTAATCCGTCGTAATAGGTAATTGCATATAAGCATTTCCTGCAAAAACAATAATCCCGATACGGTCGTTTCCAAGTTTATCAATCAATTTGGATATGGCTTGTTTTGCTCTTTCCAGCCTGTTTGGTTTGATGTCTTCGGCGAGCATACTGTTCGAAACATCCAATGCAATAAAGATGTCAATTCCTTTTCTTTCTCCTTCAACCAGTTTCGAGCCTATTTGAGGATTGGCAAGGCCAAATATCAGAAAAGCAAAAGCCAGCATCAAAATGATAAATTTAACTTTATCCCTTGTTTTTGATATACCCGGCATCAGGCGCTGGATAATTCCCCAGTCGCCATAGCGGGCCAAAGATCTTTTCTTCCAATACAATACCCCGATGAATAAACCAATCAATACCGGGATCAGTATCAGTGCATATAAAACGTCAGTATGTTCAAATCGAAACATTCCCATATTTGTTCTTGGTTCTTAGTTTGTAGTTTAACGTTCTTTTTTTCTCTTTTTAATTTTTGATATTGCTTATGGAACTGATCTGAAAACCGTATTTCTTAAAACTATTTCAAGCGCGATAAACAAAAATGCAAACAGTGCAAAAGGGAAAAACTCTTCTTTCTTCTTCCTGAATTCAGTAACATCAATTTTAGACTTTTCCAGTTTATCGATCTCATCGTAAATCTCTCTTAATTTTTTATTGCTCGTTGCCCTAAAGTATCTGCCATCAGTCATTGTCGCTACTTCTTGCAAGAGGGCTTCATCAATTTGTACTTCCACATATTGGGTTTGTATTCCGAAAGGAGTCTGAACCGGATATGGGGCTGTTCCTTCGGTACCCACACCAATGGTATAAATCCGGATCCCATAAATCTTTGCAATTTCTGCTGATGAAAGTGGATCAAGTGAACCCATATTATTCACACCGTCAGTCAGGAGGATAATCACTTTACTCACTGCCTTGCTGTCCTTCAAACGGTTTACCGAAGTAGCCAACCCATCGCCAATGGCAGTTCCGTCTTCGATCATCCCACTTTTAACATCTTTAAATAAATTCTTTACCACGTTGTGATCAGTTGTCAACGGGCATTGGGTAAAGGTTTCCCCACTGAATATGACCAATCCAAAACGGTCATTCTGCCTTCCGCTAATAAATTCAGCAGCCACTTCTTTTGCAGCTTCAAGCCTGTCGGGTTTGAGGTCCATGGCAAGCATACTTCCCGAAACATCAAGGGCAAGTACAATGTCGATCCCCTCTATGGACACATCTTTTCTGCTGGATGTGGTCTGTGGCCTGGCCAGGGCAACGATGAGCAAAGCAATGGTAAGCGTACGCAAAACATACAATCCGAAGTAAAGGTATTGCTTTATACTCCTGCCGGATTGTTCAAAGGTTTCTGTACTCGAAACCTGCAGGTCGGCATGGTCTTTTATGTGACGGTACCAAAACCATAAGCCGAGCAATGGGACAACAATCAGGAACCAGAGGTATTCAGGGTTGGCGAATTCCATATTATTGAACATCTTTCACCTCCTTTCCGTCCTCATTTTTAACATCTGATTTGGAAGCCCTCAGCACACTGCTTTCAGATGTCACCTTTTCCTGAAAGATTGAATTTGTTACCTCATCCGCAGGCGATAAATGGATGGTCTCCTTCACAAAGTCTATTGCATTGTTGAGGCTTCCATCGTTTTCGAGCGGTAGGGGTTGTTCTTTGGCAAACTTAACCAAATCAGCAAGGATCAGGGTTTGGCGCAGTTTTTCCCTGGCTTGCACATTCGTGGCAGTCCTGTCTATTACCTCCATGATCTCATCAGTGGTCATTTCCGGTGCATGTTTTTGGAATTTTCCCTCGATATAATCGCGGAGAATATCGGTTAATTCTGTATGGTAATCTTTGAGCAAACCGCTTTGCCAAAGTTTTTTATGGCGCAAATTGTCCAATGCATCCAAAGCAATCTGGTGAGGTGGTAATTTGGGCTTCGGGGCAGCTTTAAATACCGGCTCTGATTTTTTGCGTTTTTTCAGGTAATAGAAAACCAGGTAACCAATGGAAATGGCCAACAGCAGGCCAATGATCCACGGCAAGGCTTCCCTGAATGTATAAGGCGCTTCAATAGGATCTTTTATGTCCATGATCTCTTTTTCGGTATCAACCGGGATGGTAGAAACTTCCAAAAGCAAAGCATCCGTTTCAGTAAAATGGGCAAGCTGATCACCGGATTGTTTCCAGTTGAATCGAAATGGCGGAATTGCATAATATCCCGAATCGAAGCTGGTGATCCTTAAAACCTGGCGAAGCAACATTCCATTGTTATCTTTGGAATAGGTCGTATCTATTTTGGATTTTGAAAGAATTTCAATTTCTGAAATTATCGTGTCATTTAAATTGGGCCACTGAACAGAATAATCTGCGGGGCAGGAAAAGGTAAGTTCAAGATTGATCTGATCACCAACTAAAATGGCATTGGTATCAAGCCGCGAGAAGGCTTCTGTTTGGGCAGAAGTAAACAATTGCCAGAACAAGCCAATCAATAATATGGATATTTTAAGTAAAACTTTCATAACTAAAACCTTGCTTCCCTCTTTTTAAACAAATTCACCAAAGGTTTTACATAATCTTCATCGGTGCTGAAATTGGCCGCATCCACACCACTTTTCAAAAACAGGCGGATAAGGTACTGATCATGATCACTCCACCATTTTCTATAATTGTCGCGGGTTTTCTTGTTGCTCGTGTCAACCCAGGTGCGGGTTCCACTTTCTTTATTAAATACTTTCAAGAGCCCCATATCAGGGAGTTCCATCTCCCTTTTGTCAAAAATCCTAAGGGCTACCAAATCGTGTTTACTGCCTGCAATCTTGATCGCATTGTCAAATTCTTTATCCATAAAATCGGAAATAAGAAATGCAGTACATCTTTTTTTTATGGCATTGGTCAAATACCTTAACCCTTCTGCAATATCTGTTTTTTGACTCTCCGATGGAAGTCTATCGGCCTTCTGATAATCCTTAAAATATGAGAAGTCCTTTTTTCGGTGGAATGAACTTTTCAATTTTATCGGAGAAAAAGATCAATCTCAATCTGTCGTTGTTTTGAATGGCAGAGAAAGCAAGAACCGCTGCAATTTCCGTCATAAGTTTCCTTCTCCTTTAATGATGCTCTGTTCCAAACTCATTCGATCCACTCCACATCAATCAGAAGCATAACCGTTAATTCACGTTCTTCTCTCAAAAATCTTAACATAAGGATGGTTGAAGCGGGCTGTAACATTCCAGTCGATGTTTCGGGCTATCATCGCCATACTGGTGGTTCTCGAACTTCACTGAAGGCCATACCTTTCCCTGAAGCTACTGTGGTAGTGCCCCGAAAGATCTTGCCTGACAATCCGCGCGTCTTGATCTCTCAATTTTCCTTACTTTTTTGAATATTTCTTTTGCTTCCAAAATTCAATTAATGATTTAGCGAATTGAAGAATTGCTGAATTATGATGTTCGACCTGATTTCATAGTTTTTCTTGAAGCTGAGACAACAGCCAGTATTTCATTCGATTCTTTCATAAGTTTTTGTTCAACAGAATATATTTCTGATTCTGATATGACCTCCAACCAAAAAACTGTTTCATCTGCTTCCTCCACGACTATACTTAGTTTTGCATAAAATTCATTATCTGATCTTGCCCTGCATACTGCTCTGTAATTTGAAGCAACTGAAGTTGCGGCTCTTATTAATTGACGGCCTATGATTTTACCTTCTTCTGTTTTTGGTAAACGACGATAGAGATAGATAATGTCAATAGCGAATTGTTTAGTACGTTTCTTAAAATCTTCAGCAAAATCTATCTTACTCATTTTATCTCTATTTTAACTATCAAACTCAATACTTCCACAACTCAACAATTTAACAATTCAATAATTCCACAATTCCTCCATTAAGGTACTTCAACTGTATTCAAAATTTCATTGATGATTTCTTCTGTTGTGATGTTTTCTGCTTCTGCTTCGTATGTTAATCCAATACGATGACGCATTACATCATGGGCAACAGCCCTCACATCTTCAGGAATTACATACCCTCTTCTTTTCAGAAATGCAAAGGCTTTAGAAGCAAGGGCAAGATTGATACTTGCACGTGGCGAAGCGCCATAATTGATAAGCCCTTCAAATTTGGACAGTTTGAATTTGGATGGATAACGCGATGAAAAAACAATATCAGTAATGTAGTTTTCTATCTTCTCATCCAGGTAAACTTCCCTAACAACCGACCTGGCTTTCAGAATATCATCTGTTTTGAGGGCTGTGTTTGTTTTGGCAAAGTTGCTCGTAATATTCTGACGCATGATGATCTTTTCTTCCTCCTTTTGTGGATAATCAATTACTACCTTCAGCATAAAACGGTCAACCTGGGCTTCGGGCAACGGATAGGTCCCTTCCTGTTCGATGGGATTTTGAGTAGCCAACACCAAAAAGGGTT
>JAWKKM010000084.1:0-5947 GCA_041393255.1 Bacteroidales bacterium | reverse complement strand
AGCCGCAACACACGTGATTCTTATTTCAGATATTATTTTTCGATCGGATTCTCATTTAACCATTCTGATTAGTTAATGATGGCAACTTCTATTAATTTTCAATATTTTCGTGCAAAACATTTTTATCAATGGAAAAGTATATTCGTAAAATAGCCTTAGAAATTGGAATTTCGACTGAACAAGTTGAGAATACCATCCAATTGTTTAAAGAGGGTGCTACCGTTCCATTTATTGCCCGATACCGTAAAGAGATGACCGGAAGTCTGGATGAGGTGCAGATAACTTCCATTCGCGACCGGCTGGAGCGACTGCAGGAAATTGATAAACGCCGGGAAGCTATATTAAACTCCATTAAGGAACAAGATAAACTAAGTGATGAATTGGAGAAGCAAATCAAGGAAGCTGAAACCCTTTCGGAACTGGAAGATATTTATCTTCCATATAAACCAAAGCGCAAGACACGAGCCACCATTGCCAAAACGAAAGGATTGGAGCCCCTGGCCAAAATGATCATGTCACAAAAGAATGATGATATAGAGGGTATGGCAAACCGCTTTGTTGATCCAAAAAAAGAAGTGAACTCAATTGATGAAGCACTGGCCGGTGCAAGGGATATCATGGCAGAATGGATCAGCGAAAGCAAGTACGCCCGCGAAAAGATCAGAAGGTTGTTTATCAAAAAAGCACTTATCGAATCAAAAGTTGCCAAAGGAAAAGAGGAAGAAGGAAATAAGTACCAGAATTATTTCGATTGGTCGGAGTTGATTATGAAGTCGCCTTCACATCGAATACTTGCGATGTTCAGAGGAGAAAAAGAAGGATTTCTGAAAATTAAGATCGGCCCACCAGAAGATGATGCACTTGATATTCTGGAGCAGCAATTTATCCGCTCGGACTTTGCTTCAGGAGATCAGGTATGGGATGCGTTGAAAGACAGTTACAAGCGTTTGATCCATCCTTCCATGGAAACAGAGATCAGGGCAATGGCAAAGGAAGCCGCCGATGAATATGCCATTTCTGTTTTTGCTGACAACCTTCGACAATTATTGATGGCTTCACCTTTGGGCGAAAAAACAGTTTTGGCCATTGACCCTGGGTTCAATTCGGGATGTAAAATGGTTTGCCTTGACAAACAAGGAAAACTGCTCCATAATGAAACCATTTATCCCCACCCTCCACAGAATGAAACCAAAAAGGCCCTTAACAAAATCCATCAACTTGTCAATGCTTATAAAATTGAAGCCATTGCTATCGGGAATGGAACCGCTGGCCGGGAAACTGAAAATCTGTTTAGAAGAATACGATTCGACAAGGACATAACCGTAGTAATGGTTAATGAAAGCGGAGCTTCGGTTTATTCTGCATCCCCGGTTGCCAGAGAGGAGTTTCCAGAGTTTGATGTTACCGTTCGCGGAGCAGTTTCCATTGGCCGTCGTTTGATGGACCCCTTGGCCGAACTTGTTAAAATTGACCCCAAATCCATTGGTGTCGGACAATACCAGCACGATATCAACCAAACTGCTTTGGGTAAGAGCCTTGACGATACTGTTATCAGTTGCGTGAATGCTGTCGGTGTGGAAGTAAATACTTCAAGCAAGCAACTGTTGGCTCATGTTTCAGGAGTAGGCCCTTCACTAGCGCAAAGTATTGTTGATTACCGAAATAAAAATGGAGCCTTTCAATCACGCCAAGAATTAATGAAAGTACCCCGTTTTGGAGAAAAGGCTTTTGAACAGGCCGCAGGTTTTTTAAGGATCAGAAACTCCAAAAACCCTTTGGATAAAAGTGCGGTACATCCCGAAAGCTATGAAGTTGTGGAAAAAATGGCTGCTCAGCTGAATTGCACCATCACGGATTTGATGACCAGCGAAGAAATACGAAAAAGGATCATGCTCAACGAATTTGTTACGGATAAAACCGGATTGCCAACCCTCAATGACATCATGGAGGAATTGGCAAAACCGGGACGCGACCCCCGGGAGAAATTCGGAATATTTGAATTCGCCAAAGGAATCCGTTCGATTGATGACCTTGAAGCTGGCATGATCCTTCCGGGTATCGTCACCAATATCACGGCTTTTGGTGCTTTCGTTGATATTGGTATCAAAGAAAACGGATTGATTCATGTGAGCAACATGGCAAACCAATTTGTAAGCGATCCCAATCAATATGTTAAGCTTAATCAAAAACTTAAGGTGAAGGTGGTGGATATTGATAAGGCCCGAAAGAGAATACAGCTTTCGCTGAAAGATATTGAATAAATCAAACAATTCGCTAAGATAAAATTTATCAAAGTTTATTACGTTTGTATCCAAAATCACAATAAGTTAATGAAACTTGTACTTTATATATTTTTAATAGCTTTTCTAGCCATCTTTTCAGAACAGAAGGGTTTTGGACAACGCATCAAAGGGGCTGTCATTTTTGGAGGAAACCTGACCCAGGTTGATGGAGATAATATTTACGGCTTTAAGAAGTGGGGATTGAATGCAGGAGCTGCAGCCATTGTCCCAATCAAATCGAATTTCTCCTTTACCCTCGAAACCATTTACAACCAAAAAGGCTCGAAACAGAAAGCCTGGTATTATGAAGAGGTAACAGATACAAGTGGTAATGTTATTGATGTCCGCACAGGACAATATAAAGTAAAGCTGGATTACCTTGAAGTTCCGTTCCTGGTTCAATATACCGATAAAAAAATTATTACTGCCGGGGTTGGTTTTTCCTATGGCAGACTTGTAAACATAAAGGAATACCAGCACGACACTTTGGTTCCCACTACAACGCTCAATAGCGATACATACAACAGAAACGATTGGAATGTTATTGCTGATTTGCAATTCAGGATCCATAAAAACTTTCCTAAATTCAAGTTCAATATACGGTATGCATACTCCATGAGCAGTATTCGCACGCGTGACTATTATAACCAATATTCCGGTGAATACATCAATACCCGGAAACAATATAACAATGTTATTACATTCAGGCTTATTTACGTATTTAATGAGCAACCTCCTCTAGATAATCCAAGATAATACATAATAGTTTTTTCTGAATATACGGTATTTACCCTAATAATATGGGCTATTTGCTCTATTCGGCACTCGTTTACCATTTTATACTTTTGTAGTTTGTTAAACATCTTAAACTAAACTACTATGAAAAAACTCTTACTATCAATTGTATTTATTGCAATTACAACAACAGCAACATTTTCACAAGTTTTTGATTCCATTGGGGTAATATCTCCGGATTATAACATTGAAGAAATCACATCCAAAGGAGATATGCTTTATGCAGCAGCAGGCGAAGGAGGAGTCTGGTATAGCTCCGATGAAGGATATTCATGGACACAAACATCACCCTTGCCAGATGCTGGATTCGGACAAGAAGCTGCAAATTCTATTTGCGCTGCCTCAAATGGAGATATTATTGTAGGCGGAAATCTAAACTAGAATGGTTCTGCTTTATCTGGTGTGGTTTTCAGATCATCGAATAATGGATCTACCTGGAGTGCAGAAAACTATGAAGGCCTGCAAGGTTATGAAAAAAGCGGCAAGATTGTCGAACTTTCCAACGGGGATTTAATGATGCAAAGTGGACAGGCCAAACTTTTTACATCTTCATTGTCAACCTCTGGATGGACGCAAATAACAGCACCCGGAGGAGTTATTTTCGGATTTGAACAAATTGAAGATGATATCTTTGTTGTCACCAATCCTTCCATGGGAACAGCTGGTACTTATGTATCATCTGATCTTGGGCAAAGTTGGCAGCTTTATGGTGGAAATGGCACGCCTGTTTCGGGTGGAACCGTAACCATTGCCCCCATCCTTAAAAGTGGTGATTATAAATACATCGGAATTGGCGGAGCGTATGATTTACATGGTGTATTCAGATCAGTAATCAATGATACTTTATGGCAGGAAACAAACACTGGAATTTCAAATTTTGGAATATATCCGATATGCATGGCAACAGATAATCAAACCATATGGATGGTTTTTCAGGATGCTGGTGGTGGATGCTATTATACCTCTACAACAGATTATGCTAATAATTGGTCGGAACCTGTTATTGGCATGCCCCAACAAGGAGTTGGAGGCCCTTGCATTAGAAAAATGATTGTATTCAAATCTCATTTATATACCTATGCCAATAAAAGCATTTATAGAATTGAAGATGTAGCCAATCCTTCGTCGACTGGTGAAAGAAAAAACTTTGATAAAAATATCGCAATCTATCCTAATCCAACAACAAACTATTTAAACATCATATACAACAAGCCTCTTCATAATTGCAAATGGGAGATTACCAATATTTACGGACAGTTAATGATGAGTGGTGAGTTAAACTCAATTTCCAATAATGTGGCTTCTATTAAAGTGGAAGACTTACAGGCTGGCTACTATTTGTTAAAAACAAACATTGATGGCAAAACAATAATGAATAAGTTTTTGAAAAAATAAATAGAAAAAGGGATGCCAAAATGGAATCGTTGGCATCCCTTATATTTTTATCTCTGAGTAATGATCCCTCCTGTCAATCTTAACAACTCCACCTGGCTATCAATTAAATCGTAAACAGCATTCAACCTGTTTGAGGAAGCATTTAGGAAAATCAACTGAACATCACGAAAGTTAAAAGAATTAATCGTTCCATTGCGGTATTTTTCTGTGGCTATTTGCATATTCAGTTCTGCACTCTCCAAATTAACCTCAGCCACTTCGAGCAATTGTTGCCGGATTCGATACAATTCAAATTGATTGACAAGCAAATTTTGTAACGTTTGGCTGGCTTGTTGAATTTCGATCTCCCCAATCTTCTCACTTATTTGTGCCCGCTCAATAGCACGCCTTGTATTTCCGCCATTGAACAAATTAAAGCTAAGTGTGAAATTCGCATAATAATCAAACAGATAAGTGTTTTTCTGGTTCTTCTCCCAATCATACCAGCCCTGAGTATAATCCACACCTGCATTCATTGCAATAGTTGGCCACATATCACTTTTGGCGATACTAACATCCTTTTTTAAAATTTCCTGGTTCACAAACTGATTCATCAAGGTTCGGTTGTTTGCCATCATCTTATTCATCAAGTCGTCCAATACATAATATTGCATTTCAACTTTAAAGCTATCAGCCAAAACAAAACGAACCTCAGGTGTTTCGCCTAATAACAAATTCAACCGGAGAAAAGCATTCTTTACCCTGAGTTGTTGAAGTAAATAATTGGTAGAATCGCTGAGAAATGAATTCTTGGCCTGCAACACATCAAAGGTAACACCACTCCCCAAATCCTTTCGCATCATTTCATAATTATAACGGTCACCCGATAATCCTTTAACGGATTCAAGTACCTTTAACCGTTCTTCCTCCAACAAAGCAAGGTAATAGCCAAGGATGATGGATTGAATGGTATTTTCAACAACGATAGTAGAATATCCCATAGAATAATCCTCCAGTAATTCCAGTTTACGCTTGTTCATTGAAACCGATAATCCATCGAAGAGTAACCACTGTACATTTGCATAAGGTGTTAATGAATTTGTATACTGATCTCCCCGTTCATAGTCAAATGACATGGTGTCAAAGACAGGTGTATTATTATATCGATTAATACTGCTAACTCCAAGACTAACTGAAGGGAACCGTCCAACGGTACCCCAATTATTATTCAATTCTGAAATGCTATATTGTTGTGAGGCTATCCTGATTTGAAAATTATTCTCCAGGCCTTTCAGAATTGCATTATCAAGAGACAATGATTCCTGCGAGTAACCTTTATTTGAAAGGACTGTTGAAAACAGAAATAATGTTAAGTATATAATTTGCCTGTAATGTTGGCCTGCCGTCCGAAGAAGTAGGATTCCAGCTTCTGGACTTATTCTTTTCAAATACATAGCGACAAAATATTTAAGCATTTTATCATTTATTCCTTTTTT
>JAWKKM010000083.1:0-7165 GCA_041393255.1 Bacteroidales bacterium | reverse complement strand
GGTTGTTGGCGCGCGCACCGGCGACGAGCAACTTCTTTTATCAACTGTATTTCATATCGGAATGGCTTCCAACAATATCAGCTGGCATAGCTACGAAGATATAGCTGCCAATGAATTAATAGACTGGACGATTCCGATTTCAATGGGCGATTCGCATGAAGGATTTAGCGTAATTGGTACGAACCACGACTATTTTACACATTATCAATTTGCCAATAAACAGCATTTGCAATTTCAGGATGGTAAGGCGTTTCATGAAATTTTTGATGCCGTTTTGGGGGCCGATGTTGCAGCCGCTCATGAATATAAAATTGGCGATGAAATTGTAATCAACCACGGTTCGGGTGAAATTGCATTTCACGACCATGGCGACAAACCTTTTCGCGTAACTGGAATCCTGCAACGCACCGGCACACCTGTTGACCAAACCATTCATGTGAGCCTGGAAGGAATCGAAGCCATTCATATTGACTGGGTAGATGGAATGCCCGACAAACACATGCACTTTTCGGCCGACGAAGTAGAGCACCTGCATCTTGAACCCGAACACATTACTGCTTTTTTGGTGGGTTTAAAAAACAGAACAGACGTATTAACCGTACAGCGCCAAATCAATACAAATAAGAGTGAGCCCCTAACTGCAGTTATGCCGGGGATTACCTTGCAACGACTTTGGAACATGATGGGAAAGATTGAAACAGCACTGCTGATTGTCTCAGGTTTTGTTGCCATTGCCGGATTAATTGGTATGCTTGTGGCATTGCTCACCGGCGTTAACGAAAGACGGCGCGAAATGGCAATTCTACGTTCGGTTGGTGCCAGCCCGTTAAAAATATTCGGTTTAATTTCCAGCGAATCTATCGTAATTACCTTGTGGGGAATAGCGCTGGGTATAGCTTTTGTTTTTCTCCTGTTGCAGATAGCAAAACCCATACTCGAAACACAGTACGGCATTTATTTAAATCCCTCAGGGATATCATTACAGGAAATTTATATTATCGGAACGGTAATCATTTTGGGAATATTAATTGGGATAATTCCCGGTTATAAAATATATAAATACTCACTTTTGGATGGAATGACAGTTAAAATTTAACTTGCTTTCACACTAAAAAACTTAATAAAAAAATATGCGCAATTTAATTTTCACATTACTGTTTCTAACCGTTTTTACCAGCATTTTTGCCCAGGAGGTTAAAGTACTTCAATGGGATGATCTAATTTCGGAAGATCAAATTTCGTATGAAGCTAAAAGTGATGATCCTTTTGAAAAATTGACGGAGGATCAAATTGATGATTTAAGTTATATAGGGAGAATGCGGATGCTTCAAGAAAGAAAACCGGGAAGTGTGGGCGATGAAAGTCTGAAAAAAATTGAAGAAAAAGAAAAAAAACTCACCGCTGAAGGAGTTGATATTGAGTACATGTTTGCCCAGCGTACAGCTATTATGGAGCTTCGGAAAAAGAATGCGGAAGCAGTGGTCGACTCATTAAACGGATTACACATTAGAATGATCGGTTATTTATTGCCGCTGGACTTTGAAGGAAAAAAAGGAGTTGAATTTCTTTTGGTGCCCTGGGTGAGGGGCTTGCATCCACACTCCGCCACCGCCGCCGATCAAATTGTTTATATAAGATTTGACAAAGGCTTCGAAACGACTTCCCTATATGCTCCGGTGTGGGTTGAAGGTACGCTGCTAACAAAAGTTTAACGAAGAACTTTTTTTGGTAGATGGTAAAGCCCAAATAAATCTGGGGTATTCAATGTCGCCCAATAGTATTGAAAATTATTTTGGAAAATGAGTTCAAAATGATTTATGAAAACAAAAAGAAAACATTTTATGTTTGGACTGTTAAAAAAGGGGGGACTTGCACCTGGATTAATACATTGACAAAGGTTTTCGACACAATATTGCGAAAAGATTTTGGGCTGCAATCGGGCTTTGCATCTGCCTTCGGCATTGGCAAATATTTCTATTCTTTTACAGTTTTTAGAAACTTATGGCAGAAATTGAATCTGCGAATCATGCATCATTGTCTTTAATTGCAAATTGCTCTCTGTCGACTATAATATAAAAAGATTATTATGTTTAATCAATCCACAATAATATGAGAAACATTTACGGAATCATTTTCATGCTAGCATTTGCAGTATTATTTCCGGGTGTCATGAAGGCCCAAAAAGAAAATCCCGACGAAAACTATACTGCATATGAGCTCATGTCGAAATATTACAAGGAGAATTTTCATCCCTTTAAAAAGAAAAATGTATACCTGGGACTGGCATTTTCTCTTGAAGGCCTGCAACAGGAAAATACCACCGGGTAGCTTCAAAATGTGGTTGACGGACAAAGGCTCAGATACAACATCATGGTGAAAGGAGGTTATTATATCAGCAACAATACAATGTTGGGTTTAAACTTTCAATACGATTACAATAAGTTCGAAGGGCTTGTTTTTCGTGATCCTGATACCTTGCAGTCCAATTAACTAGCACGATCATATAACTTAACCCCCAATATCCGGCCGTCCATTCTCTTAACCCGAATTGATAGCCTTAGTTTTTTTGTTGAATTAGGACTTGCTTTAGGCTACAGTGCGGCGTTAGAGAGAAATGCGAAAAACCTGGATGAGGTCATTTCAATTACATATTGCTATTATCCTGGATACATCAATCTTTCAAAATAGAAATGGAACCATTTCATTTTTTTATTAGCTGGCTTTTTATTTCTTCGTTCAAACAAATTAATGACCAATTAAATTCCATACTAAATCGTTGTTACATATCTTTGTAACATGAATTATTAAACAATACATAATAACTTCTGTTATATCATAAAAAATCCTTGGTGTTAAAAGACTGAAGGCTTTATGAGCGAGATTCAAAAGCAAGAAATAAAAATATCTGAGGCTTCATACCGGAACCTGCGTTTCGCTGCTGTAGTTTCTACAAAATTAAATAAACCTGTGGTACCTTCTAATTTCATAAGAAGGAAGTCACTTTTTGAACGACTTGAAAATAACGAGCATGTTCCTTTAACACTGGTATCGGCAGCGACGGGATGTGGAAAAAGTACCATGGTCAGTCAATGGCTGGATACAAAAAATTACACATACGGATGGCTTTCTATCGATACCGAGCATAACGATGTGCAGGTAATGATTGCCTATCTGCTAGCTATTTTAAAGAAAGTTTGGCCCGAAAAAACTTTTGGATTAGAATATCTTATTGATGGAATAAATCTCCCTCTAAATGCTATTGTCTCAACCCTTATCAATGATATTGCTCGGCAGGATGAGCAGTTCGTGCTTGTACTGGATGATTATCACCTGATCAGGAGGAAAAGGTACATGAAATCTTTAATGGGATTTGCTTCATCCTGGAAAACTTTCATATGATCATTTAACTCAAATGGATCGCCATTTTAAGTTGGCACGTATGCGGGCAAAGTTTCAGGCTCAATGAATTGAGAATGAAGACCTGTAGCCTTTACCATTGAGGAAGAACTTTCGAACTTTAATTGCACGTTGATTGCAGGAGAGGCAGATAATAATAAGGTAGAGACCCTGAGTACGAAAATCCAAAGGATTTGGGTCACCGGAATTACAGTGGGACTAATGGGGTTAAGCACGGGGATTACCATTGAGAAAGTGCTGCATGCATTGCACAGCCGAAATTCAATCATAGCTGAACTTTTGGATGAAGCTGTCCTGAATGGATTACCTATTGAAACACAAAAATCTTATGGAAATTGCATCACTGGTTGATCGATTTTTCTGCGGACCTGGTCAGTTTTATGATCGCTGCGATAGATGATACTGACTTGGACCAAAACCGTGTCGAAGAATTGATCAGGACATCCCGAAAAGCAATCTGTTCCTGATTTCCCTTGATAACAGTGGAGAGTGGTTCAGGTTTCACCATTGTTAAAGCCAGGTGAAGAAAACTGCTGAAAGAAACTTTAATGAAGCCACGGTATCTTCGCTTCTCGTTGCAAGTGCCTGGATTGAAGAGAAGGAACTTTGGGAAGAAGCGGTGACGTATGCCTTACGATCCAGGGATGCGGATTTTACCATCCGTCTGTTTTCGCGATTTCGCCATAAACTTTTTAACGGCGAACAACTTCAGCGACTTGATCGATTGACCAATCAGTTACCGGAAGATTTATGCAATAATCACCTTGAAATATTGCTTAGTTTGGCCATGCTGCAGGATCACAAAGCCAACTTTAGTGCCATGCCGGCAATATCTCTCCAAAGGCGAAAAAACTTTAAATGGACGTATCGGGCGTGATGACTATGAAAGGCAATTGATGGGTGAATATCATTCAGTAAGCACTTACCTTTCATACATGCTTGGAGAATTTTGAAAAAGCCATTGATCATGGAGAAAAAGTATGGGGTTTTGCCAGGTGATACACCTTATTTTTACAGGGAATTTGCTGCAGGCTGGTATGCTTTTGCCCAGCGAGCACCAGGCCGTGCCTCTGCCGGACTGAATAGACTTGAAAGTGAATATCGAACTTTAGCAGATGCTGACGAATATTTTCGAATACGACTTTTACGAGAATGCATTTTATATCTATTTGAAGCGAATACTACTTACTTGTACAATGATGGTTCATCATTAGCCAATATATGTTCTCCAAATAAATACCTAGCATCCTGGGTGATTGGTATTTATAGCATGGCAAGTCATTCATATCTTAATAATCATCTTGAAAAAGTATCCAGGTTTCACGATGATCTTAGATTACATCGCTATCTCGGCCGGCCTTTCTGGATAATACACTATTTTTTTATCGAATGTCTTTCTGCCATGGCCGGAGAGTTGTGGCAGAAAGTAGAGCACTGTATAGCAGATTGTGAGCAATTGGCAGGGGAGCTTGCCATAGAACCTCTGATAGGTATGGTAAAAGCTTTTCAGGTTGAATACCATTTGAGGCGTCATGAGGTTGAACGTGCCAGGGAGGTCGCTGCTTTGGCTAATTTTGAACCACACCCTCCATTGTTTTTCTATTACATTCCGCAATTAACAAAGGTTAAGCTTTTATTTCGTACACATCAGGAAGAAAAAGGACAGGAAATGCTGGATAACTTATTGGAGTTAGGGAGGGTCCGTCACAATAAAAACCTACTGATCCAGGCGCTTGCTTTACAAGCTGTCATTCACGCCGGTGAGGGAAACATGGAAGCGGCGAAAAAAGTGCTGAATGAGGTATTGCTGGTTACAAAAGACACAAAAAATATTCGTACATTGCTTGATCATGGAGAAGCTATGCTTCGCATAATAAAGGAAATGTTAAAAGATGAGCCGCAAAGCAGCCGAATATATGAAATATTACAAGCCTTCGAAAATGAACTGCCGCAGGATTTCAAGGATAAATCAAAACCAACCGCCAACCGGGAAAAACAAATCAATGACCTGTCGAACCGAGAATTGGAAATTCTGGCGCTGGTTGCCCAGGGACTTAAAAACAGTGAAATTGCTGACCGCTTATTCGTTTCAACTGATACAGTTAAAAAACACCTGTATAATGCCTATCAGAAACTTGAGGTGACAAACAGAACCGGTGCATTAAAGAAGGTTAAGTTACTTGGTTTAGTTACTTCCAAAATTTAAAATCTATCCAACGGATAAAATTTCCACTTTTTTATAAATAAATTACACTTTAGTGGCTAACCCATTATATATAGGTTAAATATTTTTGTGCAATCTTAAACAATCTATGTGACCGACACGATCATTAACGAGATAAAATTTTCAAATTCCGGGGTTTATCAAATCCGGGTATTAGGTAAGGTTTGCCCGGAGATATGGGATTATTTTCAAGGAGAAATTGTCCGGATTAGCGAATGTAAAAGCGGGCAGATATATACATTACTTAAAGTATATGTCCGCGACCAGGCCGAGTTGTCCGGATTAATCAACATACTTTATAATTGGCATTTGGTACTTCTTTCGGTCAAAATTGAAGGTATGGCGGAAGAAATGGAAACAAAGTGACATTCTTATATCATTCAAAAAACTGCAAATCACGTAATAATATGTTTTAAGCATATAAGTAATAATCAAAATTAATCTATCATGAAAAGAATTATTTTTTTACTGTTTATTGGATTGCTGGCATTAGCCAGTTGTAATCAAAATCAAAAGGTAAATTCAAAACAGGAATTTGATGTGGTCATTCTCAATGGCCGGGTAATGGACCCTGAAACAAACTTTGATGGCGTGCGCAATGTGGGCATTAAGGATGGCAAAATTGCCCTGATAACCGAAGGTGAAATTAAAGGCAAAGAAACCATTGATGCTGCCGGGTTGGTTGTGGCACCAGGGTTTATTGATGGGCATCAGCATTGTATTCTGCCGTATATATACCCGATGATGCTTAGAGATGGCCGCACCACTATCATGGATTTAGAGATTGGAACTCCCGGACCCAAAATTGATGAATTTTACAAAAGTCACGAAGGAAAATCACCTATCAATTTTGGCGTTTCTGTTTCTCATGAATTTGCCAGGGCAGCAGTTCTAGATGGTTTTAACGATTGGAAATATTTACATACACCTGACGTAGTTGCTTCAAGAGTAAAACAAGGCTGGGCAAGAACAAAACCGAATCTGGAACAAGGGAATCAGATACTGGAAGAAATAGATGAAGGCCTTCGCTTTGGAGGTATTGGAGTAGGTTCAACGTTAGGCTATATGCGTTATGGGATATCTTCCCGTGAATTGTTCGAAGTACAAAAACTTGCTGCTGCATATGGCAGATGCCTCAGTGTGCACCTGCGACTTACTCCGGGCGATGATGTTCAGGAAGTTTTAGGTGTTCAGGAACTGTTGGCCAATGCAGCCGCATTAAATGCCCCGGCAATAGCTGCACACTTTAATAATCCGGGCTACAATTTGGTTCACGAATTATTGACCCGGATGCGCGAACAAGGTCACAATGTATGGGGTGAATTATATCCTTACAATGCAGGTATGACCGTTTTGAATGCGGTATTTCTCGATGCTGATGTATGGGTAAAACAGTTGGGCTACAAGTATGAAGAAACACTTCAGGATGTGGAAACCGGTGAATTTTATACCGAAGAATCGCGTAATGAAATGCTTAAAAAAGAACCAACTCGCGGAGTAGTTGTTTTCAAGATGCCGGAATCA
>JAWKKM010000082.1:0-7241 GCA_041393255.1 Bacteroidales bacterium | reverse complement strand
TTAAGTCAAAGGTAAAACCGCGGGATATATTTGATCAGTTACCCGATTTACCACCGGATAAGCCCGAAACTATCCGGCAAATTTTTTCCGATTTTCAGAATATTATTATTCCCGGTATCACCCACTGGCAAAGCCCTAATTTCTTTGCTTATTTTCCGGCTAACTCAAGTTACCCTTCATTGCTGGCAGAAATGTTAACCGCTACCCTGGGTGCTCAATGTATGGTTTGGGAGACATCCCCGGCAGCAGCTGAACTGGAGGAAAAAGTAATGAACTGGTTAAAAGGAATGATTGGCCTACCCGATGGATTCCATGGTGTAATCCAGGATACTGCATCTACAGCTACACTTACGGCACTTCTGACAGCAAGGGAAATAATGTCTTCTTTCAGCATCAATGAACAGGGATTTTCAAATAGTGATTATCGGATATATTGTTCCACTGAAACTCATTCCTCCATAGAGAAAGGTGTTAAAATTGCCGGGTTTGGAAGAAAAAACCTGGTAAAAATAACCGTTGACCGGGAATTCCGATTGTATCCACTTGACCTCAGAGCTGCCATTGAAAACGACCTAAAGCAAAACAAGAAACCCCTTTGTATAATCGCAACACTTGGAACTACCGGATCAACGGCCATTGACCCTCTTGAAGAGATCGCAAAAATTGCATCGGAATATAAAATTTGGTTGCATGTTGATGCGGCTTTTGCAGGAACAGCCCTTATGCTTGATGAAAATAAATGGATGCTAAAAGGCATTGATAAAGTAGATAGTTTTGTTTTCAACCCCCATAAATGGATGTTTACCAATTTCGATTGTTCCGCCTATTTTGTGAAAGACAAAGATGCGCTTATAAACACATTTAGTATAAACCCGGAATATTTAAAAACAAAAGTTTCAGGACAGGTTAATGATTATCGTGACTGGGGGATACATTTGGGGAGAAGGTTTCGTGCTTTGAAATTGTGGTTTGTTATCCGCAATTACGGAGTGAACGGGTTGAAAGAAAAAATTTCGCAGCATATAGCCCTTGCAAAGGAGTTTGAAGAGTGGGTAAGCTCTTCCGGTGATTTTGAAATTGTTACCCCCCGCACCCTGAACCTGATATGTTTCAGGTATAAGCCTGCTGGAATTACGGACGATAATTTATTGAATGAAATGAATGAAAATTTGCTTCAAACATTAAACTCAACAGGAAAGGTTTATTTATCGCACACGAAACTTAAGGGCATTTACACCCTGCGTATGGTGATCGGGCAAACCCAGGTTGCCCGTAAACACATTGTAGCTGCCTGGCAGTTGATCCGGGATGTTGCACCATAAACAAGGATTTATAAAGATTGAATTTATAAATATGCTGTATTTTTTTTATCAAGCTTATTTAGAATCCCTCTAAATGAAATTATGGAGGGTAACCTATGGGGATTTTTAGGGATTAATGAATTGAAGACAAGGAAAGAAAACTGTAGATCCAAGAGTTTGATATTTCCGCAAAACTGAGTCCCTTCAGTAATGTCTATCAGGTCGAACAATTAGAGCAGGGTAAGATTGTGAAATGAAAAGAGGGTACAGGCTATACCTATAATGGAAATAGTATGTACAAGATTGATATAAATATAGACTTGATATGAATATACAAAAGAATGATTGAAAAACCCCAAAAATTTACAATTTCATTTATTCGTGCAGGCCATGAATGGAGGATACCCAATTCATGGAATACAGAAACTGAGCGAAAGGCCCCTGGCAGGGACTTGATATGGATACCGATAGCAGGATGGTTTATTTTCAGCCTGGAGAAGAGTTTGTGCTTATCGGAAATTGTGGCTTACAGTCTGGAAATTGTTCCTTACACCATGGAAATGTATTCTTACACAATGGAAATAACTATAAACATGTCAGAAATACCCTGTTACCTGACGGAATATCATACTTACACAGTGGAATTTACATTTATCAGTGAGGAAATAAAGCCTGACATCCTGGAAAAGGGATGTTTCAATATAATAAATATGCTTTACCACAGAGAAAGCAGAGGAGACACAGAGATAGCAGAGAGAGTTGAACAGAACTTAAAACGGATGCCTGCTAATATTGATGGTAAGGCAGATTGGTTGCTGATTGAGAAAAAATACTCCTTTACTGAGGCTATTGAGAATGATATTCTCCTATGTTGAAGTTACATAGGGTGATACCCTCCTTCGCTGGGGCTATGGAGGGTGATAAATAATTGTTAAACCTAAATTTAAAATTATGACAACAAGAGAAGAGAACAAATTATCGATGTATTTGACTTACCTGGATTTTTACAGGATCAACCAGGCGATATTGGATGCAGTACCACAGTTTACCGGCTTTTTAACACAATTTGACGGAAAAGTGAAACAAATTATGGACCTACGGCTGATACAGGAATTGGATGTAAGAGGTATTGCCGTGAGCAAAAAAGTATTGAGGGAGGATTTGACAGAAAAAGCACTGGATGTGGCCGGACGTTTGGTGGCTTTTGCCAGTGTTACCAATAATGCGGAGTTGCTGGAAGAAATCAATTATACGAAAGGGAACCTTGACAAAAGTGCAGATACTATATTGAGGGACAAGTGCCAACTTGTTCATGACAAAGCTACAGAACTGCTGGCGGAAGTTGGGGAGTACGGGGTTACGGAGGTGATGCTGGCCGATTTGCAAAAAGCAATAGATGACTATTATGAAATCATACCGAAAACACGGGCAGGAATTGTTACCCGGAAAGGATCGACTGAGATGATCAAAGAGGCATTTGCGGAAGCGGATGCCATACTTAAAGGAAAGCTGGACAAGCTGGTTGGAATCCTGAAATATTCGGATCACTCCTTTTTCAATAAGTACATGAGCGCACGGATGATCATTGACCTGGGAAAGGGAAAGAGCAAGGATAAGACGTTGGTCAGCGGCACGGTGAAAGACTTTGAAAGCGGGTTGCCATTGGGAAATGCAACCGTTGAAATAACGGGAACGGAACTGGTGCAGAAAACAGGGAGTGACGGGAAGTTTTTGTTTGAGATGAAAACCGGGGGCGTGATTGGGATTTTGAGCCATCTGGATGGGTACAGGGATGCATTGGAGGAGGATATTGTTGTGGAAGAAGGGGAGGAGACTGTTGTGGAGGTGGAGATGGAGAAGGAGGAGTAGGAGAATTGTTGAATTGCTGAAATGTTGAATTGCTGAATTGCTGAATTGCTGAATGGTTGAATTGCTGAATGGTTGGATGGTTGAATTGTTGTATTGAGGGATTGGTGATTGGTAATTGGTCATTGGTCATTGGTCATTGGTCATTGGTGATTTTGGAGTTTGAAATAGAAGTAAGGTTTAGAAATGGGGCAGGGCTTATTATTGGCCGGGTTTGTGCCGCTGATAAATTATAAATATCCCTTTAGAACCCGGGGGAGACTAAAAAACAAAGTGTTATGAAAAGAACGATTGGAATGTTAATTATTGTAGCCTGGCTGGTGCCATTGGGGCAATTGTTTGCTCAGGTGGAGGATACCGGGGATGATTATTTTAAAATTTATGAAAAAAGAATTACAGGCTTTTGAGGAGCAGGCTTTATCAGAGGCAAAGAAATTTCGGAATTGCCCGGGTATAAAGACTTACTGAATTGAGCAAGAGTTTTATGAAAGCCATCATGGTGAACACGGAAGCATTGGCAGTTATATGGAAGCCCTGAATAGCTATTATACTTCAAACAGCGATGTTGTAGGTGATTTTGAGTTAAGCGGC
This sequence comes from Bacteroidales bacterium, assembly GCA_041393255.1. GTDB lineage: Bacteria > Bacteroidota > Bacteroidia > Bacteroidales > JAADJA01 > JAADJA01. The sequence goes on along the minus strand of JAWKKM010000082.1, from coordinate 3,483 downwards.
TATCATATTGGGCCGGAAGAATTGTGGCCAAAACTATCAAACCCAAATACTATTGCCGAAGGCTCTGGCCAAGGGCTGGTTATATCGTTGTGGGCCAACCCGAACGATGCCAACCACATAAGAGCCGGCACACAATGGAGTGGCGGGCTTTGGGAGACCACTGACGGAGGTGATAAGTGGGTAAACTTATCGGACAATGAAAGAAGGATACAGTGTGTATCATCAATTTGGAGTGATTCGCTGAATACAGATGAAATATATGTAACGACCTATAAAGGAGACCATCCGGGGATGTATTCGTACGGCTTGTTCCACACAACAGATAATGGTGCCAATTGGGAGGTTATTAATTGTTATGTTAATCAGGACGGTGCAAACCTATATCCAACCCCTCATTCACTAAAAAATCACGAGGAAATTTATAAGGCACCCTATTAATCCTGATACAATGTATTTGGTAACTTGCTATCGTTTGTTGCAAAGTTTCGATGGTGGAGACCACTGGGATGTAATCATTGATAAACAGGGAACAGAGTTTTATTCAACATGGGCAAATTTTCGGGTGTTGAATGATATTGAATTTGACCCTGCCGACCTGTCAACAATCTATGTAAGCGGGCCCGAACTTATCGTATAGAGAATTATGGACAGGATACAATCAATATTACCGACTCGTTGCTGGTGAACACGGATACCTGTTATGCCTTTGCTATTGCAGTTGGGGCACATCCTAAACATGAAAATAAAGTATATTTTACCGTACAAAATTATGTAGGTTCAGATACTAGCGGACTAGACTGGAATCAACGCTATTTAACTGTTTATAATAAGACCACAAATGAATACACACAACATGTGAGGCCCGATTTCAATTTTAACCCTTACTTGACTACATTTAACGGACAACTTATCCAATGTGCTGTATCTCCCGTTACAGAGGATAAAGTTATTGTTGGAGGGCATGTGCCCATGTGCTATGACCTGGGCAATGACACTGTATTTCCGCTTGGCAGTGGACCCGGATTTCATAATGATAACCGGACAGCTATTTTTACAAAAGATGCAATGGGCAGGGAAATTGCTTTGTTCGGGACTGATGGAGGCATAACGGAAAAGATCAACCCAACACCCTATAATTATTACGAATGGGAGTATATAGCCAATGACGGAAGCGACGGCATCAGGAACCTGGATATACAGGGATTTGATTGTTCTTCGACAGAAGAAGACATTGTGGTTATCGGTACATCGCATGACGGACTTGTGTTGAGGAAGGAAAATGAATGGTATAAAATTTTTCAGGGAGGGGATTGGCAAACGGTGCTGATTGATCCTATGGATTTAAATAATTTTTACATCACACGATATGCATCAAAATATCTTGAATACTCCGATGATATGGGCTTGACCAGCGCAGCATTTTTTGAATATGAGTATGAACAATACCCACCAGTATTGTTTTTCAAGCCCAACGATTCCAAAACCTTGTATGTAGGAGATTTTATGACCGTTAATGAGTTTAACACGGATAGTCTTTCGATGAATAACCTTCCCCAATCGTATATGTTCGTTGATACCCTTTTAGGAATTATTGACAATAGGTTGTTTGTAAGGGAATACGGAACCAGCAGTGATGTGGATGATTATTTTTATATTGCTACCAACCGGTATTTCAATAATTCTATTTTTAATGATACGACTAATCAAAAAAATTGCTTTCTCAGGGCAAATATTGGTATTGGAGGAGAATTAACTTATACAGATTTATCGAAGAACCTAAAAAATGGAATAATTGGAGGCCCAGTTACGGGTATAGCCATTAAAGCCAATGATTCCAACAATTTTGTTTATGTAAGTTTTGGAAACGTTTCGACTTCAACCAATCCTGATGAAAAGAAAAAAGTATATTACAGTGCAGATGAAGGAATAACCTGGCATGCAATGGCAGACGGGCTGCCGCCTGAAATACCTGTGAACGACATTCAATACCACAAAGCCTCGACGGCTTACTTAGTGAATGATGTGGGTTTACCAATTTGATGAAGCGGACTCATGGTGTGGGTGAACATAACAGGCGACCTTCCGCCAATGACATTTACACAAATACGGTTTTCGGACATCCAGCATGTAATGCGGATCGGCTCGACGGGCCGTGGTTTGTGGGAAGCCCCGATACCGTGCGGATATGAGGCCGGATCGATCAATATAACAGGGGCCGTGGCCTGGAACGATACCCGTACCATAAAGAAAAACATTTATGTAAAAAACGGCGGAACGCTAACGGTTACCGGAGATCTTTATATGGGTGAAAACATAAAAATAGTTGTGGAACGCGGAGGGCTGTTGTTGCTTGACGGCGCCCTGCTGACTTCGTATTGTGGTGGGCTGTGGCAAGGCATTGAGGTTTGGGGCAACCCGAAACAGGCCTCTACCCTGCCCTACCAGGGAAAGGTAGTATTGCGCAACGGAAGCATAATTGAAAATGCTGTAAACGGGATACGGGCTGCCAAAATTGTGAACGGGGGGACCGAATCGGAATTGCTGGAAACGAAATATGCGGGAGGTATAATACAAGCTGTTGAATCGGAATTCAGGAACAATAAATCGGATGTGGCAATGTATAAATACCCAGCTACCGGTTATACCTTTCAAAACTCAAGTTTTTTCAGGAAGTGCGAATTTGTTACGGACAAAATGTATTTTACGGAATACGATACTTGTACGCATGTGAAACTGAGCGAGGTAAACATGGTAAAATTCCATGCATGCGGTTTTAAAAATGAAAGTTTTGAACCTTACTACGGAAAGGGTATCTATAGTTTTAATTCTGCATTTTTGGTGGAAGGCATTGATACGGGCGGCACACAGGGTACGATGTGGGACCGGACGGAATTTTATAACCTGAAGTATGGAATATATGCCACAGCAGCCACCACACTGCCTTATGCGGATGTGCGGCACTCCCATTTTAATGATAACGAGAGGGGGCTCTACCTCGGGGGCATGAGCAATGCCCGTGTGACGGAAAATTTGTTTGAGCTGTTTGGTGAACTGGAGGACGGTACGTACGGGCTGTACCTTGATTATTCGACGGGTTATATGGTGGAGGAAAATGAATTTGTTAGCGGAATAGCAAGTAATTTTAGGGGTGCCGGAATTATAGTGAACAACTCGGGGGAAGCACAAAACGAGCTGTACAATAATTATTTTTACCGGCTGGAGACAGCCATACTGGCGCAGAACTGCAACAGGAGTTTAGACTACTTGAAAGGCTTAAAGATCAAGTGCAATGACCATGATTTTAACAAACGAGACATACTGGTGATAGCTGACAGTACGTGCAGCCTGCCGGGGGTTTCGATAAACCAGGGGGCACCGGGGGCCACCGAGATGCAGGCCGGGAATACGTTTAGCTGGTTTTATAACCCCTTAAACCCTACAGACAGTGATTTTGAGAATATAGAAGATGGGCCTGTAACTTAT
>JAWKKM010000081.1:0-7619 GCA_041393255.1 Bacteroidales bacterium | reverse complement strand
TTGGAAATTGGTTTCAAATTGTGCAGGAGTTATGATCAGCATTTGATAGCCTGAAACTTTGGTTTTCTTCGGATAACTGTTTATAAAACCGGTATTTTGGACAAAATCACTTATTTTATTAATGGGGTAATCATTACTAATCAAATTCTGCAAAGCTGCCGATGATTTTGAATCCGGAGCCGTGGTGACGTTGATCTTTACCTTTTTGAAATAGGATACTGTTCCTGTTGAAGGATTGTATTTTACCGGCGTAAAAGATGACATAGCAATTGCATAGCCATTGAGATATTGAGTGACAATTTCTCCTGTGGAATTCTTCGGATAACTTAGATCAGCTGAATAAATTTCATCATTCATGATAAACTGCCCCGATTTTCCCTCTGATATTGGCCTTGACGGTTGATAAGGAAATAGTTTAAAATATCCCGGCAATTGAATTTCATCTTCTCCAATAAATTCAATGGATGTTGCCGATTCTCCTGCTGGCAAGAGGAATTTCACAGCCATATAGGGGAGTGAGGGCTCTCCGGCTCTTCCTGTGAGCATGCTATTTTCAAAATTAACAATTTGGAAACCATCCCAATTGCTAATCATTGGAGCTTGGATGTTCCATGTTTTTTCAATTGTTTCTGCCTTTAAAACAAAGACTAAAAAAAATAAGACGGAAAAGGTAAACAGTTTTTTCATTTGGCAATATTTTCGATTTGGCTATTTATTTAAGAATGAACCAGCAGGTTAACCCGCTGGTTCATTGAAACTTTATCGGTTTGTTTAAATCTCATTCGTAGGGTATATAGGTAGTTTTTCCATTATTAATAAGCCAACAATCGTCTTTATCCTGATTATCTACCTGTCCATCCAGGTTGTAATCTTCACCCATAAAGCCTTTGGTACCTGCCTGTACCTGCCATTCAAGAAGTTTGTCATCCATGTTAACAGTCCCGTTGCCATCGGCATCACCAGCAAACATAGCCCATACACCAGGTGCAATTTCTTTTTGGGAAGAGGGTCCTCCATGCGCTTGTCCTGCGGCAGAACTGAAATTTAATGTATATGCTCCGGCAGCATTCGCCAGTGGGCTTGCTGACATAATTCCGATGTGATTCCGATGATATACCACCGTAAACAAGTTTTGGGCGATAACCAGGTCGAACCTTAGTAAGGAAATACCATCAATAGCAACAATAGATCCATCTTTCAGGATAAAACCGGCTTGACTTCCTATTGTGGTAGCAGGAGTTGCAGTGGATGCATCCCCCGGTGTCTCCCTTAATTCCACCAGAACCCAGTCCACCACATCCGCATTGGGAATAGCGGCTACACTTTCTGTTCCTGAATAGTTCCAGGGAACTGCACTGAAAGGCTGGTTTAATGGAAGCATCCCCGACGTATTGAGGGTGGTTTGCATTTCGTTTCCTGCAAATGGACCTTCAAGTACCGCTTTAAGATCAACACTGATCTGATCAACAACATGCAAGGTGCAGGGCACAATTACCTGAGGATAGACAGGGTCATTGCTATTTATAATAACATTTGCAAAATAGTCGCCTATCTCCATTCCGGTGGCATTGAAACTTACGTTAATATCCATATTGTCAGATCCGGCAACTGATCCGGTAATTGGATTTAAAGTAAGCCAATCGACAAAGTTATTGTTTACTACAAGGGTATAGTCTTCCACTTCACCGTAAGAGAAAGAAGCTACACAAGGATTCGGAGTGGCCGCATAGATGATCTGTACCCGCATCCGGGTAGGCCCACCCATAGCATTTATTGGAGGAATAATGGTAGCCGTATAAGGCCCCACTCCTGGAGTTCCAGAAACGGTGATCGTTCCATCATCGGTAAAGTCTTCATTCTGGTTCCAGTCAACCCAGATACCACACTGGTCGGAACTCCAAATCGGATCACCATTGGTAATGGAAATGGAATAAGATTCGCCAATATTGACATTTGTTGACAAACTGGTATAATCGGCATAATAGGATTGCGAAGATGTATTGTTGATTGTTCCAATTGTAACGTTTTCAATAAACTCGTCACCACCGCCACCTACAGATGAACAATAAGCTTTACTGCCACCGCCATCGGTCAGATAAGATTTGAAAAGTTCAAAACCCAGAACCATCTCACCGGTGTTGCCAATGTTTAATTGTTCGACCGTACTTCCGTCAGGGGCCAGGGTCACTTCAAAACTTAAAGGGCTGAGGGCTATTTCAGCTGGGTCGGGTGGAGGAATTATGGGGGGAAAGATTATGTAGTCTATCCATCCGCAATCGCTTCCATTGGCTACACTTTGGTCTTTGCTGTATACCCATTTGAATGTATGCTCCCCATAAGCCACCGGAAAGCTTACCTCTGCCCAGTCCAATTCTCCGCTCCATTCATCCTGCAACACATTATCAATATAGAATTCAAGGAAATCATAAGTTGCCTCGGAAGAAACCTTTCTAAAAAATGAGATATCCCCTCCTGAACTCAGGAATAGGGTAATTTCCATTTCAGATGTTGAATTGTTGCCTATAGCTCCTGATTGTGAGCAATACAATCCATCATAAGGATTTGTTGTTGTAATAAACCACGGAGCATTGCCTCCAAAAATCCACTGGGGTTCGAACACTCCTGTTTCAAAACTCCAGGCAAAACTTTCCTGAAGGTGAAAGTCAAATACGTTATTCGTGACGGATACCATTTTTTCTTCAATAATGGTTGCGTAATCCATCGCATAGACACGGAAATCAAATGTGCCTTCCATGATGCTGGAGATGGTGTAATTCCCAAACTGATCAGTTGTTACAGGCGACAGGGGCGTATTGAGAACTTCAATACTTATTCTCGATGGGTAAGCCGGTATCCAGATCAGTTACTGTTCCTGTCACAGTAACAGTTTGGGCCGGAATAAGAAATACATCCAAAATAGTTTGATTTAAACTGTTAATGTTAACATTATTAAAAGTTTGAGAAATATATCCGTATGCAGAAAAAGTAACTGTATAATTTCCATCCTGCAATAACCTGTAGTATCTTCCAAATGCCTCACTACTCATATAAGGTTCCCGATAGGCTCCGGTATTGTCAATTCCATCAACATAAACTTCCGCCTCAACAGGGAGCAAGGTGTTTGCATTTTTAACCAGCCCGGTTAAGGTTGATTGGTCCGGACGGTTGAGAAGGATCAATGCCGCTTCCAGATTGTCTTCACAGATTCCGAGAATTTGATTAGCAGCCGGGATAAAGGTTGTTCCCAGTTCAATGGTGTACGAAAAAATTCCACGTTGGCCATAAGCATAATCATCCGTAACACCTGAAGCCGGGTATAATTCCGATGATTTTTCAGGTGTGTAATACCCTCCTCCCGAAACTGGTATTGTATTAGCCATATCAATAGCTAATTCCTCAAGGCTGTTGTGGTCAGGTGCAAATGCACTTTCAGCATAACCGTAAGGAAAAAGCACTAATTCGCTATAACTGTGATATGTGATTCCTGCTACAAAATGGTGAGTATCGAGCATATTTTTCAAAGCCATAACCTCGGGTTCAGAAAAAGGGAAGGCCCGCAATACAAAATATCAGTCGGATCATGTGAAGTTCCCTGACCACCCCACTCCCAGCCATAATTTCTGTTCGGGTCCACACCATCGGTGGTTCCGGTATTAATGGTATTGCTGTTGTTGTTATCCCTGATGTTCTTTCTCCATAAGGTGTCAACATTGTCCCACACTATTTTATGACCATTGGGGTTGACCAGAGTACAAACCAGATTTGTTTATTATTAACACTGTTGGTAATATCCGGATCAGTACCATAGTTATCTATGATGTGATTCAGGACATACATTGCCACTTCAAGGCTGATTGGTTCGCGGGCGTGGTGAGTGCCCATATAAAATATGCAAGGCTCATCCTCTTCTGTTGCAACATTATCCGAAACTTTAAGTGCCCAGATATCATGTTTGTAATTATCGTATGCCGGAGCTGTATATTCTTTTGCCCCTTGAATCTCCAATATCATAAAGTTTGCAAATTCCGGGGTTGGCAGGTTCGATGGCCTGCAACTCAGAAAGCAGGTCACTGTATGATCGATAACCTGTAAGATCAGTCCCCGATTTTAGATTTTCTTTTAATTCTTTTTCGGTTTGTATAACTGACATGCTATAACCTGCTGATTCGAGTTGCTGGTGAAGTTCTTCAGTTACAACCAAATCAATATATTCCCTTGGCTTAAAGGAGGCGATGTCATAATTCTCTTTTAGAAATTTACTTAAATCATCAGCGGTTGGATTTGTAATTCTGACGACCATTTTTTCCTGGCCCATAACAGCAATAAAAGCAAACAATAGGAGTGCGGTTAGGATTTTTTTCATACGACTATAAATTTTTTGATTGACCTGCACAAATGTATAGATTAAAAGCGGCATAAAAAAATATTGAGCTTGGGATTTTAAGCAATTTTAGAGGAGGTTTTAAACTTGCCGTTATTTCTTTATTTATTGGTCTTATAAATAAGTATAAAAGTCTGTTATTAAGATGTTGAAATTTAGAATCTTAATGGGAATTCAACGAAATGTTGATAAATCCATTTGTTAAAAATTTGTTAAATTTGTTAAAATGAATATTTTTGTATCGGAATACCTAAATACGATATTATGTCAGTAATTTTCTTTTTGATAGGTGTGGGAGTTCTGGTTGCAGGGGGGTTTTTAGGCGCATTTATCTGGTCGGTTAAGTCTGGCCAATACGATGATAGTTATTCTCCATCCGTTAGAATTTTATTTGATAATCCTGAGCCATCCGTTGCTGAAAGTACTGATCTTCCAGTTGAAAATGACAATTCAAATCAAAAAAATAAGACTCTAAAATCCGATAATAATAAAAATTAGATTTATGGCAATTGAAAAGTTTACTTATGACAACAAACTTGCAAAAGATTTTGCAGTTGTAACCGTTATCTGGGGTATTGTTGGCTTCCTGGTAGGTTTAATAGCAGCCACTGAGCTTCTATGGCCTGCTGTCAGCATGAAACTCCCCTTTCTTACATTTGGAAGGATAAGACCCCTGCACACCAATGCAGCTATTTTTGCTTTTGTGGGAAATGCAATCTTTACAGGGGTTTATTATTCCATGCCCCGGTTGTTGAAAACCCCCATGTACAGTAAAATACTGGGTAAAATTCATTTTTGGGGATGGCAACTTATTATTGTACTGGCCGCAGTGACCCTTGTTTTGGGTATTACGACCGGTAAAGAATATGCCGAACTGGAATGGCCTATTGATATCCTTATTGCTGGTATCTGGGTTGTTTTTGGCTGGAATATGATTGCAACCATATTGAAACGAAGGGTAAAACATATTTATGTTGCTATCTGGTTCTACATTGCCACATTTGTTACAGTTGCTGTTCTTCATATTGTTAACTCATTTGAATTACCGGTTTCATTACTTAAAAGCTATCCGCTTTATGCAGGGGTTCAGGATGCCTTGGTACAGTGGTGGTATGGCCACAATGCCGTTGCTTTTTTCCTTACTACCCCGATTCTTGGCTTGATGTATTATTTCATCCCCAAAGCAGCCAATCGGCCGGTATATTCCTATAAACTTTCGATTATTCACTTTTGGGCACTGATCTTTTTATACATCTGGGCAGGTCCTCACCACTTGCTTTATTCCTCCATCCCTGACTGGGCGCAGGCGCTGGGTGTAGTATTCTCCATCGCACTGATTGCTCCATCCTGGGGAGGTATGATAAACGGCCTTCTGACTTTAAGAGGTGCCTGGGACAAGGTTCGTGAAGATCCCGTTCTGAAAATGTTTGTGGTTGGTGTAACTGCCTATGGAATGTCAACCTTTGAGGGCCCTATGCTTTCGTTGAAAAGCGTAAATGCCATCAGCCACTTTACGGATTGGACCATTGCACACGTTCACATCGGTACATTGGGATGGAATGGGATGATGACATTTGGGATGCTTTATTGGTTATTCCCACGTTTCTACAAAGTTAAATTATACAGTACTTCTATGGCCAATGCACATTTCTGGCTGGCAACTTTAGGAATGTTGTTATTCGCTATTCCACTTTATTTCGCGGGCTTTACACAAGCTTTGATGTGGAAAGAGTTCACTGCTGAAGGTTACTTGAAGTATCCCAACTTCCTTGAGACCTATATTCAAATCAGGCCAATGCATATGTTTAGGGCGATTGGTGGAGTGTTCTATCTTACCGGAGCCGTATTAATGGTCATCAACCTGGTTAAAACTGCAAAAGCTGGAAAATTTGCCCGCTTCGAAAATGATGAAGCACCTGCCTTAGAGCATAAGGCTGAAAAGGAAAGCTGGCACCGTAGGTTAGAAGGAAAACCGGTTGTGTTTACTTTCTGGGCTCTCATAGCGATTTTAATCGGAGGTATTGTAGAGTTTGTTCCCATGTTCCTGATCAAATCAAATATTCCAACCATTTCGAGTGTACAGCCTTATACCCCGCTTGAAATGCAAGGCAGGGATATTTATGTACGGGAAGGATGTTACAATTGCCATTCGCAGATGATCCGGCCTTTCCGCTCTGAAGTCGAACGCTACGGAGAATACTCCAAAGCCGGTGAAAATATTTATGATCATCCATTCCAATGGGGTTCCCGGCGAACCGGACCCGATTTAGCACGTGAGGGTGTGAAAGGTGGTAAGATATATAAACCCGATTCATGGCATTATGAACACATGGTTGATCCGCAGAAAACCAATATTCAATCTATTATGCCGCCATATCCGTGGTTGGCCGAGGATGATTTGGATATCGAATCAACCCCAGCTAAGATCAGGGCATATCAGACTCTCGGTGTTCCTTACCCTGAAGGATATGATGAACAGGCTATTGATGATTTAATGAAACAAGCTGCCCAAATTGCCTCGGGCCTGCGTGAATCAGGTATAGAAGTTGAGGATCAGAAAGAGATCATTGCTTTGATTGCCTATATGCAACGATTGGGTACAGATGTTGGAAATAGCCGTATGGCTACAAAATAGGGTATCATGTCGAAAATTATTTCAAGATTATTGGAAAATGTTACGTGGCTGGATGAGCTATCTGGTTTCACAACCATTTTCTTTATCGTATTTTTTATTTTAATTGTAGTTGGTGTACTCAGGATGAAAAAGGAAGAGGTTGAGGAGTATAAAAATATTCCACTGGAAGGAAATGACACCGACGAAATCTTAAAACAATAAAAAAATTGACAAAATGAGTACATTAGAAAATAAACCTAAGACTAATGATCAGGATAATGATTATGAATTTGATACCCTGACCAATGACCGGCTGATAAAAGACCATAGCTATGATGGCATCAGGGAATTGGACAACGATTTGCCACCCTGGTGGAAATGGTTGTTTTATATTAGCGTCGCATTCGGGATAATTTACATGATCCGGCTGTTTGTTTTTGAAGCGGATGATTTAATTCAAATGCAAGAGTATAATAAGGAAATGGCTGAAGCTGCAAGCATGGTTCCGAGCCCGGAAGAGACAGCAGCCTTTGAAATTCTGGTTCTTACAGATGCCCCTTCCATTGCAAAAGGAAAAGAAACATTCGATAAAATTTGTGCGGTATGCCACCTTGCAGATGGTGG
>JAWKKM010000080.1:0-8020 GCA_041393255.1 Bacteroidales bacterium | reverse complement strand
TACAAAACCAATATTCCAAAGAAATGGCTTTTTCTTGATGATGATCTTTCTGCAATTGAAGATTTCAAGACTATTTCCTGGTTTCAATCAACGGAATTAAAAATATTTTCATCTCCGAATGAATTAATAGAAAAACTTATAATAATAAGAAATGATAAAAATGATAATTTAATAAATTATGGTTTATTGATGGATATTGTTTTATATGGTCATGCCTATATTCATTCTCCACCCGATTGGACTGGAAAAGAAGAAGATGAGTATTATAAAACAAACAATGGTAATGATGCTGGAATATGTTTTATTGAAAACATATTATTAAATGGAACTAATATTAAATTAGATTTAGATAAGGAACCATATTGGAATCCACCTCCCCCTATTATTTTTGTCACATTAATGGATAATGAGCCAGATGGAATAAAAAGAAGAATAAAGGACATCAAATATAAATGGGCATCATATAGTAGTTGCAAACCTAGAGAAGCCAAAGTCGGTTATATCAGAAAATGGGATGCAAGTAGTGAAGTTTTTAATAAATTGTTTATAAATTGGGGCATAAAAGTCTAATTATTATTATGAAAAATATTTACCATTTTATCAATATTATTCTTTTTATCATACTTGTTCTTTTAATCATTTGGATAAGTCAAACTTCGTTTATTGCTAATAAGCTTGATTTAGACATGACAAAAATTGACAACAAGGATCTTTTAGCATTTGAACTAAAGCGATTTGACTGGATTATTGCAATCTTTGGTACTTTTATGACAGTGATAGTTTTATCTTTTACAATTGTCTCTTTTCTGCAGCAAAAGCAATATAATAAGGAAGTTAGAGAATTAATTGATACATCGATAAATGAATTTAAAAGTAAGATATCAGACATTAAAGAGAATTCAACAAATCATTTGGAAAAGGAAATCAATAATTATAATAGAAAGTTTGAATCTGCAATAGAAACGATCCCAGAAAAAGTTAAAAAATTAGTTGATGATTCATTTAATGATTTTAAGCATGAATATGAACGAAGAATTTTTGCTGATACGAAAAGATTTACTCGAGAAGCTTTTATGATAATTCCTGAGTACCATAAACGCGTCGACTTAAAATTAAGAAATTCAATCAATGAGTTAAAGAAGTTTTTTAAAATTTGTTTCCCATCCCTAAAAGATGAATCTGTTAAGAATATGTTTGATGAACTCCATAAGGCAAATACAAATCTTCATACATTAAGCCGTTTATTCAGTCCTGATGAAGATCAAAAGCTAAGTGGATTGCGAGATTTGGCTATAATTCCATTTATTGAAATTGAACCATTTGTCAAAACTATGGAACAACGATACATTGATGACCCAAAACTGTATCCTGCTATATTGGATGCTCTTGATTCAATTCGGAAGTTGAAAGCTAACAAGGTGAGGCAAATTTGACGCTCATTGTTTGTGCATTTGAGGCATTTTATGCGATGTTCATATGGTTTTTCAACATACTTCTATCTATTTATTGTAAAACAATGCATGATTAAGTTAAATGCAGTATGTATTTTTAGGCAAGAAAATTTCCTTTCTTCTAGATAATATTGATTTGTAGTCGAATCCATACATGGGCGAGTGTTATTATTAATGCTGATATCCAAGTGTTGTGACCTTCCCTAAAATTCGGCTAATTAAAATTAGAATTCGACAAGTATCTCCTGAGTCAGAACAATAAACACTTCCCTCTAGCAGTATTTTTTTGCAAATTAGTCCTTATATCATGCCGTTTTAAAGTATTTGAGAGTTGAAAAAAATATTAAGACAGGTTTACTGTTTTAAAACTTTCCGGTAATAATGGCCATTCCCTTCATCCAGCTGCAACAAATAGCAACCCGAAGGGAGGTTGCTGATGTCGATAAGCGTATGGCCGGTAAAACTGCCTGTTCTTACTCTTCTGCCTGCAAGGTCGGTGAGGGAGTACACGGTAGTGCCGGTGTTTTCAGCTTCTATTTTCAAACGGTCAAATACGGGGTTTGGAAAAACGTTGAACATCGGTTCAGGAACATTTTTTTCTGAGCCTGAGAAGAGGTTGCAGTAAACAGGGGAGGGCAGGGGTTGGTAATCAAACACCCACCAATCCTCCGATCCCAAGTATTCCACCGAGCAATCCTCATACACCTTGAATTTCCAGGCGCGGGCATTGTCGCATCCGTCGAAGCAGTCGTTCCACTGGTACCAGAAATCGTAGTAACGGTCGGTCCCGGTCTTTTGATATTCAATTTTACCTGCTGTTCCGATAATGTAATTCGGATCGGCATAATTAACCCCTTCCGCCATCTCCAGGCTGTCGATCAGGGCATAGATATTCCATAGCGAGTCAGTGGCCAGTAACGCTACACTGGCAAACGACCAGTTGTAAAATTCAGTGACTTCCAGGGCATAGCGGGCGATAATGGTATCGATTAGGGGATTTCCCGTGAGGGGCTCCAGGTTCTGCCAGGCCTGGGTCCATTCGTAATTCGTATCAACGGATACCATCAATTCCTGGTATATGGAATACTGCCAGGATGAAAGGTCGTGAACGCAATACAGGTTAAACACACTGTCGCGCTCCGCGATGGGAACGGCATTGTTGATGGCAGCCAGGCCACCGAGGATGGTATCCTGCCACACCTGGGGGATACGGACCAGGGCCGTATCGGGTGAATGCAGATCGAACATCCTGCGCAGGGTGAGGTTTCGTACATCCCGGGTGTAATGGTCTGTGAGGGCAACAGAAGCAACACAGTTGGAAGGAACAGGCTGTGCTTGTCCGGCTTTGAGGAATCCAAGCATCAGTAAACATACGATCAGGCTTTTCATATTTTTGATTTTTCGTTATGATTCGGTCAATAAAATTAATAAAAAGTAACTTATATATTGTTTTTGCTGTTCTGATAATTTCAAACCCGGAGGCCGGCATTGAGCGTAATCTAATTTTTCAATACAAAAAGGAATCTTACCTTAATTTATTTTAATTCCCTTTACTTTCCGATCCCTTCCAAAAAATAAATAGTAGTTTTGTGAAAGAAAATTAATACATACAATTCGGATGCGAAAGATCATATTGGCTGTTTTTGTTTCATTGTTGTATTTCTATGCCGCAGCACAGGTATCTGAGGAAATGCGTTCTCTTTTCGAAGATAAAGGCGAAATCTATTTCAGATTCAAACAACCCCAAACAACCAGCCTTGAGCAAGCTTACCCGGATCATATCCATTGATAACCGTACCCATAATGACTGGGTGTATGCCTATGCGAATCAAAAGGAGTTTAAAAAGTTTTCCGATTGTGCATATTGCCTATGAGTTATTGCCCCATCCCAGTTCGATGATCAACCCGCTTATGAAGAGCAAAGTTGACATCAAATCCATTACGGACTGGGATTTTTATCCCACCTACGAAGCCTATGTGGATATGATGTACCAGTTTGCGAGTGATTATCCCGATCTGTGTGAAGTATTCAGTGTTGGCCAATCCGTTGAGGGCCGTGAAATTCTGTTTGCACGAATTTCCGACAATGTTGGACTGGAAGAAGGCGAGGCTCAGTTTCTTTATACCGCTACCATGCATGGCGATGAAACGGCAGGTTTTGTACTTTTCCTGCGGTTGATCGATTATTTACTAAGCAATTACGGATCGGATGAACAGGTTACCCGGTTGGTTCAAAACCTCGACATCTGGATCAACCCTGCAGCAAACCCTGATGGTACCTATGCCGCCGGAAATAATACAGTAAACGGAGCAACCCGCTACAATGCCAACTGGGTCGACCTGAACCGCAATTATCCCGATCCACAGGATGGCCCGCATCCCGACGGGAATGAATGGCAGGCCGAAACCATTGTTTTTATGAACCTGGCTGAAAATAATCACTTCACGATGGCTGCCAATGTACACGGTGGGGCTGAAGTGGTGAATTACCCCTGGGACACCTGGCCTCAGCTCCATGCTGATGATGTGTGGTGGCAGTTTGTCAGCCGCGAATATGCCGATACGGTTCATGTTTATGCCCCCGCTTATTATATGAACATGTTCAACAACGGAATTACCAATGGCTATCAATGGTACACCACCAATGGCAACCGCCAGGATTACATGAATTATTTCCACCAGTGCAGGGAGTTTATTCTGGAGATATCCGATGATAAACTGTTGCCTGCCAGCCAGCTTCCAGCTCATTGGGAGTACAATTACAGGTCGTTTTTAAATTATATGGAACAAGCTTTATATGGATTTAACGGCACCGTTACCGATTCGGAATCCGGCCTTCCGGTCCGGGCTCAGGTTTTCATTGAAAACCACGATACCGACAGCTCCATGGTTTTTTCGGATCCATCTACAGGAAAGTATTTCAGGCCTATTTACGAAGGGGCTTACACCCTGATCGTTTCGGCCTCGGGTTATCAATCAGATACCATTACGCAAATGACCATTGAAAACAGGCAATCCAAAACGATGGATAGTGAATTGGTGTATACCGGTGCCGGATTAGGAGAAAACAACAACCTTCATCTGTTTGAGGTCAGGCCAAATCCAGGCAATGGCATTTTTTTACTTATCAGCCAAACAGCAGAAAAGATTTCCGGAACAATCGAAATTACTTCAATGAATGGAAGTATCGTCTATCAGAACGATGCAACTTTTGATGCCGGAGACAATAGCCGGCTAATTGATTTAAGAAACCAGGCGAAAGGTTTTTATCTATTGCGGTTCAACTCCCACGAAGGAGTGTTTACGAAAAAAATCACCCTTCAGTAACATCCGTATATCGTTATGAAAAAATACCTCATCGGGATTATCATTCTCATTACAGGAGCCCTCACCATGATCTTTGAGCTTGCGGGGGCTCGCGTGCTTGGCCCTTACTATGGCACCTCAATATTTGTCTGGACGAGCCTCATCGGAGTGGTAATGGGCAGCTTGAGCGCAGGCTATTGGTTTGGCGGATGGTATTCAACCCAACGGAGCGATTATGTCCCCTTGTTCTGGATGCTTTTGATTGCCTCTGTTTTTGTGCTGGTAACTGCTACCGGGCATGATTATATTCTGAAAAGGATAATAAAGTATGTACCGGGTTTCCGAACCCGGATTTTTGCCTCTGCACTTTTTCTTTTTGGCCCGGCCAGTGTTTTTTTTGGAATGATATTACCTTACGCGATTAAAATAAAAATAAACAATGTGAGAACTTCCGGGTCTGCAGTAGGCAACCTGTATGCTTTGTCAACACTGGGGAGTATTTTGGGGACATTCATGGCGGGATTCGTTTTAGTCCCTGCCTACGGATACGCCAATATTCTTTATTCCATTTCCGCCGTACTGATCATCTTTTCCCTGTTGACATTCATTCCCACACGTAAATGGGTTTTCGCTACGGCGATAGCTTTTTGTGGAGCACTTTTAACAATCCTTTGGATAAAAGAAAATTCAAGGGATATTGACTATGTGGATGTGGATACACAATACAACCGTGTGATTATATACAATACCACCGACCAGCCTACAGGCCGGCCGGTAAAAATGCTTAAAGTGAACGACGAAAGAAGTTCAGCCATGTTTACCGATAAAGACGACGACCTGGTTTTTGAAGTTTTAAAGTATTACCGGTTGGCAGAACACTTCAATAAAGAGTTAAAGTCTTCTTTAATGATTGGAGGATCAGGATATGCTTTCCCAAAGGATTATTTAAGCAGATATCCCGAAGCGAGTATTGATGTGGTTGAAATTGATCCGGGATTGACGGCTCTTGCCAAACAGTATTTTAAGCTGCCCGATGATCCCAGGTTGTCAATTTTTCACGAAGATGGAAGAACCTATTTAAACAGGTGCACCAAAAAATATGATGCCGTTTTTATGGATGCTTATAAATCCATGATCACAATTCCTTATCAATTGACAACTATTGAGGCCATCAAAAAAATACATGATGTGTTAACGGAAAAGGGTGCTGTATATGCCAATGTTATCTCTTCGCTGGATTATGAGACAAATTATTTCCTGAGGGCTGAACTGGCAACCTACCGTGAGGTTTTTCCCTATGTCTATCTGTTTGCAGTTCAATATCCCAACCCGACAGAGGAAGAGAAAAAATATTTCCAGAACATCATGCTTGTTGCTTCCAAAACAGAAATACCATCCGGCACTTCTGAAAACGAAGCCATTAACACTTATTTATCCAATAGGATATATTTGGAAGAAACCGGAGAAATTGAAATCCTGACCGACGAATATGCCCCGGTTGAATACTATGCTGCTAAAGTTTTGCATTAGCCTAATTCTGAAAGTGAATTCCTGCTGCAAGCCCATACCTGAAAGCAACAATTATCAATAGCGCCGCCAGGAGGTAGATAAGTTTCAATTTGATCACCCGCGGCTCTTCATCAAAATAAAACTCAGTGTACGAATTAACGGTAAAAACTACCGGCAGGATAACAAGGATAACGGTTCCAAGCTTCATCAATTCAAAAAACATTTCATCCGTAGTGCCATAATAAAAATCATTGGGGATCTTTAAAAACATAAGAATGATCGTTCCGATAATTGATGGGATAACCACCTGGCTCATGAGCAAGAACTTCCGGTTACTTTTATCAATAAAATTAAAATAGGAATTGCCCGATACCAGGAAGGATTTCGAAATAATGGCGCCAATCGAAACGAGTGCAAAAATGGAAATGATGGAAAACACCATCTTGCCGGTGTCGCGGTAATACATATAGGCTATCACCCAACCAAAATCTTTGTTCAGCAGCGTACCCATCAACAGAGAACCGAAAAACATCACCATCCCATGAACAAATCCCCACAGAAAGAAAAGCTTGAATATACTCCTTTCATTCCTGATGGTACTATAAATAATTATAGACACCGTCCCTAACAGCAGACCTGTAATGGGCATGATACTGAAGAGAATTTTTACCGAATCGGCAGTCCAGTCGCCGGTATCAATATTGTAATAGATCTTAAAATAAAAAAGTATCGTTTTGTAATCAAAGCTAAGCGATACCAGTACTGTGGCCAACTGACTGACAAGGTATATAAAAAGATAGGACAGCAAAAACAACAAAAGCGAATTGAGCGAAATGATGAGGAAATTATTCGTCTTGTCCTTGTTTTCGGCCATGGCAATAGCCCAACTGTAAAACCGGCTGAAGGAATGGCGGTTAATATGTGTTAATTCATGCCAAAGTTTCCTCATCCGTCTTTTAAACATATAGGAACGCAAAGCCTTTTTCCTGCTTTTCAAAATTCGTTTTTCTTCCAGTTGTTTTTGTTTCCTGAGCCGGGCAGCCTTCCTTTCCAACAGATCCTGCTCCTTCAATTTACCCTTTAATAGCGATCTCTCTTCTTTTCGGTTCAGTTTCTCCTGCACCTTGCTTTGCCTGGCCAGGGCCCGGTCGCGCTGGGCTTTTTCTCTCAGGGTTTGTTTGATTTGCTTCTTTTCTTCCTTTTTGAGTTTTTTTTGCAATTTTTGCTTCTGTTTTGCAAGTTGCTTATCCTTTCTCTCCTGTTCCTTATTTTTTCTTGCAGCTTCAATTTGCTCCTGTCTTTCTTCGTATTGCAACCCTTTTTTCCTCGCCTTACGGATTTTTTTCAGGAAACGTATATACCTGATCCTTCTATAGGCAGGATATAGACGTTTACCCAATAATTTCCGTTTTAAGGATTCTTTCATTCGTGATTATTATTGTGTGGCAAATTTAATTAAAACAAACATAAATGATTTAAGGTTTCTTTATCGAACGAGATATTATAACTAAAATCAGATAAAATAAGAATACCGGTTTTTCTCCGTTCCCTGTTCTTTTTCAACCCTTAACTTTATTTTTCTTGTTTTTCTAAAAAACATAATTATCTTAGCCATTCCAAAACAAAGCATAACCGGAATGGCCGATATTACCGCAAAAGGGTCAGTAACTAAAACGTCTTCTAAAGATGTTTTACCCGAATATTTCAATGTGGGATTTTTACATGGTGTATCCTTTACAATACATTCTGTTTTT
>JAWKKM010000079.1:0-8280 GCA_041393255.1 Bacteroidales bacterium | reverse complement strand
AAGGAACTTGCAAACACTCCCGGCGAATGTTTTATGTGCGTGGCGACATGTGGGTTGTAATCGATAAGATAACCACGGACAGGCCACGAAAAATTGAAGCGCTGTGGCATTTTCATCCCGATTGCAAAGTAAAACGGGCTGGCGAAATTGTGACCACTGATAATGAGCGGGGAAATCTTCAGGTTATTCCGGTTGGGAAGCAAGACTGGAAGATTGATTTTGTAAAAGGCCAGGAAGAACCTGAAATTCAGGGATGGTACAGCAAAGAATATAATGAGTATGAACCAAATACAGCTGCAATTTATTCTGCCAATATCGAAGGTGACAGCGAATTTGTTTGGGTGTTGTTTCCGTCGGAAAAAGTGGCGAACGATGTAAAAGCTGAAATTATTTCTGAAAACGAAAACGAAATAAAAATCAAAGTCTACAATTCTACCAGAGATAAATGGGAGGTTTCCATTCCTCTTTAAAAAGTATAAGTTGAAATGAAAAAAGATAATTTTTTATTACTGGCGGTTATAGTTTTGTTTTTGACAAGCTGCACAGCGCTTCAACCAAAATATCCCGAAGACCTCAAACAACTTCACCAAAATATATGGACGAACATTATGGACGAACCAGCAGATTTGCATGAAGTGAACAGTTTGCTGAGTGAATTGAAAGAAGATGGCTCCTGGGCAGATATTGATTATACCAGCAAGGAGCGTGGGGGATGGCCACCACGAAACCATATCTCCAGATTATTAGAAATATCGAAGGCCTACCAAACAAAAGGAACGCAATTCTATCATAAAAAAGATATCTCAGAGAAAATACATTCAGGTTTAAATTTCTGGTTCGAAAATGATTTTATCTGCCCCAACTGGTGGTACCCTGAAATTGGTGTTCCCATGGTTTTAGCTCCCACTATGATTTTAATGGAAGCAGAACTTTCTCCCGAACAAATGGAGAAGGGGATTATAATTCTTAACCGATCTAAAATCGGGATGACGGGGCAAAATAAGGTTTGGCAGTCAGGTAATGTTTTGCTTCGTAACCTGTTGCTAAAGAATGCAGATACCATTCGAATTGCCAGTGAATCCATAAAAGAGGAATTGGTTGTCGGTACCGGTGAAGGTGTTCAATCAGACTGGTCGTATCATCAACACGGGCCGCAGTTGCAATTTGGAAACTACGGATTGGCTTATGTTGGCGATATGATCAAATGGATTTCCATCCTCAGGCAAACTCCTTTTCAGTTCGATGAAAGTAAAATGGCGATTTTACGGAATTATTTGCTGGAAGGGCAGCAGTGGGTTACATGGAAAAATGAATATGACATTAGCGCTTGTGGCAGGCAATTATTCCCTGATTCCCCGAAACAAAAAGCGGAAAGCCTTTCCCTGTTTTTTACAAAAATGGAAAAACTCGATGCTGAACATTCTGGTGAGTATGAGAAGGCAAACGATTACCGGAATTTGTCCGGTAGCAAACATTTCTGGCGTTCCGATTTTCAGGTGTATCGTACCCCGGATTATTACTTTTCAATAAAAATGTGTTCCGATCGCGTAATTGGTGCGGAATCCTGCAACTCCGAGAATGTTCAGGGGTATTATATGGGTGATGGCGCTACATTTCTTTATCAAACAACAGAAGAATACCGAAATATTTTCCCTTTCTGGGATTGGAAGAAAATTCCCGGAACCACAATTCAGCAGGATAGCGATACTTTGCCTATCTTAACTGCCCGCGGCTACCGGATTGAGAGTAATTTTGTAGGAGGAGTTTCGGATAGCAAAAACGGAATCGCCGTAATGGATTACAACCGAAACGGATTAACAGCGCATAAATCATGGTTTATGTTTAACGATATGATTGTTTGTCTGGGTTCCGGGATTAATTCCTTTGAAAATCTAACGGTTACAACAAGCATTAACCAATCTTTTTACAAGTCGGAACCTGAATTTCAAAAGACAGGGAGAGCTGGTGGTTTATTTAGCTGGATTCTTCACGATAATATTGGTTACTTTTTCCCCAATGGAAGTGAGGTAAAATATACTACAAACGATGAAACGGGTGCCTGGAACTGGGTGGCAAACCGTTATCCTGAAGAAATTCTTCATGCGCGGATTTTTAAACTTTGGCTGGAGCACGGCTCAAATCCTAAAAATAAGTCGTATCAATATGTTTTGGTTCCAAATGCAACAAAGGAAAAACTGGAAGGATTGGTTATAAATGATCCATTTAAAATTAGAAACGAAAATTCGATTCAGGAAGTTGTTGCGAACTCAGGTGATATTGCGGGTATTATTTTTTATAAGGCTGGTAAATCCAACATTCTTGCTGGAATTGAAGTTGATCAGCCTTGTGTTGTTATGATAAAGAAATTGAATGATGAACTGAAGGTTGCAGTTGCCGATCCAACCCAATTGTTGAAAGAAATCAGCCTGACCATTTCAGGTAACTATTCAGTAGAGAATTCGGAAGTTGTAAATGGAAAAACAAAACTGAAAATTACACTTCCTCAAAATGAAGAAGCAGGTAAAACGGTCTCCATTATCTTAAATCGGAATAATTAGGCCTTATTTATCAATATTTTACATTGCTGTTGCCTCTATAATTAATAAAAGTATTGGTTATAAATAATTTTAGGATAAAATGAACGTGTCTTATTCTAGAATGAATAAAAGCTCTTATTCTTCTTCTTTGGTTGAGATGTATAATGAAAAGGATACAAAAAGACTCCATTTGTTTCCTAATTATCAATTTTTATTAGCAAATGGTTTAAAAGAAAATTGGGTTGAGAGTTAAAATATAATTTTAAGCAACCCATTTAGATGTTGTTATGTTAATTTCAGAGCAACCCATATGAATGAATCAGAAAAGAATTACTTTAAAAAGCTTAGTGGTGAATTGCTAAAGGAAAATGATTCTTTTGATGCAAAACACTTTCATTATCCTTTAATGCCACTTCAATATAGTTATGTCCACAATCTCAAAACCGGACAGTTTGAAAATGTTCAGGGAGTGGACAAGATATTAGGTTATACGAATGAAAGCTTTACATTAGAACTATATTATCAGAAGTTACACCAGATAGATAGAAAAATGATTTTTGAAACGTCGAAAGACAACCTTAATTTGGCCAATGAAAGAATTAGTCAGGTAACAAATGAAGGAGCTTTTGAATCGCAGTTTACAATATTGTATAGAATCAAATCAAAAGAAGGGAAATATGTCCATATATTAAGGCAATCAACCATTCTGGAGTATCATAAAAAGATACATAAGACATTTAGTTTATGCACAGATGTATCAGCACTTGGGCTTACTTATAAAGTAAATTCAGTATTTTGGTTTAAGGATATCAGCAAGGTTTACAGTGTAGATCAAATAGAAAGTAAGTTAAATAAGAAATGGAGTAACCTTACTACCCGTGAATTTGAAATTCTTGTACTTATTGCACAGGGAAAAACGACAAAAGAAATCGGTAGGAAGCTTAATATTAGTATTTATACGGTGAATAAACATCGCCAGAATATAATTAGTAAGACTTCAACTGGAAACATAAAAGAGCTAATCGATAAAACTTTTCATGGTAGTTTATAATTCAGTTGCATTCTGAATTATCCTACTGAATTTTTCAGGAAAGTTAAAGAATGGTAAATGTCCTCCGTAATCAATAAAGATGATTTTGATATATGGATTTTCAATTGTACCTGGAAGCTGATGGCAATAGGATGTATCAATATAATCATCGTTAGTGGAAAAGACCAATGAAACCGGAATTTGAGTTTTATTCAGATTCTCAATTTCACTGGTAAAACCTTCAAGAAAAGCAGAAGTAGTAATGGCTTTTCTGAAATTAGGATCACTTTTTCGGATTATTTCTTTAATTAACTCATAACTATCTTTTGATAAACCCTCAATAATTTCCTTTTCCTCGTTAGCAGACCACTCTGCATTGTTCATTAGTTTTCCTAATCTTGTAAACGCAGTTACTGTGTCGGCCAGTGTATTGAGAGGAGGGGTCCCCACACATATAATGCCAGATACATCTTTTAGTTGTAGCAGCCCCTGAAGTATTAGATGGCCGCTAAGTGAATGGGCAAGAATATATTTCTTCCCCGTTTCATTATTGATGGTATCGATAATGACTTGGCTTAAATTCTGGATATTGTAGTTATTTGGCCTTTCCGAATTTCCATGCCCGGGCAAATTGAGAGTAATTAATTTAAACTTATTCTCTAATTCATCAATTAAAGGTGCAAATATTGTGGGGTCGAGGGAGTTTCCGTGAAGCATGATTACGGAAGTGTCACCTGTGCCGAATTCATTTCTTTCCATATTCATAATTTCTAATATAAACGGTTTTTCATTTTGCCTGCTAATATAAGCATCTTCATTGCTTAATCTATTCGTGTAACAGGATGTCCCAATTGGAGACATTCTGTGTTTCCTGCAAAAAAATACTTACTGGTAAGTATTGTAAAGGTAGTTGTGAATTAATTTCTTTGTGAACAAAGGGTCTAAAAATATATACTTTCTTAACTTCTTGTAAAAAATACGCCTATGAACACAATTTATGATGCTTTTTTAGTAACTCTAATTATGTTATTCAAAATTCTTATAAAAATTGAACTGTAATAATTATATAAATATTTAAAATAAAAATGTCTATGAAAAGTCTTATAAAATCAATGTTGTTGTGCAGTGTACTGCTTGTATCAATTGTTAGTTGCGATAAAGAAGAAAATTCTGAAGAAGCTTCTGAAAGCATGCTTATTGGAAAATGGAAAGCCGTTTCTTCTTCGGAATCGGGAGAAGGAGGATGGTTTGTGTCTTATGAAGACGGGCTAAATAATTTGTATTATGAATTTAAAAGTGATGGAACCTGTAGTGGAAATGTGGCAATAATTGAACTAGTGCCAGTTGAAGGAAACTGGGTTTTAAGTAATGGAAAACTGACGATTGAAGACACTGAATTTGAAGTTGTAAAATTGGATGCAACAAATTTAATTCTACATCTTATGTGGAACTCTGATGACTCTGGTTATTACGAGATTGCTTTTAAAAGAGTTGAAGATTAGATTAAAAAATATTTCAATATAATCTGATGATTCCATAGATAAACAAATCCATTACTAACTTTTGATTATGAAACAAATATATTTCATTGTGACACTGATGTTGTTGAATGTTTTGGTTGCAATTGGGCAGGATAAAAAATTACCTGATTTTAAATCACTAAAGAAAACAAATGTTGAAAGGCAAGTTAAAACTTTTGTACCAAGATTGAGAGCAGATCTGACTGAGCTGACCTCCGAAAATGAGGAGCCGGGAAGTCAGGAAGCTTTCCTTAAATCGGCTTTAGAGACAAAGCAGCAACTTGACAGTGTTATATGGTATAGTTGGGATGCTGAAGAAGGAAATGAGTATGTAAGTATTAAATATTTATTAAAATATGATGATAAAGGAAATCGCATATTACAGCATAATTCCATATTGGATGTGGTAAACAATACTTGGAAGGACTATTCAAAATACGAGTACGAATACAATGGTGATGGGCAACGAACACGGGCAAGTTATTCTAAGTGGGACGAGACGACTAATTTGTGGGTCGATAATTGGAAAGAGGAATACACATATTCCGATGGAAATCTGACTCTTGATAGTTATTCGAAATGGAATGCAAATACCAACCAATGGTATGGGATATGGAAGTATGTATTTGGCTATGATAACATGAAAAACCAAACTCTAATTATTTCCTATAGTTGGAATAACTACACCCAAGAATGGTTAGAAGATGAAAAAACTGAGTATGCTTATGATAATAATGGCAATATGACTTTGTACGGTCGTTATAATTGGAACACAACTCTTAATCTTTGGATAGGAGAAGCAAAGAACGAATCTGAATATAACAATACAGGAATAGAAATTCTATACATTGATTATGAATGGGATGAAAACACTAACCTGTGGGTTGTTAAGGAAAAATCTGAATACGAATATGACGATAATGGGAAAATATTTGAGAGTTATTACTATGAATGGGACGGGAGTCAATTGATAGGGTGGAAATATAATAACTTCGAATACGATAAAAATGGAGATGTGATTGGATATAATGTTTCTGAATGGGACATAACTGTTAGCCAGTGGGTGCTTGATGCTAGACGTGAATTTGACTATAACGATAGCGGTAAAAAAACTTTGGATATTACTTATAATTGGGGTAACTCAAGTGAGGAGTGGATAAAATATTCTAAGACAGAATCCAGCTACGACGACTATGGAAACAAAACGTTTATTTTTTATTATTTCTGGGATGCAGATATTCAAAATTGGAAGCTTTCTTGGACAGAAAAATATGATCTTAAATATGATAATAATGGAAACTTAACGCAACATGTAAGTTATACTTGGGATTCAGACGAGTATCAGGGGGATGCATGGTCGAAATATGAATATGCTTATGACGAAAGTGGAAACCTTATTATGGATGCATATTATTATTGGAATGACTTTCTAAATGATTGGGAAGGTAGCGCTAAATGGGAGTACGCATATGATGATAACGCTAATAAAGTTATGGAAGCATATTATAAATGGGGAGGAACTGTTGAAAAGTGGGTTGGAGACAGGAAGTCCGAAATTGCTTTTGATAACAACGGGAATCAAACACTTGTAAGCGATTATTTATGGAACTCAACAATTGGTATGTGGGTTGGAAACTATAAGGCCGAATATGCATTCGACAATAACGGCAAACAGATTCTGTATAGTTCTTATAATTGGGATGTCGTTAATAATCAATGGACAGGAAATGAAAAAAACAGATACGAATACAACGATTTGGGAAACCGGTCTCTCCATTATATCTACAAATGGTCTGATGAAAATAATGACTGGTCAGAAAATTTTTATTTAAAAGGTATTTATTATTATTCTGAAATAGAGACCGGTATTACTAAGTTAGAAAACGAAATAATTAAGATTTACCCTAATCCGGTTTCAGAGTACCTCAATTTTGAATTGCCAGTTGCTTACAAAAAGGCTGTTTTTGAACTGTTTGACTTGCAGGGAAGAAAGCTAATGACAAAGGAAATTAGTAATTCCGAAAGAGTCAGTCTTAAAAGTCTGACTAACGGAATGTATGTATATACAATCGATATTGACGGGCATAATCAAAGTAGTAAATTGATAAAAAGATAATTTTATGGTTTGAGAATTAAATTCATTTATGCAAATGAAATAAAAGTACTAGCAATTAAGTTAGTTGCAGACTATTACTCGATTTGATTTTTAATGCTTGTATTATAAATAGTCATAAAAAGGAAATATCTTATTGAAGAAATGAAAAGAAGATTCTTGATGTTATCTATTTTGTCTGGGATTATTTTTGTTATAGTTGGTTGTGATCTTTTGGAAAATAGTCCAGATGAGGAGAATGAAGAGACAGATGAAGCTCGAAGAGAAAATATGTACATCGATATCAATACAGGGAGCGGTCAAGGTTTAAAATTTCTATCGTTTAATACCAATACAGGTAATCTTGTTATTTCGGGTATGCGAGAATTTGCTGACACAACCAATTTTAGTGCTGAATATAACAGCGAAGATAATAATGCTGAAATAAATGTTACTCTGACTTTCAGGGGGCGATCAAGCCTTGAATGGTTTAACGAAATGAAGGACGAATACCAATTTTTTGCTAATCCTCCTGCGTATTTAGTTGAACTAAAAGTTTCAGGTTCAGTTAAAGACAGCATTTTATTGGAAATTGACAACAAAGAATTAAGCTATGTTAAAGCCAAATCCATTTCTTTTAATAGATCTGGCTTTAGGAGATTTGCCATTATATCGGCGGATAACAGTGAGGACATGAGGTATAACGGGCGTTTGTTTACCGGTTATTTTAATGAGCAATTCTATAACCTTGTGGAAAACTTCAAAACTTATGGGAAAAACGTTTCTTTTATTCGAAAGTCATATGTATTAGGAGAAACCAAGGATGTTTTAAATCGTTATATTTCTTATCATCAGGACAATCAGGACAGTATAAAAAATACGCAACGTTCCTTTAATGATCTCACTGGAGAAGGAATTGATTTTATATTAAAAGGTGACTTCAAAGTTAACTTAACTTACTTCTATGATTTTATTGACTCTCATTACCTTACTTATTACGGCATAACAGTAAATGACGAAATCGTAATTGACTATCCATTAAAGTTGTATGATGGAGATTAAAGTTTGAAATATTCTTAATGCTGACATTCATGCAAAATA
>JAWKKM010000078.1:0-9820 GCA_041393255.1 Bacteroidales bacterium | reverse complement strand
GTTGAAAATCCTACGGCAAATTCGCCATCTTTAAAAACGGGAAAAGAATTGAAAAATAGCGTTTCTTTTACCAAAAAGTCGGACTGGGTTGAATTTTGTTTGGCTTTGGCAGAGAAAGGGACAAAAGCAGATATTCCTTTACTTAAGGAAATCTTACTGGGAAAAGGCACGGGCAACGGATTCAATGAATTACATACAGCCAAACTAGCTGACTTTCAAGCAAATGAAGCAACAGATATCAGGGCAACAACAGCTTATTCTATTTTGCGTATAACCCAGCGCACAGGGGGCAAGATGGCTTTTATTGACTGGTTAATCATTGCAGTGTATGCCTTTTTAATGTTGGGAATAGGCTTTTTTTATTCAAAGAAAAATAAAAGTGAAGAAGATTACCATTTAGGCGGACGGGCAATGAACCCCATATTGGTCGGGCTTTCATTATTTGCAACTATTCTGAGTACACTGAGTTACCTGTCGTATCCCGGAGAGATGGTAAAATATGGCCCGGTTATTTTTACGAGCCTTATTGCATTTCCGTTTATTTATTTTGTAGTTGGCTGGTTTCTTATACCCAGGTTCATGAAATTAAAAGTAACCAGTGCGTATGAAATTCTCGAAATAAAAATCGGTACTGGCGTTCGGGTAATGGGCACATTTTTCTTTTTGTCGTTGCGGCTGCTTTGGATGGCAACTATTATTTACGCAACGGTTAACACAGCAATAATTTCAATTTTCGGGATACAAAAGAGTTTTGTCCCGCTGATATGCCTGATTATGGCCGTAATAACTGTTATTTATACTTCGATGGGGGGACTAAAAGCCGTAGTGATTACAGATACTTTGCAGACCATAATCCTGATCCTGGGGGCATTGCTGACAGTTTTTATAATCGGTATCCACATGGGATCTTTCAAAGCGATATTTCCTTCTGAAATACCGGCACATTGGGAAACAATTACCTGGGGGCTGGATGCCGGCAAAAGGATGACCGTCGGAAATGCTATTTTGATGGTATTTGTCTGGTATATATGCACAGCCGGATCAGACCAGATGGCTATTCAACGTTATATGGCGACAAAAGACGTACGGTCTGCAAGGAAAACATTCCGTATTTCCATTATAACCAATTTCGTTGTTCAATCGTTACTTGCCGTTGTTGGATTGGCACTGCTGGCTTACTTTACTAAAAAGCCCTACGAGCTACCAGCCGGACAAACTATTTTTACTTATGCCGACTCGCTATTTCCATGGTTTATCGTTATAGGGTTACCAGTTGGGATTACCGGCCTGGTGACTGCCGGTTTAATTTCTGCGGCAATGTCAAGTCTTTCTTCTGGGTTGAACTCGTCTTCATCAGTTATTTCAGAAGACATTATTAAACGGTTCTTCCCCTCAAGGGAAAAAATGGATTACCTGAAACAAGCGCGTACAATATCAATTATTATTGGCGGGATTGTAACGTTATTGTGTTTACTGGTCGGTTATGTTCAGGGAAACCTGCTCGAAGTGGTTATCAAAGTGGTGAACCTTTTTGTAGCCCCGCTTTTCGTGCTGTTCTTTATGGCGCTTTTTATACCGTTCGCAACCCAATCTGCTACCATGATTGGGGGAATTCTAAGTGTGGCAACTGCAATTGCCATAGCATTCTTTGAAGTATTCGGGCTTAAAGTTTTGTGGATTATGCCTGTAGCTTTTATTGTAGGGATATCTGCTGCGTGTTTTATTAGTGCAGTGGAAGTATTCATTTTCAAAAAACTAAATACAAATCAAAATGAAAAGATGGAAAACTAAAATGTTATTTTTTCTCTTTCTGCATGCTCTTGCAATTTCGTCGCAGGCTGTACCGAAGGGTTCCCTCAATGATATTAAGGTGAAGAAAATATGGGATACGGCTGCGCACAACGCTTTTACCGATCTTATCAAGTTTAACGGCAATTATTATTGTTCATTCAGGGAAGGTTCGGGGCATGTTCCCGGTACCGATGGTTTAGTCAGGATCCTGAAATCTTCGGACGGTGAGAATTGGAACAGTGTTGCCCTGTTAGAAAAAAAGGGAATTGACTTGCGCGATCCGAAATTGTCGGTTACACCTGATGGACGGATCATGGTTATCATCGGCGGATCGGTTTACAAAGACGGGAAAATACTGGGAAGAGAACCCCAGGTCTCTTTTTCCGATAAATCGGGGGCCCAGTTTTCCAGTCCCGAAAAAGTAACAATTGATCCTGAAATTGCTTCTTGGGGCGACTGGATATGGAGAGTAACATGGTATAAAGGAACGGGTTACGGTATCGATTACCAAATCGGGCCGGAGGAAAGAAGGGGGCCTACTGCATTATATCTTGTTAAAACTACCGACGGAAAGACTTTTGAAAAAGTTTCGAAACTGGAAGTTGACGGTTTTCCCAACGAATCAACAATCCGCTTCGATAAAAGAGGTACTATGTATGTACTTATCAGGCGGGAACTGGAAGATAAAATAGGCGTTTGGGCTAAAAGTGATGCCCCATACACCGGGTGGAGTTTTAAAAAGTTGGATTTCCGTTTGGGGGGACCAAATTTTGTATTTCTAAAAAATGAAAAAGTAGTAGTAGGTACCCGCAGACATGGAGCGGATGTATATACAGGATTGCTCATCGGAGATAAAAACGGAGATTTTGAGGAAATTGTACATCTTCCTTCAGGAGACGATAACAGTTATCCGGGGATTGTAGTGGAAAAGAACAGGTTATTGGTCTCATACTACTCTTCTCACGAAGGGAAAACAGCGATTTACATTGCCGATATTCCCTTGAAAAACATCCGTAAGTCTGGAAAATAATGCGCCGGATTTCGACAGGTAAAGAATAATTGTGGCCGAAAAAGGGGAAGCGTGCCTGCCTCCCCTGTAACCTTCGGTATCGCCTGGCTGTGCAGGCAAAACTTTTAGATAAAAATTAATATTACAAAACTATGAAAAAAACAAACTTGTTAAAAAGACACGTAAAGAAAAGCCCCCTTTCGGTTGTCGTATCTCTGCTCTTTTTGTTTCTTCTGATGAACGATGGCTTCGCCAGTGCTTCCCAACCGTTTTATGATTCCGGACAGAAATACGTAAAAGGGACTGTGACTGAAGCAAACGGCACTCCACTGCCGGGAGTAGCAGTTTTTCAAAAAACAAAACTACAAACGGGACGGTAACTGATACCGATGGGAAATTTACAATCAATGTCCCGGAAGGTTCTACCTTATTATTTTCTTTTGTTGGTTTCGATACTAAAGAATTAGTAGCTAATGAAGAAAATATTAATGTGGTACTTGTAGAATCGGTACTAAAAATTGATGAGGTGGTAGCCATTGGTTACGGCAAACTGAAAAGTAGCCAGGTTTCGAGCTCAATAGCAAAGGTGTCTTCCGAAGATATTTCGGAACGCGCTGTGACAAGGGTAGATCAGGCAATTCAGGGAAAAATTGCGGGGGTACAGGTACAGGAAATTTCCGGAAGCCCAGGACGTTCGCTTAGTGTAAAGGTGAGAGGAACAAGTTCTATTAATTACTCAGGAAATCCGCTTTATGTGGTGGATGGATTTCCTATTTCGGGCGATTTGAACAGTATTAATCCGGGTGATATTGAATCAATTGAAGTATTGAAAGATGCAGCATCTGCTTCTATTTATGGCTCCAGGGGCTCTAATGGCGTTATTTTAATAACTACAAAGAGTGGGAAATCAGGGAAAAGTACAATAGAATTTGATGCCTATTACGGGTTGCAGCAACGCTTTAGCAAGGTGGATGTACTAAACCGCGATGAATATATTGATTATGCGATAGAGGAACGCACCAACAGTTATATATACAGCGGAGGAAATCTTTCTGTTCCCGAAACTCAGAGACATAACTATAAATTTGCTATCGATCCTCTTTGGCGCACTGATCCGCAATCTTTTCCGGATAATGACTGGCAGGATTTAATTGACAGGATTGCCCCTATCCAAAGTTACACGGTTTCAGCATCGGGAGGAAATGGTAAAACAAAATACTATATTTCAAGTAACTATATTGACCAGGAAGGGATTATTATCAACAGTGATTATCAACGTTATTCTGTACGCGCAAACGTTGAAAACCAGGTAAAAGACTGGATGGCAGTGGGAGTAAATTTAACTATGGCAAATTCGAAAAGAAATGATCCTGATACGGACACCAATTCGGGACCAATAAGCCGTTCTATTCTTGTAGCTCCTATTGTTGGCCTTGATGAGCAAACCATTGAAGGAGGCTATTATTACTATCATGCAAATTTCTATTTAAACCCGGTGCACTTGGCAAAAGAAATTCTTAACGAAACTAAAAGTAATCATTTGATGTCAAACTTTTATGCCGAACTTACACCAGTTAAAAACTTGGTATTCAGGGCTTCTTTTGGTGCCGATATTAATTCAGATAAGAATCAGTATTACAAAACAAATAATATAAACAGGGGAAGCGGGAGTTATGGATCCGTTTCGAATGCACTTACTCAGAGCTATTTGAGTGAAAATACACTAAGTTATAATTTAGCATCAGATGACTGGACACTCAACTTACTGGGTGGTTATACTTACCAGGAAGAAACATATGAATACTCGTACCTGAAAAAAACAGGTTTTCCGGATGATGATATTAAAACTTTAAATGCAGGTACTGTATTAGATAGTGGAACATCTACAGCTGAAAAATGGAGCCTTATCTCATATCTTGCCAGGGCCAATATGTCATATCTCGACAAGTATATCTTCTCTGCAAGTATAAGGCGCGATGGTTGTTCACGTTTTGGGAAAGATAACCGTTGGGGTATTTTCCCTTCTGCTTCTGCAGGCTGGATTATTTCTGAAGAGTCGTTTATGGATGATTTAAAAAATGTTGTCAGTAACCTGAAGCTCCGGGCCAGTATAGGTACTGTGGGAAACAACAATATCGGGAATTACTCTTCTATCGGGCTTATGGCTGCAACAAAATACATTGTTGACAATAGTTCTGAAGGAGGATACAGCCCTTCTTCTTTCAGTAACCGGGATCTTGGATGGGAGAAAACTTCGACTACAGATATGGGAGTAGATTTAGGATTTTATAATAATCGTGTTAATCTTACACTTGATTATTATATTTCCAATACAAAAGATTTGTTACTACAAGTCCCAATTCCGCAGGTTACCGGATTTAGCAATGCCTTGCAAAATATTGGAAAAGTTCAGAACCGGGGTTACGAAATCGAACTTCTTACAAAGAATCTGGTTGGAGAGTTTAAATGGACAACTACTTTTAATATTTCGCACAATAAGAATGAAGTAAAAGAATTAGGCCCTGACGGAAGCGCAATAACCGGCTATTTAGGTGGGTTTCCAATAACAATTACCAGGATCGGGGATGCGATCGGTTCGTATTATCTTTTTGAAACTGACGGGCTGTTTAAGGACCAGGCGGATGTGGATGCAAATAAAGCAATGGCATATCTTAGCCCAAATCCTCAACCAGGCGATTTAAAATACAAAGATCAGGATGGAAGCAAGACTATTACCGCAGAAGACAAAACCATTGTCGGGCACAACGCACCTGATTTCTTTTGGGGTTTAACCAATACGTTCATTTACAAAGGGTTTGAACTTTCATTTTTTATGGATGGGCAATGGGGAAATAAACTTTTAAACCTTGGAAAGAAAGAAACAACCCAATCCCGCGGAAACGTTCGTGGTTACTGGAGAGACAGATGGAGATCTGAAGAAAATCCCGGAAATGGAAAAGTCCCCAGGGCCGTCACTACCGAAAATCTGACGACACCATCAGACTGGTGGCTGGAAAATGCTGCATTCTGGAGAATCCGCAATATCAATTTCGGATATAACCTGCCTGAAAAAGTAGTCTCTAAAATAATGAAAATTAGCAGCCTTAAAATTTACGGAGGTATCGATAACGTATTTATGCATGACCATTTTAACCATATGTCGCAAACTGCTGCATACAACAATAGCAGCCTCACTCCGGGGGTCGACTATGATTCAGGTTATCCGCTGGCTCAAACATTTAAATTAGGAATTAATGTTAAATTTTAAGAAGATGAAAAAAGTTATATATATAATAATCGTTTTGGCTTTCGGTACTTCTTGCGCTGACAAGCTTGAACTCTCCCCAATCTCAAATAAAAATATCGAAGGGTTCTATAAAACAGAGGATCAATTTTATCAGGCAATTATGGGATGTTATGATGGTGTGCAAAATGCCATGTTGAAACAAAACTTCTCTTATATGATGACTGAATCGAGAAGTGATAACGCCTGGCAACAGGTTGACTATGATGATGGAATAACTTGCCGTTTTACTGAAAATGCCGAATTGCCGGTTTTAAACGCAGCATGGGCAAACCTTTACAATTATATTGCACGTTGTAATTATGTGTTGGGTTCGTTGAGTGAAAATACAGAGTTAGATGCAAGTATAAAAAATCAGTTTGAAGGGGAAGCCCGTTTTATGCGCGCGCTTTTTTATTTTGAGCTAGTGCGCTTCTATGGGGCAGTTCCTATTATTGATAAGGTTATAAGCATTGACGAAGGATATACCACTCCCAAATCAAGCGTTGAAGATGTTTATAATTTTATTGTTTCTGATTTAAAACTGGCGGCTGATTTGCTCCTGATGTTGAACCATCGGCAAATACAAACAGGGCAACAGCAATTGCAGCCAGGGGGTTTCTGGGAAAAGTTTATGTTTTCAGGAGCGGTTACCCACTAAATAAAAATGAATGGCAGTTAGCTTCTACAGAATTAAAAGCAGTTCTCGACGGTGTGGGAGAAGCCGGTTTTTTAACCAATTACAGCGATATTTTTAATATTAACCATGAAGGTGGCGAACAGGCAATTTTTTCTATTGGGTGTAAATCAGGCGCCGAAGGCGAAGGAAATCCTTTCCCGACAAGAAATGGGCCTAACGGGATATATCCTGGCAATGACCCTTTAATGATCCTATTTGGAGGAAGCCCAATGCAATTATTTCTTGATGATTTTATTTTAAACAGCATTTTTGATGAGCCCGGAGATTTAAGATACGATTATTCTATACAAACTGAATGGATTGAAAAATCAAAAGACACAATCAGGAACTGGCCTTTCTGCCGCAAATATCAAAGCGGAGCTGTTGCCGCAGGGTTAGACTGGGATATCGACTGGATTCTTTTGAGATATACTGACGTTTACATGCTTTACGCTGAAGCGCAATATCACCTGAACGGAAAAACAGAAGCGCTGAGTATACTGAACAAAGTGCGTGGGCGAGCTGGTCTCTCCGATCTTCAGGCTTCTGATATTGCCACTGAAGAACAATTTACTAATGTACTTCTCAGGGAACGCAGAAAAGAATTTTGTTTTGAAAACCAGCGCTGGTTCGATTTAGTCAGGACTGATAAAGCACTGGAGGTAATGAATACGTTCCTCTCACATTATGGGGCGGCGGCTAATTTTAAAAGCCGCGATCAATACTATTATCCAATTCCTCAGCAGGAAACCGACATTACGGGGGTTAAATAAAATGATATAATTAGGTACTTTACAGTTTGGAATATAAAAACTGTAGAGTACCTAATCCTGCTAAAATCTATTTTGAACTTAGGGTAACATATTTAACAGCAATGATTTTAAGAAAAAACAGACAGAGATTAATAGAAAAACTTATTGGAGTTGTTATTTTTTGGGGCATACTTTTATCGTGCAATGGCCCCAAGGTTGAGCACAGGTTAATTCACAACAACGATGGCTCTGATGCCCTTGGCAATCATTGGTTCCACAATCGCCTTTTGACGGTTGACGATGTTAATGCCTACGTAGATATGGTGTCTAATTCGCAGGTAACTACATTTATGATGTGCCCCGGTAGCGATTTCTTTTACTATCGGTCTGAGTTTGGAAGAAGTTTTGGCGACGATCTCAATGGCCAACTTGATTGCGGCACTGATACTGCCACTACAATACGGTTCAGAAATTTTTACCGAAACCTGCTGAATCTGGAAAAAGAAGGCACTGACGTAATTGCAGCATCGTTAAAACGTGCAAAAGAGAATGGGATGGAAACCTTTATTACCTACCGAATGAACGATCTTCATTTTAACGACACCGCCACTCACTGCCCTATAGTCTATACCGATTTCTGGTTTAGTCATCCGGAATATTGGACTAATGACAGTACTCCTGGATGGAATGCTTCCAGGGCGCTTGATTTCGCCCACAAAGAAGTTCGCGACAGAAAACTGGGCATTATTTCGGAACAGCTTGATAAATATGACATGATTGATGGGTTAGACCTTGATTTCATGCGCTTTATTGTGTATTTCAAAAAAAATGAGACTCAAAAAAACGCCCCTCTGATGACCCAGCTGGTAAAAGATGTGCGCGCCAAAGTGGATGAACTTTCTGCTACCCGTGGGAAAAAGATACTCCTTTCAGTAAGGGTGCCCCCAACAGTTGAAGATTGTCTAAAAAAAGGTCTTGATATCAAGGAATGGATCCGACTTGGGTTGGTTGATTTTGTTAGTATAGGAGTCCATTGGCGCGGAGATCCTTCACTACCGGTAGATAAATTCATAAAAGACATGGCCCCGGCCGATATTCCTGTTTATGCTTCTATTGACGATGGCGGTTATAATCAGCGTGAACCGTATTCACATGGGATGTTACGTGGAATGGCATCACATATCCTGGCACAGAAAGCCGATGGAATTTACCTGTTCAACCAATATTACGGAGATTTTAACACAAAATATAACGGACAGTTGCACCTTGAAGAAGGAGGACAAGTTTGCCGGGTGATTATGCCGCAATTATTACAGGATCTAGGGTCATTGAAAACATTGGAAAACAGGAATAAGATTTACTGCTTGTCTGATGGGACTGAGGAGTATGAGATTCGGCAAGTTTCACCATTGCCATTGACTGTGGCAAACAATTCTCCGTCCGAAGCTAAGATCTTTATTGGTGACGACCCTCAAAAAACACTCCCGGAAGAAGTCATTTTATTTTTCCGTCTCAGTAACGCATCTGATTTTGAAGTTACCATAAACGGGATAAAACTTGAAACCCCAAAGCCGGAGTATGTCTCGCTTTACGACAGGGCAAGAGGGATGTTTGAAAACGATCAGGAGTATGCATTTCAGGTTCCTGTAAAAAGTATAAAAGATGGATATAATTCTGTAGTTTTTAAGGGGATTAACAACAAATTTACTGTAAAACGATTAGAGATAGCGCTAAAGCATGGCGATGTAGAAACACATGGTTACTTCTAAATAAAACCTTTGCGGCAAAAACAAAAAAGAAAAGTCACACAATTTGCATTAAAGGAACAAAAAATAGCAAGTTTAGTTAGTTTAAAAAAAGCTGTTCAGTAAAATTGAATAATATCTAATATCTAAAACTGCAAACAGCTCTTTTATCTTATACAAAGTCTTATTAAACAAAAAAAGATTTTAAATATAGATGTAAAAATTTTGTAACTTTTTGCTCTTAATAAGGCTATTCAAATACTTTTTGAGTTATTCGTATATAAGAATGAGCCATCTAAAATAAGACATGTTTTCGTCGATATTATAATAAGCAAGAATGTATATTTTACATGAATTTCCAAAAGAGGTAATAAATGATTTAACAATGGAAAACAATGATTACACCAGGAGAGAATTTCTGAAACAGAACTCTTTAGCCGGGTTGGGGGCTGTTTTGTCAGTAAGAACAATGCCTTCCGTATTAACAGGGGCAACATTTATGAATGACAAACCTTCCATACTCGTAGGTTCACCAATTCATTAAGAAAGTTGGACAGAATG
>JAWKKM010000077.1:0-9857 GCA_041393255.1 Bacteroidales bacterium | reverse complement strand
ATTGTAGGCGAGACAAGTAGTATCTTCATTTTTATATTTACTAAATGATATTTCTAATTTTAATTAGCTTGAATGAGATGTATGACTATAAGGCGAAAAATTTAAGTGTAGTGATTCTAAAAAAGGCAGAAAGGATAATTTATTATTTAGCAGGAAAATTTCAGTCTTTAATTTTTACATAAATGTGTTTAATGTGAGATTTTTCGGCTTCCCTTTCATCAATTCTAAAGTATTTATTCAACGATTTGATCAATGGGGTTAATTTCTGGAATCCATAATTTCTGGGGTCAAAATCAGGTTTTTTCTTATTGATCAGGGCCCCAACCTGAGCAAGAGAAGCCCATCCGCCATCATCTGCAATATCTTCAATAGAAGATTTTAACAATTGAATAA
The DNA here is from genome assembly GCA_041393255.1 of Bacteroidales bacterium. Taxonomy (GTDB): domain Bacteria; phylum Bacteroidota; class Bacteroidia; order Bacteroidales; family JAADJA01; genus JAADJA01. The sequence goes on along the minus strand of JAWKKM010000077.1, from coordinate 9,464 downwards.
ACTGGTTGTCTATGGAATCAAATTTTGGCACTTCCGATACTGCAGTGGTTGTTGCTAAAACCTTTTTCGTTTTGGCAACTTCCTTACCGCCAATAATTTCAATATAAATAAACTTATCGCATGAAACTATGAAAGGTTTGGGTGTCTTCTTCTCCCCTATTCCAATGACCAACATACCTGACTCTCTTAACCTTGTGGCCAGGCGTGTAAAATCACTATCGCTTGATACCAGGCAAAACCCGTCAACTTTTTCGCTGTGCAAAATATCCATGGCATCAATGATCATGGCTGAATCCGTAGCATTTTTACCGGTGGTGTAACCATACTGTTGTATGGGTGTAATGGCATGTTCGAGCAAGGCTGGTTTCCACCCGGAAACCATTGGCTTGGTCCAATCGCCGTAAATTCTTTTAATTGTTGGTGTCCCGAGCTTGGCTATCTCATCAAGCATTCCTTTAATGTTTGAATGAGGAATGTTATCCGCATCAATGAGAACAGCCAATTTCATATCACTTCTTTCTTTCATTGCCTTTTTTTATATTTTGGCGAAGGTATATATTAGTTTGGAGATTTTGCCCCCTGAAAAATATTATATTAGTAAAACGCAATTCAAGGTTAGAAATTTTCAACTTTCTTAAAGCCTCCAATTCCATTTAACGGACAATGAGTTTCCTGAACCATTTAAAAACTACACATTTTCCAACTTCAAAATTGATTGCCTCTCCCTGTTCACGGTCAAACGAGTAACATCCGGACGTGAATAGTGGCCGGCAACATCGAAGTTTTGTCGCTCTTCCAATACCCTGTTAAAATCCAATGATTCAATAATTAGTTCTTCCTTGTCCTTCACAGGTTCAATAATCCATTCACCGTCCGGACCGGCAATACATGATCCACCGTTAGTTAATACATCAGGAGCATTCTCCACTATTTTTTCCAGATGAGGAGTGTCACTTGGAAAATCTTCAATTTTCATCAAACCGGAAACGGAAACCACAAAAGATCGGGCTTCTCTCGCAATAAAACGGGTAATGTCTTTGGTATTGTTATCTGTTCCCGGCCAAACAGCAATATGAAGATCTTCACCAAGTCCGTAAAGTGCCGTTCTGGTCAAAGGCATCCAGTTTTCCCAACAATTCAAACCTCCAACTGTAAAATGCTTTAAGGAATGTACCTGTAAACCATTTCCATCGCCAGGCGACCAGGTCAGTCGTTCATCATAGGTGGGTTGCAATTTACGGTGTACCGATTTGATTTGTCCATTCGGATCGATGTAAACAAGAGAACAATACAAACTATGTCCTCCCCTATTTTGCGCCCGCTCAATAATCCCAAGATAAATAGCAATGCTGTTTTCTTTTGCAAGTAAGCAAACATTATCGCCTCCCGCCTCTATTTTGGATAGAATTTCGATGTAATGGGCGTGCAAATCTTTTTGCACCTTCGAGTTGAACTCAGCACCATTGAAGTCAATGGTATCCAAAAAGGATAACCGGGCAAAATCCCTTCGCCAAAAAACAATGCTCGCTTTTCTGGATCGCCTGCCATGGTAATATACGATTCAACTTTCCTTTTTCGAGGGTTCTTTTTTGTTTAGCCACACCGGCGATATTTGGAGCTAAAGCAACTTTGAGTAAATTTGAGTCCTTCATATTTTTTGATTTTAATTAGCTATAATTTTTTAACTCTTTCTTATCCTGACATTCACAATACCAATCACATAACAATTGAACATTTCTATTTTAATGGCGTACATTTAAATATTTACGCAGAACGATAAACAATATTAGCTCAAATATGTTTCTAATCTTTGTTCCGGGGATTAATTTCCTTTTTGTGATTAGTTTTGTTAAGAGAATGCAATATTATAAAAAACCCAAACCAAATATTTACGTAATAAAAGTAATTTGATTTTTTTTAAATCATTTTCAACTTATATCTTTGCCAACTATTAAGAATTAATATAAATAACCAAAATATGGCTAAAGTCGCTTTAATATCAGGAATTACCGGCCAGGATGGAGCCTTATCTGGCAGAATTTTTATTAAAAAAAGGATACATTGTTCATGGCCTAAACGCAGGGCATCCCTTTTCAATACTGACAGGATTGATCATTTATACCAGGATCCGCATGTGGAGAACAAAATTTCTTTCTCTTCATTACAGCGACCTGACTGATTCTACTTAACCTGATCAGAATTATCAGCGATACAAAACCGGATGAGATTTACAACCTTACTGCGATGTCGCACGTTGCAGTTAGTTTTGACACTCCTGGAGTATGTTGCAAACGCAGATGGAATTGGAACCCCTCCGTATGTTGGAAGCCATTCGATTTCTTGGATTAGCTGATAAAACAAGATTTTACCAGGCATCAACCAGTGAATTGTATGGACTGGTGCAAGAGGTTCCGCAATCGGAAAAACACCGTTTTATCCACGTAGCCCTTATGCTGTTGCAAACTATATGCCTATTGATAACCGCTAATTATCGTGAAGTTTTACAATCTGTTTGCTACAAATGGAATCCTATTTAATCATGAATCACCCATTCGCGGAGAGACTTTTGTTACCTGTAAAATTACTATGGCACTTGCCAAGATTGCAATGGGCCTGCAGGATAAATTATACTTAGGAAACCTTCTGCCAAAAGAGACTGGGGACATGCAAAAGATTATATCCGTGCCATGTATTTGATCCTTCAACAGGAAAAACCAGAGGATTTTGTGATTGCCACCGGTGTAACAACTACGGTTCGCGATTTCGTAAGGATGGCATTCAGGGAACTGGAAATTGAAATTGAATTTAAGGAGAGGTGTTAATGAAAAAGGATATATAGTGAATTGCAATAATCCGAAATATCATTGTTAAAGGACGCGAGATCGTTAGTGTTGATCCCAGGTATTTCCGGCCAACAGAAGTTGAATTGCTTATTGGAGATCCTACAAAAGCAAAAAACCAGTTGGGTTGGGAACCCAAATACGATCTTCAGGGACTGGTTAGTGATATGGTTCGCTCCGATGTTATCCAGGTGGAACGGAATAAATATTTAAAGGATGGTGGATACCAAATCATGAACTATTTCGAATAAACCAAACATCAAAGAAACCTACGATTCGTGGTTAGTAAAATCATAGCATTATTACAATGGAAAAAAACAGCAAAATTTATGTTGCCGGTCATGATGGGCTGGTAGGAAGCAGTATTGTGAAAACATTGAAAAACAAGGGGTATAATAATCTTGTATTTAAACATTACACAGAAGTTGACCTGCGTGATCAAAAGGCAACTCAGGAATTCTTTGAAAAGGAAAAACCGGAGTATGTGTTTCTTGCAGCTGCCAAGGTTGGAGGAATTTACGCAAACAATACTTACAGGGGGCAGTTCATTTATGAAAACATTATGATCCAAAGCAATGTTATCCATTCCAGCTATTTAAACAATGTTAAGAAGCTGTTGTTCCTGGGAAGTACCTGCATTTATCCAAAAATGGCCAACCAGCCGATGAAGGAGGATGAATTGCTAACCAACACCCTGGAGTATACGAATGAGCCCTATGCCATAGCTAAAATTGCGGGTATAAAAATGTGCGAATCGTATAACATCGAATACGACACCAACTATATTTCGGTAATGCCTACCAACCTTTATGGGTATAACGATAATTTCAACCTGGAGAATTCACATGTGTTACCAGCCCTGATCAGGAAAAATCATTTGTGCAAATGCCTTGAAAATAATGATTTTGAGGCCATCCGAAAGGACTTTGCCAAATATCCTTCTTCAATTGAAGCATCGGCTTCCGAAGAAGAAATTATAACCTATCTTGAAAAGTTCGGTATCAAACGGAACAATGGGAAAGTTGAACTTCACGTATGGGGAAGCGGAACTCCCTTCCGTGAATTCCTATGGGCTGAGGATATGGCAGATGCTTGTGTGTTCCTGATGGAAAATGCAGACTTTAAAGATATGGTGAGGGTGAGCGATATCAAGAATAATGAAATCAGGAACACGCATTTGAATATTGGCAGTGGTAAAGAAATCTCTATAAAAGACTTAGCCTACCTGGTAAAAGAAAAAACCGGCTTTAAGGGAGAAATCAAATTCGACCCCACAAAACCGGATGGCACACCTCGCAAATTAACCGATCCGGGGAAACTGCATGAATTGGGATGGAAACACAAAATTGAGCTACCTGATGGTATAGAAATGGTTTACAGGCATTATATCAAGTAGATTATTCGAATATTATATTATTAATCCACGAATAGAATCCACATTCATTTTTACCAACCCCTGGTTATTCTGCGGATTGGCCAATAAATGTGCGCTTTTTTCGAATAATAGCTTACATACTTTTTTAAATTCGGATTGAAAGGTTCCGTCATTAACTCGGGCCACAGGTGCTTTATCATAGCTCTCCAGTATATATTGGTATGGATATCACGATACTTATTAGGCACCGAAAGGTAAATCGCCATTAAGTTCCCGCAATTGTATGGTGTAAATTCCTCCTGTGCAATATCCTTTATCAACCTAATTGAGTATACAGGTTCCCATTACGCTCCTCCCAATTGAAATGTACCTTCAAGTACCGAATAATTAAAATCTTTTGCAACTATCCCGGCCCCATCAAGCCATATCCTGTATTGTTCTATCACATATTCAACCCCCTTATAAACCCAAAACGTTGCCAGCAATTCAGGAGTGATGTTCTTTCTGTAAGTATTGAAAAAATTTCGTGCGATATCACTAAACCGTCCCGGCAGTGGTTAATTTTATTCGGAAACCTTTTATAATATGTATTATAAATGATGGGCAAGTTTCCTTCAATGGCAAAAAGATTATTCTGGAAAAAGACCTTTTTGAAATCCTCATCAACATCATTGGAATAATCCAGGATATTAAACTTCAACCCAACCTTGTCCAGCAAGCGGGTAGGAATAACAATATCCTGGTGCTTTTCGTCATACCTGGGAATGTTGTTGATATAATAAAATACATTTTCGCTCACATCCCGGCTTGCAGCAAGCAGCAGTCTTGTATCGTTACCGGCAGTAACTGCCATCATCAGCTCATCCCGTTCATTGGCACTTGTGATAATTCCTTTTAGCATTTCGGTACCTTTCTCCACACCTTCGGTCATCGAAATGAGCTTATTTCTTTTCACAGGCCAAAACCGAATCACTTTATTTTCCAGCAGATTCAAATAATGATTGGGCTGCAATTGCTTAATGTTATCGTAAACAGTATTGTTTCTCACCCCGCTGTTATCATGGTTGTGAAATTCCCTCGATTGATAATAAGCAATTACCCGAGGGTCTTTTGATTTTTCAATTTTCAGATACGCTGCCAGCACATGAGGCTGAGATGCACACCAGGCCGGCCCCGAACCACATGAATAGTAAACTTTACGTGAAGCACTGGCATCATTAAAAATAAACATCTGATCAGAAGTGCTAAATAGTATCAGAAACCTTCCGGCATAGGCAGAACTGGCAATGGTCAAATCCTCTATTTTATCACTTTTTATCAACCTTTCAGCAATATCCTCATTCCTGTAAGTTTTATTAAAGGGGTCATAAATATTGCCAATAAGAACTATTCTTTTACCCTTTTCCACAATGTCTGCCTGAGACACATCGGGATGAGCATACAGGAAATATCCAAAAGGCAAGGAATAATTAATCCAATTCGGACGGTTAATACTATCTTCACGGCTAAGTACAAATTGTCTGCGATATAATAAGTTTTCCATAACTAAGGAACTTGGTTAATACTAAAATATATTGAAGTATTCAACTATTTTTGTGTCCTTTAAGTTTCAAATTTACAACAATTTATCCATTATGAAAAAATTTCTATCAAACTGAAACTGATCCTCCATTTTCAAAAAAACATGGTGAAAATAACTGCATAAAAAAACCGGGACAAAATCCCGGTCTTTTTTTACAAACTCGCTGTTATAGCTTAATAAACTTATCTACTACAGCTACCTTACCATTTACAATATTTATTAAGTACAAACCCTTTTGCAGGCCATACACATCAAAATCAATATTAAGTTGACCATCGTTTACCTGGAAATCGCGTTTCAGCATTACTTCACCATTGATCTTACCGATCCTTATATTCACTTCTCCATTTCAAGGTTATCAAGGCTCAGTTAATGGTTTCCATTGCAGGATTGGGATATAAACTGTAATCAAAACCGACGGATGCAGGCGAAAATTCAGCTGATGTCATATCAATCAAAGCAATACACCATGCCTGATCTGTAAGGTTACTGTCCATCATCCTTGAACCTCTACAACAAGGTTAAAAACAGGATTAATATCATAATTTAGCATCACTATTGTTTACGGTTACAACTCCAGTTTCCCAGATCAATTTGTGCATCTTCAGTATTTCCTGAAACAATTGTGTACGTTAGTGATTGTCCGAAACCGGTCGGAAGTTCTAACCAAACCAATTGCTATCGCCGGGCTAAATTCGTTCACTCCCATACATGACTTCAACGACGGGATTCTCATTGACATCCATCAGGTCAATGGTAACATAAGCTTGTTGCCATGCTTCCTGTCCGTCATCAACCACTTGTATCAGCAGGCTAAGGAAGGTATCAACTCATAATTCAATGCAGAAGAATTAGCTACCGACAACATGCCGTTGTTTGAATTAATTTCAAATGCTTCACCTGAATTTCCCGAAAGAATACTGTATGTCAATGACTGTCCGAGGTCCGGATCAATTGCTACAACACTACCCACATTTTCACCTTCAGGCATATTCTCATCAATAACAAAATTCTGAGTTTCAATTTCAGGAGCCTCTTTCATTTACATCCAAAACATTAACAGCAACGGTGGCTACACGTTTAAATTACCTGTTCCATCATCTTCAACCCGGATGCTTAAAACAAACTCCGAGCATCTTCAAAATTTAACACTGAACTGTTATCAACTATTAAAATTCCTGAAGTTTCATCTATTTGAAATGCATTGTTAGTATTTCCAGTATTGAATAGCAGCACGTTTGGCCAATGTCAGGATCGGTTGCCAGAACAAAACCCACCTGATCTCCCTGTACACTGTCTTTTCGTAATTTCAAACTCTTAGCCTTCAATGTTCGGCATCTCGTTTACATCAATCAGGTTAATGCTAATGTTTGGTGCTGCTGAAAGAATTACCTGACCGTCATCCTGAACTTCAACCACACAAGCGCAAAGCGAAAGGATTGGATTCGAATCAATCTTCTGCATCTGCAACGGTAATGATCCTTGAAGATGTTCCGATCTCAAAAGCATTGTTTATATTCCTGAAACGATACTAGGTTAAAGTTTGTCCTTATATCAGGATCGGAAGCATATACTGTACCTCATCACTGTTCTCCTGGCCAGGCTATTTTCTTCAATAATTAATACCTTTACTTTATTTCCGGTACTTACGACATCCGTAATATTACGGTAATGGTCGCCTCATCTGACAAGTAATATCCGCTCCATCATCCTGAACTTCTACGATTAATACAAAGACAGAGATGATTCAAATCCAGTGCGCTGCTGTTGGATACTGTTGGCCATTCCAGTATTCATTCCAATCTCAAAAGCATTGTCATCATTTCCGAAAGAATGCTAAAGGAAAGGGTTTGGCCATTATCCGGATCACTTGCTGTAACAATCCCAACCTGCCGGGCTCCGATCCGCTGTTTTCAACAATGGTAAAGTTTCATCACCAACTTAGCGCTTCATTAACGTCCATCAGATTGATTGCCGACGGTGCAAGGTCGCTTAAACTTATAACCATTATCCTGAACCCTTACCATCAGATAAAATGCAGGAATACTTTTCAAAATCAAGCACTGCCGAGTTATTCACCAACTTCACCACTTTGCTGGTTGATAATAAATGCATTTCCCGTATTTCCCTTGATATGATACTATATGCTAATGACTGTCCGACATCCGATCAGAAGCAACAACCTTCCTACAATTTCGCTAATACCACTGTTCTAGCAATTGAAGATTGGCTTTCATCGTTTGGGTGCCTGATTAATATCAGTCAAACTAACAGTAGTAATTACTGCCTGGCTTGTTAAATTACCCAAACCGTTGTCCTGCACCTGAACATCTAAGAAATAAACTGGACAGGTAGCAAAATCAAACACACTATTATCAGCAACAAGCAATGCACTTCAGTTGCAGGATTGAGGTAAACGCCCCGTCTGACTTCCATCTAATTGAATAGGTTAAGGTTTGTCCATTATCCGGATCGAAGTCATTAACTGTACCAACCAGTTCCTGCTTTCCCTATTGTTTCTTCAATGACAGCCCTGATTATCTATTTCAGGAGACTCATTAACATCAACTATATCAACATATACGGTTGTCTGATCAGAAGATTTCCCCAAAGCCATTATCCTGTACTTTCACCACCAAAGAATAGGTTGAATTATTTCTCGAAATCAATGGCAGAACTATTTGCTAATGTTAAATTTCCTGAAGAGTGAATTAATATGGAAAGCATTATTGGTATTGCTGGATAATATGGAAAAGGTCAATGTTCAATATCCGGGTCAATTGCAGTTACAATTCTACCAATGCTCCATGCTTTGAATTTTCATCAATAGAGAAGGTTTGATTCTCCATTTCAGAGCCTCGCCATTAAGATCGTTGAGGTTAACCGTTATATTAGGCCTGATTCGACAATGAACTAGAGCCATTATCTTCCACCTTAACTACGAGAATAAAAAAACCGGGTTGGCTTTTTCAAAATCCAGCATTGCACTATTTGCAATACTTAACAAACCGGAAAGCTCTGGATTGATTGCAATGCCGCACCGGTATTTCTGATACAATTGAATGCTTAAAATACTTTGTCCATTATCAGGACTGTAGCTACAACCGTTCCGACAGAAGTTCCATTTGAGGCATTTTCACTTATCGTGAAGGGGATTGATTTGAAATCAATGAATTCGTTCACATCAGTAAGATTTACTGCTATCATAGTTTCTGGAAAAAGAGGTTGCCAGGACCGTTATCCTGAGCCCGATAGTTAAGTTAAACACGTGATTTGTTTCCAAAATTCAAGGCATTGGTATTGGCAACAGCAATTAAACCTGAACCCGAATTGATTTGAAATGCACTTCCTGTGAATTCCCTGAAATAATCGAATAAGTCAAGGTTTGTCCGTTATCGGGGTCAGAAGCCACAACCGTTCCGACAGAAGTACCATTTGAAGTATTTTCACTTATCGTGAAGGATTGATTTGAAATCAATGGAATCTCGTTCACATCACTAAGATTAACTGTTATCGTAGCTTCGGAAAAGAGGTTGCCAGGCCCGTTATCCTGAGCCCGGACAGTTAAATTAAATGCGGGATTTGTTTCAAAATTCAAGGCATTGGTATTGGCAACAGCAATTAAACCTGAACCCGAATTGATTTGAAATGCACTTCCTGAATTCCC
>JAWKKM010000076.1:0-10451 GCA_041393255.1 Bacteroidales bacterium | reverse complement strand
AAGAACGTTAATGACAAGCGGCAAGGCTATAATAATTAATGTCACATCGGTCGCAGCCGGATTCTTGGTATTGCTATTTTCTCAGTTAGTTCCCTTACAGAATTTCGGATTGCTTGTAGCAATAAGCATGATTGGTTCTGGTCTTGGCTCATTGACACTTTTGCCTGTAATACTGATTTTGGTAAACAGGAAACGTAAAATCGTTGCAAATTAATTTATTCACAAATAAACATTAAAATATGAAAGCAATTATTTATTCAGCGGCAGTTACCATTACTGTTCTGGCATGTAGTATATACTCTGTAAATGCTCAGGATGCTTCTTCAATTCTAAAAAGAATGGATGATGTAATGTACTCACCGAAAGATTTAACAGGTAAGAATAGGATTGTTCTTATTGATAAGAATGGAAAAGAAGAAATCAGAGAGGCGACAATCCAACAGAAAGGAAACGATAAAAGAATATTTCGATTTACAGCACCAGCGTCACAAGCGGGTATATCAGTATTATCTCTGCCAAATGATGTCATGTATTTGTATTTGCCTGCCTTTGGAAAGGAAAGAAGAATTGCCACCAGTGCAAAGAATCAGAATTTTGCAGGTACGGATTTCTCTTATGATGATATGGAATCAAAACCTTTTTCAGCAAAATACACGCCTAAATTAATTGAAACCGGAGCAAATGTATATACGCTGGAACTGACACCACAGGCTCAATCTGATTATTCCAAGATAATTGTAACCATCAATAAAACAAACTTCTACCCGGAGACGATGGATTATTATGACAAAGGAAACACAAAAATTAAATCAGCAAAATATGTGTTCAGTAAGGTAGGAAACTACTGGAATGCTCAGGAAATTGAAATGACTGACTTTAAAAAAAATCATAAGACAAAAATGCAAATGTCAGACGTGAAATATGATACAGGACTAACCGATGATGATTTTACGGTAAGAAAATTAATTCAGTAAGTACTGTTAATTGCCTAAACCTCACACATTGAAAACGATATCAGGATATTTACTCAAGGATGTTTTGGGGTGGAAAATCAAAGGTGAATTTCCAGACATAAAAAAGTCAATCACAATATTTGCACCTCATACTGCTCACATTGATGCCCTCTATGGGAAATTAGGTATAGCTCAAATGGGTGTCAGATACTTATTCCTTTCGAAAAAGGAACTTTTCTTTTTCCCCATGAATATTGTTATGAAAAAGTTTGGTTCAATGGCAGTTAGAGGGGTAAAAGATGAAAATGCGATTTATAGGGTTGTTAAGATTTTAACTGAAAATGATGAATTACATGTCGTAATTTCTCCCGAAGGGTCGATTAGTAGGGTATCTAATTGGAATAAAGGATTTTACTATATGGCAAAGAAGGCTAATGTACCTATTGTGGTTACATCTCTGGACTACACGAAAAAAGAAATGGAAGTCAAAGGTGTCATCTACTGACCTTAATGATTATGTTACTGTAATAAGCAAATTAATCAGATGTATAATGGCGTTACAGGCAAAGTTCCTCAAGAATTTCCTTTCATCAGAAACCTGAAATATGAATAAATCACAGTTGCATTAGTATTATCAGTGGAGGTTCAAAAGGGTCTTGCACAGATTGGCGTTTGTTACACTTGAAAAAGCATGGGTTTCAAATATCCTCTATTGCGGGTTCTTCTATAGGGTCTGTTGGCGGAACTTATGCAATGGGTAAACTACCGGAATTTACTGCATGGGTAAAATCATTGGACGAAAAACAGTGTGGGGATTATTAGTTTCACTATTTCAACTAACGGGTTGTTAAAGAACCTAGTACTCGAAAAATGAAAAGCATTCATCCCTGATATGAACATCGAAGAGATGGGCATACCGTTTTCTGCAATAGCCGTTGATATATTAAATGAGAAAGTAGAGGTCTTTAATTCAGGTAGTTTTTATGAAGCTATCAGAGCATCTATAGCAATCCCGACTTTGATGACACCAGTTATATCCGGGGATAAAATTTTTATTAGAGGGCGTACTAAGTCCTATCCCAATTGAATATGTAACTCGTCGCTGAAAGGTATTCTTGTGGTTGTGAATTTATGTAGGAGGACAAGAAAAATGATTTATCCGATACATTATCCACTGTTAACAAACAGCATAAAGTTATTCCCTATTTATTTAAAAATTATTACCAAAGCCAATGATACTGGTGACAAAGAAAAGTATGTGGTATTATTCTCTTTAAAGCCACTACACTCTAAAAATGATTCATAAAATTGCAAAACAAACCATTGAATTATTCAAACCTGATATTCTGATTAATATCCCATATGATTCTTCTGATACATTCGATTTCCATAAAGCAGAGGAATTGATAAAAATTGGAGAGAATGCTGCAAATGAGGCAATTTCAAATTATTTGAATCATGAATTATGAAATCTTCGGTAGTGATATGTGCTTATAACGAAGATAAGACAATCAGAGATGTGTTGGTTTCAATGTCTGATTGCAAAATATTTGATGAAATTATTGTTGTCAATGATGGTTCTGCCGATAACACAAAGAAATCATAATTGATTGTAAGAATGAGGTGGATATTATTGATATCCATCTGCCTGAAAATAAGGAAAAGGCTTTGCCATGGCAACAGGTATTGAACATGCGGGTAATGAATTGATTGTTTTTTGTGAATGCTGGTTATCCAATTTAAAGAGAACATTTTCTACAACTTATTAAACCAATTATTAGAAGCGATGCAAAATGGTTCTTGGTCAACCAACTGAAACCTTGATTAATTATTACATCAATCCTTTAAAATATTCACTGGTCAAAGAGCAGTATTAAGAATTGATGTACTTCCAATCGTTGAAGAGATGAAAACATCAAAGTTTGGTGTGGAGACTCTGATAAATCTTTACTATGAGGCTCAAAATAAAAAAGTTAAACATGTCAAATTAAAAGGATTAAAACATCCCACAAAATTTAAGAAAACAAATCAATCAAGAGCAGTAAAGGCATATCTGTTCGAGGGAATTCAAATTGCTCTTATAGTTTTCAATAATTTAAACTCAATTACAAAAATTATTATTAACAGAATCAATAACTTATAACATATGGAAACGATTAAATCTAACTTCAGTGATAATTGTACTTTTAGCGACCTCTTATATTGTCGAGCGCAAAGTGGCTTTACCGCAACGGAACAAAGCTGAAAGCAGGCTGAATATTACAGGTTCGCTACTGACTGACGAACGATTTCTGCTGACTGATAAAAAAGGATTGGGCATGGAATGAAAATCGCGCCACTATTAAATTGGATAAAAAATCAGCAGCAGGTCAAAATTTTACGGTGAGGTATGGCTTCGCGTAATATTAGTTTACCAAATATTACTTCATCTGCCGATTTATATAACAAGGGGATAGTTATTGTTCAATGTTGAATTAAGGGAAGCATATGTTCAGATATTCGGCTTCCACTTTCAAAAAACTTTTAGTATTCTAATAGAGTCGTCAAAGAATAGTCTGGGGTACTGCTGACAAACTTAATCCTACAGACAACCTGAATCCTTATGATTTAGAAGACATTCTCGATTTTGGACGGCATCAGGGTTCAGATGCTGTAAGTCTTAACTACTAACATAAATAATGATTTTTTCCTTCGGGGAGTCTACATTCCCATTTTCCAACCTGCAAACATGCCAATTGGTATTTATGCAGATGCATTATCTACAATGGAATTACCACAAGGTATGGTATTGAACGAATTTTCCAGAATACTATCTTGTGCCAAGGTACAATCTGTGTGAAAGCTCGACTTCTGGCTTGAAGTTCCGAGTTTTGTCAAGGGAGTTGATTTTTGTTGAGCTATGTCCTGGGGATTATGATGGATTACCTTTCGCAACACGAAACACATTTATCCCTATCGATGCATTTGGAGGTATAAATATAAACTCTCAGCTTTCCTTTTTAAGAACTCACATTCTGGGGGCTGATATGGCAACAAGTATAGGCGGATTTAGTTTGGGCGGAAGTGGCAGCTTTTATTCCTGATAAAGACATTATAATGACCAATGATTTTTCGGCATTTTATCCTGCCTCACCTGTTCCGGTGACTGTGGACTCGTTGTTATTGGAATCATCGAAGCCATATGTAAGATTTGTAATTGGCGGTGACTACAATTTCTCAAACAGTTCGTACCTGAATTTCCAGTATATGCACGGTTTTATTAATGAACGGGGAAGAGCCTTGAAACTATTTTTGTACGATATGTGAAAAAGTTCTTTAATGAAAAACTAAGAGTTGCCCCTAGGTGGCAGTTTTATAGTGACAGACTGGAATAAAATAAAAGATAATTACACCCCTTTTATTTGTGCCTGAAGTAGCTTATCAGGCAACTGACAATATTGAAATAAGGTCTGTCTGCTGCAATTATTGAGTAAAGGGAGTGGAGTTTTCGGAAATCTGAATGACTATGATATGCTAATGTTTAAACTCAAATATAGTTTCTAAATCCCGACCGGATTCACAACTATATATTTTTAAAAACTCGGAATTTCATGTACTCTCCATCAGTTCCTTTGACTAATGTAGATATCTCCTTGTATTGAGGGACTTGAATGATTAAAAAGTTGGGATAACCTTTAATGCCAGTTCAGCATTCCGAATCAGAACGGCAGCTAAACACTTCCCCTGCCGAAGCATTTTCGTGAATGACTGCTGGAAATTTTTAATCTTTGAATTATATCTGACTTTCAAATCTTTCAGTATCACATTAATTCGCTGAACTGTAAACAGACCCTTTCCTGCTTTATGAAAATGATTCCTCAATAGAACAGGGTTTGGTGCTGGTAACGATGTTAATAACTCTTTTCTTCACCCGTTAATTTTTATCACCCGGCATTTTTGCGTTTTCTTTTCACGACCAATTCAGATTACATCCATGTCATAAACTTGATGCCATTACAATGAAAGAATGTCCGAAAATTCTAAGTCCCAGAATGAACCAAAGGAAACAAGCAATGAAATCCGATGATGTCATCCCCGGTAGAGATTTCTTATCAAATTCATTGATTGACTCCATTCAGGAAATGGAGGTCGTGTTTGAAAATTTTGCACTCATAATTTATTTCAGTTTCATTTATTATCTATCGAAAGTGAATGTGATATTTCCCAGATTTCATTATTTAACCTTATAACACATTGATTATATGTCCATTGGATTGAATGTTGCATATACACTATTGTGCAAAAGTGAATATAGAGGCATATTATGATTGAATCAGTTTTTTTCATTGTTCACTATTAGTTTTGTGAATAGGGATATAAGATTGTACTCCCACATGCTTTGACCATTGGGAAAATCCAAATACCAATCGGGACATCATTCTGGTCGAGTTGAATCAGGATGAAGAAGTAATTCATGAAGTCTCCGTCAAACGAGAATGAAATTAACTCATGAACGAACCTTTTTTTATTTTTAATATAGTAACCCATATATAGGGGTTAAAGATAAACAAATATTGATTAGACCACACATAAGGGTTGATTTTTTTTTACTTTTACAATAAAAAATGTGAAGCAGCAAATAAAGATATCACCCGAACAGAAGGATATGATGGAAAAATTGGGAAAGAAAATCAAACAACTCCGGATAGAGCAAAAAAAGGGGTATATCTTATTTGCAAAGGAAATTGGAATTCCGAAGAACACATATTATAATATTGAAAATGGGATTTTAAACTTTCAGTTTTCATCACTTTGTCAGATACTCCTTTATTATAAGCAACAGCATAATATTTCACCTCAAGAAATATTCAAAGACCTTTGAATAACATGATTTTGAAAAAATTCTGAGAAAATTAAAGCGAGAATATGCTTGTCGGGACTACCTTCCTGACTTATGTTCCTCAAAATCAATTATGTTTCAAACCTAATTAACTCCGTGCTGGCTCAATTTTCAACAAAAACAGAAGTATAAATCGCATTTCCAGTACCCAGAAGTACCTCATTGTTGCATTATCGTAAAGTAAAATACACATCTCAATGTATTTATTCTAAAACTTGGTAATGCAGAAAAAATCGATACCAGAATATCAGGAAAAGCGTATTGAAGAAATCCGGCTTTTCATCAAGAATTACAGGATTAATGATGGATTAAGTCAAGCCGATTTCAGTGAAATGGCTGATTTACATGTAAACTCACTACAAAGGTTTGAAAAGGGTAGTTTGAAAAACATAAAGCTACTGACCTTACTTTCCCTAATTGATGCTACAGAAATGTCCTTATCAGAATTCTTCCAGACAATGGAGTAGATAATTGGTTAATAAAACAACACAATTGCGTCTGGTTGTCTGATAGTAATTTGATAAATTTCGACCTATTCGAAAAATCTTTCTTTATGGAATCAGGTCGCATACAGAACCTAAGTACAGATTATAACTACTCCACAGTCCCAACTAAGATACTGAATGATAATAGATTGTCCGCAACTGCCAAGGGTATCTTAGCATTTCTCTTGTCCTTGCCGTCAAATCACAATATCAATAAAAAGGACTTACCAGCGTATTTTAAAGAGGGATATTACGCATTAAATCAGGCATTTGAAGAGCTTGTAAAACACAGGATTGTCCATAAAGTTGAAGTCCGGGATAAGAAAGGACATTTCAAAGGGTATGAATATGTGGTTCATGAATTCCCCAAAAAAAGGTTTGGTGAACAAAAAAAGGTATTGCCGAGTCGCAATTATCGCAAATCGGAGATTCAAAATCCGGATGATATTTTAATCAACAATATTTTTAATGAGGACTGCCTGATTACAATGAGCAAAATGCCGGATAATTATGTCGACTTGGTTCTTACCTCTCCCCCATATGACCATTTACGGTCATACAACGGGAATAATAAATTTGATTTCGAAAAAATTGCCGTTGAACTTACCCGTATAATAAAGAATGGTGGAGTAATTGTATGGATTGTCGGTGATGGAATGTACAAAGGCAGTGAGACAGGTACTTCTTTCAAACAGGCATTGTTTTTCAAGGAGTATTGTGGACTTCGACTTCATGATACCATGGTATTTCAGAAGAATACTACAACATACCCTGCCAAGCAGGATGGTTTAAGGTATACCCAAAGTTTTGAGTATATGTTTGTCTTCAGTAAGGGCAAGCCTAATACCGTTAATCTGATTGCTGATAAAGAGAACAGGTGGAAAGGGACGACAAATTTTGGGCAAAAGACTGACCGTGACGAAAACGACCAACTTGTTCCGGTGAAAAAATTCAAGCCAATTCCGGAATATTCACCACGGACAAACATTTGGAAATACATAACCGGAAATGGCTACTCAACAGAGGATAAATTTGCCCATCAGCACCCTGCAATTTTTCCTGAGCAGCTTGCCTGTGACCATATATTAACATGGACAAATGAAGGGGATATTGTTTATGATTGCTTTTCAGGTTCAGGAACAGTACTGAAGATGGCAAAACAACATGACCGGAAGTATATCGGCAGTGAAATTGTCAAAGAGTACTTTGATTTGATAGAGAAAAGGTTGAGCATCTGCCCTTACTCCAAATTAACCCTTTAACAACCCTACCAATGTGCTAATAAGCTCGTTAGTTTTTTCCTGAAATTGTGGTATTGGGTAACTTGATTGAAGGTTTGCAATGTCCTCTTCCAATGCCATTTGCATTTCCATGGTCAGTCCATCAAGCTCAAAAATTTGTTGGAGTGTGTCAAGACTGACGGCATTGAAATAGTCCTTTTCCTGATGTACAGGAAGACTAATCTCGTGTAATTGTTCCCAAAATAACTCGCTGTATTTCATTTTATTTCCTTTTTCAGAATGCATCATAGAATAAAAGAAGACCTTATCAAATTCATCGGTTGAATCAACATAATCAGTTTCTGTAACCAGTCTTTGCATGATTTCCTCAGTATTGAACTCTTCATACTCCACCCGGTAAATGAAATCGTATGATTTTGAAAAAACACTTGCAAAGATTTGCTCAACTTCCTTCCTTTTATTTATTGGGTATACCATGAATCATGCCGTGTAAAGCAATTAATTTTTGCCCTTTTAGCCTGTTGCCAGATATTATCAATGAAAATCTCAGCTTCAACTCTCTGAAGTCCAATTGCAAACTGGTTATAGCCATATTTTTCTTTTGAAATCATTAATTATGCCGATAACAGTGGGATATAAATGCCGGAACTGACGCACCAGTTCGTTTTCAGGCTTGGGTTTTGAAAAAACCGTTCGAAATGCAATGCCTTTACCGTGAGCACGCTGTGGCAGGTTTAATTCGCTTTTTATTATGGAATAAAAGTCATGCAACAGAGCATCACACAAAAAATGGTAAACATCATTTGTGATGTAATCATTGATGATAGGATTAGCTGGATTTAAACCTTCTTCAGGGAGTTCATCTTTATGCCCTTCCAATACCCTACAATCACCAGCAACAAAGGATTTTGCCTGTTTCTTCTTGAACTTGGCTATCAGTTCTTCTCCTGAATGGTTCAGGTAGTAGTTTAGCAGGTCGGCAAATAGAGTAAACTGGCTGCATTTCAAATCGGCTTGCTGAATATAATGTCCGTTGATACGTATAAACGGAAGTAAAGCCGTTGGAAGTGATGATAATTTACTGTATACCCTGAGAGTGTTTCGATTCCGGCTGAAATTGAAACTGTCAGGCAGGAAACTCTTTACCTGCCACTTGTAATGCGTTGACAGATTTTGGATGGCAAGACGAATGAACTGCTCCTTCGTCAGCAATAACAAATTTGTCTTTTATAGTACAACAGTTTCTTGACCTGCTCATCTGCAATCCTCTGTGCAGCTTCAATACTCATATGACTCGAAATAAATCCATCGTCACCTCGGTAGATTCGCACCAGTACAGGAAGGGTGTTGGGTACACCTTCTATGTAATCATTGTTCAGATAGTCTTTGACAACATCAGATATATTATTTACAATCCATTTCAGTGCCCTACCCTTCTGCATCTGTATTAGTTCGGGTTTTATGCCAGTTTGGTTATTGCATCCTTGTCAGTTGCGGTTGCATCTACCATATCTGATGACAGGCTTTTGGTTACTGTCCCGTATATCGAACAACTGTGCATTCATCATGAAGATATTCAGGATTAATTCTATAACCCATAACACGAGAGGAAGCTCCGAACTCATCAACATAAACAACCCATTCCTTTTGAATCACCTGCGCCTTTACAAGCTTGTCAATGTATAGTGAATAATGTGACCCAATCGTGGTACGCCAATATTCAAGAGATAACGGTGAGTAGTGAAGATATGACGCATCATCTGACATTTGATGTTTATAAATCAATCCAACAACCAACAGAAAGTTATCATGTGTTCTATAATCCCTTTCAGAGGAAGTTAAATCTCTTATAATCTTAACAATCCTTATAGGAAGATATTCAGAATAAAATTTTAATTTACTCATAAGCCAACAACAACAATCAATAATAATAAGATAAGATGTCCATGTTTATATCCAAAACTCATGAATTCCGTAACCGAGTCTCGCCACATATAATTATTATTCAATATTATACAGGAAAATAATTTGGTTGAACACAAAGATATCAATTTTGAGATTTGGTCACTGGAATGATTAAGATTTGGTCAAAGAACGAGAAAACACATATATGTTTTAAACTTTTATATAAAATTAATTATGAATATATTAAGGCATCATAACTAATATAACACTTTAGATAAAGCATGTATTAACCTGAAATACCATTAATAAAGGTTTCGACAAAACCCAAAATCTTTTTCAGGATTCGTTCACCGATTGTTTTCCGTTGAAGCAGAGTTGGCTTTTCATCAATAAGCAAATCCAAAATTTCGTCCCGCATTGGCTCTTGTTCTGAATACAGGTAATTTTCAATCAGTGCCTGTGTCCTCTCTTTTGACAGTTTTTCTTCATCCACCAGCTTCACGAATGCTTTCTCCTGCTCAACTGTCCAGTATTTTTCAAATTCCTGAGGAATATCGTCCGTGTCCAAAATGATTGGCAGGTTCTCCCGGATGAACTTTTCAATCAATTCCTTTTTGCTCCTTAACTGCATTTCGGTGTTCAGCAGGTTGACTATTTCCTTTTCAATCTGGTCTGCATCTTTCTTTTGGTTGGCTTTAAGCTTAATAAGCAGCCGGATGATGTAAGCAACATTTATTTCGTCACGGTGAATAAGTTCCAGTTCAAAATCAACATCCTCAAGAATACTTACTTTTTCCTTCGCATGGTCGCTTTTCACTTTATCATGCAGGTCGAGATACTTGCTCTTGTAATCCTCAAACTGTTGCTCGGTCATGGACAAATCGCTCCACTTGAAGTCAGAGAAGGATGTCAGGACGTTTTTAATTCGCATCAAATCCCTGAACGCAATTATGAATTTCAGTTCATCATCTTCCGATACCAGATTGTT
>JAWKKM010000075.1:0-11134 GCA_041393255.1 Bacteroidales bacterium | reverse complement strand
TCCTTCGCTGAATCCATACGGCATGAGATGCTTGCAAACAAAGATATTTTTATTGTCAGGCTGAGTGCAAAGGATGAAACTCCTGTTCTTGAAAATGGTCTATTGAAGGATATTTATCTTGACTGGTCCAACGAGACGGCCGTCAAGGGTTCGGTAACCCGAATCAATAAGTGCCTGAGCAACAAAAAGACTGTATTGGCTCAATCACGTGAAGCCATATCAGGCGATACCAAAGAAGTCTATACATCCGATTCGCTAAATTGTATAATTACTGTTCTTATTGATCATTTTGAATGGAGGTTTGATGATCCTTTGATTTTTAAACAAAAACTAAAGGTGATTCAGACATTTATTAACCGAAAGGATATCAGGTTAATCATTTCTTCGCAACTACACCCGGAAAAAATTCTTGAGTATTACAGAGGGATTGAAGAAAAACCTTCGGTTTCATCCGATGAAGAAACTTCGAAAGACCTGAATTATGCTCAATCGTTGAAAAATTATATAGAGTTCAAGCAATTGATGGATAATATTATTATTAATTATATCCCTACCCGCTTCGATTATTCATGGGAAGATGAGGATAGAGCTTGCCTGAGGTCGAAGGAAAAAATGAGTTTCCCGGGATTGATTCAATCCGAACTTGGAGCAAGCGATTACCTTGCACAATTCAAGAAAGCCGTAGATAATTATTATGAGACCTATTGTGTTGGCCGTGAGATTGATAGCCCTGAAGAATTGATCGTCACACGAATCAATTCTCTGGCAGATAGCTATTACGAAGATTTATTCAATGCGTGTTCTGATCAAGAAAAATATGTTCTCTTCGATCTGGCTGATGATCTCATTATGAACCAAAAAAATACCAATGCTATTTTTGGGCTGCTTAAAAAAGGTTTAATCATAAAGAAATGCGATAAGATCAATTTAATGAACATCAGTTTCAGAAGGTTCGTAATGAATAAATACAGCAAGGAAGAAGCGTCGGCACTTGAACTGAAAATAGGCAAGGAAGCCGGTACCTGGCAAGGTTATAAGTTTACGTTAATTCTAATTATTCTGGGACTATTTGTTTTTATTGCGATGGCCAACCAGGATTTTCTTGATGATCTCAATCAATTGTTTATTGTTATCGGAGGTGGAGTTGCTGTAATTACAAGTGTTCTTGGGTTGCTTTCGCGTAAAAATACGGAGAGCAGTTAATTCTGGCTGATAGTGGGCAAAGATTGAACAGTTAAAGATTCAAATTCATAGGTTGATTTTGGAATTTGAATTTATACCTTTTGCCGGTTGTCAAATCTTTCATATTTTATATAGTCTCCTTCATTTATGGCGTTCAAATCACAAAATCCTCCGGTGACTTCAACTACATATTTTGACTTTGCAAAAGAAGGGATTGGGTCATCAGTCAGTGGTTGGGTGTACTTCTGGATTTTTACGATTTCCAGTTCATTATTCAAATATATAATGTCCAGTGAAATGTAAGTGTTCCGCATCCAAAAAGATTGAGGCTCTTCCCGTTCCATGATAAACAACATTCCAACAGTGTCGCTCATTTTGTACCTGTACATCAATCCCCGGGCCCTTTCGTATTCATCGTCAGCGATTTCGATAGCAATTGTTTTAATTTCCTGCTTGCTTTCTTTTTTGAAAAAAGTGAGCTCCCCATCCTTTCGGAATTTTATTTCAGAAGGTTTACCGGAATATTCATTTGTCCCATCATCGAAGTTGGGCTTAACCGTCAATAGGATGATCGCTACAATAACACTGGCGGCCAGCAGGATTTTAAACCAGGTGTTTTTATCTTGTCTCCTTTGTTTTGGCAATTTTTTTCTCGTTTTCTGGTTAATTGCTGATTTTCTCATTTTGCTAAAAAATAGTATTGGTGTAAAACTTTTTCATTCACAAAATTATTTATTTGATCCGATCATAACCGGCAAAATTAATTTTTATTGAATAAACCGGAGATTTAATATCCAAATAGCTTAATGGTAAGTTTCATTGATTTAAGAATCCGAAAAGTGGCTAATAAGCAAGGCCTTCACTCCTCACTCGAATCAAGGGATGAAAGATTAATAGCAACAAAGGCCCTAATTCTCTATGGTACACAAAGTTGAAAATGTAATTCTTAATAAATCTTTGTGTCTTTCTGCCTTAGTGGCTAATTTTCAGTTAATTATTTTTTTTACCCTTGATTCGCATTCCTCACTAAAATGACCACTTCAGCCTCAAATAATACAATTGCCCTGCATTGCCAAATTCAGTCCCTTCATCACCAACGAAAATTTGAGCCATCAAAAGCAATGAAATATTATCAGATAAGGAAAAACCAATATTGGGCCCAAGGAAAAAGGATTTATCGTTGGGGTTAAAAATGGTTGAAAGGTCTCCATTGATCAGCGGTGAAATGGGATAGGAAACCTGCCCGAAAATGGAATACCTTGCCCGCGTAAAGTCTTTTGGTGTGAGGGTCCTGAAGTTAATTATCGGATTGTCAAGCGGATTGGTGGCTCCGGCATTTCCCTTAGTTCCATTGGTATTAAATAAAAATGATCCGTGGATGAATATGCTGTTTTTAAAGGTATAATTGGCCCCCATCGAAAAAATAAATATCCCAACCGTATCCGCAACGTTTTTTTTATCCCTGAAGTAGGATCCTTCACCGGTAAATCCTGCATTTTTAATGTAGCCACTCCATCCACCACCAAATACAATATCATCTTCCATCATACCAGCCATCACCTGCATATCGTAATTCCATTTATTGAATTTAAACATTCCGACAGCAGTGATTTTTTCATCTTTTCCAATTTTAACAGCTGCCTCAATGGAGGAAGCAACACCGGTGTAGAATATTCCCCTGATGGCATCGCAACCAGGCATTTCTACATAATCAAAATCATAAAAGTTGAAAGTGTTAAAAATGTCATTTGGATTCCATACCATGTTGATTCCCCAGTTAACCCTTTGTCGTCCAACTCGGATTTCCAAATTGTTTTTCGCAAATTGAATGTGGGCCTGTCAATATTCGAATAGAGGGCGTATGATGAATCTTTGGCAATGGGCCAGGTAAGGTTTAAAACCCAGGATCAGTAGAAAAGAATATCGGAATAATACGGATAGAACATAAATCATTTGACCATAGGTGAACATGTTACAGGCACTTGCTGGTCAGTTCTGCTGAGGTACCAGCTGAGGTTAAGCCGGTTATAAAATGATGACATGGTGTACCATTCCGAATCAATATCTTCCACCCAAACCGGTATTCAGGTTCTGAAGGTGTCCGCTGAATTGAAGGCTTTTGGTCCGTCCTGAGCAACTCCCCGGCCAATCACAATAAACCAAA
Source organism: Bacteroidales bacterium (assembly GCA_041393255.1). Classification (GTDB taxonomy): domain Bacteria; phylum Bacteroidota; class Bacteroidia; order Bacteroidales; family JAADJA01; genus JAADJA01. The sequence continues at coordinate 7,788 of JAWKKM010000075.1, read as the reverse complement.
ATACTCCGATCAGTATTGATTTTAAAATTTTTCCTACGAATTATTTAATGAGAGTCACTTGTCGCTGCCATCGTCAAGAGTGCTTGCCACTTCGGGCTTTTTTTACGACCCGTGCATCGTGGGTTGAAAAAATAAAGGTGATGTTTTTCTTCTTTATTTAGTTTCTCCATCATATCAAGCAAATTCTCTGTTGATTTGGAATCAAAGATTAGCAGTAGGCTCCATCTGCCAGGATAAACTTTGGTTTCGAGGCTAACGCTCTTGCAACGGCAACCCGTTGTTGTTGTCCTCGGAGAGCTTGTTCGGCTGAAGTGTCGGTCGCCGAGCCCAACGGCTTCCAGCAATTCCTTAACCCTGGCATCCGTTCGTGTTTTTTACTACCTGAGAGGTGCATGATAAATTCCACGTTTTTCATACCTTGGCTGTTAGTACGGGTAGTAAATTATAGGCCTGGAAAACAAATCCGATATTGTGCAAGCGAAAATCTATTAGTCTTCTTGAATTCAATTCCCAGATGTTTACACCACCAACTTTAACTTCACCTGAGGGCCTGTCAAGACCTCCCAGCATGTTTAAAAAGGTGGTTTTCCCTGATCCGGAAGGCCCTACTACGGCTGCTCAAAATTCACCCTCTTCGAAATCGATGGAAATTCCATTAACGGCCTTTACCTGAATTTCACTGCTGTTGTAAATTTTAGTCAGGTCTTTAATTTCTATTACTTTCATCTTGTTGGTATTTGATATTTTTTACTTATGATAAAATCAAAATGTTAAAACTAATGTACTTTGTTAATGCTTAAATGTGATAATGCTAAAATGCTTGAATATTTACTAATTCATGCATTGGGTATTTATGCATGTTATCATTCAATACGCAATGCATCAGCCGGGTCGTTTTTCAATGCTTTGTATGCCGGATACAGTGCCGCAATAATACGTAAGAATAACTAAGATTGTGACATTGATCCGAAATTCAGGTTGGAGGCTTGTGTAAACAAATGCATCGTATCCCAATTGCTCATAACCTACCGACCACATGGAAAGATCAACAGGATGTTTTTCATTGATCTTTGAGGTTATGAATCTGGAAAATTCCGAATGCACCTCCTACCAATGAAAGCATTACGGATTCTACAACAATCATCCAAATCGGAATTTATGCATTCCTATGGCCATTAGCATTCCTATTTCTTTTTGTGCGCTCCATTACTACACCATTAACATGGTATTTATTATGCCAAATAGCAGGGCTAACAGAATAGTCAAAATGAATACATACATATATATTCATGGTTTCTGTTAAATAGCTCATTCCGGGCTCAACTCTTTCCAGTTCATAACCTCAAGATCAGGGACAATTGATTTTATACGATCCTGAACCTCTGTTAAATGTTCATTATCGCTAAGTTTAATGGCTATCTCGTGTCCTGGTTTTCCGGGAGTCTGGTCAATGCAGCCAGGTCGGAGTATCGAACATATACATGACTTTCATCATACATATTATTATTGGTTGAGAATATTCCAACCACTCGAAAAGCTCCTGAAGTAATATTATTGTCAAGATCTTGAACGGTTATTACTATTTTCGACCTTAATTTAACATTCAACTTTTCTGCGAGTTTTTTACCAATTAATACAGGGTTTCGATTAATTCCGTCAAAATAGTCACCCTCAATAATCTTTTCATGAATGTTTGTTACAGTGATTTCTTCTGTTGGATCAATACCGCTGATCAAGACTCCAGCTGCTGTTTCGGCGGAGGAAACCATGGATTGAATTACGATGCGATTGCTGGCTCCTGTTACATGGGAAACAGATTTTACTTTCTCAACAATCGTATTTGCATCGGGTATTGAATTCGACAATTCAGATGTTTTGCGAAAGTCAGGGTTGTGAATTTGAATGTTTGATAATTCCGTATTGATTACCTTTTGAATTCGCTGATTCATCATTCCCGTCATAAAAGCGGTTGCCCATACACCGGCGAAAATGCCGATAGCTACCGCAAAAATTACAACGAGGCTCCGCACTTTGTTACGCCAGACATTGCGCCAGGAAACTGAGAATATCATGATTTTATAATTTTAGATTTGCGATTTATGATTAAGTACAAACTGCTCATTCCATCATGCTCGTAATGCTTGATTAACTTCAAGTTTAAACGCTTTGTAAATCGGGAATATCCCGATAATCAGGGTAAGCAGGAATACAATCAATGCCTGATTGTAAAATATAAATGGGCTTATGGAAAAATACATCAAGGGTTCCATCCCCATTTCCTCCATTGTCAAGGCTGCATTACCCGTTAATTGTATTGGATTTCTATATAAATAATTTACTATTGGAATGCTTCCCAGAATGCCAAAAAATGATCCAACTAAGCCTGTTAAAACCGTTTCGATGAAAAGTATTGCAGCCATGCTATAGCGTTGCATTCCCATGGCAATGGTAACGCCAAGTTCCCTTAAGCGTTCTGCAATCATCATTATGATTGTACCGAATATTCCAAAACCCACAACCATGTAGAGAATCAACTTCATAAATATTCCACCGGCCTTATCTGCTTCGATCATCGAAACGATTTCAGGTTGCAATTCATCCCACGACATGGTAATTAAAGGTAATTGTATGTAATCCTTTAGCTGCGCCATTGCATTGGGCAGGTCGTAATGATCATTGACCATAATGATTAATGATGTAATGCGATTGTGGGCAGAGAAATATTCCTGGCAGGTTTGCAGGTCCATGTAAACCAATTGATTGTTCATATCGGGCATTGGAAATCTTAGGATGCCCTTTATCGGAAATAAATTTGCAGCCGTTACTCCATGATATCCCTGGCCATACAATACCAGGGTATCGCCAACATTCAACTTAAGATAATTAGCCAAATTTACGGCAATTAATATCCCCTTATCACCTTCTTCGAGGTAATTGCCTTTTTCCACCCATTTTGAAATGGTTGTAATTTTGTCCTCTTTTTCAGGGTCAATTCCCATAATCATCGCTCCTTTTGTTATTTCTTCGGAAGAGGCCAGGGCAAAATACTCAAGTCTGGGGGCGGTGTGGGTTACTTCCTTAATTTCGGAAACAATTTTGATAATTGAATCGGTCAGTTCAAAAGTATTGTTAATGGTTTTATTTTCATGGTAAGCCTCTGCGAACACCTGTGCATAACCAGAGTATAATTTTACAACATTATCAACCATCGAATCATACGAGCCGTATTGCATCGATGTCATTACAGAAAATAATATTACTCCAGAAGAAAATGGAAGCCATAGTTATGATGCTTCGTCTTGAGTTTCACTCAAAGGTTCCGCCAGGCTATTTTTATATTGTTAAGCATTTTTATGTAAATTAAGCTCTCAAAGCATTTGCAGTTTTAAGTCTATAAACAAACCAGATTGGATATATTGATATTAGTGAAAACAATGCAAAAACGGAAATGGCCGGATCTGTAAAGTTTTCTAATTGATTGCTAAATTTTAGAATGGGTTCGAATCCCATTTGTTCGTAAGTTTTTTTAACCTCCCCAGAAACTTGAATTGGATTTAAAAACAGAAATTGGATCAACGGTAAACTTCCTGCAATACCCGCCAGTACTCCTAAAATGCCTATCATAAATGATTCAAACAGTAATATCCATACAACCCTGATCTTTTTAACACCAAGGGCAATCATTATTCCCAGTTCTCGTTTTCTTTCAGCCATGAGCATAATAATGGTTCCCCAAATCCCAAAACCAATGATCATAAATAGCAGCCCCTTAATAATTTTCCCGCTTGCCTGTTTCCCTTCTATCAGGCTCTCAAGTTCTTCTTGCATTTCATTCCAGGAATAAACTTTTAAATTCTTTTTTATTTCTTTTTTAATGCTGCTAATCGTTTTATTAACAGCATCAGCATTTTTAACCATGATTACTTTTGAGCTTGATAAATTAGGCATAGAATAAAACTGACGGGCATTTTCGATACTCATGTAAACCGTTTGTTTATTGAGCGCCGGTAACGGAAAATCAAGGATACCGATAACTGGAAACATAGCTGCTGCAGTTACTCCATGATAGCCCTGTCCAATCAATACCAGTGTGTCATTTAGGTTTAACTCTAAATTCTCAGCAAGTTCTTTCCCGATCAATACTCCATTTGACCCGGAAGAAAGATATGTACCCTGCTTTACCCATTTTGATAATTCTGATATCTTCTCTTCTTCTTCAGGAATGACCCCAAAAACCATTGCTCCATAACTTTTTTCTCCTGTCGATGCCAATGCAAAGGATTCAATCCGGCTGGTATAATGGGTTATTGATTGATGGTTGATAAGAATCGTATCCAAATCCTGGCTTTCCTCAAAACTATTATTGAGACTTCGGTTATTCATAAATTTTTCGTTTTGAATTTGAATATAACCGGAATGGAATTTTACCATATTCTCAACCATGTTCTCAAAAGAACCTTTTTGCAAAGAAGTCATAAAAGAAGCAAAAAATACCCCGAAGAAAATTGAAGCAATGGTGATCAGGGTTCGTCGCTTATTTCTCCATAAATTTCTCCAGGCAAGTTTTACTAAGGTCTTCATTTAGTTTGTGTTATTTCTTTGTTTGAAGTTTTTTTGACCTGAAACTTCGAACCGGGAACATTGAACCATTTTACCGCACCCTTTTCATGTTTTGTTGTGTAAAAAATCCATCATCAATGGGTTTATTGAAGATTGATTCTTTTATAATTAGAACTGTTTTCTTTTCGGGTTCGTCAGCTGGAATGATTTCCATTACACTGGGTAGTTGCCGGTCGCCAAAACCTTTGATATCAGATGCATTTTGAATATTGATCAAGAAATCATCTTCATCATAGTATTCCGATTTCCATAAATTATATCCATCTTTTGTAACCCATGAAATAATTTTACCCCAAACAACCGGTGCATCGGGGTAGGGAACGAGCTCAATTTTGAAACACTCCTGTCCGCGTATGGTTTCTTCTCCAATCAAAGTGTGGGCGTAATCCTTAACGATGGAAGATTGTTTTACCAAATCATCGTTGGTGAAATCGGAGCCCATCCATGATTGCATCATCATTGAAGGTGGAATTTTGATCATTCGTTCAATAGAGGGTACCCAGTTCCACATTTCTTTATATCGCTTCAAGAAAACCTGGCCATTGTCTTTTGCAGGTGCGGTAATATAAATAAGAAAGAAATCATCTCCTTTCGACCAGCTTTTCATTTCAACAGTTCTCTCCCAATCGGGGCGGACAATCTTCATTATCATGGTGCCCTGGTTGGTTTCTCCGCGGTTTTTCTTATCCGCTTTATCAATAATTTCTGTGGCTGTCAGTTCCTGTGCAATAATTGGAAGACTTAAAAGCATTGTTGAAAGTAATAGTAAATTTATTTTTTTCATTTCCATAGATATTTAGCAATTAAACAAATCGGTCGATGATCATTTTTTTGATGCGTTCCAGCGGGTATAATTCAGGATTGAAAATATAGTTAAAGCCAATTCCATCCAACATTGAACCCACCATTAAAGCTTCTGCTTCAGGGTCCGTTGATCCTTTGTTTTTATAGTATTCGGTCAGGGTTTGCATCATGGGGCCAATAACTTCTGCAAATCTGCCTTCAAACAGCTTCCATACACTTGGCTGTAGGATCAAGGAGAAATAGAGTTTATAAAAAGGAAGCCTGCTTGCCATCAGATTAAATACCTTGTTTATAAAATAAACGAACTCATCTGAAGTTAGTACACCATCTTTATTTAAATCAAAAGCGCTCACCATGTCTTCAAATCCCTTTTCCGCTATTTGTATTATTAAATCCTCTTTGCTGCTAAAATAATTATAAAGCAATCCTTTTGAAATACCCGCTTGAGATGCAATGACACTTACAGAAGTACTGTCATAACCCTTTTCTGCAAATATCTGCAAGGCAACATCCATTATCTGCTGCTTTCTGGTTTCGCGGATTTCTTCGAATTGCTCAGTTGTTTTTGGCACTTTTTTGAGACTTATAATTTAACTTACTTTTGTTTTTATAATTTTTGAATGAACGGTCGGTCAAAGATATATGTTTTGATATCCTTTTGTCAAGTTTTTTTTAAAATATCTTTTTGTTTAAAAATTGTAGGTTATAATTAAACAAAAATTAATTTGCGTTGTTATCTTACTAAATAAAGCAATCAATGAGTCAACGTAGAGCAATCATTATAGGAGCAGGATTCTCCGGTCTTTCTGCAGCAAGTTTCCTTGCCGACAAAGGCTTTGAGGTCACTGTTCTTGAAAAAAATGAGTCGGCTGGAGGCAGGGCCCGGAAATTTGAATCGGATGGCTTTACCTTCGATATGGGCCCAAGCTGGTATTGGATGCCCGACGTTTTCGATAAGTTTTTCGAATCATTCGGAAAATCTACTTCTGATTATTATACTTTAAGGCGGCTTGATCCATCGTATCGAATTTATTGGGGAGTGAATGATTTTAACGATTTGCCGGCGAACTTTGAATCTTATGCTGCCATGTTCGAATCTCTTGAAAAGGGAGGGGCTAATCAATTGAGGAAATTTTTGAAAGGTGCTGAGTATAAATATGAAGTTGGTGTGAAGAATTTAGTCTACAAAAAGAGCAGCTCTCCGCTTGAATTTTTAGATCCAAAACTACTGGCGGGTTTATTTAAACTGGATGTTTTTCAGTCGTTTCATAAGCATGTCCGAAAATATTTTTCCAACCCTAAATTATTGCAAATGGTTGAGTTTCCTGTTTTATTTTTAGGAGGGACACCCCAGTCAACCCCTGCCCTGTATTCGCTAATGAATTATGGTGATATTGTTTTGGGTACCTGGTATCCTGAAGGAGGGATGTTCAAGATCGTTGAAGGAATGCAAAAATTGGCAGAATCTTTAGGAGCCAGGTTTAATTTTAATCAAAGTGTTTCGGAAATTTTGGTAGATAATGGTTGGGCCAGGGGAGTAAAAGTTGGAGATAAATTATATGAGGCTGATGTAATTGTTGGTAGTGCTGATTACAACCATGTTGAACAGCAATTGTTGCCCAAGCCTTATCGTAATTATACTGAGGATTATTGGGATAAAAGAGTAATGTCACCTTCTTCCATTATCTTTTACCTCGGAATTGATAAGAGGTTAAACGGATTTAAGCATCATACTTTACTTTTTGATGAGGACTTCAATCTGCATGCAGATGAAATCTATTCGGATCCGAAATGGCCAACCCGGCCTTCTGTTTATATCAGCAATACTTCTAAATCAGATGCAACCGTTGCTCCGGAAGGAATGGAAAATTTAATGGTACTGATCCCGGTTGCTCCCGGACTTGAGGATACAGATGAGATGAGAGAGAAATATTACGATTATGTGATTACCAAGTTGGAAAAATATTCGAAAACCAATATCAGAGATCATGTTGTTTTTAAAAGATCATATGCACACAATGATTTTCAGGAGGATTATAATTCCTTTAAAGGAAATGCATACGGACTTGCAAATACACTCATGCAAACGGCATTTTTAAAACCAAAGATGCAATCAAATAAAGTAAAGAATTTATTTTATGCCGGACAATTAACAGTTCCTGGTCCGGGGGTTCCGCCTGCGATTATTTCGGGGCAGGTGGCTGCCACGGAGATTATTAAAAATTTTTAAACCTGACACAATGAAACATATATTTGACCATATTTCGAAAAAATCAAGTAAACTAACGACTACTACTTACAGCACATCCTTTTCATTAGGAATACGTGTTTTTAATAAGAAATTTCATGATCCTATCTATGCCA
>JAWKKM010000074.1:0-11586 GCA_041393255.1 Bacteroidales bacterium | reverse complement strand
TTTGTTATTAATTTTTGTCATGTACTAAATAAAAATATATAAATTTAGAGAGGTGGCAATCATCAGCCAGATGAAATAAGGAAAGATAAGCAAAGAATAAAATTTAAAATGTTTGAAGTAGGCGATGATAAAAATCCCAACCAAAACTGCAAGAATACTGATAATAATCAGGCCTGCAAATACAAGATGAAACTTAAAAAATACCGGGTTCCATAAAACATTAAAAATCCATTGGAAAATAAACAAAGTTAAAAACATCGATTTATTATCTACCTGCTTCCAGCCATAAGCCATATAGACTGCAAAAAAAATCATGATCAAAGTCCAGGCCGAACCAAAAACCCATCCGGGAGGAGTCCAGGGCGCTTTTACAAGGTTTTGATACCAATCGGAAGGAACCCCTTCAGAAGTAAATAATCCGCCAATTCCTAAGGCCGCAAAATTGATGATTAAAAAAATAACGATTCGAATTATCATTGTGAAAAATTAGAAATAATTTTTATTGGATTTAATTTTTTGCAATATTTTTTATCATTCCCTGAAATAAAAACTTATGAAAGGGCATAATGGCGTACCAATATAAACGTCCCGACAATCCATGAGGCCTAAATGAGGCGGTTTGATATAAATAGTCATCTTTCAATTGGAACTCTAACCAGGCCTCACCGGGCAATTTCATTTCAGCAAACAATAATAGGTTGCCTTTTTTCTTATTGGCTTTAATAACCCTCCAGAAATCAATACTGTCGCCAGGTGAAATTTTAGCATTGTCTGATCTTCCACGAATTAATCCAACGCCTCCAAACAATTTATCAATAATTCCCCTCAGTTTCCATAACCAGGTTGCATAATACCATCCATTATGTCCTCCGATATTCCATATTTTTTCAATCACGTGATCCTTATTACCAACCAATTGCTTCCGCATGTCCTTAAAACAACCGTGTTCCGGCACTTCGGCAAAATCAGATAAACTCAATTGCAACTCGCTACTGCTAAATGAATCTTTCCAACTGGAAATGGTTTCATGATTCTCAATTTTTTGAAATGCTCTTTCCAATGCCTGCCTGTAGGTCAGGTTTTCAGTAGTAATTATATCTTTAATTCTATTATCTTGACATACTACTTCCACCTTCATACTGTCAACCAGGGCTGAGGCCAGTTTATAGGAAGTGGCTGTTACGAAATACAGCCAATAACTGGAGAGCTTTGGGGTCATCACCGGAACAATAAATATGCTTCGCTTTAGCTTTCTAACATGGGCGAACTCGAGAAGCATTTCTTTGTAGGTTAAAACATCTGGTCCGCCAATGTCAAAACTTTTGTCGAAAGTTTTTGGATTATTAATGGATTCTATAAGATATGTAATGGCATCTGCAACAGCAATGGGTTGACACTTTGTTTGCAACCATTTCGGAGCAACCATAACGGGCAACTTTTCAACAAGATCGCGTATAATTTCAAATGATGCACTGCCCGAACCAACAATTATTCCTGCCCTAAGGGTAGTAAGATGAAATTTTCCCCTGGCCAGTTCTTTTTCAACGTTTAGTCGAGAACTTAAATGATCTGATAATTTGTCCTCATTAACAATTCCGCTTAAATATATTACTTGTTTACAATTCGTTTTGGAAATGGCATTTTGGAAATTTTTCGCTGATTCCAATTCCATCTTATCAAAATCTTTGCAAGTTGACATGGAATGTACCAGGTAAAAAGCTACGTTAATATCTTTAGGAATTCGTTTTAGGGTATCCTTTTTTAGAAGATCTATTTCGATTACCTCAATTTTATCCGCCAATAATTCATTTGGCGTGAAACGGGATTTGTCGCGAACACAACATACGACATTAAAACCTTTTGATACCAATACCGGCAAGACTCTTTTACCAATATATCCTGTAGCGCCGGTAAGAAGTATTTTCATTTTTGGTAAGTATGTAATATGGTTTGATAAAAGTAAGCATTTAATTGTAGTCGTTAAAAATGATCTTCATGGAATTTCAACTGTTTTAACGAAATTTTCAAATTATTTATAGATAATATAAGTCTAAAATTGCCAGTAATAATTAGACTATTATAAATTTGAATCAATAGAATTTGATCCAATCAATATCCAGTGAGAATGAACCAAATTGGTAGTCTGCAATCAAAACACCTATTTTGCTCAATATTTTTTGATTCTAGTATGGGTTTATTGCTAAGAGTCCTGCCTCTGAATGTAGGTTTAAAATCTGAAAAAGGAACTTTGTATTCTATCCAGCTATCTTTTTCTGTTTGAAACTTAGCCTGGTAGGCGTAACCATCAAAACCGGTGTCGGTTCTAAACCTGATATTGTATTTATTCCCATCTCCTTTAACCCGAATAATCACGCCTTTAAATTTACTATCTGAATTCAATCTGACAAAGGCTCGTGCGGAAGCAAAACCGCCGTTGTTTTCAGGCGATACATTTCCGCTGAAAAGGGCCAAACCATCTTCTGACATTAAAAATGAACTTTCGGAAATACCCCCCATCACATCATCATTCACAGTATACCATTTACCGGACGTTTCAGAAGAGTTAAAATCAAAAAGAACAAAATCCTCTTCTGTTTGAGCTGATAATGATGTTAAAATAACCATGAAAGCGATTACCATATTAATTTTCATTGTAGTTGTTTTTCGATGTTATTATGTCAATTTCCCTGATTCTCTTTGTATGCACCATATTTATTTTCGATAGCCCGGCTTCGATACTCAAATATTTCCCGGAGCTTTTTCTTAATGATCAGTGCATTCGCAATGCTTCCCAAAATTCCCATTGGAGGTTTATAGCTCACAATGTCTTTCATGAGGACTCCATTTGGGATCGCCTCAATAAAATGCTCATGATGCCAAACACTGTAGGGTCCAACACGTTGCTCATCCACAAAATATGCTTTGTCCTTTACTTGCGTAATCTCAGTTACCCATGTTGTTTTAATACCCAATAAGGGCTTAACCTGGTAACTTATGATCATTCCGGGATACATCTTTTCTGGCAAACCCTTCGAGGTTATATCGAAACCCATATAATCCGGGGTGATCTCCTTTAAATTTTTTGGCGACGAAATAAAATCCCAAACGTCTTCTAATGAAGCATTGATTTTTAATTCTCTTCTAAATTGATAAAAACCCATAATGATCAGATGCTTTGTAGTGTTTCGATTTCTTTAATAATGCGATCTGCTTCTGCCATTTTTTCATCACTGGCTTTCCTGTTGATTGTAGATAACCGGTGAGCTTCTTTGAGTAATCTACGATATTGTTTATCCAATATTTCTACTTTTGATTTCTTTTTAAATAACTTGAACATGATTCATTGTTTTTAAAGATTTATACTTGACAAACCACCATCCACATGAATAATCTGGCCCGTCATCCAGGATGATTTACCTGATAATAAATAAAGTGCAGCGTCTGCAATATTTTCAGGCGTTCCAATTTTTTTTAATGGATGTCTTTGTGCATTTGCCTCCTTCTTTTCCTCCGAACTTAATAACTTTGAAGCCAGGGGTGTATCTGTAAGGGAGGGTGCTATGGCATTTACCCTGACAGACGGCGCTAACTCGGCTGCCAGTGATCGCGTTAAACCTTCAATGGCGCCTTTACTCACTGCCACCTGCGAATGAAAATTAAAGCCTTTTTGCACTGCCACTGTTGAGAATAAAACGATGGATGATTGTTGCGCAGCTTTTAGTCGGGGTAAAACCAATTGTAATACCCGAATTGCACCTAAAACCTGCAGCTCAAAGTCCCGGCTGAACATTTCTGGTTTTAGCCGTGCAAATGGACGAAGCTGAATACTTCCCGGGCAATAAACAAACCCATCAAGTACATCAGGTAAAAAACCCAAGTCGTATTCTTCATCCAGAACATTTAGCGGAAAGGATGAAATTCCGGTTTGTACTTCTACAGGAGTTGTATTAAAGGTATTAAAAACCTGGTGTCCGTCAGAAGCAAGCATTTCTGAAATTGCTTTTCCGATTCCTGAAGATCCTCCTACCACAAAATAGTTTTTCATAATTTGATATTTATGAATATTGTTTAATATTTATTGTTGATAACTAAACAAAATAATTATAAAAATGTTTAATCATACTTTAGGTAAATGAATACAATGATCAATTTAAGCTTTGCATTTATTATTGCATTTGCCTTTAAATTTATTAATTTTTAAGGAATTTGGAAATAGTAACTAGAATGAAACTAGGCTTATAATTGTTTTAAACCAGATAAAAAAATTGAACTAAAACTCAATACTTTTGTTTATCCATGAAATTAAAATTTTAAACATGGGAATGTATCAAATTAAAGATGTTGAACATCTTTCTGGAATAAAGGCACATACGCTTCGAATTTGGGAAAAACGCTACAATATCATTGAGCCCAAACGAACCGAGACAAGTATAAGGTTTTACGATGATAGTGATTTAAAAAGAATTCTTAATATTGCGATTCTTAATAAACACGGATACAAGATTTCTAAAATTGCTGATTTTAATGATAACAGGATAAATAGTGAAATTCTTGCCCTTTCAACTGATTCTGAAAACCTGGATATTCAAATAGGAAGTTTGATTAAAGCAATGATTGATTTTGACAGCATATTATTTGAAAAAATATTTTCCCAATCAATCATGCATAAAGGATTTCAGGAAACAATTTTAAAAGTTATCAATCCATTTTTTAAACGGGTTGGAATACTTTGGTTAACTGATAATATTGATCCTGCTCAAGAACATTTTATCTCCAACATCATAAGGCAGAAAGTCATTGTAGCTATTGACGGCCTTCCAGACTACCCTCATAGCAATGCTGAAAATTTTGTTCTGTATTTACCCGATGGGCAATGGCATGAAATGGGCTTACTAATGAGTAGTTATCTAATCAAAAAAAACAGGCACAACCTTATCTACTTAGGAAGTTCGTTACCTTTGGATAGCGTTGTAAAAATGAAAGAATCAATACCGTTTAATTACATCGTTACTACTGCAAGTTTAACACGATCAGAAGAAGAAAAGAAACACGATTTTTTATCACTGGCGTCCATTTTCCCAGATAAGACCATTTTCGTTGGAGGTATCCAAACTGAATATCCAAAACAGGATTTGCCCCAAAATATAAACCTGATGAACAGTTTGGAAGAATTTAATGATTTTCTTGTTAATATGAATAAATTCCGCTAACCGGTTCAATTCATTTTTTCGTTACTTCAAATGGCGAAGTTTTTAAATGCAGACACCTTGAATTCAAATATTCATTTAGATTCTGTTGACTTATACCAGTGCGATTTAAGTATCGATAAGTACATTTTATGGTGCTTTCAGAAAAATTGTCACTGAAGTATAGCCCTTTTGGGAGCTACAGAAAAATCCCAATCAATTATGTCCCATAGGGACGATATATCTCAACATTCTGGAATAATCATTCTTTTTTATCCGGACAGTGTCGAAAAAAATATTGATTAGAAAAATATAATATTTCCCTTGCTTTTATCCTGATAATACTGATCGTTGTAACACCCTTATTTTATGCTTAATGATGGGTTAAGATGTTCCTGCCATTTTCTTTAATGATTCTCAATTTCATATTGATTTCTGAAAACATGTTTTTCATTTCCTCACTATCAAAAAAGATTTCGTAGTATTTCACTTTTTCTCCATTCACTATTGCTTTTACTTAGTAGACCTGATAATTTTCCATGCCTTTGAAACAATTCTCGGGAGGCATTGCCTTATTGTGAATTATTGGGTTTCCTTTCACCATTTTTACATCAAAAAGAGAATAATTCAAACGATCAATCAAATAAGTAACCAGGATGACCAATTCTTGATGTTCATTATTTTTTCAATATTGTTTCAGCTAAATTGATCATTGATTGATTTGGAGATTGATTTTATGCAAAACCTTTAAATGGACGAAAGCCATGTTGGATCCCAAAAAGAAAAGAGACTGTCTCAAAAGTCAAAACCATAGGTCACATTGAGCTTGTCGAAATGTGTATAATTCTGAAAACCAGACATGTTTCGACAGACTCAACATGACCGGGCGAGTAAAAATAGACTTTTGAGACAGCCTCTTTTGAATTGCTTTGAAACCGACTATTCAGACAGCGGGTTTGCTTTAAAAAGACCTTTTATTCTTTTATCCGGACGGCTTGTTCAAGAAGCAATTCATATTCATATCCCAGTCCGAAATCCTGGTCAAGTACTACAACTCCTGAATAGGTTACAACATCCCCTACAGTTGGAATATCATCGGAAGTAACCGTCAGGTCAAAATGGTTTTCATCGCCGCTTCCATCTTGCAGGTGGATCCAGTTTCGGTTCATAATGGCTGTATTGACTTTGGTCACCTTTCCACGAACAACAATGGTCTGGCCATTGAATTTTGATTTATTTGAATACAATTCTCCAATTGTGATTCCGCCTTCCGGCTTATCTATACTTACATCAACTTTGCTCAAGGTTGGCTTTTGCGCAACCGAACTTCCCATAACATTGGCATGATTGTCATCAATGGGCTGAAGACTTATCTCCTGAACAAAATAAACGGTTTCGAAGGTGCGCCCCAATTCTTTGCTTTCGAAGTTTTGCATTTCCAGGCCGTCTTTATAATAAACCACTGCTCCCTCTTCAATTTCTTGTTTCGATATAGCAATCCATTGCTCCTTGTTATTTTCCTTAACAAGCAAATAGGTATATGAACTGGTATGAATAACTTCAGCAACTTCAGCTTTATGGCTTCCAGAAGCATTACTATCAGGAACATTTGGTGTTTGGTTATTCTGGCATGAAACAGCCAGGAAGTATAAAGCCACTAGTATGGTGAGTAATTTTGTTGTTTTTAGCATCTCTATAGTTTTTAATATAAATGTTTAAATTAATATAACTTTTCTAAATGCAAAAGTATATGAACTTTTTTAAAGTCAGGGCGAATCCCTTTCAAAAGGCCTCAATATTCTTTTAATAATCACAGGGCGGCCTTTTCAAATGTTGAAAATACTCAATCGTAATTTCTTATCCTTTCCGAATAATAACATTTTATTAGCATATCATTAACAGAGTTTTAACCAGTCATTAACAGGCGTTTAACAACAAGTGGTGAGAAATGAATGTACTTTTGTAAATGAAAGATAATTAATATTAACTTAAATTCTACTACTATGAAAAAATCACTTCTCTTACTCGCACTAACCTTCGCTTTTGTTTCCTTTTTAACTGCCCAAAACGATTGCACCGGTTCTTCCGGAAACAATGCCACCTTATCAACTGAAAAGCCTGCACTTACAGATGCTGCAAACACGTTAAGCCCCAAAGATTGTAGCATGCCAACAATCAAAATAGAAGATTTGTACTCAGCTGATGAGTTTAAAGAATTAATGATGGATGGCATAGGCCAACCTCCAACCAAGCCTTATGAAAACTACGGACATCCGGTTCCCAACACACAACTGAGAACCAGCACTTCTCCAAATGGAAATCAGGCACGCAACTTATTTTCAGCGTCAGGCTCCTATGTTTGCTGTGTTCTTCCTCCCAACTATGAGCGGAGCAGCCCATTGAAAGACGAATAATCTGTAGATTATGGATTAATTAGGAAGCCCTCCAAGTGATTGGAGGGTTTTTTGTTTTATTCAATCAGGATGTTTTATCAAAGGTAGTGGCATTTGCCTGTGCCATTGGCATGATCAGCAAATCATTGATGTTTACATGAGCTGGTTGTGAGGCAACAAAATACACTGATTCGGCAACATCTTCAGGGGTTAATGGCTGAAAACCCTTGTAAACATTATCAGCAATCTCTCTGTCTCCCTTAAAACGTACAACAGAAAACTCTGTTTCCACCGCTCCCGGAGCAATTTGTGAAACCTTGATGCCAAACCGGAACAGGTCAAGCCGCATAGCCTTTGTCAACCCCTCAATGGCGTGCTTGGTTGCACTGTAGACATTTCCGTTGGGATAAGTTTCTTTACCTGCAATGGAGCCCATATTGATAATATGGCCAGAACCATTTTCAATCATCATATTGGAAATCAATTTCGACATATACAACAAGCCCTTGATATTGGTGTCGATCATGGTATCCCAATCTTCAAAGTGGCCAGCATGAACGGGCTTAAGGTCAAGGGCAAGCCCGGCATTGTTAACAAGAATATCAATCTTTTTCCAATGATTATCCAGGGTTTCAACGGACCGAATTACTTCTTCCTTATTCCGAATATCGAAACACAAGGTCAAAACCTGAATGCGATTTTCGGTTTCGAGTTTTATTTTGAGCTTTTCAAGACGTTCATTCCTGCGGCCTGTAATTATCAAATTGTAGCCATTCTGTGCAAATTTAATAGCACATGCTTTTCCAATGCCACTTGTTGCCCCGGTAATTAATGCTGTATGATTCATAAAACTTCTTACTATGTAAACCTAATATTGTAAATCCTCATTCTTCTTTTTCACCCATTCACGTGCATTCACAAATGCCTCAACCCAGGGAGAAATTTCATCCTTTTTTCTTTCATCCGGGTAATTGGCCCATTGCCATGGGAAAACAGCCCGCTCCAAATGCGGCATCATTACCAGGTGCCTGCCATCATCCGAACACAGGCCGGCAGTATTGTATTGAGAACCATTGGGGTTCCCCGGATATTGATCATAGCTGTATTTTACCGGGATTTGATATTTTGATTCTTCATACGGGAAATCAAACCTTCCTTCACCATGTGCCACCCAAATTCCAAGTTTTGAACCAACCATGGATTTCAGCATTACTGAATCATTTTCCTGTATGGTAACATTCAAAAATGCTGATTCAAATTTTTGTGAGGCATTGTGTAACATTCTGGGCTTCTTTTCATGACCCGGATTAACCAAACCCAATTCGATCATCAACTGGCATCCATTGCAAATACCCAGGCTCAAAGTGTCATCCCGTTTGTAGAAATTATCCAGGGCACTTTTTGCTTTTTCATTATACATAAATGCGCCTGCCCAGCCTTTGGCTGATCCTAAAACATCAGAATTTGAAAACCCACCTACAAACACAATCATGTTAATGCCTTCGAGGGTTTCCCTGCCTGAAATCAAATCGGTCATGTGAACATCTTTCACATCAAAGCCGGCAAGGTACAGCGAATAAGCCATTTCGCGATCGCCATTCACACCCTTTTCGCGGATGATCGCAGCCTTTATTCCCGTTGGCTTTCTCCTGTGAAGATCTATTCCGAACGGAGAGGCTTTGCCAGAGAAAGCCTTACTAAATTTGTAATTTAATTCCTGCTTTTTGTAATTGTCATATCGTTCAAGTGCCCGTTTTTCAGCACATTGTTTCCTGTCAAGAAGGTAAGATGTTTTGTACCAGCTGTCTCTCAATTCATTAATATTAAAATTATAGGTGCCTGTTTGATGTTTGACAATAAAAGTTCTGTTTGAATTGGGGTTTCCAATTTTATGAAATGCAA
Source organism: Bacteroidales bacterium (assembly GCA_041393255.1). GTDB lineage: Bacteria > Bacteroidota > Bacteroidia > Bacteroidales > JAADJA01 > JAADJA01. The sequence continues at coordinate 2,105 of JAWKKM010000074.1, read as the reverse complement.
TTCCTTTCTCTTGTAAAAGTTCAGGTACGTTATCCTCATCCCTTACCTGAATGAGAATTCCAGGATTTTCACTGAATAACAACTTGATTAGTTCTGATTCATTAATAGAGGATAAGTCAATATCCAAGCCGGTTTCATTATTCGTAAAATTCATTTCCAGCATAGCAGTAATCAGCCCTCCCGCTGAAATATCATGGCCCGATAAAATTTTCCCGGCAACAATTAATTCCTGAACCGTATTAAAAACCTTTACATAGTATTGGGAATCTTTCACCGTTGGGGCAACAGTGCCCAATTGGCCCATGAGTTGGGCGAAACTACTTCCCCCTAAGTGATAATGATCTTTTGAAAAATCCATATAGATCAAACTGGTTCCGCTTTCGTTTTTAATGGCAGGTGAAATAATTTTTTTAATTTCTGAAACCTCTCCCACCGCTGAAATGATAACGGTTCCCGGAGAATACACTACATCATCCTTGTATTTCTGGGTCATTGAAAGGCTGTCTTTTCCGGTCGGAATATTTATTCCCAGCTCAATGGCAAAATCACTAACTGCTTTAACAGCCCTGTAAAGCCTGAAGTTTTCCCCTTTATTTCTGGCCGGCCACATCCAGTTTGCACTCAAGGAAATGCCCTTTAATCCATTCGAGATCGGTGCCCAAATAATGTTGGTTAACGATTCGGCAATGGACAGAACTGAGCCGGCCTCCGGATCAACAAGGGCTGCCACCGGAGCATGGCCAATAGATGTAGCAATACCTTTAATTCCCTGATAATCTGTAGCCGATACACCCAGGTTGTTCAACGGAAGTTGAACTTTTCCACAGCATTGCTGGAAAGCAACCCTGCCCGTGACCGATCTGTCAACTTTATTGGTAAGCCAATCTTTACAGGCCACGGCCTCAAGTTGAAGCAGGCTATTCAGGTATTCATTCAATTTGCTTTGGTCATAGCTGATTTCTGTAAAAGACTCCTGAATAGAAGATGTGTCCTCAAGAATCGTTTTTGGTGGACTACCAAACATGTCCACTAACTCCAAGTCAATCGGTTTTGTATTGTTCGATTTGTCTTCGAAGGTAAACCGCATGTTGCCGGTTGTTTCACCCACATTATACATAGGTGCGCGCTCACGGTCCGAAATGCGCTTTAGCAATTCAACATCTGCTTTCTTCAAAAGCAACCCCATTCGTTCCTGCGATTCATTGCCCACAATTTCCTTTGCTGACAATGTTGGATCGCCAATGGGTAATTTCCTCACTTCAATTTTCCCTCCCGATTCTTCCACAAGCTCAGAAAGAGAATTGAGGTGCCCACCGGCACCATGATCATGGATAGAGATTACCGGGTTTTTTTCCAGTTCGGCCATGGCCCTGATCGCATTATAAACCCTTTTTTGCATTTCGGGATTGGAGCGCTGAACAGCATTCAACTCAATCCTATTGTCAAATTCTCCTGTAGCAACAGAAGAGACTGCACCTCCACCCATACCTATCCGGTAGTTATCACCGCCCATTACGATGATCTGATCTCCTTTTTCAGGAGATGCTTTCTGGCTGTCTTCCTTTTTTCCATAGCCAATACCACCGGCCAGCATAATTACTTTATCATAACCGTATTTTTTCAGCTGCGAAAAATGCTCGAAAGTCAACAAACTGCCACAAATCAGAGGTTGGCCAAATTTATTCCCAAAATCGCTGGCACCGTTGGATGCTTTGATAAGAATTTCTTCAGGGGTTTGATAAAGCCATTTTCGGGGCTGGGTGGATTTTTCCCACTCCCTGTTTTTTTCAGAGCGGGGATAGGAGGTCATATAAACAGCGGTTCCGGCAAGAGGCATGCTTCCTTTTCCTCCAGCCATGCGATCCCTGATTTCTCCGCCTGTTCCGGTAGCTGCACCATTAAAAGGCTCAACGGTTGTAGGAAAATTATGGGTTTCTGCCTTCAATGATATAATGCAATCAATATCCATGATTTTAAAATAGTCAGGAACATCCTGGTTGGCAGGGGCAAATTGCTCGGCCTTTGGGCCCATAACAAAAGCCACATTGTCCTTATATGCCGAAACCAGCCTGTTGGGGTTTTCCTTTGAGGTTTTTTTGATCAGG
>JAWKKM010000073.1:0-12509 GCA_041393255.1 Bacteroidales bacterium | reverse complement strand
TCATACCACAAATAATTAAATTTGTGAATTAAGTTAACATTTTCAAATGTATTATAAGTTCTAAATAAATAAACAGTATCGATTACATCAAGTTTGTATGTTAATATATACCCTGTGCTTTCATAAAAATTATCAATTATACTGAATATAAATTCTCCAAAATAACCATTTAGATTATGATATATAAAATTCACTCCATAATCTAAACTATGCTTATAACAACCTGAATATAAATGACCTGATATTAATCCACAGTTAATATTATCACTAACATCATAATTTTTATATACCCAACTATTTGTATTTCCGTAATTATTAGAATAATACAAGTTTGCTGGAAGCATTACGCAATACAAACCACCTTCTAATACATCTGCTGCAATAGTTTTAATAAAGTTGTTGCTATCAACACAAGTAGCAGACTCACCGAAATTAGCTGAATAATAAAGGCCACCAGTAGTATGGGTTGGACCAAGAAAGTATATTTCTCCTATATCGGGGCCTCTGGTAATTTTTTGAGCGAAAGAGTTTATTGTAAAAAGCAACAAAACAGATAACAAGATTACGTTTTTCATATTGTCGGTTTTAAATAGAAGGCTAAAGTTAAGCAGAAATTTTTTGATTATGTAATAAGGTAACAAAATAATCTTCACAATCTAAAGTGGTTGCTTCCATACCACAACTCACAGAAGCATTTAACCCGTTTGAGATATAATTGATCATTGAATTACCCAGCATCTCATTGAAAATACCCACATTGTTATTTACCGGCCCGGTTGGGCTGGTAAACGTAAGTGATATTTTTACTTCGGAATAAACCGTGATTGACTTTGATACCGGGTTGAATTGTACCGGGTAAAACAGCACCCTGATACACTGCTGTGCACGCACAGCCCCCCTGTCAATAGTTTCTGAAATGATCCCTGGAAAATAACTGTCGGTTGTATAGGCAGTATCATTGTAAACAAACTCTTCCCTGAAATATTTATGGGCCTCAGGTGTTGAATCCATTACGAATTCTGGTGCCGGGTATATATTATAGTTTGAGAATTTGATTGAATCTTTCAAATCAATATTCAAATTTATATCCCCGCAATCCGGTATTGCCACGAGAAACGAAACCACAGGTACTTCAGGGTATCCCACAGAATCCAGTTTTGTATGCCCTTTTAGTTCAATACGATTGAATGTGTCAATTTGGGTATCATACATGCCTGGAATCAATACTTCAAATTCTACCAGCAGGCTATCGGAAATTAATACATTTACAATGGGTTCTATTGATTCTACCGGTGTGAATTCTACCCAGGCTTGGGAAAAGGAATATATTGAAAACAGGCAAATGCAAACGCAAATAATAATTTTTTTCATAACTATAAGTTTCTAATTGTTTAGAACAATCTTTTTCGTAATTTCTTGATTTTTATTGGTTATTATGTAAATTCCTGGTTTGCATTTTGATCCTATAGAATTTGTTCCATCCCAGGAAAATTCTTTATCTTTTGTTTTAAATTGGTTAACAATCCTTCCGTTTATATCATAGATCAATAATTCATTTTCATTCATTAACCCATTGTTTAAAAATGTAAAAATAATCTTATCCTTAAAGGGATTAGGGTAGCATGCTATCCCAAATGAACTTTCATCTTGTTTTTCAATATCAGTCAACTCATAAACATAAACGTAATTCTCCCTTAAAAAGGAATTCGTATCATAATCATCATAAACTGTTAAACTAACCGAAAACCAACCGGTATCAGAGTATGTGTACATTGGGTTTTCTTCATACGAATCAATTATTCCATTATTATCAAAATCCCACTCATAAGTATTTATATCCCCGATGGAATAATTATAAAACTGTACATTTAAAGGCATATCACCGGTTACATAATATATACTGTCAACAGATTTAATATCAAAAGCATTCAGGGCATCTTCTGCTAACTTGGCAGAAAAGTTGGCAACTAAAGGTTCCTGGCCTTTTGCAAAAGGATGGTAAACATCATAAGTAATTCCATAGTCGTTGGAGTGAAAAACATATGTGTGTGCGTTTTGCCACATCAGATTAAAAAATCGGTAAAGCATATAAACTTCACCTTCAGTCTTACCACCGACCATATCATCAAATTCAACAGATTGGTTGTAATTATTTAATTTTGTCCAAAATGTTCCAAATTCATTGCTATATAATAATTGGCAATTATTTTTATTAAAAAAGAATAATTCCCCTTCATTAACCCCTCTGCTAATTTTTACAACATCACTACTGTTCATTTCTAATTTATTCTGAATGCTTAAATTTTCAAAATTATCTGTTGTTATAAGTAAGTATAGAGTATCCAAAACACTTGTAATTCTTGTTATTGCATATCCTGTATTGATTTGGTTATCAATTTCAGTATCTTTCAAATTACCAAAAAAACCATTGTACATATGTGGAATGAAATTACTGCCAAAATCTTCACTGTGGGAAACTATAGCGCTATAAATGTTACCCTCTGTTAAACCACTGCTTATTAACAAGTTTATCCCTGAATTTCTATATTGCCAGGTTCCCTGATTGCCATATTCCATTGAAACATAAAGACTTTCAAATAGTGTAACAAAATATACTACTCCTGATAAATAGTCAGCATTTATAGTATAGGCATCAAGTGTAGAGTCAGAACAAATAGCAGTCATACCATAATTGGTTGAGTAATATAAACCTTCACCAGTATATGTTGGCCCAAGAAAATATATTTCACCGGGATTGGGGCCTCTTGTAATATATCTGTCGGAGAAAGTAATATTTACTAAAAGAAGCAGACTGATTGTTAATATTATCTTTTTCATATCAATGGTTTTAAAGAAAGGCTAAAGTTAAACATAAAGCATTTTCATAATTGCTTATTTTTTTACGATTTTGTAATTTGCTGAATTATACTTACTTGATATATTAAGAATATAAATTCCTCAACTCGCACGCATTTGTACCGCGAGTGCTTTTTCTATAGCATATGCAATGCCAACATACCCTCCAAATAGTCCAAGTTTGTAACTTTCCCCAGCCTGTCAAGTCGAACGCACCTGAGACATCCCATTGTTAACTTTCTTTTCTTGCCTGTCTTGTCGAACACATGAGAGACATCCCATGAACTCTCACCCACTGCAGCTTTTGGCGTAGGAGAGGATCATTCTCTGTTCTCTTTGCGTATTCTCAGCGTACTCTGTGGTTAACCCCCCTGCCTGTTGTTGGTGTTGTCACCAACGACTTCCCACTCCCAGCCGCTGTTCTGGCTTTGCCATCCAAAACCCCACCAACCCCTGGTCACCCCGAGCCCGTCGGTCCGGCTGAGCCTGTCGAAGCACTCCGTGCAACTCTGTGTCTCCTCTGTGCAACTCTGCGGTTAAATCATCCCATCCCAAAACACCTTCCCACCTCCAAAAAATTAATCCGTAACTAACAAAAGTATGATCCCTCAACTCGCACGCATTTGTACCGCGGGTGCTTTTTCTATAGCATTTGCAATGCCAACATTCCCTCCAAATAGTCCGAGTTTGTAACTTTCCCCAGCCTGTCATGTCGAACGCACCTGAGACATCCCATTGTTAACTTTCTTTTCTTGCCTGTCATGTCGAACGCATGTGAGACATCCCATCAACTCTCACCCACTGCAGCCTTTGCACAGGAGGGGATCATTCTCTGCGTATCCTTTGCGCCCTCAGCGGTTTAAAGCAATCCCATTAAATCATTCTTTCATTCTCGCATTGAGGCATTCTCGCATTGAGGCATTCTCGCATTTTCACCCACTGCAGCCTTGGCACAGGTGGAGATCATTCTCTGCGCATCCTTTGCGCCCTCAGCGGTTTAAAGCAATCCCATTAAAGACGAAATAAAGCAACTTCGTCACAAGTCCAACTTCCTCCAACAGAAACACCATCCTCAACGACGTCCTCCAACTCCTAAAAACAAACAGAAAAATAGCCAATCAGCAAAGTCAAAACTGCGCAAAACATAATTTTGTAGTGAAAAGAGTCGATTAATTTGTCCTGATAATTTTACGGGTGTAAATTTGATTTTCATTTAACAGCCATGGATCAGATAAACCCCATTCTCTAACTTGATCCATTTTCCATTCAACGACTTGCTCTCCTTGTTTTGATATTCATTAGCCACTGTTGAAATTATTCCATTCAAACTAGAACTCTATTCTCACTTTTGATTTATTATCTAAAACATAGGAAATTTCCATACCAGCCTGGATTGGGGCGCACCTGAATAAAATTGTTCTTCGATTCGTTTTCCATCACCTCCAATGCACATCATAATTTTGGAATGATACAGTTGCTAAGTGATCATTCTGCCACGATTCCCAAACATCATAAACATAAAAGCAATCAAAGGTAGCTTGTTCCCCGTAAAAGGTATTAGTTTCGGTTGTTGGTTCCGGAATTGGACAGAATATAAAATTAGCCCCCGTGGTCGGGATTGAGCATAGATTTCATCAGCCATTTTCTTCATATGGGGAACGTTACATAACACTCCTAATAATCCATACTTGATTTTACACCTAATACGAATTGAGTAATTGCAGGATCACTTCAACGCTTTCCAATATCATATCTTGCAATATCGTCATACCATATTATACATACCAATACTTTCCACACCGAATCAATCAATGCTCCCCAGGTCATCAGGCCAAATTCCATCGCATCTTTATTAAGATTGGCTGCAAACCCACTATCATAAATCAATTCAGGATCCGACCATAGATTTAAGCCCTGCTTTGTTGATTTATAAATATGAGATTCTGAATCCTCTTTTCTTTCCCAAAAAATGTAGTTGTTAAGGTCAATTTTTGGATTGAAACATCCTTCATTATCAATACCGACCGGAGGATCAAATCCAAATAGGGAAGAATTGTAGCGCGTATAAAATAGTTCTTCATTGCTTAGCCACACAATTTCATAATTTGAATTGCAGTCGAAAGCATAGTCATCTCCATCCGAATTAAAAAATTCCTGTGGTTCTGAGAAATTTCCGTCGGAGGTATAGATCAAATAAAACAAATCTTCATTTCCCGATTGGTTGGTTTGATAAAACAAATAGAAGAGCGTATCGAAGGCAACACCATAATAGTTTAAAGAGAAAATTTTGGGTTGCGTATAATGTATGCCTGGATTGGAAAGGACTTCAATTTCTGAGTTTAATCCGGAAATATCTTTCATGTAGATTGCGGTGGATAAGGAATCGAAAGACTTTTCCCAAACCATGAACAATTTCTCTTGTCCGTTTTCATATATTCGTTTGATGTCGGGATTGCAATTGTTGCTCAAAGAATCAGTCAATGATGCAGGCTCTGTCCATGAATAGGGGAATTGTGCAATTGACTGAACGCTGGAAAACAGGAAAATAATTAAAACTGGAAGGATTGAAAGGTTTAATTCCTTTTGGATTTTTTTCATCTTGTACAGGTTTGAATGTTTATTCTAAAACTAAAGACAAGGGGATGAATAAAATCGTTGCAGTTATAAAAAGAAAAATCCCCGTTTCCGGGGACCTTTCCAATCAACTAAAACCAAATTTGGGCTCATTTTAGTTTTTTAAGTCCAGGCTTAAATACCTGAGAAATTCGTCTTTGGTTTTATCTTCTTTAAATTTTCCATGGTATTCAGCCGTTAATGTTGTGCTGCTTTCATCCTGTATACCACGGCTTGATACACACATGTGCTTGGCCTCTACAACAACTGCCACATCATCTGTATTCAGTATCTTTTTCAATTCATTGGCAATTTGAACGGTCATCCTTTCCTGAACTTGAGGCCGTTTTGCATAGAAGTCAACAATGCGGTTAATTTTGGATAGACCAATTACTTTTCCGGTTAAAATATAAGCTACATGTGCTTTCCCCATTATGGGTAAAAAATGATGCTCACATGATGAATTCAGGTTGATGTTTTTTTCAACCAACATTTGACTGTAATTGTATTTGTTGTCGAATACAGAGATCCTAGGTTTGTTTTGGGGATTAAGACCACTAAAGATTTCATTTACATACATTTTCGCAACCCGCTTTGGAGTTCCTCAAGACTATCATCATTCAGGTCGAGTCCCAATGTGAGCATAATTTGTTCAAAATGACTCCTCAATGATTTATCTTATCCTGATCGCTTAATATAAAAGCGTCTTCGTAAGGGTGTATCTGCTGATGTACCAATATGGTTATCGCCGATTATATCAAATTCCAAGTCTGGGTTTTCAATTTCGATTGTATCTGTACCATTTGTACCATGAATACTCTCTATCAGATGCGTATAATTTCCATTTGTTTTCATGCTTATATTTTTGTTTTTATATGTTGTTTGTAATAAAACAACTATAACTTCAAATTTTGTTTAATAAAACAAAAAATTAAAACAATAATTTTACAATGCATTTGAAAATAGGTCGAGTAGGAAAGCATTCACAATACCTTTTATGCCAATATAAAGGATGGTTTAGAAAATATTTATTATGATTTGAGAAATTGTTACCTGCTTTTGATATCACCACTACTGAACATCACAAATCCTTTTAGGGATTAAAGCCCTTTTTGGGATCATCATTATTTGTAGTATTAACGTTGCGTTTATCTGCAAAACCTCCCAAAGAAGGCTGTTACCCTGTTGTCGACATTCCAGTCGGCAGGCAGATAAAGGAAGACCCCCAAAAAGATAGAAAAATCTCAATGACATTGGTTTCATCCGAAAGTTAATCCATGATCACTTCGATCCTCCAAAAATTGAAGTAATCTCTTCCCTTTGGAAATTTTTAATGGAGACTTTTTTCGGAACCACTAAACATGTTGAACTCATCAATGTATTCCGATACCCCCGAATCTGAAGTGCCCGAATAAGGTTTGTTTATTCCCAGTGTAGTATTTCTTGAAAATGATAAAGAGACCTACCGCAATCATTAAAGGGCCAGAAATTTACGGAAATTGTAGGTTAAAAATTTCAGGAAGCAGAAAAAACTCCACCAATTGAGACTAATATAAATCCAGTTACCTGACTATTGGTAAAAAAGAGATTAAAATACCAATCACAATCAGCAGCATCTGCCATAAATAATATCATCGAGCCAGGAGAAAACATTTAATTGCGAAAGAGCATCCTGCTCCAATAGCAATAATTAGCAATCCGATTCCAAGGGTGCGGTTTTGACCTGTGTTATTCATGATTTATAAGTTTTGATGCTACTGCAAATGTATAAATAAAACAGATGGTTTGGAAAATAAAATGATGGATAAAAAATCCTTTAAAGGATCCAAGATTATTTAAAGCTATCCAAATAGTCAGCTATAAATTTGTTTAGGCCAATTGGTTTATTGCCGGTTACCTTCTCAACATCATGGCTGACTTCAGTGGCTTTGTTTTCACCATAAACTTTATTCAGGGCCGTAATGTCATCTGCCAGCCATCCCGGCATTCCTGCATCCATCATTGATTTGTATCCTTCCTCCAATGAAGTAGAAATGTATTTAATTGATCTGCCCAATTGATTGCTCAATTCTGAAGCAATGTCATGATACGAAATCGCCCTGGGGCCTGTAACAATATAGGACTGGCCTTCATGTCCGGTTTCCATCAGGGCTTTAGAAGCAACAGCAGCAATATCGCGGGCATCAACCATAGGTATTTTCCCATCAGCCATGGATGCATAGATAGCGTTTTCATTTTTAATTGTTCCGGCTTCAAATAACAGGTTTTGTAAAAAAGAATGAGGCTGAACAAAGGTGAAAGGAATTCCTGATTGGCGAATATCCTCTTCAGTTTCTCCGTGAAAACGGCCAATATTAAAAGTAGCATCTGGATTTGCTCCCCTTGCCGAGATTTTAACAATGTGTTTGATACCCTTTTCTTTGGCAACTTTTACAGCATTCCCCTGCAATTTTGGTGATTCGGGTGAGGTTACGGACAATAAGAACAATTTGTCGATTCCGCTCATGGCATTTCTTAATGATTCAATGTCTTCAAGATCACCAATTACAGTTAATATCCCTTTATCATTTAATGATTTTGCTTTTTCTTCTGATCTTACCAGAGCAATAAAATCGGCATTGGCTTTTTGTAAATTTTCAACTACAAATGAACCAATGGTTCCGGTTGCTCCGGTCACTAATATTTTTGATCCCATATTTTAGATTTTAAAAGTACTTTAAGCTTAACAAAGATAAAATTTATTGGTTCAATAAAAGGGCATTTTGGATTTTTTGAATGTATTTGAAATCAATAATATCAACTTTCTGAGGCTTTTAGAGGGTTAATGTTCTTTCCTACCATAATACCACACCTACGGTGCTTGCTCGTCACATGATCTTTTATAAAAAAACAAATGTTTTGAAAATGATTTCAAAACATTAGAGTCAATATTAATATCTTGGGGAATTAATCTTTTCTTAACTATTGTTTTCAAATTTTGTTTTGCCATTATGAAACCTTTGTTTTAATATTGCTGTCTGAATCATTGCAGAAACTGAGAGATTTTTTCATGATATGAAGCCACAATATTTTATTTTTTTGCCGGTTTTACTTTTATCAATTTATTGTTTTGAATTAACCGGACAAAACACGCCTGTAAAAATTGGACAAAACACCCTATTCATGGAAGGCCACATGGAGCCATACCCGGTATACACTATTGAACCCCATCATGCCGGCCAATGGGAAGCTATCAAATCTCTGGCAACAGAAAGGAAAATATTATATTTGGAACAAAGCTCAAATTCATTAACTGATAAAAAACTAAAACTGGCTTTGCCACTAAAACTTAAAAAGGGCCTTCAGCCAGAAGGATTTTACACAATTACCTCCTATATTGATCATGACTCCCTCTTTCCAGACCAATTGCTGGATTATAATTGTGGACAAATTACCTACGATACAGATGATGGGTATAACCATACGGGTACAGATTTTTTTCCGTGGCCGTTTCCCTGGAGTAAAATGTACAATGATGAAGTGGAAGTTGTAGCCGCAGCACCCGGAATTTTACTTTTGAAACAAGATGGACATTTTGATCAAAACTGTGAAGACAATAACGAAATAGGCAATTATATAGCTATCATGCACGAAGATGGTTCATCAGCCTGGTATTTTCATTTGAAAAAAAATTCACTCACGCAAAAAAGCGTTGGCGATCAAATTGAAACCGGTGAATATTTAGGTGTAATTGGAAGTTCAGGGATTTCAGTTGCACCCCATTTGCATTTTGAGGTATACGATAGTGATATCAACTTAATTGATCCTTTCTATGGATCCTGCAATAGCGGTATAAGTGAATCCTGGTGGGAAAACCAATTGCCTTATAAAGAACCTGGAATTAATAAATTGTGTACAAATGCCCACCTGCCCTTTTTCCCTGAATGTCCGGGAGAAGAAATTTCGAACGAGGCCTCTGTATTTGCCCCCGGAGACACTGTTTTCCTGATGAGTTACTTTAAAAACATATCGTTGAACGATACCGTTAAGGTTTCTGTTTTTCTTCCTGATGGCTCACTCTTTTCCTCCTGGCTTTGGAAATCTCCCTGGGAGTTTTATACTGCTTCCTGGCTCTATTTTTACATTATAATTGAAGAAAATATTTACGGGATGTGGGATTATCAGCTCAACTATAAAGACATTACTTACGAATGCAATTTCACTTTAAAAGATCCGATGAGCATAGAAAATAAAGGAATGCAAAATGCTTTTCGGGTTTACCCCAATCCCACCAATGATTATGCACTTGTAGAATCCGACCAAATGATTGGCAAAGAAGTCGAAATTTCAATAACCAATACTTATGGTCACGAATACCAAAGTTTCCAATCTGTAATCACACCTGATAATCCCTTAAAAATTAATCTCGAAACTTTTAATCCGGGCATTTACTTTATCAAACTAAAATCGGGGGAACAGTTTCACGTGGCTAAAATTTTAAAACATTAGTTTGGGAAGAAAAGCAGCGGGTGGACTTTAACCACCTCCCTTTTTAAGAGGGGGAACTGCCTGTCGCTGCTTTTGTATTTTTTCCCGTGTTCGGTTAAATTATGTGTCTCGGATACTGCATAACCGATAAAGCATATTATCCGGTTTTCAAATGTAAAATGATTTAGTGGCCTACAAAAAGGAAATTGAATTAATTTTCAACATGGATTTGTGAATTAAATCCAAAAAAGCTCAAGACATCTTTTGAATTGGTTGCTGATCATTCATATTTGTTATTTTTGTCAACCAATGAAAGCGATTGCATTTTACATAACACTACCCTTTGTCCTCCTCGTATCCATTTTGCCCTTTTTGATGTTTGCTTTCTGACATTCTCTATTTTATAATTTACATGTATTGAGATACCACATTGTAATTACTATTCTGAAAAATTCATTTTTTAAAAAAGGAAATTCAGGAAATTACAACAGACTATTTTCATTTTTTCTGCGATTGGATTATGGAAATGATAAAATCCATTACAATAAGTAAAAAGGAATCATTAAGAGGTGCCACTTAACCGGCGCACGAATTACAGAAGATCTGGCAAAACGAAATAAACAAATAATTTATGTGTTGGGAATAATATGGGAAATTTTGAGTACGGTGGCCCTGAAATGGAGTTCAATACCCCATACCACTTAAATGTTATTTACAAGCCACAGGCAATATTTTGACAGGTTGATCAAATACAAAAGAACTCGTTTTGGGGTGAGCGTTATAAATAATGCAAATGCTTTCAGGGCTATGGTAAAAATGAAAAAGGATTCAAAATTGAATGCTACTGCTTTTATTGCCGACCAAACCCCTCCACCAGAAAATGCCTACTGGACTACTTTTCTAAATCAGGAAACACCGGTTTTTTGGGGTACTGAAACCATTGCCAAAAAACTCAATTTTCCGGTTGTATTCATTGGTATGAAAAGGACAAAGAGAGGGTTTTATGAAATGACTCCCGAATTATTGTGTGAAAACCCAAACGAAACTTCACATGGTGAATTATCCGAAATGCACACCAGAAGATTGGAACAGGATATTATAAATCAACCCGAAATATGGTTGTGGTCGCACCGGAGATGGAAACATAAAAAGCCCTAAAATTCGATTCAATATTTTATCTATCTTTGGTAGTTGATTGCGGAGGACCAAGTCCAATAAGCAATAACTGATGATCGATAACATAAATTTATTAGGTCTTAACAGCAGCTTCCATCCACTATGAGTGAAAAACCCTATAAGCAATTTTCACCCGATCTTGATTTTTCCAACATCGACCACATTGTAATTGGTTCGGGCGTGGGTGGCTTAACAGCTGCTACCTGGCTCGCAAAAGCCGGTGAAAAGGTTGTTGTATTTGAACGTCATTATAAACCAGGCGGTTTTACTCATAGTTTCAAACGGAAAAATATTTTCCGATGGGATGTTGGTGTGCATTACGTGGGCAATGTCGGAGAAGGTAGCTCCCTTCGCGGTTTATTCGATTTTCTGACCAACCATAAACTGGAATGGGAATCCATGGGCGATGTTTATGATATCGCCCATATCGCAGGAGAAACCTATGAATTTAAAGCAGGAAAAGAGAATTTCAGGAAACAAATGAAGAACTATTTCCCAGGTGAGGTTCATGCCATTGATAAGTATTTGAAACTGATTGATAAATCAAACAAAAGGGCCAATGCTTACTTTGTGCAAAAAGCATTTAAACCCTTTCTGAACAAAACCCTGGGCTGGTTTTTTAGAGATCGGTATGCACCCTTTAGTCAAAAAACCACGCTTGAAATTCTGTCGGAAATTACATCCAATAAGCAGCTGATAGCCGTTTTGTGCGTTCAATGTGGTAACTATGGACTGTCTCCAAAATACAGCAGTTTTGCTGCCCATGCCTTAATTGTAGGACATTTTATGGAAGGTGGCTATGTCCCGGTGGGTGGTGCCGATCAGATTTGTTATAAAACGATTGAAACATTGAATTCACATGGCGGACAAGTATTTGTCGATGCAGAGGTAAAAGAAATAGTAACGGATAAAGGAAAAGTCAAAGGAGTTAGAATTGGGGATACATTGATTAATTGTTCAAGTGTTATTAGTAATGTAGGAGTTAATAATACATTTAACCAATTGCTAACGAAAGAAGCAAGGCAACGCTGTAATTTTGATACAGGCAAGATGGAACCATCAAGCGGACACATGTGTTTGTATATTGGCCTGGATAAATCAGATGCCGAATTGAATTTACCGAAATACAACATCTGGAGTTTTGCCAATAATGACTTTGATGAGTTATTTGATACTGCCACACTTAAAGATTCTCCCGGCAAGTTTGCCTACATCTCGTTTCCTTCAGCCAAAGATCCTCTCTGGCAGGAAAAACATCCCGGTACGGCTACTATACAGGCCCTTACTATGGGACGTTACAATTGGTTTTCGGAATATGAAAACCAACCCTGCATGAACCGTGATAAGAACTATATGGCACTCAAAAAGGACTTTGAAAATGCAATGCTGAAAAAACT
>JAWKKM010000072.1:0-13067 GCA_041393255.1 Bacteroidales bacterium | reverse complement strand
TCTCTAAGTGATTCTGAAAACATAGAACCCTTGTGGGACAAGGCGATTAGCAGTATTGCAAACCTTGATTCCTTATACGAAAATGGCAACATTGCCCAGAAAAGAAAAATTATTGGTTCGGTCTTCCCGGAAAAACTCACATTTGACGGAATTCGTTTTCGAACCACAAGAATAAACGAAGCCCTAGAATATATTCAATTGATGGACAATGAATTAGAAGGAAATAAAAACGGGACAAACTCATCAATTTTGAATTTGTCCCGTAAGGTGACCCCAACCGGAAAAATGTCGAACTTTTTGTTTGAAGATTATAAGGCAGTGTTGACGTTTATGAGTTCCGAAACACAAAAGAAAAGATACAAATTGTATTAGGTTACTTTTAAAATTTATATCATTTTGCTATAGTCATGCTGTGCTAATCAGATTTCATTTAAGATGAATAAATCTGAAGCTAATTTACTATTATTCATTATTTGTTCCATGTAATGCAGGTTTTAAAATGTTATGTTTATTTTTCTAATTTTGTTCCGGCATACAAGTACTAATGAACAAAAACGAACAACAACTTTTAGAAAGGTTAAGAAATGATGATGAAGCAGCTTTCAAAGTTATTTTTAATAACTTTTATCCAAAGTTGTATTTTTTCGTATTAGAGTTTATCCCTTATAAAGACATTGCAGAAAATATTGTTCAGGATACTTTAGTCACGTTGTGGAACAAACGCCACGAATTGAAAAATGATTCAAATCTTACTTCATACCTTTTTACTGTAGCAAAAAACAATGCATTGAAGAAGTTACGCGACAAAAAGTACAGTCAAAAGTTATTCTCAAATACAATAGATGTTGGTGAGTTGGATTTAAATGTAGAAACATTGTCAACTATGGATACATCTGTATGTGCATTCATGGATATTGAGCAAATCATACAAGAAACTTTAGTCAATTTGCCTCCCCAATGTAGAAAAGTCTTTGAGCTCAGCAGGTTTCAGGAAATGAAAAATCGTGAAATTGCTGAAGAACTTAATATTTCTATCAAAACAGTTGAAGGGCATATCTCAAAAAGTATTAAAATATTCAAAGTTGCCTTGAAAGATTATTTACCGTTAGTAGCCTATCTGTTTGTTTTCTGATTTTCAGTATCTTATATTCCGACACGAAAATTATCTAAAAAAAATTGAAGTATTACCGAGGGTAAACGCTATTTCATGGTTTATTTATAATATACATGGAAAATTTTGAAGACATATTAAAACTGATTACTGGAAATTTGCCTGGTGAGGACAAGAAAAAAGTACTTGCCGAAATCCATGCTCAAAAAGAAAAAAAGGAAATATTCAAAAAATTAAAGATTTCCTGGGCGTTCCTCTCCTCAACAAGAAAATTGGACGATTATGAGATTGAAAATGCATACCTGAAAGCCCGGTATAAAATTTCAGGGAAAAAAGGAAGGTTGAACTCAACAATTAAAATATCTTTTAAATATGCAGCCATAATTGTTTTTCTGATTAGCCTTACCACGATTTATTATACAAACAAACAACAACATAACGCCTCTTATACCGCTAAAAAGTTATCTTATACTTCATTTAGTACCGAAAATGGTCAACGATCAAAGGTCGTTTTACCCGATAGTTCAATAGTTTGGTTAAATTCAGGCACAACACTTTCTTATCCCAGTAGCTTTTCAGAACAAAACAGAAAAGTTACCTTAAATGGACAAGCTTTTTTTCAGGTTTACCACAAAGAAAATGCCCCTTTTACGGTACAAACGAATGGTCTGATAGTAAAAGTACTGGGGACGAAGTTCGATGTAGATGCATATCCTGAAAACGATAAGATTGCCGTTGTGCTTGAATCGGGGAAGGTGGAATTAGCACATAATAGCTTCGAGTCTTTTATTTATACCATGAAACCTGGAGAGAAGGCAACATATAGTATCGCAAATAATGTATTAAATATAAATAATACTGATGTTGCGGTATATTCATCCTGGAAAGATGGCAAACTTATCTTCAGAAACGAACCAATCAAAAATGTAATTGAAAAATTAAAAAAATGGTACAACATAGACATTGAAGTTGCCAATGCCAAAGTTTACGATTCTATTTTTACCGGGACAATTCAAAATGAAAGCTATGAAGAAATTTTTAGGTATATAGAAATCGTTTGCGATGTCAAATGTAAATTAATACATAATTACGAAGAAGAAGCTAAACCCGAAATAACCATTTCAAAGAAATAATTGATTGTTAAACTTAAAATCTGTGCATATGATATGAACTAGAATTATATATTAAAAAGGAGATGCTGCAAACATCTCCTTCTTGTTTTATTATTGCCTCGCAGTAACCAACTCCTGAGGCAAAGCCAAATTGAATTATTAAATAATCCAAGTCAATACAAATCTATGAAAAAAAATCATTATGAATTGATTTCCGTAGCATGTAAAATCAGGAAATCTAAATTTTTAAAAAGAATGAGGATTGTTGCATTATTAATTTTGATAACAGTAACCCAAACTTTAGCCGTCAATAGTTATGGCCAAAGTAAGCGATTAAGTCTTAATGTTAAAAACGAAACAATTGTCAACATTCTGGATAAAATAGAAAACCTGTCTGAATTCTATTTTATGTTCGATGCTACAAGAATCAATGTCAATCAAAGGAAAAGTGTCGATTGTGAAAACGCACTCATAAGAAATATCCTTGATCAACTTTTTGAAGATACTGGGATAATATACAGCATTAACGACCGTCAGGTATTGCTTACAACAATCAATAAATCTGATTCCGAACAACAAAAAACAGTTTCGGGCAAAGTTACTGATTTCTCAGGTCTGCCTCTTCCGGGAGTAACTGTAGTTGAAAAAGGAACGACAAAAGGAGCCGTTACTAATGCAGATGGGGCCTATTTCATAGCCGATATCCAGAATAATTCTATTCTTCAATTTTCGTTTGTTGGAATGAAAACACAGGAAGTTTCCGTTAGCGGAAAAACAACTATCAATGTTACTATGTTGGAAGAGACGATTGGCATTGAAGAAGTTGTAGCGATAGGATATGGAACTGTGAAAAAAAGTGATTTGACAGGAGCAGCAAGTTCCATCAAAGTTGATGATCTTCCCAAAGCAGCCAATGTTTCAATTGAGAATATGCTTTCAGGAAAGGCAGCCGGTTTAAAAGTACAAGCAACAGATGCTCAACCTGGAGGTGGTTTATCGATCCTGATTCGTGGTGCTGCTTCGACAGGAGCAGGGAATGAGCCACTTTACATTATTGACGGATTCCCCGTTTCCAGTGATGGAGTTGATCCGAGTACCGGAAGCCGCTATTCAAAAGGAACCAGAAGCCCTTTAAATTCCATCAACCCCAATGACATTGAGTCCATTGAAGTACTTAAAGACGCAAGTGCCACAGCAATTTACGGTGCACGTGCAGCAAACGGAGTAATCCTGATTACCACAAAATCAGGGAAAGAAGGGAAAGTAAATGTATCATACGACTTCAAGCAAAGTTTCCAGACCATTGCAAATGCATGGGATGTGATGGACGCATCAGAATGGATGGTTGCACACAACAACTATCGAAAAGAAAAGTGGCTGATTAATAACAATATAGAGCCATATGGAAATGTAAGTGAATCTTCGGTTTCCCCGTTGGTACCTGCCCATACCGATGCAGAAATTGCTCAAGCAGGAAAAGGAACCAATTGGTTTGATGAAGTTACACAAACTGGTAAGGTACAAGAGCACAATGTAACAATCAGCGGTGCTTCGGAGCAAACAAAATACCTTTTATCTTTCAACTCATACGACCAAACCGGAGTTATTAGAGAAAATAAATTTAATCGGTTTTCTGGACGATTGAACCTCGAACAGGAAATTCGTCCCGGGGTTGTCGTGGGAGTAAAAGCAACAGGTAGCCGCATATCGATTGACAACCCTTCTCTGGGAACTGGAGGTGCTCGTGGAATCGAAAATTCTGGTGTTATTGAAGCAGCCAATGCTTTTAACCCGACAATATCAGTATTTGACGAAAGTGGTGATTATTCATTAATGGAAAATTACGCGGCCTATCCAAACCCGGTCTCTTTGCTAGACATAACCAACAATACCAAACAAGATCGACTCTTTGTCCAGTCCTATATTGAGGTTAACTTGTTAAAAGATTTAAAGTTCAGATCACAGTTAGGTTTCGACAAACAGGAGGGGGTTACAAAACTATATGTTCCCAAAACGACCATCTATGGTGCTTCTTATAATGGAATGGCAACCATTAATCAGGCAAATAAATTCGACAAACTCCTTAACGCAACAATTTCGTATAAGAAGGAACTTTTTGACGAACACCACCTTAACGCACTCGTTGGATATGAATTCCAAAAATTTAACTGGGATGGTTTCGGCGCCGGAAATACAAATTTCTCAACAGACGGGTTCCTATACAATAATCTTGCCTCAGGACAGTCCCAAAAGCCGACAGTAAGTTCAAACAAAGGAACAGATATGCTGGCTTCATACTTCGGACGGCTGAATTATAACATAAAGGACAAGTATTTATTTACATTCACCTTAAGGGCTGATGGTTCAACCAAGTTTGGAGAAGGGAACAAATTTGGGTACTTCCCATCAGGAGCTTTTTCATGGCGTTTGATTAATGAAAATTTCATGAAAAATCAGGACTGGATTTCAAACCTGAAATTAAGATTAAGCGCTGGACAAACAGGGAACAGTAATATTTCCGGAGCCTTTTCCTATTATGCCTTTGGTGCTAACTATCTGTTTGGAGGAAGTAAATCATCAGGAACCTACCTGGAATCGTATGCCAACAATGGTTTAAAATGGGAAACAACCACCGAATACAATCTTGGAATCGATTTCGGCTTCCTGAATAACCGAATCAGCGGTGCTTTTGAATTGTATTACAAAGAAGTTTCTGATTTGCTGGGAACTCAACAACTTAAATCTTACCTGGTTCAAGATGAGATTGCAGCAAACCTTGGTGTTACCTCCAGCAAAGGGTACGAGTTGACAGTTAGCACAATTAATTCTGAAGGGGCAGTTCGTTGGAGTTCAAACATATCACTTTCCGCGTTCAAAGACCGCTGGAAAGAACGAAATCCCAATACCGTCTTAGCTTCTTATGAATCAGAAAAAGACCCTATCCGCCCCATTTGGGGATATGAAACAGATGGCTTGATCCAACCGGGTGAAACTGTTTCTTACATGCCAACTGCCAAAACCGGAATGCTAAAGATTAAAGACATCAATGGGTATGATGCCCAGAATAATTTAACGGGAGAACCCGA
Source organism: Bacteroidales bacterium (assembly GCA_041393255.1). Taxonomy (GTDB): domain Bacteria; phylum Bacteroidota; class Bacteroidia; order Bacteroidales; family JAADJA01; genus JAADJA01. Next base: position 7,758 of record JAWKKM010000072.1, on the reverse strand, counting down.
TGGGAAGATTAACAATGCAGATATCGTTCTTTTGGGGAACTATGATCCTGACTTCATGTTTGGATTTTCAAACAATTTCGAATACAAGAATTTCGATTTGAATATTCATCTGTATGGAATTATAGGGGTAACCCAGAAAAATGATTACCTGAGCTTATGTAGTGATCTTGATAAGTTTGAAAACGATCAAAACTTTCCTGTAGTACTCAGTAGCTTTTGGTCAAGCAATAACCAAAAATCAAAACTACCCAATCCTTATGTTACAAATCCTTACCTGACTGGTATAGCTGCCAACCAGCCATACATGGAAGATGCCAGTTTCGTTAGAGTACAAAATATAACATTGGGTTACAACATGGATGGGGAGCTATTGAAATCATACTTTAAGAAGGTACGTGTATATGTTAATGTTACAAATCCATTTCTTTTTACAGGTTTTACAGGGATCGACCCCGAGTATTCGTCAACGGTTAGCAAATATCCTTCTCAAAAAACATATACAGTAGGTCTTAATCTGGAATTTTAAAAACGACTAAATATGAAAAGCATAAAATACAAATTATATAATCTTTTGGGGATTGTTTTTATTCTCTTTATCTCTTGCGAAGGGGAACTAGATCCTGAGGTTTTTGACAAACTAAGCCCGAGCAACTATTTTCAAAATGCAGAAGATGCCAAAACTGCCGTAACCGGTGTTTACTCGAAGGTACTTGAAGAATACAATCGTGATTTTAATGCCCGTTCGCCAATGATGCTGAATGTTTCTACCACTGACGAATTTGATTGTGCGTGGAGAAATACGACTTGGGAAACGTATCGAAAATTTCTTTGGACGGCAAGTACCAACCTGACTACCGATGTTTACAGCAGATTTGTTAAAGGAATATCAAACTGCGTAGGAACTATCGCTCAAATAGAACCTATTAAAATGGATGAAACACTGAAGGCAAGATATATTGCAGAATTAAGAGCAATCATTGGATTAAGCGCATATACCCTATACGACTTCTACGGACCAACAGCAATTGTTACCGATCCTGAAATTGTATTAGACCCCACCTCTGATTTTAATCCGGAAAAACCCACGAAAGAGTGGATGATCAATTTCATCCAAACCGAAGCGCGCGCCAGTGCCAATGCTCTTCCTGTTAGCTATGGTTCACAGGATTATGGCAGGGTAACCAAGGGCACAGCTCTGACCGTGTTGTTGAAACTGGCCATGCACGAAAAAGATTGGGAAGAAGCCGTTACAATTTCTCAGGAAATTATGGATTTAAAATACTACGAGCTTCAATCTTCGTATATTTCTATTTTCGCCGTCTCCAACGAACAAAACAAGGAAATTATCCAGGCACTTCCCCGAAATGTTTCTGATCATTCAAACGGATGGCTTGCCGGTGTGTTGCCTTCAGAATATGTGGAACCGAACGGAATACCTGTTCAAAAATGGAATGGATATAAAGTCCCTTGGGACATGTTTGCAAAGTACGAAGATACTGATAAACGCTTGGAAGCATTGTGGGCAAAAATGAATACAAAAGACGGTATCATCGATATTCGTACGTTAGATGCCAGTTGGGTTCAATACGGAGCTATTCCATACAAGTATTCTGCCGATCCTGCAGGAACGGGAGTTGACCATGGGAACGATGTTGTGGTTTTCCGGTATGCCGACATTCTGCTCTTACGGGCCGAGGCCTTAAATAATCTCAATGGTCCCAATCAGGAATCGATTGACTTGATCAACATGATCCGCAACCGGTCAGAAGCAACACCAATCAGTCTAGATCAATTTTCCGATCAACAAAGTCTGGATGATTACATCCTGGACGAACGGTTCCGTGAACTGTTCCTTGAAGGATATCGTCGGCAGGACCTAATCCGTCATGGAAAATTCTTAAGCGAAGCAGCACGTCGTGGTGCTCCTGCTTATGATGATCACTTTTTGCTCTTCCCGATCCCTCAGGCGGTAATCGACGAGAATCCAAAGATTCAGCAAAACCCTGGCTACTAAATCTTCATAAACGTAAGATTCATATATTGACATGATATTCCGGGATGGATTTCTATCCGTTCCGGAGTATTTCTTCTGAGTAGATATACTGTGATTTTGATTGTAATTTAGATAAAAATGAGGTTATTCTTACTCTTTTTGAGCTGTTTATGGATGAACTGCAATCGACATGTAACAACCCAAAATTGTCAGTCTCAACAAACAGAAAAAAAAGACAGTGGCACATATATTTTGCCACACCTCTTCCCCGAAAAAGGAGAAGATATGGTGTTTCAACGGCTTCGAAACGAGGCCTTCAGAAAAACAGAAAGTTATAAATTCCCGGACAACATTGCCGGATTAACCCGATTCTCAGATGAATTACGGGAGAAAATAATCAAAAAAACAGGAGTAGTTATTAATCATTCGCTCCCGCTAGAAATACATGAAACAAAGGCCATTCATTTAAAGGACTATATCATTAAAAATATTTATTTTCAGGTACGGGACGGGATTTATGCCACCGGCAATTTATACATTCCTGAAGGAGAGGGACCATTCCCTGCAGTACTTCACACACCTGGCCATTGGGATAAAAGTAAAATGGATGCCGAAATGCAAAAGGTAGGACATTCGTTAGCCTTAAATGGTTATGTATGTCTTACCATTGATCCATGGGGTGCAGGAGAACGGTCGATGATCCAAGGGCACTACGATTATCATGGAGCAAATCTGGGAGCTTCATTAATGAATATTGGTGAATCGCTCATGGGAGCCCAGATATCAGACAACATTAGAGCGGTTGATTTATTATCTTCCTTGCCTTATGTCGATCCATCACGGATTGGAGCCACGGGTGCAAGTGGCGGTGGAAGCCAGGTATTATGGCTGGCGGCAGTTGATCAAAGGGTAAAGGCGATCGTCCCTGTCGTTAGTTCCGGAACTTTTGAAGCATTTGTCATGAGAAGAAACTGCGTGTGTGAGCTTCTCCCCGATGGATTAACATTTACTGAAGAGGCTGGCGTTATCGCATCCATTGCTCCACGTGCAATCAAAATGATCAGTCATGCACAAGACGCAAATCCTGCCTTTAGTCCTTTGGAAATGATGAAAAGTTACAACCGGGTCAAGCCTGTTTTCAATTTAATGAAGGCCGAAAACAAAATAGATTATCAAATAATAGATCTTCCACACGGGTATTTCAAACAAGACCGGGAATCGATGCTTGGCTGGTTCGACTACCATTTAAAAGGGAGAGGATCGGGAAAACCGAAGGAAGAACCACCGATCGAAATACTTGATGAAAAAGAATTGATGGTTTTTTTGCCGGGCACAAGACCCGCAGAAGTAATAAATACATTAACATATTGTCATCAAGCCGGGAGTAAATTGAGAACCGAATTTTTACAGCATCGAAAAATTCATGTTCACAAAAAAAAACAGGAGCTATTAAAGATATTACGGGTTGATTTTTCTCCCAAAATTAAAAATATACAAACGTTTCCCTCAACAGTGACATGGGAGCGTATCGTATTGGAAACGACCGACAACAAAAAAATTCCTCTGTTGATTATGTCTCCTGCCAATAAAAATACCCCTTTCAACATTTTAATTCATGCCGAAGGGAAACAACACATTAGCCCAGATTTGATTCATGAATTAGAATTAAAAGGAGAAGGCATTGTCGTGACAGACCTGTCCGGGACAGGAGAAGTTGCATCTGCAACTGAAAGCACAACCATGAAAAGACAAATTCTCCATACCCAGGCACGGGCAGAGCTTTGGCTGGGAAAAACCATATTGGGAGAATGGACTCAGGAATTAGGAACAATTGTCCAATATCTACAATCGAACCGTCGTGTCAAACATGTGGTAATTGATGCAACAAAAGAAGCAGGACTTGCTGCTTTATTTACAGCCATTGTTTACCAGTCTGTAGACTCTGTTGTATTACGAAATGCCCCCATAAGTTATCTGTGTGATAGCCAAAATAATGTAGATTATTTTAATATGGCAATTCATTTACCCGGAATCCTGGAGTGGGGAGACATTTCCCTTGCATCTGCAATTGCAAAAGTGCCGGTAACCTTTATCGACCCGGTCAGTGTTCAAGGTATTCCTGTTTGCAACGATCAATTGCAATCTTATAAAACCGAATATGATCTTCTTAGAAAGCGATGTGGGACAAAAGCATATTGCTGGTTTAAAGAAATCGGGGATAACCCTTAAGATCAGATTTTTATTTGAAGATTACCGATTTAATGTATTATAAATTAATTAATAGCCAATCACGATGGATTATAAACGAAGAAATTTTCTGAAAACGGCCGGACTTGCCGGATTGGGAATCACAGGCTCTCAACTTTTTGCGGCCTCAAGACACATACAACCGACAAATTCACTGAACCCATTTCAACCCAAACAATATTCCTCCAATGTCCCATCATTCAACATGTGTGGTTATGCCGCACCAAAACTAAAAACGGTACGTATCGGATACATTGGGCTAGGCAACAGAGGCTCTGCTGCTGTTATCCGAATGGCCTATATTGAAGGTGTCGAAATAAAAGCGATCTGCGACATTAGACAGGAAAAAACTGCCGCTGTAACGGACAAACTAACCAATACAATTCATCATCCTTTTGTTTATCAAGGTTCCGAACTCAGTTGGAAAGAGCTGTGTGAACGCGACGACATTGACCTGGTATACATTGCTACTCCATGGTATTTACACACGCCCATGGCTGTCTATGCCATGAATTGTCAAAAACACGTTTGCGTTGAAGTTCCGGCTGCCCAAACTATCGACGAATGCTGGGAACTGGTAGAAACATCGGAAAATACAAAGAAACATTGCATGATGTTGGAAAATGCATGTTACGACCAATTCAAATTACTGGTTTTAAACATGGTCAGACAAGGATTGTTTGGTGAGATCATTCATTGCGAAGGGGCTTATATTCACGATTTACTTGCCGGGAACTTTGCCAAAGATAAATATTATGACATGTGGCGACTGAAAGAAAACAGTCACAGAAATGGGAACCTATACCCAACCCATGGTATAGGGCCTGCCTGTCAAATCCTAAATATCAACCGTGGGGACAGAATGGACTATTTGGTATCTGTGTCAAGCGACGACTTTATGATGGGGAAAATGGCCAAAAAACTGGCTGAAAAAGACTCATTCTATAAACCATATGCAGAATTGACTTACCGGGGAAATATCAATACAAGCATCATTAAAACCCATCTAGGAAAAACAATCATGTTACAACACGATGTAACCTCTCCTCGACCCAAATCCGGGGGTTATCTTGTTAGCGGAACTAAAGGAACGGCGCTTCAATATCCAACACCAGGATGGATTTCATTTGCAAATGAGACTTTACCGGAAGAATGGAAAACATACCCGGCCAACGAGTGGTTGCCCATGGATGAATTCAAGAAACTGGAAGAAAAATTTAATCCTGAAATATTGAAGAGAATGGGAACACTGGCAAAAGAAATTGGGGGACATGGGGGAATGGACTTATTAATGGATTGGCGGACTATTGACTGCCTGAGAAATGGACTACCTCTCGACCAAAACGTATATGATGCCGCGTTATGGAGTTCAATTACCCCGTTAAGCGAATGGTCTGTCAACAATTCAAAAATGATTGAAGTACCTGATTTCACTCGTGAAGCATGGAAAAGCAACCAACCAGTCAATTTATCGCTTGACAAAGGCGGCAACACTAAAATAATCAATCAGTAAAATACCAATGTCCATTAGATCTTAGACGAATACCATTGAAAATCAAAACATCATGAAATCAAACACTCATCTCTGTTGCTTAGGCATCATATTATTTGTTTTCTTTTTCATTCAACAAGGGATAAGTACGTTTACTTACGCGCAGACCAAAATCGAAGGGCTTTCATACATTGACAACCTCCCCATAAGTGTTGAAATTGAAAATGGATATATAAAAACCATAACCCACATAGAAAGCCTGCCCAAGGAGTCGAAAAAAGTTTATATCGCCCCGGGGTTATTTGACAATCAGGTAAATGGAGGTAACGGGATTTACTTTGCCGCATCGGAAGGAATTAATTTAGCCGATGTTAGAACAGTAACAAGAAATCAATGGTCGGTTGGCGTGACAACTTATTTACCAACATTGACCTCCAATTCAAAAGAGATCCTGTTACAAAACCTAACAGTTCTTTCGCAGGCATTTAACGATCCCGAAATAAAAGGGTCCATTGGGGGAATTCACATGGAAGGTCCATATATCTCTCCGGTAGAAGGATTCCGGGGAGCACATTCCCCAAAATATATCCGCAAAGCTGACTGGACTGAATTTATGGATTTTTACAATGCCTCAGGAAAACACATTGTTACTGTTACTGTTGCCCCTGAGACTGATGGGGCCATTGAGTTTATCAGAAAATGTACCGAAATGAATATCGTCATAGCGTTAGGCCATCATAATGCTTCATCTCGGGTAATAGAAGAAGCTGTTGAAGCCGGGGCACGCATTTGTACCCATCTCGGAAATGGATGCGCAAATATGATCAATCGGCATGAAAATCCATTGTGGCCTCAACTTGCCCGGAACAAACTAATGGTTAGCCTGATTTGTGATGGTTTTCATCTCAACGACGACGAAATAAAAGTTTTCTATGGCATTAAAGGAACTGAAAGAACGATCATAACCTCGGATATAACCCGCCTTGCCGGTCTTACTCCCGGAACATACCAAACCGCCGACGGCAAAGAACTGGAACTCACTGAAAGCGGAAAAGTGCAATACCCGGCGCAAAAAGTACTTGCAGGATCGGCATTATCCCTCAATGTTGGTGTAAAACACCTGATGGATGTGACTGGCTGTTCGTTGGCTGAAGCAATCAGGATGGGCAGTACAAATCCGGCCCGGCTCTACGGATTTACAGACCGGGGAGAACTAAAACCCGGTATGAGAGCAGACTTAATACTATTTACCATCGGGGACAAAAAATTAGATATTGAAAAAACATACGTTGACGGAGAACTTGTTTTTTCAATTGTCCAATAAACAGAAACTTACCCCCAAATGAAAACTAAATTTGGAAAGAAAATTCTTTTCGTACTAAGTGCAATAGGTCCCGGGTTATTCCTAATTGGATACAATATCGGTACAGGAAGCATCACATCTATGGCCCGGACTTGCAACAAAAAGTCGGACAATTTTTTTAAGACTATGCCGCATGATAAATTTTCTGATAAAATTCCTGTTCTACTTCATAAGGGGTTTTATGTCCTAGTGAAGAATGTAGTCTTTTTTATTATACCATATTTCTATCCACTCAAAGATTGTAGATTTGGCTTCTTCAATAGATTCAAATGTATTGCCATAGATCAATTCTGTTTTCAAGGTCTTGAAGAAAGATTCTGCAACCGCATTATCCCAGCAATTGGCTTTTCTACTCATCGATTAAGTGATTAAAGGGCATGACTTTACTATTCTTCTAAATTCTTTTAAGGCATATTGTATCCCTCTGTCCGAATGAAAAAGTATCGGTTGTGTTATATTTCTTTTGGCTATGGCCATTCTCCATGCCGAAATAATGGTTTGGTGTGTATTTGTTGTTTCCTGAAGGAATCTAATATAACCATGAATTTGACCTAGCTCGAACCCTCAGAATTAATACTTTTTTTCACCAATCCCTGAATTAGCAAGGGGGCTTAATGAACAAAAAAGGGGATTCTATCAAAATTGATAAAATCCCCGCTTTGG
>JAWKKM010000071.1:0-14538 GCA_041393255.1 Bacteroidales bacterium | reverse complement strand
CATCGCAAATAAGTTTATGCAAATCAACCAAAACCAATTCAGGAATAAAAGGAACTGAAAAAACCATATTTCCTGTTTCGCCATCAAATTCCATTATCTCAGAATACTGGTTCCAGTCATTATCCATAAATGTGAGCTCTATTTTATTTGCATTCCCTATAAATTCCGGGCCGTGCCTTTTCTGTTTCATGAAAACCGTTACATCAGCTGCGTTGCCGTTGGGTGCAACGGAAAAAGAATCAACCGAATAATGAGGTGTGCCCGAATTGAAAACCCAGTTGTCAAACCAGCCCGACATATCAATACCTGTATGGCTTGTCAGAAAATCCCTCATGTCATAAGAAGATGCATGGCTGAATTTGTATTCCTCGTTGAACGCAGTCATGGCGTCAAAGAATGTATCATCGCCCAGATAACCTCTTAACGAATGCGCTGTAACTGCTCCTCTGTCATAAACTCCAATGTTATCATAGGTGTACTCCTGGGGAGTCTGATTCAATGGGTAATATGCACCAAGACCACTGCTGGTATGACAATATTGAATGACTCCTTTGTGTTTCGCTAGTATGAAGTCGAGGTATTGCCCGCGGCTGTAAAGAAATTCCTGATAAATACCATCCATAAATGTTGCCCATCCCTCGTTGATCCACATATCTTCTGCAGAGGCGCAGGTAACATTGTCGCCAAACCACATGTGTGCTAGTTCATGGGCAAGCAGGGATTCGCTACCCAGGTTACCATTGATCGAAGAATGTGGGTAGGCAATATTGGTGGCATGTTCCATTGCACCGATGGCGGTGCCTACATAACCCACCCGGTCGAAACGGTAAGGTCCGAATTTGTCTTCGAAAATGGCAAGTATTTCATTCAGGTTTTCAAATGAACCATCCACTTTGTTCGAATCGGCCGGTTTGACCCATATCTCTATGGGAACATCTTGGTTAATACCGCTGTAGGTATCTGTCCAGCGGGCATAATCCCCAACAGCAACGGATGCCAAATAAGTCGGGATGCTTTGTCCCAATACCCATTTGTAAGTCAGGGTTCCATTTCCATTGTCCAGTATTTCTTCCAGCAAACCGCCACAAACTGCATCTTTCCCTTGGTCAACTGTGGCATAGAGAGTAAACAAAGCCCTGTCCTCAAAGTCATCTATGCACGGGAACCAGGTTTTGCCAAGATTATGGGGTATGGAAACAAATCCAACGCCCAGGTTAAAACAATATTCTCCTGACCAGTGAAATCCTCCCCAGCCTTCGTGGAAGGGCTCACCATGATAAGCAACATCAACCAGTACCTGGTCACCGGTATTGATTGTGCCAGATAATGAGATGGTGATTAATTCACCATCATGGCTAAAGCTAAGTGGCTGGCCGTTTACCGTTACATCATCCACAGTTAAGTCTTTCAACTCCAGTTTTATAACATCAAGGTTGTCCACTTTCGACTCCAGTAATACCTCTGTATGAGCTGTGATGGCTTGATTGGTAAAGTCAAATTCCTCGAGATAAATGGTATAAGTTTGTGCATCAAGAGTGTCACTTAACCCTGATTTTTCAAAGGATAATTTATGGTTGCATTTATGCTCATGCTGGGCAAACAGGAAGGATGACCAGGCAATTAAAAAGGCAAATAGTAAAATTTTGCTTCTCATGATAGTGGTTTTATTTTATAAAAAATTTTTGTTCAAGCTTCTCTCCATCGAATACGACATACGAATAATAATTGATCCAGTCGCCGATACTGATGTATTTGGCTTTTCCGTTCAGGTCAATGATTGTGGGTTTATGAATATGGCCGAATATGAAAAAATCAATATCCGGGTCGCTTTTCAGCTTTTCCTGACAAAAGCCGGTTAGCCTGTCCAAACCAGCCTGATTAACTTTTTCAAGGCCATAATTTACATTGGCTACCCTGCTGCGGTTCGACCAATACAATCCCATTGCAGTGCCGATGTCAGGATGCAACCAGCGAAACAACCATTGATTAAATTTATTTCGGAATACCTTTTTCAGAAATTTATATCCGTTATCACCTTTGCCTAATCCATCCCCGTGGCCAAGAAAGAACTTTTTTCCATTGAATTCTTTAATAAGGGTGTCAGGATAAATATGAATTCCCAATTCTTTATTCAAATAATCAAATGCCCATACATCGTGGTTGCCCCTGAAAAATGCGATGGGAATTCCGGCATCGGTAATTTCAGCCAGTTTACCAAAAAGCCTGATATGCCCTTTCTGAACCACGGTTTTGTATTCAAACCAAAATTCGAAAAGATCGCCCATGATGAAAATTTCTTTGGCATCCTTCTGGATTTCACTGAGCCATTGAATAAATAGTTTTTCACGTTTGCGGCTCTCTTCGGGAGTAGGGACGCCAAAATGGCAATCGGAAACAAAATATATCTTAGTATTCGAAGTGGGGCTGTTCACAAAATTTCTTTTACAGCAAAACTAAAAAAATAATTCATCCATTTTTATTAGTACACTGTCAATGTCTTTATTTCTCGTAATTATCCTGAGGTTTTCATCCAAAAGGTAATAATAAGGAAGTTGTTTTTGCAGATTGTATGTTTCCATTGCTTCCGAATCAATACCCATCAAATCACTAACCTGAACCCAGGAAGTTTATCCAGTTTTAAGGCTCCTTTCCATACGGTTTCATTTTCATCAAGCGAAACTCCAAAGATTTCAATGTTATGCTTTTTTAACCTGGGGTAGATTGAAATCAGCGTTTTATTGTCGAGGCGCGATTTGGCATTCCAGCCGGCCCAGAAGTAAACCAGAACAGGCTTTCCCATATATTGCTTTAGAGAAGTTACGGTTCCGCTGGTATCTTTTCCAACAATGTTTGGGGCTTTTTTGCCGGGCTGGAGTTTTTTGTCAGCATTGTAATTATCAAAAATTCGGGCTTGTATTTCTTTAACCCTTGCATGGTGGTCGAGAGCATGCTTGTTTTCCGGATACTGAATCATCAAGGCACTGTCAAGCTTATGGAAATAGATAAAATCTTCCTCTTCGTCCAATACCTTATTTCGTCCAAGTTTTCTGTTCATTACAATAAGAGAAGCCAATGAGCCGGGGTGATCCTTAATAAAATCCCTGACATAATTTTGTTGATCGGAATAAATAATAAGAAAAATAGAGTCTAATACTTCTTTCGTTTTCAGAAAGTTATCTGTTCCTTTGCTGTTTTCATAAGCCATGGCAATGGAGTCAATATGTTTTTTTTGCGAATTCATAAATCTCTCATAGTCCAGCAGCAACTCAGAACCAGGTGAATTTTTTACCGTATATCCATTTTGAAGAATGGAATTGTCTGAAAAAACTTCAACCGATTCACCCTTTTCAACCAACAAGGGAATGTAATTCTCAGGATTGTTTCGTAAAATATAAAACCCCGCATCCTCGGTTTGTACCTTGAAACGGAATTTACCATCCCCTGCAAGGTTGACGGAGTCGAGGAGAACGGCAGACCTGACCTCCAGTTCTTCGAGATATACTGTTTCGCCGGTGAGTTCTGATAACTGTCCTGAAATTGTTGCGTTTCCTACTTCATTTTTCTGGGAGCAGGAAACCAAAAAGTAAAATACGATAGCTATGAAGCCAATTTTTCTGATCATATGAGTAAATTTCAATGCAAAGGTACGAATTGAAAAATTTATGAACACACACCGCTTTGTTTCCTTTTTTGATTATTTTCGGGTACTTCTTTGATTTGGCAATTGATATGAATCCAATAAAAATCTTAACGGTTATTTTATATTTTCTTGTCTGTACAGGTATCAATTGTCAGAATATTTTTATCCTTGAAAAACCAGGCACAATCAAATACTTTAAGTATACTGTTAATGATCGCATTAAGTTAAAAACTATAGGCGAAAAGACATTGATTTCAGGTAGAATTAGCAAGATTTCAGACTCCTCGATTGTTGTAAACTCTGTATTGGAAATTCCATTGAAGGATATTGATGTTATCCACAGGGAACAATTTGGATTTTCACTTTTACAGAAAGTTTTTCTCTCTGCAGGAATTCCATATCTTGCAATAAGTATGATAAACGGAGCCATCAATAATGACAATCCGATAGTGACTGAAGAAACCCTGATCATTAGTGGAAGTTTGATTACTGCAGGAGCCGCACTTACTCCCCTTGTTTCAAGAAAATTTAAGATTGACAACCAGAAGTGGCGGGTTAAAATTCTGGATTTCTCCGATTGATGAAAAAGAATGCAATTTCGATATGCTGTTTCCTGGTATCATACGGATTTATTTCATCATCAAAGTGTTGCCATTTAATGCCATCTTTTATTTCTAATTTTTCATCTTTCAATTTATAATCATTCAAAATAACTATCTTTGCACCTCGTTAATAACCTTAAATATTTACAGATATGAAAATCAAGTTCGCTTTATTATCCCTGTTGGCAGTTGGTTTTATTACACTTACTGCTTTTGTTTCCCAACCTCCGGTTTCGATGGATAGTAACCCTGAAGGAACAGAATTCGTTATCGCCGAAGATGTAAATGCAATTCTTGACAACAAATGTTTTGGTTGCCACAATGTTGACTCAAAAAATGAAAAAGGCAAAAAGAAACTCATGATTGATCAGTTGTCTGAGCTTTCAAAAGCAAAATTAATTGCAGCTCTCGGCAGTATTTCGGAAACCATAGAAAATGGAGAAATGCCTCCTCAAAAGTTTTTGGATAATTATCCTGACAAAGCCCTTACAGAAGAAGAAGCTAAGACTATAAAAGAGTGGGCTGATAATGCAGCTGATGATCTTTTAAAATAGCATCAATGAATAAGAAAATTTTGGCCCTATTGATCATAGGGCTTATTTTTTTAGTCCTGCAGTTTATTCCCAGTGGTATACCCGAAAACAATCCGGTAGCAGGTCAGGGTATTTTTGAGGTGGCACAAGTTCCTGGTGATGTTCAGGCAATCCTGGAAAAAGCATGTTTCGATTGTCATTCGCAACAGGTTACGTTTCCATGGTATTCCTATGTAGCACCTGCATCATGGCTTGTTGCCCGTGATGTAAATGTAGGCCGTGCAAACCTTGATTTTGGAAAGTGGGGCGAATTGTCAAAAAGAAAGCAATTGCAATTGCTTGATGAAATAAATGATGAAGTAAGCAGTGGCACTATGCCAATGGTCATATATACGTTCATGCACTCAGAAGCAAAACTCACTCAGGAGGAGCGGGAATCAATTGTCAATTGGGCTGAACAATTTGCTGAGCAGGTATTGGAAAATTAACTCCAGGCAACCTCCAGCTTTTCGATCATCTCTTTTACGATAAGCGTCATTTGAGGTTCGGCCATGCTGGCGGCATCAATGACTTCTTCATGCGAGATTTCAACAATCTTTCCTTCAACACCCAGGTCAGAGATTATAGAAACAGCAAAACAGGAAAGGCCCATATGCCTTGCTACAATGGCTTCCGGCACTGTGGACATCCCAACCGCATCGGCACCCAGAATATGAATGTACTTGTATTCTGCCGGAGTTTCGAAAGTAGGGCCCGTTACAGCTGCGTAAACACCTACCTGAAATTGAATTCCATTGTGGCGTGCAATTTTTGTCGCCTGGCGGATGATCTTTTTGTCGTAGGCTTCGCTCATATCCGGAAACCGGGGCCCAAGGCCGTGATCATTCTTCCCTATCAGAGGATTGTTTCCCATTAAATTTATATGGTCCTTGATGATCATCAGGTCTCCGATTTTATACTCCGGATTCACTCCGCCGGCAGCATTCGAAAGCATTAACAGCTTTATCCCCAGGAATTTCATTACCCTGATCGGAAAAGTAACCTCCTGCATACTATAACCTTCGTAATAATGAAACCGTCCCTGCATAGCCACTACATATTTGCCACCCAGTTTGCCGAAAATCATTTTTCCCTCATGCCCTGCAACTGTTGATACCGGAAAGTTGGGTATTTCATGATACGGCAATGTATCAATGGTTTCAATTTCATTAACAAGGCCCCCCAAACCTGTGCCTAAAACAATCCCGATAACGGGTTCTACATTTGTCCTACTCTTTATGAACGCTATTGTTTCCTGAATTTTTTCCAACATAATCTAAAATTTGTTTATCGAATTCTTTTGTCATTTCCATGAAATTTAATTTCGATGGGAACATAACACATAGGATACCTGACTAATTTATTAATGATGCCATTTTGTGCAAACCGCATGGAATCTTTTTCGGTCGTTACTATAATCTTATTTCTCGATACAATATTATCGAATGTTTCGATAATATGAATAATATCTTTTGATGTATATTGATGATGATCCGGAAACGTTAAGATTTCCAGTTCTTCACAAACTTTTCTTAAATAAAACTCAAGTGGATATGTATTGGCAATTCCGGCAACCAATAAAATAGAGTAATATTTTTTCTTTTTCTCCGGTACAAAATCAATTCCTGGAAGAGGCGTAAATTTTCCGTGGTCAATGTATGAGAAATAGAGCTTTTGACGCGGAAGCGGTTTGATCTCTTCAAATAATCGCTGTCGGGTAATGGGTGACAGTACTTTTGATGTTTTTGTAACAATGATGATGTCTGCTCGCTTCGCTCCGTTTCTAAACTCACGAAGGTTTCCTGTCGGAAGCGGGTAATCGTTTATATAGAGCCGGTGGAAATCGGTCAATAAGATTGATAATCCGGGTTTGACATACCGGTGCTGAAATGCATCATCAAGAAGAACGACTTCTGTTTCAGGAAATTGAATCTTCAATTTTGAAATCCCCCTTTTCCGCTTTTCATCAACAGCCACTTTGATGTTTTCGAATTTTGAACAAAATTGCAAGGGTTCATCTCCCAGCTCCGCAACAGTTGTATTTTCATCGGCCAGTACAAATCCTTTTGTTTTCCTTTTATAACCCCGGCTTAAGGTTGCAACGCTATAGTTGTTTTGCAGCAACCGTATCAGGTATTCAACATGAGGTGATTTGCCGGTTCCTCCAACCGAAAGGTTTCCAACTGAAATTACCGGAAATGGAAACGATTTTGCGGGCAAAATACCCCAATCGAACAGCTTGTTTCGGAAAAAAGTAATCAACCCATAAACAAGGCTAAAAGGGAATAATATCAATCGTACCAGATTCACTGTGTAAAATTACGAATTGTTTTGGTATTTTCTGAAAAGGACAGTTCCGATTTTATCGTAATTTTGAGAATCCTATAATTTTGAACTGAGATGACGATAAAAAATGTTTTAAACGTTCTTGAAGAAATTGCTCCTCCTTTTCTCCAGGAATCCTATGATAATACAGGGTTGTTAATTGGGAGCAGCAATGCCGGTGTTACAGGTGTTTTGATCACACTGGATATTACCGGAAAGGTTTTGGAAGAGGCGATCAAAAAAAATTGCAACCTGATTGTGTCTCACCATCCGGTAATTTTTAAAGGCCTGAAAAGTATAACCGGAAAGAATTTTACCGAACGGATTGTGGCAGGTGCTATCAAAAATGATATTGCACTTTATGCTATTCATACAAACCTTGATAATGTAGACATTGGAGTAAATTCCATTCTTTGCGATAAACTGGGTTTGATCAACAGAAAAATTTTAGCTCCCAAAAATGAATTGCTGCGCAAGCTTGTAACGTTCTGTCCGGTAGATGATGCTGAAAAAGTGAGGCAGGCGATATTTAGGGCTGGTGCAGGAAATATAGGTAATTACGATAGTTGTAGTTTTAATACTCCGGGTAAAGGTACTTTCCGTGGATCAAACGAAGCGAATCCATACGTGGGTGAAAAGGACAAATTGCATTATGAAAATGAAACAAGGATAGAAACCATTTATCCGGTTTATTTGGAAAAGCAAGTTTTAAATGCTTTGTTCACGGCTCATCCTTACGAAGAAGTTGCATATGATATTTATTTGCTCGGAAATGAATTTTCAAAAGTGGGTGCAGGAATGCTTGGAGAATTGGAAGAAGAAATGGAGACACTTCAGTTTTTGAAAAAAGTAAAGGAGATAACCAATATCCCGTGTATCAAACATTCTGAACTCATATCTAATAAAGTAAAAAAGGTTGCTGTTTGTGGTGGTTCCGGTAGTTTTTTGATCAAAGATGCCATCGGGTCTGGAGCAGATGTTTTTGTGACCGGCGATGTAAAATACCATGATTTTTTTGAGGCAGAGGATAAAATCATCATCGCCGATATTGGCCACTATGAAAGCGAGCAATTCGCAAAAGAATTAATTTATAATGTTTTAAATAAAAAATTTTCTACTTTTGCAGTCCTTATTTCAGAAAATAATACTAATTCTGTTAATTACTTATAAGAAAGCATATTATGGCGAAAACAGCAAAAGATAAAGTCGTAGAAACTCCGAATGAAGTTGTTATTCAAAAGACAGAAGAGGAGATTACCATTGAAAGAAAACTGATTGTTTTATACTCATTGCAACAACTCGAATCGCAAGTTGACAGGATTCGCATTGTTCGGGGTGAATTGCCTTTAGAGGTACAGGACCTTGAAGATGAAATTGCAGGACTTGAAACCCGTATTGCCAACTATACTGAAGAAACACAATCGTTGAAAAAGCAAATTTCTGAAAAGGAGCTTGCAATGAAAGAAAGTGAAGCGATGATCAAGAAGTATGAAAAACAGCAAATGAATGTCCGTAATAACAGGGAATACGATTCACTGTCGAAAGAGATGGAATTTCAGAACCTGGAAATACAACTAAGTGAAAAGAGGATAAATGAGTTCAATTTCAAACTTGAAACCATTAAGGATGAAATCGAAAAATCAAAAAAGGAACTGGAAGAAGTTCAGTCGGAGCTAAAGATTAAAAAGGCTGAATTGGATGATATCGTTGCTGATACTGAAAAGGAAGAGACGGATTTAACAGAAAGATCAAAGGATTTCAAAGGCATGATTGAAGAGCGTCTGCTGACTGCATACCAAAGAATTCGTAAGAATGCCCGAAACGGATTAGCGGTTGTTCAGGTTGAAAGGGATGCTTGTGGAGGTTGTTTCAATAAAATTCCACCCCAGCACCAACTGGACATCAGGATGCATAAAAAAATTATCGTTTGCGAATATTGTGGAAGAATCCTTGTTGATGAAGATATCGTCAATATGGTAAACGAAAACAAATAAGGAAAACTAAATTTTTTAAAATACGTATAGAAAAGAGGGGCAGAAATTCCCCTCTTTTTTTAATTTACATACTTTCGTTACGGGTCGTTTATGAAGAAATCTTCAGCCATATGGATCTTTTTTCTTTTCGGGGCCATTTGCCATGGACAATACAATTATGATTTTAACGATAACTGTAAAGAGGCCTATTTGTCGATTTTTAGCCTGAGATTTGAAGAAGGCAAAGCTTTGTTGGAAAAAGAAAAAGAAATTCACCCCGATAACAACATTCCTTATTTACTTGATAATTACATTTATTTTTTAACAGTATTTATTGGTGAAGAAGAAGGGGAATTTGAAAAATTAGAAGGACTCAAGGATGATATTGTTGACAGGTTAAAAGAGGGAGATGAATCTTCTCCTTATTATCGTTACAGCCTGGCCCAGGTCTATTTGCAATGGGCCTTTGCCCGGACCAAATTTAAAGAGTATGTAACTGCTACTTTTGAAATTAACAGGGCTTATCGTTTGTTGGAAGAGAACCATGAGCAGCACCCGGAATTTCTACCTTCCCTGATTAACCTGGGGTTGCTGCACACCCTGATCGGTACAGTTCCGGATAATTATAACTGGATAAAAAAGCTTGTTGGTGTGGATGGAACCATTGACCAGGGTATCAATGAAATCCTGACCGTCATGGATGCTTCAATGAAGCAGGAGCAATACGCCCATTATAAGGCAGAGTGCGTTTTCTATATGAGTTTCATACAAATGAATTTAATGACAAGCAAGCAAAAAGCACTGGATTATCTCTCCTTAATTACTAAGGATACAGTTGTATTGAAAAGCCCCTTGTCCATTTATGCAATTTCGCGGATCTATATGCAGAACCAAATGAATGATCAGGCCATTGATTTGCTTCTTTCGAGGCCAACAGGCCCTGAATACTTCCCTTTCTATTTCCTTGATTATACAACCGGGCTGGCCAAATTGCATCGCCTTGACAGGGATGCCAATAAATACTTATTCAAGTTTGCCATTAATTTCAAAGGGGTTAATTACATTAAAGATGCTTATCAGAAACTGGCCTGGTACTATCTTGTAAATAGCGATCATGAAAAGTATCAATTCTATTTACGAAAAGTTGAATTGTATGGAAGTACTACTGTTGATGCGGATAAGCAGGCCCAGCGAGAAGCTGAAAGTAAAGTTGTTCCAAACGTTGTGCTTTTAAAGTCCCGATTGTTGTTTGATGGGGGGTATTATGAAAAAGCACTTGGTGTTATTACAGAATCAGAAAGTGTTATCAATCTTCAGAATGAACGTGATTCTTTAGAGTTAACTTATCGAAAGGGAAGGATCTTCGATGCCTTGGGAAAACCGGATCAGGCCATTATTTATTATAAAAAAACAATTGAAAATGGCGCTGAATCAGAATTCTACTTTGCTGCAAATTCTGCTCTCAAACTAGCAATAATCTACGAGGACAGGGAGGAATTTGAGAATGCCGGATATTATTACAAAAAGGCTCAGTCGATGGAAAACGAGGAGTACAAAAACAGCATCAACCAAAAGGCAAAAGCCGGCGTTCAAAGAATTGAAAACAGAAAATAAGATGTAACAATATTTGTTTTCCAATCCGCTTACCGGAATAATTTTCTCCATTGAAATAACCATTATTCTTATTGCTTTTGTTTCCAGATAGTGTTGCTTTTATACTATCAGATAATTTCTTTGTTGTTTATTTTCAGGAATTTACTTGACTTTTACGCTCTTTTTTCATATCTTTCGGAGCTTTATATAAAGAGAGAATTCCAATGTTAACCCCAAACAATATCAAAACAAAAAATATTTGAAACTTAAAACCTACAACGATGAAAAAGAAATCCACTCTTTCTGTTTTTTGTATTTTGCTTATTTTGTTTTCTCCGTTTCAAAACTTCTCTCAAAGTTTGGCGGATAATCAGATTAATCAAATTCAATACCAATATGATTGTGAAGATGATCTTATTGAGGTATTGTTCATCCCCGAATCAAAGGTAAGATTGCGAAATGGACAATTGACTGATTTAGCGACTGATGCTCTGTCAGGGCTTGAGAATTCGTTAAGCGACCTGGAATGGATGGTTTGGAACCGTATCTGTGATGTGCCTGAATCGGAAATGGACGAATGGGCGGTTAATGGCGAAAAGAATACTGGCCAGCAGGTATACAATATGAATAACATCTACAGGCTTCAAATTCCAAAAGGCAAGGACATCTGGGAGTTGTGTAAAAAATTGACTAAACTCGATGGAGTTATGTCAGCGATTCCGGTTCCTGAACCAATGCCTCTTCCAACACCTCCGAATTATCAATCTCAACAGGGTTATTTGAATACGGCGTCTTCAACACCCACAGGAATTGATGCAGCTTATGCCTGGACACAAGCCGGAGGAGCAGGAACAGGTGTTACCATTTGTGATTTGGAATATAGCTGGAACTATAGCCACACCGATATCTCAAAAGCAGCCGGTTCGTCCTTGAATTCCTGGACTGATCCGGGCTGGGGAAATAACCATGGAACTGCTGTTATTGGTGAATTGGTTTCCGATAATAATGGATGGGGGACAACCGGAATCTGTTATGGTGCGAATTTGAAAACCTGTGGTACATATTATGGCTCACCTTCTCCGTATTGGAATGTTGCGGGGGCTATTGGCCTGGCTGTTTCCAGCCTGAGTGCAGGCGATATAATCCTCCTTGAACAACAGTGGGATTATACCGGAAGTGGTGGCTACGTGCCCATTGAGTGGTGGGGAAGTACCAATGTTCCGCAAATGAATAATGCTGTTTATATCGCTATTGTAAACGCTATTTCAAATGGAATTCATGTTGTTGAAGCAGGAGGAAATGGCAATGTGAATACCGGATCTCTCAGTTGGTATGGTAATTCAGGAGCTATTATCGTCGGGGCGGGTGGTGCATTAGTCGGGAATGATTTGCAAAGGCTTGGTTTTTCCAGTTATGGTCCCAGATTTGACTTACAGGGCTGGGGTGAAAATGTAGTTACAACCGGTTATGGCGACCTATACAGTATCGAGGGGGCAAACAATTATTATACAAGTACATTTAGTGGCACATCGAGTGCATCGCCCATTGTAACTGGTGCATTGGCTTGTGCCGAAGGGTATTACCTTGCGAATGTATCTGCAATCCCTCCTTCTCCTTCTTATATGCGTAGCCATCTTTCATCCTACGGCACGGCTCAGATTTTTGGAACATCGGGTATCATCGGACCCAGGCCCGATCTGTATGCGACAATTATTAATTTCCCCCCTCCTCAGCAAAATTATGATTGGGGCGATGCGCCTGATTTTCCTTATCCTACTCTTTCAACTAATAATGGAGCCAATCATCTGATCAATCCTGCTGTTTTTTTGGGCAATTTTATCGATGCTGAAGCCAATGGACAACCTAATTCCTTAGCTAACGGCGATGATATAAACGGTTTCCCTGATGATGAAGACGGAGTTACTTTTGACAATATTCTCCGGCCAGGCTCGGTCGGTAAAATTACTGTAGTTGCTTCAGTTCAGGGATATTTAAATGCATGGATTGATTTTAATGGAATTAATATTTGGAGTGATGCCGGAGAGCAAATTGTTATGAACCAGGTAATTTTACCGGGACCGAACACCTTGACATTTGCAGTCCCTTTCACTGCTATTATTGGCAATACCTATGCAAGGTTCAGGTTTGCCAGCCAGCCGGGATTGTTATTTTTTGGCCCTGCCCAATGGGGAGGTTGAAGATTATGCTGTTTTTATTGACGAACCCATTCCTGAAAATATTGACTGGGGAGATGCTCCTGATGCACCTTATCCAACGCATGCAGCCGCTAATGGAGCCAATCACCTCATTGATGGCATTACCTATTTAGGAAACCAGGTAGATGGTGAACCTGATGGACAGCCAGATGGAATGGCTTTGGGGATGATAACGATATCATGTATCCACCCGCAAATGATGATGAAGATGGTGTGTTCTTTACCTCGCCTAACATTCCGGGACAAATGGCAACAGTAGATGTATTTGCTTCCGTTCAGGGAATTCTAAATGCATGGTACGATTTTGATCACAACGGCTCCTGGGCCGATCCCGGTGAGCATGTGTTCATGGATTTTCCCTTAGTTGCCGGATTGAATAGCATCGCTTTCCTTGTATCACCATCCTCAATTCCAGGGCAATCCTATGCCAGATTCAGATTTGATACAAATGGTGGATTAAACTTTGATGGCGGCGCACCCAATGGGGAAGTAGAAGATTATGAAATATTTATTGATGAATGGCAACAGGATGAATTTGACTGGGGCGATGCACCCGATCCGAATTATCCAACATATGCTGCATCCAATGGAGCAAACCACTGGATTGACGGAATGACCTTCATGGGAAATATGGTTGATCCGGAACCGGATGGACAACCTGATCCAATTGCTCAAGGGGATGATCAGGATATCTACTATCCACCGCCAAATGATGATGAAGATGGTGTAATATTTACTTCTTCAATTATCCAGGGACAGATTGCAACAGTTGATGTTTATGCATCCGTTCAAGGAGTTTTAAACGTATGGTTCGACTTTGATGGAAATGGTTCATGGGCCGATGCCGGTGAGCACGTGTTTATTGATGTTTTTCTAAACCCGGGTTTAAATAATCTGATTTACATGGTTCCGGCTGGAGTCATTCAAGGTAATACATTTGCCCGTTTCAGATTTAGTTCTATGCCAGGATTGAATTTTGACGGACCTGCCCCGGATGGAGAAGTGGAGGATTATCAGGTTTATATAGGAACACCAACAAGTGATATTCCAATAGATCCTGATCCAGCCGGATTATACGTCCAAAATGAAGTTTCGATGGCTTTGGTCCCAGGCGGGCCAGTGGGAATGCCTTTAGTTTTACTAGCCGCTTATAATGACAATCCTTATCCTGGTGGCCCCGGATTGGGAATTAGTTTCAGCCATGATGGAGGTACAACCTGGATGCCCCAGCAACTGCAATATCCTTCAAATCCGGTTGGAATTGGATATGCCGATATGTTTGACCCAACTGCCACTGCTGATGGGAACGGAGACCTTTATGTTGCACATATTTCCACTGATTTCGATTGGACAAATGGTCCGGAAAGCGGATTGTATGTTCACAAATCAGCAGATGGTGGTTTTACATGGAATGCTCCTGTCACAATTGCATACGATGGAAAACCTTCTGGTTCTCCAGATCCTAATTATCGGTTTAATGATAGATGTCAGATTACAGCTGATGTTGGCCCGGCAAGTCCTTATTATAATACCATATACATCGTCTGGATTAAAGACAGGGGTTGGAATATGCCTTCACCTTTGAGTGATATTTACTTCTCTTATTCAACAGATGGA
>JAWKKM010000070.1:0-14970 GCA_041393255.1 Bacteroidales bacterium | reverse complement strand
TCTATCATGCTATTTACTGATTTAAATAATTATAAGACAACTTCATACTCAACTAGAAAAATCTAACCTTCTCACCATGAGAGCTTATTATGGACCGCAAAAATAGTAAAGTTTCAATGATGGAATAAAAGGAATAATTATTGAGTTGGCATTTGGAATGCATGAAAGATTAAGTTCGTGGGATTTAAATGCTATTACCACTAAGAAAATTTTCTAATTTTGCGATCAATAGATAAACCATTTCTAAAATGGGTGAAAAAACTAAATTTTTATTAATTAACCTATTAAAGGGCCTTGCTTGGTTTGCCTTATTGCTTGCACTTTATTTTGTTTTAAAGAACTATGTAAACATTGACTACGAAAGGTGGTTAAGGCCTGTTTTTGACAGGACCTGGTTAATTTTCACAGTCTATACCTTCTCGGAATTTGTCTTCGGGGTTTTGCCCCCTGAATTGTTTATGATGTGGGCACTCCGTTTTAACAGCTTGACTGATTATATATTTCTTGTTTTTGTTTTTGCTGTAATTTCCTATATTGCGGGTTTTGCAGGATATCTTTTTGGGGCCTATTTGAACTCGACAATTTATTACCGTTATGTCAGGAAACGCTTTTTAGGAAAGTATCATAGCCATCTACAAAAATATGGTGTTTTTATGATTCTCGTTGCAGCCATTACTCCCCTGCCCTTTTCTGGCATTAGTATGCTTGTGGGATCGTTTCATTATCCTATGAAAAATTATTTGCTGTGGGCATTAAGCCGCTTTCTGAGATTTGCAGTTTATGCTATACTAATATGGGAAGCAAACCTGGTTTGATTGAAAATTTGTTAAATTGGATAAATCTGACAAATCAGGATCAGCAAAT
The DNA here is from genome assembly GCA_041393255.1 of Bacteroidales bacterium. Classification (GTDB taxonomy): domain Bacteria; phylum Bacteroidota; class Bacteroidia; order Bacteroidales; family JAADJA01; genus JAADJA01. The sequence continues at coordinate 14,106 of JAWKKM010000070.1, read as the reverse complement.
ACATGCAATTCCATAAAAAACAATATATTCAATTCAATTTATTCAACCAATTAAACCAACTCAACTATTTATAATTTTCAGGATTCAATGCTGCCGGTGACCATTGCTTCAAAAATTCAACCATCAATTTTTCGTCGTATGATTTTTCTTTTTCAAGATAGGCGGAATTTTGCGTATGCAGCCTGTTCCCTTCACTATCCAGGATAACAATCACGGGAAAGCCAAAACGTTGAGGATACTCCAGGCCGGCAAGAATATCAAGGTTTTTATTTTCCTTGCTGTAATTCAATAATTGAAAAATATAATTTGCTTTCATCACAGAATCTATTTTAGCGTTTTCATGTACATAGTTATGAAACCGATAACACCATGTTCACCAATTGCCACCAACCTGTATAAGTACATGCTTATTTTCAGCCTTCGCCTTCTTTATTGCCTGTGCAATTTCTAATTTTGCATCAGCAGAAGGATCATAGAGTTTCGGCTTTTCAGTTTGCGCAAAAAGCAGCGAAACAAAAAGGATAGTAACAAATAAGAACAATGACAATTTTTTCATAGTTAAACTTATCTATTTCAATAAATAATTTTTTGTATGATAGAGATGACCCAAAGATACACGTAAAATTCAATGAATGCACCTATTCGCATATTTACCTTTTGAAGAATTAACAATTAAAGTCCACTTGATTTTTGATCAAATTGCTCCTGCGAGATCTTGTAGCCATCTTTACAGATAGGACAGAATATCGAATAATCTGTTCTATATGGGATCAGCGGAATTAAAAACAAGGTGAACCAGCTTACCTGACGACGCATCATCCAATTGCTCAAGTTGTTGCAGTGATAGCAGTGAGTAACTTCACGCATCGGATGTTCTTTTACTGTTTTATGTCCAAACCCAAAAATAACTATCACAGGTACCTTAGTGTTAGAAAATCTATAATTCAAAGGTTATAGATTCGAAATACTCTTTATAACATAATTTGGGGTAAATTTATTATTCAAAAAAAGCGCATCTGATTGAACAAATGCGCTTTTCTTTATAATATTAGAAATACTATCTCATATATTTAAAATTCTTTCCAATATACTGAGCTTGTGAACCAAGTTGTTCTTCAATTCTCAGTAACTGGTTATACTTAGCGATCCTGTCGGAACGGCTGGCTGAGCCTGTTTTTATCAATCCTGTATTCAAAGCTACAGCCAGGTCGGCAATGGTTGTATCTTCCGTTTCACCTGACCGATGGCTCATTACAGCAGTATACGAATTGCGGTAAGCCATATTTACGGCATTGATCGTTTCTGTTAGCGTTCCAATCTGATTAACTTTAATCAGGATGGAATTTCCAACTCCCATATCAATTCCTTTCTTCAAACGCTCGGTATTGGTAACAAACAAATCATCTCCCACCAACTGAACTTTATTACCCATTTTATCTGTCATCAGTTTCCAACCGTGCCAGTCATCTTCGGCCATGCCATCCTCGATGGATACAATCGGGTAGCGCTTCACCCAGTCGGCCCAAAAATCGACCATTTCAGCCGGTGTAAGTTTGTCACCTGTTGACCATTTCAAATGATAAACATTCTCGTCTACCACATAATACTCTGAAGATATGCCGATCCAAAGCAATGCAAATATCATCACCGGGTTTATACCCTGCACTTTTCATGATAGCCTCAAGAACTACTTTTATAGCTTCTTCGTTCGAACCTAAATTCGGGGCAAAACCACCTTCATCACCCACATTTGTAGAATGGCCTTGCTTTTTCAAAACTGCTTTTAAGTTATGAAATACTTCAGCGCCCATACGCAAGCCTTCGCTAAAAGAAGAAGCGCCAACAGGCATGATCATGAATTCCTGGAAATCTATGCTGTTATCGGCATGCGAGCCACCATTCAAAATATTCATCATTGGGATGGGAAGCGTATTTGCATTAACCCCACCCACATAACGAAACAGGGCTTGATCTGATTCCAAAGCAGCAGCTCTTGCTACAGCCAGCGAAACGCCGAGGATTGCATTTGCACCCAGATTCGCTTTATTGGGAGTTCCATCAATCTCAATCATTCGGGCATCAATTTCATTCTGGTCAGAAACATAATATCCCTTCAGCTCTTCACTAATGATATTGTTAACATTGTGTATCGCTTTCAATACTCCTTTTCCCATGTATACGTTCTTGTCTCCATCACGCAGTTCCACCGCTTCATGAACGCCGGTTGATGCCCCTGAAGGAACAGCAGCACGGGCAACTACGCCTGCTTCTGTCATAACATCAACTTCGATGGTTGGATTCCCTCTGGAATCCAATATCTGTCTTGCAAAAATGTTTAATATTGAACTCATTTTTTTACTATTTAAATTAATATGCTCGGTTACTGAAATTACTAAAAAAAGGATAAAGCAAACGCCTTATCCTTTCATTGTGATTAATTTACTCAAATCAATTAATTGGATTGTTCTTTCGTATTATCTTCTGTATTTTTTGTTTCTTCTTCAACCTTAGCCTCTGGAGCTTCTTCCTTAACTTCTGCAACAGGCTCAACAGGCTTTTCAGTTTTCACTTCCTCTGTTTTTTGCTCTGCAGCAACTTCTTCCACCTTAGCTTCCGCTTTTGGTTCTTCAATTACTTCAGCAGTTTCAACAACATCAGCAGCAACCAAAGCACCTGCAGCTTCCTCTGAACCTTTTTTCTTACCACCACCTCTTCTCTTTCTTGCAGTCTTAGCTTTTGTCTGTTTTTCAGCCAACATGGTTTCGTTAAAGTCAACCAACTCCATCATACACATCTCAGCATTATCTCCCAAACGCGCACCCGTTTTAATGATACGAGTATATCCGCCCGGCCTGTCAGCTACCTTAACGGATACTTCCCTGAATAATTCAGTAACCGCTTCCTTACTTTGCAGATAGCTAAAAACCATCCTTCTCGAATGGGTCGTATCTTCCTTTGATTTTGTGATCAGCGGCTCAATATATCCCCGTAAAGCTTTTGCTTTTGCCAATGTGGTATTAATTCTTTTATGGAGTATCAACGAAGTAGCCATGTTTGCCAACATTGCTTTTCTATGAGCGGTTTTTCTTGATAAATGATTTATACTATTCCTGTGTCTCATTGCAATTATTCCTTATCTAATTTATACTTCGAAATATTCATTCCAAACTCCAGGCCTTTAGTTTTTACTAAATCTTCAAGTTCGGTCAATGATTTTTTACCAAAATTTCTAAATTTCAGCAAATCGTTTTTGTTAAACTGAACCAAATCTCCCAATGATTCAACATCTGCAGCCTTCAAGCAATTCAAGGCACGTACTGACAAATCAAGATCTACCAGTTTTGTCTTAAGCAATTGACGGGTATGCAATGAACTTTCATCAAATTCTTCCGATACTGTTTTTTCTTCCGAATCGAGAGTAATCCTTTCATCAGAGAACAACATGAAGTGATGGATGAGAATTTTAGCTGCTTCCTTCAGAGCATTCTTTGGATTGATCGATCCATCGGTCTGTAATTCAAGTACAAGCTTTTCGTAGTCGGTTTTTTGCTCAACCCGATAATTCTCAATATCATATTTCACATTGATTATCGGAGTATGAATAGAGTCAAGAAAAATGGTACCAATGTTTGCATTCAATGATTTATTCTCCTCAGCAGGAACATATCCCCTTCCTTTTTCGATGTTCAATTCAATGGAAAGTTTGATATTGGGTTCCATATGGCAAATAACCTCATCGTGGTTGATAACCTGAAATACAGACAGGAATTTATTGATATCCCCAGCTTTGAATACCTCCTGATCACCGATAACGATGTGTACCTTCTCACTGCTTTCACTTTCAATTTGTCTTCTGAATCTTATCTTTTTAAAATTCAGCACCATTTCTGATACATCCTCAACAACACCCTTTATGGTTGAAAACTCTTGCTCAACGCCCTCAATTTTGATAGATGTTATCGCATATCCTTCAAGTGAGGATAATAGAATTCTTCTCAGAGCATTACCAATGGTAATACCAAATCCTGGTTCAAGTGGACGAAATTCAAAGATGCCCGTGAACTGATCGGATTCAATCATTAAAACTTTGTCCGGTTTTTGAAATGCTAAAACTGCCATTTTCAGCTGTTATTTTATGATAAAATGATTATCAGGTTAATTTTATTTTGAATAAAGTTCAACAATGAGTTGCTCTTTAATATTTTCAGGTATTTCCTCGCGTGGAGGGTAATTCATAAACTTGCCTGACATAAGGGCTTCATCCCACTCCAGCCAGGTAAAACTTGTTGATCTGGATGCCAGTGAATTGGTAATCGACTCAAGGGATTTCGATTTCTCCCTGATACTAATAATATCACCAGGCTTAATTGAATACGAAGGCACATTCACGATTTCACCATTTACCTGGATGTGACGATGGGTTACCAATTGTCTTGCTCCCGGCCTTGATGGCGAAATTCCTAAACGGAACACAACATTATCCAAACGGGCTTCGATTAACTGAAGTAAAATTTCACCTGTAATACCTTTTTTTCTGGAAGCTTTTTCAAACACGTTTCTAAATTGCCTTTCCAGAATACCGTAAGTATACTTTGCTTTCTGCTTTTCCTGCAGCTGGGTACCGTATTCTGACTGTTTCCTTCTGCGTTTTGAATTTCCATGCTGTCCGGGAGGATAACCTTTTCTATCGTAGTATTTATCCGGTCCGTAGATAGGATCCCTGAATTTCCTTGCTATCTTCGTTTTCGGGCCAATATATCTTGCCATACTCTATGAATATTATATAATTCGTTAAATAATTTGTTAATGTTTAAACCCTTCTACGCTTTGGAGGCCTGCAACCATTATGCGGCAATGGGGTAACGTCGTTAATTTCGGTTACCTCAATACCTGATGAATGAAGTGTACGAATTGCAGATTCCCTGCCGGAACCAGGCCCTTTAACATATACCTTAACTTTGCGCAATCCATGTTCCCTTGCTACTTTTGAGCAATCTTCAGCAGCCATCTGAGCAGCGTATGGTGTGTTTTTCTTCGATCCTCTGAATCCCATTTTTCCGGCAGAAGCCCATGAGATTACTTGCCCTGAATTATTGGTCAAAGTAATAATAATATTGTTAAAGGAAGCGCTGATATAGGCTTTTCCTGTTGGTTCCACTTTAACAACCCTTTTCTTTGAAGTTCTGGTCTTTTTAGCCATATTAAAATTTTTACCTTCGTTTTATCGTTCAAAAAAATAATCTATTAACCCTTAGGAGCTTTCTTTTATTGGCAACCGTTTTCTTGCGGCCTTTGCGGGTACGGGCATTGTTCTTTGTACTTTGACCCCTTAAAGGAAGTCCGGTACGATGCCTGATTCCGCGATACGTTCCGATATCCATCAAACGTTTAATGTTCATTTGAACTTCCGACCTCAATTCACCTTCAATTTTATACTTTTCGCCAATAACCGCACGGATGCTGTTTTGTTCGTCATCGGTCCAGTCCTGTACTTTTCTATTCTCATCAACTCCGGCTGCATTCAATATTGCAGAGGCAGCAGACCTGCCGATTCCAAAAATGTAAGTTAATGCAATTACTCCTCTTTTATTTTTTGGTATATCAATACCAGCTATACGAGCCATATATTTTTTATTTAAAATTTAAAACTCTTTTATCCTTGCCTTTGCTTGAACTTAGGATTCTTTTTATTAATAATATACAACCGGCCTTTTCTGCGAACGATTTTACAATCCGGTGTCCTTTTCTTTATTGATGCCCTTACTTTCATTTTAATCTTCCTTATTATTTATACCTAAAAGTTATCCTGCCTTTGGTTAAATCATAGGGCGACATTTCAAGTTTTACTTTATCACCCGGCAAAATTTTGATATAATGCATCCTCATTTTCCCTGAAATATGCGCTGTAATAACATGCCCATTTTCAAGTTCCACACGAAACATTGCATTTCCCAATGACTCAATTACGGTTCCGTCTTGTTCGATAGAGGCTTGCTTTGCCATATATAACCAAACTTAATTTAATTTACTTATTATATAGTACTTCTTCAATAAACTCAAATGTTGACAGAATTTCAGCCTGTCCTTTTCTAACCACCACATCATGCTCAAAGTGAGCTGAAGGTAAGCGGTCAAGAGTTCTAATGGTCCATCCATCATTTTCCTGAACAACCCTTTTACCTCCAATGTTAATCATCGGTTCAATGGCAAGTACCATCCCTTCCCTCAATTTAGGGCCGCTGCCTCGTTTCCCAAAATTGGGAACTTCAGGTTTTTCGTGCAAATTTCTGCCTAAACCATGACCAACCAAATCCCTTACAACAGAATACCCAAACTCTTCTACATACCGCTGAATTGCGTTTCCTATATCACCCACCCGGTTGCCAGCTATTGCCTGATCAATTCCGAGATACAACGATTCTTTTGTGCGCTCCAGCAATTCTGCAATTTCCTTCTTAATCTCTCCAACAGCAAATGTATATGCCGAATCACCGTAAAACCCATTTTTTAAAGTACCACAATCTACCGACACAATATCTCCTTCTTTCAATTCCCGTTCAGATGGAAAGCCATGCACAACATTTTCATTTACTGAAATACAAAGTGTATATGGAAATCCATTGTATCCTTTAAATCCTGGAACTGCATTGGTCGCGGATAAACTCCTCAGCCACCTTGTCCAGTGTTAGGGTTTTTCACCCCGAGTTTAATGAGCCTTAGCAATTTCTGCTAAGGTTTTTCCAACAAGTAAAGAACTTTTCTAATTAATTCTACTTTTCTTCGGTTTTATAAAAATCATCGCTGAAATCCGATCTTTATATTGTTACCCTGTCATGCTAAATGATGACCGGCCCTTAATTCTTCCCGATTTTGTTAATCCATCATAGTGCCTCATCAATAAATGGCTTTCGATCTGCTGCAATGTATCAAGAACAACCCCCACTAAAATCAGCAGCGATGTTCCTCCATAAAACTGGGCAAATTGCGTGCTTACACCGAATAAGGAAACAATGGCCGGCATAATGGCAACAAATCCAAGGAATATAGAACCAGGCAAAGTAATACGAGACATCACGTTATCAATAAACTCAGCAGTCTTCCTACCCGGTTTTACTCCCGGAATAAACCCTCCATTTTTTTCTTCATATCATCGGCCATTTGATTTGGATTAATCGTGATGGCAGTATAAAAATAGGTAAACAAGATGATCATTATAAAGAATGTGAAGTTATACCAGAATCCATTAATATTTGCAAAAGCATTAACAAAACCTGACATACTTTCTGAATCTGTAAAACCAGCTAGAGTAATAGGCAAAAACATAATTGCTTGCGCAAAGATTATCGGCATAACACCGGCAGCATTCACTTTCAAAGGAATATACTGCCGCACACCACCGTATTGCTTATTTCCAACAATTCGCTTTGCATATTGAACAGGTATTCTTCTTGTTCCTTGAACCAGTAATATACAGAGCAGAATAACAAAGACTAAAATGCCTATTTCCAATACGAAATATACCAATCCTCCACCATGCTGTTCCTCCATTCTGGCAACAAATTCTCCAATCAATGCAAAAGGCAGGCGTGCAATAATTCCAATCATAATGATCAGTGAAATACCATTACCAATTCCTTTATCGGTAATTCTTTCACCCAGCCACATGATAAACATGGAACCGGTTGTAAGCGTAATGATTGAAGAAATTCCAAAGAACGAGAAAACAGAGTGTGATGACATTCCCGGATCAAAAGGATAAATCCCCTCAGGTGGAGCCTGTCTTACCAGGTTAGCAATGTAGGCAGGAGATTGAAAAATAAGAATAATAACTGTTAAATAACGTGTTATCTGGTTAATTTTCCTTCTGCCGCTTTCTCCTTCTTTCTGCAATTTCTGAAAAAGGAATAGCCATACCCAGCAACTGCACAACGACGGATGCAGAGATGTAGGGCATGATACCCAATGCAAAAATACTGGCATTTGAAAATGCTCCTCCTGAAAACATGTTTAGCAATCCAAGCAACCCTTCGCTACCTTGGTTTTGCAAATTTGTTAATTGATGAGGATCAACTCCAAGGAAGTACAACATAGGCACCCAACCGATAGATCAGGATAATTCCCAATGTATACAAAATCCTGTTTCTAAGATCCTCAATCTTAGATATGTTGCGTATTATTTCGATTAATTTCTTCATTAAGAATTAAATTTTTGTTGCAATACCACCTTGTGCTTCAATTGCTGCTATTGCAGATTTTGAAAATGCATGAGGCTTTCACTTCAAGTTTAGCTTTTAACTCGCCTCTTCCTAAAATTTTAACGAGATCTTTTTTCGCAACCAGGCCTTTGGCGACAAGAGTTTCAACATCAATTACTGCAAGGTTGTTCTCATCGGATAAACGTTGCAGAACATCAATATTGATCCCACTGTACTCTTTCCTGTTGATGTTTTTAAAACCGAATTTCGGGACTCTTCTGTACAAAGGCATTTGACCTCCTTCAAATCCAGGTTTACTGCTGTATCCTGATCTTGATTTAGCGCCTTTATGTCCTTTTGTAGAAGTTCCACCCCTACCTGAGCCTTGGCCTCTTGCAATTCGTTTACGGTTCTTCGTTGAACCTTTTGCCGGTTTAAGATTACTTAAATCCATTTTCGTATCTTCAATTAATTGTTATACTTCTTCTATTGTAATCAAGTGTTGCACTTTTGCAATCATGCCCTCAATTTGAGGCGTTACCACCACTTCTCTTTCCTGCTGCATCTTTGTCAGGCTCCAGGGCTACAAGTGTCCTTTTCTGGCGCAATGTCCGGCCAATTCCACTTTTAACTTGTTTAATTTTCAACTTTTTCATGCGAATAAAATCTGATTAATTTCAACACTATTATCCGTTAAATACGGTATCCAATTCAACACCCCGAAGCTGAGAAACCGTATAAGGATCTCTCAATTGAATGAGTGCATTGATAGTAGCTTTAACAACGCTGTGCGGATTGGAAGATCCCTTTGATTTTGCCAATACATCGTGTACCCCAACACTTTCCAAAACAGCACGCATTGCACCACCTGCAATAACACCGGTACCCGGAGCGGCGGGCTTAAGAAATACCTTTGCACCACTGTATTTTCCTGTTTGCTCATGGGGAAGTGTGCCGTTAAGAATCGGAACTTTGATAAGGTTTTTCTTCGCATCGTCAATTCCTTTTGCAATTGCAGAAGTTACTTCTTTAGCTTTACCCAAACCATAACCAACAACACCTTGCTCATTTCCAACCACAACAATGGCTGAGAAACTGAAGGTCCGGCCTCCTTTGGTTACTGGTAACACGCTGGATACTAACCAACCTGTCTTTGAACTCTATCTCGCTCGATTTAACTCTTTTAATATTTACGTTTGACATAGTTGTTATAATTTAAGTCCTCCTTCTCTGGCTGCTTCAGCTAATGCTTTCACACGGCCATGATACAAATATCCATTACGATCGAAAACAACCTTTTCGATTCCAGCATCTTTAGCTTTTTGAGCTACTTTTAAACCAACCCTTTTTGCTTGTTCAATTTTTGCTGTCTTTTCTTCATCAGCAGAAGAATAGGATAATACGGTATTACCAGCCTGGTCATCAATCAATTGAACATAGATTTGTTTATTGCTTCTAAAAACCGTCATTCGTGGTCTTTCAGCAGTTCCGAATACAGTTTTGCGGATTCTCATTTTTATCCTGCTACGTCTGTATTGTTTTCTATTTTTTGTTGCCATTATATACAAATAATTTGTTCTATTTTCTATTTTTCTGCAGCAGATTTACCAGCCTTTTTCCTAACCTCTTCACCTTTAAACAAAATTCCTTTTCCTTTATAAGGCTCGGGTTTACGCAACGACCTGATTTTTGCAGCGACTTGACCGACGAGTTGCTTATCTACAGAAGTTAATGTAATGGTCGGGTTTTTTCCTCTCTCTGTAAGCGTTTCCAGTTTAACTTCCTCAGGCAGTTCAAAAACAATATTGTGTGAGTATCCGAGCGACAACTCCAACAATTGTCCTTTAGCCTCAGCTTTATAACCAACACCAACCAATTGTTGAACAATTGTAAATCCTTCAGTAACCCCCTGCACCATATTCGAGATCAATGATCTGTATAGGCCGTGTTTCGATTTGTGGTCCAAAGCTTCAGATGCTCTGGTCAAAACCAAAGTTCCATCTTCAATTTTCATGGAAATTGCAGGATCAACTTGTTGTTGAAGTTCACCTAATTTTCCTTTTACCGTCACAAGATTATCGTCAGAAATATTGATCTGAACTCCGTCTGGTATGCTAATGGGTAATTTTCCTATTCTTGACATTTTGCTAAACCTCCAAATTTAACTGATATAACATAGAACCTCACCGCCAATATGAAGCTTTTTGGCTTCCTTATCGGTCATTAATCCTTGCGAAGTGGATAATATAGCAATTCCAAGTCCATTTAAAACCCTCGGAAGATCACCCGTACCAGCATATTTTCTGAGTCCAGGCGAACTAACCCTTTCGAGTGAATTAATTGCTGACAATTTTGTTACAGGGTGATATTTCAATGCTATTTTAATCTTTCCCTGAACGGAATCATCTTCAAACTTGTAATTCAGTATATATCCTTTTTCAAAAAGAATCTTGGTGATTTCTTTTTTAATATTTGATGCAGGTATTTCAACCACTCTATGTTTTGCCATAACGGCGTTACCCGAACTCTGGTCAAGATAATCTGCAATTGGATCTGTATTCATTATAATCTATATTAATTGTTTACCAACTCGCTTTTCTAATTCCCGGAATTAATCCTGAACTGCCATTTCCACAGAATTGATTCTGGAAATACCAAACTGACGCATGTATCCTTTGGGCCTTCCCTGATAAATTGCATCTATTGTATATTCGAACAGATGAATTTTGAGCGGATTTTTGCAGTGCAACAAAATCACCGGCAGCTTTCAATTCCTCGCGCTTTGCAGCATATTTCTCCACCATACGGCGTCTTTTGCGTTCACGGGCTTTCATTGATTCTTTAGCCATACCTGATTATTTATTTTGATTTTTAAATGGAAATCCAAATTCTTTTAACAAAGCCATACATTCTTTATCGGTTTTTTGCAGAAGTAACAAAAGTTACATCCATTCCAGTTGATGTGGTTTGCTTTGTCAATATCAATTTCTTGGAAAAATGATTTGCTCGGGCACACCGAAGGTATAATTACCCCGACCGTCGAAACCCTTGTCGTTGATTCCCCTAAAGTCACGTACGCGTGGAATAGCAACAGACACCAGTCGATCAAGAAATTCGTACATTTTATCGCCCCGCAGGGTAACCCTAACACCAATCGGCATACCTTTTCTCAATTTAAAATTGGAAATATCCTTCTTGGATTTAGTTGCTACGGCTTTCTGACCTGTAATTTTGGTCATCTCTTCGATACCGGTATCAATCATTTTTTTATCGGTTATTGCAGGCTCCCCAACCCTTGGTTTACACTGATCTTTTTCAGTTTTGGAACTTCCATAACACTGGTATAGTTAAACTGCTTTTGCAAAGCAGGAACTATCTCTTCCTTATACTTCTGTATTAACCTCGGTTTTGTATTCCATTATTTGATTACCTCCCCGGTCTTTTTTGAATATCTAACTATTTTATTTGTCTTCTCATCCCGTCTGCGGCCAATTCTGGTAGGTTTTCCAGAACCATCAACAATTTTCAGATTAGAGGCATTGATAGATGCTTCTTTTTTTACAATTTCACCTTTAAAGTTTTCCGCATTGGGTTTTGTATGTTTTTGAAATAAGGTTTACGCCTTCCACAATAGCTCTACCTTTGTCCGTGTCAACCACCAGTACTTTGTACTGGCCTTTCAGATTGCCGGCAATGACCATAACAGTGTCACCCTTTTTAATATGTAATCTCTTTTGCATATCAGATTATATTTAAAGCTTGCTTCCGGGTGCCAATGATACAATTTTCATGTGTGCTTCTCCCTTAGCTCCCTGGCAACAGGCCCAAAAATACAGGTACCTATCATTTCCACCGGAAGCATTTAACAGAACGACAGCGTTGTCTTCGAAACGAATGTATGATCCATCGGGCCTTCTGCTTTCCTTCTTGGTTCGCACCACTACTGCTTTTGCTACAGTCCCTTTTAATATTGCCTGATGGTAAGGCGTTTTTTACAGTAACTACAATTTTATCACCAATTGAAGCATACCTTTTCCGGTTCACGCCTAAAACCCTGATGCAAGAACTTCTTTTGCACCGCTGTTATCTGCTACAGCCAATCTGGATTCCTGTTGTATCATGATTATTTAGCCCTTTCAATAATTTCAGCTAATCTCCAACACTTATTTTTACTCAATGGCCTGGTTTCCATGATTCTTACCGTATGCCGATATAGCTATCATTAGTTCGTCATGAGCAATAAACTTGGAGGTTTTTACAAACTTTCCATAAAACGGATGCTTTACCTTTCTTTCAACAATCACGACAATCGACTTGTCCATCTTGTCGCTAACCACGAGACCCGTTCTCTCTTTTCTTAATTTCCTGGTTTCCATTATTTATTATCGCTTTTATTGATTTCTGCAAATTTCTCTTTTTCTTAACTCCGTTTTAATCCTGGCAATCGTTTTTCGGTATACCTTGATTTTATTCGGATTTTCCAAAGGTGAAACAGCGTGGTTCAATTTCAATTTAACCAGTTGTTTACTTTCGTCTTCTAAACGCTCAATGAGTTCAGGTGTCGACAATTCTTTGATTACTTCTTGTTCCATTCTTATTTAATTGTTTCTTCAACGAAATCTCTTCTAACAATAAACTTTGTTGTAACCGGTAACTTCTGTGCAGCTAGCCTCATTGCTTCTTTTGCAACTGCTAAAGATACACCTTCAGCTTCAAACATGATCCTGCCAGGAGAAACTCTTGCAACAAACATTTCAGGTGCTCCTTTTCCTTTACCCATGCGCACCTCAGCGGGTTTCTTTGTGATGGGTTTATCCGGAAATATCCGTATCCAGATTTGTCCTTCACGTTTCATATAACGGGTAACAGCCTGACGGGCTGCCTCAATTTGCCTTCCGGTTATCCAGCACTCCTCAAGCGTTTTAATTCCAAATGACCCAAAAGCCAATTGATTTCCCCGCATGGAATTGCCCTTCATTTTCCCTTTTTGCTGTTTCCTGTATTTTGTCTTCTTCGGTTGTAACATTATTTCAAAATATTATAATGAATCTTCCACTGAATTATCTTCTTCTCTTCTGTCTTGGTGCTGCGCCCTGTTGATGCTTCTTTGTATCCTGAGTAAACTGAGAGGTCAAATCAGGTTTTCCAAAAATTTCACCTTTGCAAATCCATACCTTAACACCTATACGTCCATAAGTAGTATGTGCTTCAACAAGTGCATAATCAATGTCGGCTCTAAGTGTATGAAGCGGAATTCTACCATCTTTATAAATCTCGCTACGTGCCATTTCAGCACCACCTAAACGACCTGAGATCAAAACTTTTATCCCTTCACCACCAATGCGCATGGTAGATGCAATCGCCGTTTTGATTGCCCTGCGGTACGAAATTCTTCCTTCGATCTGCCTGGCAATCGAGTTGCCTACTATTACTGCATCAAGTTCAGGGCGCTTAATTTCCGAGATGTTTATTTGAATCTCTTTTTTGATAAGCTTCTTCAATTCCTCTTTCAATTTATCAACCTCCTGGCCACCTTTTCCGATGATAATACCAGGACGTGCAGTAAAAATAGTAACAGTAACGAGTTTTAAAGTACGTTCGATCAAAATTTTAGAAATCCCCGCTTTTGATAACCTGGCATTTAGGTATTTTCGGATTTGGTCATCCTCAATCAACTTTTGATCGTAGTTTCTTCCACCAAACCAATTGGAATCCCATCCTTTGATGATTCCTAACCTAAGGCCTATCGGATTTGCTTTTTGTCCCATTAATCAGTATTTATTTACTTAATTATTAAATTTCTTGTTTGTTATCAACTATCAATGTTACGTGGTTAGAGCGTTTCCTAACCCTGTAAGCCCTCCCTTGCGGGGCAGTTGAAATTCGTTTTAACATTCGGCCACTGTCAACG
>JAWKKM010000069.1:0-15319 GCA_041393255.1 Bacteroidales bacterium | reverse complement strand
TGTAAGAGCAGGAGATGTTGAAATTGTCAGTGATACATTAACGTTTACTGACCCCCAAATTTTAATTGTAACCAACAGAGCGTTTCAAAGTGATGGAACGAATGACACCTACTTTCCAAACCAAATTTCTGAAGATGGATCGCTTACATACCTGAAGGGTAATTTTAAGGAAGCAAGGTTGATGGTGAGCAAGAAACAGAATTTTGATGATTTGGTTTCACAAAACAGCGGATATAAAGATTGGTTGGTTTTCGTTCATGGCGACAGCAAAACACTAGCGGGAGCAGCCAAGCGTGCACTTGAAATTCAGTCCAGTTATCAAGTTAATGTAATTGTTTTTAGCTGGCCATCAAGAAATGAAGAAAAGGGCGGTTGGAAAAATTTCAAAACGTCAAAAAAGCACGTCGAAGAAGGTGTTGATGAATTTTTTATTTTTTTGAATCAACTAGAATCATGGAGGTATGAAAACCAAAGTTTTTTTACACATCATAATTTGAGTATACTGTTTCATAGCCTTGGCAACTACTACCTTGAGCGCCTTGTCAAGGAGGGTATGCTAAATGGCTACAATCAGAAGATATTTGATAATCTCATTGTAAATGCAGCCGCTGTAAATCAGAAAGATCACCATTTGTGGCTTGATCAAATAAACATTCAGGAAAGAATAATTGTAAATACCAATGATCAGGATTATATTTTAAAAGGGGTTCGTTTATTAAAAGGTTGGGAAAGACAATTGGGAGAAGATGTAAAGAGGGATCATGCTTCAAACGCAATCTATGTAAGCTTTACAGAGCTATCAAAATCACTGCTGCCCTTTGAAGAGCGTCATGGATATTACCTGGGTCCGGTTGCCATACAAAGCGAAGCTTTTAGAAACTATTATTACACAATTATTCATGGTGAAGCCATTGAAAAGGAAGTGAGCCTTAACTTTTATACCAGGAAATGAAACCCTGTGATTAACTTGAAATTGTAAATTGCTGATTTGATTAACTTACATAGGTATTTTTGGGGCAGACTAAACAGTGAATAATTACCAAACGAAAAAAGGCCTCTATCCAGAGATAGAGACCTAAAACCCAAAAGCCATGAAAAAAAAATCTTATAGTGTGCTAACTTGTTTCGAAAGTTTCGATTTTAAGTTCGCCGCTTTATTCTTATGAATAATATTCTTTTTTACGAGTTTATCAATTAAAGAAGCCATTTTAGGAAATCTCTCTTCAGCTTCTTTCTTCTCAGTCAAACTTCTGAAATCCTTTAATGCGTTACGCATGGTTCTTGCATTATATCTGTTACGAAGCCTTTTTGTCTCGTTTTGTCTTATTCTTTTAAGTGCCGATTTGTGATTCGCCATTTTATATCTTGTTAATTCCCGTTATTGTTTATGGGGGTGCAAAAATAAATAAAATTTATTTACAACAAAATATTTTTAAAAAAATATCAAAAAACCCTTAATTATTCCAAAATTAATGCAACTTTGTTTACTGTTTCTATTAATTGATCGTTAGATGATTCCTATGAAAAAAAACAACCTGTTTCTAATTGCAATATCAATTTTAATCGCGAGCTGTTCAAATCCCAAACAACAAAAATCCGCTCAAAAAGATGATACTGGAGATTTGGTTAAATATGTAAATCCCTTTATTGGTACTGATGCCCATGGACATACATTCCCCGGGGCAAGCCTGCCTTTTGGAATGGTTCAACTCAGTCCCGATACCCGTCTTGAAGGCTGGGACGGTTGTGGCGGATATCATTATTCCGATGATGTTGTTTTTGGTTTCAGCCATACACACCTTAGTGGTACGGGTGTTCCTGATTATGCTGATATCCTTTTAATGCCAACTATTGGGAAAGTGAAATTTAACAATGGGGCGGATAACCCGGATGAAGGCTATGCATCCCGCTTTAAGCATGAAAATGAGAGTGCATCAGCCGGTTTTTACTCAACATTTTTGGATGACTATAATGTCTCTGTTGAATTGACTGCAACCAAAAGGGTTGGATTCCACAAATATATTTTCCCTGAATCTAAACAGGCAAATATAATTATCGATCTTCAGCACCGCGATAAAGTGACAGAGTCAGAGTTTCGCATTGTCAATAAATCAGAGGTTGAAGGATTCCGCCGATCAACTGCCTGGGCCAATGATCAACTTCTTTATTTTGTCGCGCAGTTTTCAAAACCAATTAAAGGCTCTAATATTTCTTTGGATGATAAATTGGTTCTAGCAAATGAAACTAAGGGGAAGAATATCAAAGCTGCCCTGCTCTTTGAAACTTCAAACGATGAGGAGGTTTTAGTTAAAGTGGGGATTTCAGCAGTAAGCATTGAAGGTGCCAGAAAAAACCTGGAATCAGAAATTCCCCATTGGAATTTCAATCAAGTTAAGAAAGAGGCCAGGGATTCCTGGAACAGGGAATTAAGCATGATCATTGTTAGCGGGGGTTCGGAAGAACAAAAAATCACTTTTTACACAGCCTTGTATCATGCCTTCCTTGTACCCAATGTATTTATGGATATAGACGGACAATTCCGGGGAAGGGATTTTAAAAATCATAAGGCTGAGGGATTTGATTACTATACTGTTTTTTCACTATGGGACACCTTCCGGGGTGAACATCCTTTATTTACAATAACACAACAAAAAAGGACGATTGATTTTATCCAGACGATGATCACTCAATACGAACAGGGAGGAAGATTGCCTGTCTGGGAGCTGGCTGCAAACGAAACCGAGTGCATGATCGGTTATCATTCCATACCGGTTATTGTGGATGCATACATGAAAGGCATTCGGAGTTTTGATCCTGAAAAAGCTTTTGAAGCCATGAAATACAGTGCTGAACTGGATCATTTTGGTTTGAAATCTTACAAAGAGAAAGGTTACATCCCCGCAGAAGATGAAGCGGAATCGGTTTCCAAAACACTTGAATATGCCTATGACGACTGGTGCATTGCCATTATGGCTAAAGAGCTGGGCAAAGATGAAGATTATAAAAGATATTTGGAACGTGCCCAATCCTATAAAAATATTTTCGATCCTTCGACAGGCTTTATGCGTGCTAAAATGAACGGACGCTGGTTTGAGCCCTTTGACCCAAAGGAAGTCAATTTCAATTATACCGAGGCCAATTCATGGCAATACAGTTTTTTGTGCCGCAAGACATTAATGGGCTGGTTGAATTGCTCGGAGGCAAGGATGTATTGATTAGCAGGCTTGATCAATTGTTTACAGAAAGCACTGAAACAACAGGACGCCAGCAATCCGATATAACAGGATTGGTTGGCCAGTATGCGCATGGAAACGAACCCAGCCACCACATGGCCTACTTGTATAATTATGTTGGCCAGCCCTGGAAGGCCCAGCAACGGGTGAGACAGATCATGGATGAATTGTATACGGAAAAGCCGGATGGGCTTTGCGGAAATGAAGACTGTGGCCAGATGTCGGCCTGGTATGTGCTGAGTGCTATGGGGTTTTATCCGATTACTCCGGGTGATCCTGTTTATGCAATGGGCAGCCCGCTATTTGAAGAGGTAAAGATCTATCTCGAAAATGGAAATTGTTTTATTATCAAAGCCAAAAATAATTCGACGGCCAGTATTTACATCCAATCTGCTAAGTTGAATGGGAAGGATTATACCCAATCATTCCTTCAACATGAAGATATAATGAACGGCGGGGAACTTGTTTTTGAAATGGGCACTCAGCCAAATAAAAGTTGGGCAGTTAAGGCTGGTGAACTGCCGGTTTCTGCAATTAAAGAACATCCTATCATGCCTGTACCCTATATAGGGACAGGCTCAAGAACTTTTATTGATACAACCAAAATTTCACTTGGTAGTATTATTGAAGGCTCAGAAATATTTTTTACCCTTGACGGCTCGGAGCCAACCCTTAAATCCCCAAAATACATTGAACCCTTTATTCTTGACAATTCTGCAACGGTTAAGGCCATAGCAGTCAAAAAAGGCCTTTCGGAGAGTATGGTTTTAGAAGCGGAGTTTTACAAAATACCTATTGGGAGAAAAATCACCATCAATACCGAATATGCGAATCAATACTCTGCCGGGGGCGACCTTGCACTGATTGATTTTATTCGTGGCCCGCTGAATTTCCGTACCGGTTCATGGCAGGGCTATGAAGGCGTTGACCTTGAGGCTGTTGTTGATCTGGGTAGTATTCAGTTGATCAATAAAATTGAAACCGGCTTTCTTCAGGATGTGGGTGCCTGGATCTTTATGCCGATGGAAGTTCAATATTTTGTTTCGAATGATGGAAAGAATTTCCAACACATTGGAACCATTGAAAATGATATTTCACACCGGATGCTGGGAATGAACATCAAAAATTTCACTTTGGGTTTTTCCGTTAAAGCCAGGTTCATTAAAGTGATTGCTAAAAACCAGGGTGTTTGCCCTGAATGGCACGTGGGTGATGGAAAGCCTGCCTGGATTTTTGCAGATGAGATTGTGATAGAATAATGAAAATATGAATAAAAAATTTCTCATTGAAGTCTGTGCAGCCCACATCCAATCGGCCATTGCAGCCCAGGAAGGGGGGGCGAAAAGAATTGAGCTGTGTGATAACCTCTATGAAGGAGGAACCACACCCAGCTATGCAAGCATCAAGATAGCGAAAGAGAAACTGAATATTGACCTCAATGTGATGATCCGCCCCAGAGGAAGCGATTTTTGTTATTCCGATCTGGAATTTGACATAATGAAGGAAGATATCCGGATGTGCAAAGAATTGAATGTGGATGGGATAGTTTTTGGAATTTTATTATTAGATGGTAATGTGGATATTAAAAGAACGAAACAATTGGTTGAATTTGCCCGGCCTTTAAGGGTAACATTCCATCGGGCATTTGATGCAACACCCGACCCATTCAAAGCTATGGAAGACATTATTGAGCTCGGGATTGATAGGATTTTGACTGCCGGACAAATGAATACAGTTCCTGAAGGATTGGATTTGATCAGGCAATTGAGCCAAAAGGCAGGAGATAGAATCGTTATCATGCCTGGTAGCGGGATTAATGAAAATAACATTAAAGAAATACGAGATTATAGTGGTGCAACAGAGTTTCATTTGACTGGGAGGACCAGCTTTCAAAGTAAAATGCTATACCAAAAAGAAGGAATCTTTTTTGGTGGATTGCCCCAAATCCCGGAATATGAAATCAAACTTACTGATTCAAAGAAAATCAAAAGGGTTGTTGAATTGGTAAATGAATGAGTTTGAAGTTTCGACAAAATAAAGTTTTTGATATTTTGAGGGTGTTCGGTTACATGGGTTTATATGCAAATCATAATTCATTTCGTATCAAAAATTTATTTTTATTTATTCAAATATTTTTCTTATTTTTGAATAAACTGAAAAAACTCCAAAATTAATACTTGCTGGAACATTAAAGCCAATCATTATTATTTGTGTTAGATTTGAAATTCCTATGGAAATAACAAACAAAATCATTTATTAAAAACATACCACTATGAAAAAACTTTTACTCATTCAATTATTGATTTTTGTTCAATTCGCACTTTTTGCTGAAAAAGTTCCATTTGAACAGGCAAAGACAGCCGCTTTAAATCATTTTAAATTAATGTATGAAACTGTCAAAGGAAATGATCCTGGCTTGTTGACAATGAATTTATCATTTGAATACACTTTGTCAAATGAATTTACTGCCCCCTCTTTCAATCAAACTAATGATGTTTTATTTTACGTATATAATGTAAATGGAAGTGATGGTTTTGTAATTGTATCAGCAGATAATAGCGTTTTACCAATTATTGGGTATAGCCTTGAAAGCCATTTTACAGGAAATGCCATTCCACCCGGGCCCGCTTACATGCTTAACCAATATGCAAGCGAGATAGATTATGCTATAAAGCATGTTACTGAGATTGACGAAAGTGTTTCACAAGCCTGGACAAACCTATTGGAAGGGAACTCTTCAGGCAATTTAAAGTCAACCTCAAATGTTGACCAATTGTGTTCAACACAATGGAACCAGGCACCTTACTACAATGATCTGTGCCCCTATGATTATTCCTACAATGAGCTTACTGTTACCGGTTGTCCGGCTACTGCCATGGCACAGATCATGAAATATTGGAATTATCCGACAACAGGTACGGGATATCACAGTTATAACCATGATACCTACGGAACCCTATCGGCCAATTTTAGTGCTGAAACCTATAATTGGAGTGCCATGCCTAACGGCCTTAGCGGCTCCAATACTGCCATTGCTACCTTGATGTATCATTGCGGTGTCGGAGTAGAAATGCAATACGGTGTTGCTGCTACAGGAGGAAGCGGTGGTTACGTGATTGAAGATGCTTCGCCCATTCAGCATTGCTGTGAATATGCTTTTAAAAATTATTTTGGATACAAAACCACTATGCACGGGGAATTGCGTCAAAATTACAGCGATGCCTATGGATACAAATGCTTAAAACAGACTTGGATGCCGGAAAACCAATCCAGTATGCCGGTTTTGGACAAGGCGGTGGACACACCTGGGTTTGTGACGGATACGACAACAGCAACTATTTTCATATGAATTGGGGCTGGGGTGGTGTTTATGACGGCTATTTTTCACTCGATAATTTGAGCCCGGGCACAGGTGGTGCTGGTGGAGGAAGTGGCTCTTTCACTTCAGGCCAGCAAGCACTGATGGGCATTGAGCCTCCGGAAGGAGGAAATCCGGGAGGAAGCACGCTTGATCTAAGGGCATATTCTGATATTCAGGTGAGCCCGAACCCAATAAACTTTGCCAATGCTTTTGACGTAACGGTTGCCATTGGGAACTACGACGACACTAATTTCTCTGGTAGCCTGGCTGCTGCTCTTTTTAACAGCGAAGGTGATTTTATTGATTTTGTTGAAGAATTAAACTCAATAAGCCTGGAAGTCGGTTATTATAACACCTACACATTTCATACCGATGGGCTTTTGGCAACACCCGGAGATTACTTCATTGGAATATATTATAAAATGTCTGGTGGTGAATATAATATTATTGGACCAGGCGATTATAACAATTATGTTTCAACCAGCATTGTAGGCCCTGCTAACACGATGCAGCTCTATTCAACGATTTCCATTACACCGCAAACCATTACCAGTGGCCAGGCATTCCAACTTGTATTTGATATCGCCAATTTTGGTTCATCCACTTTTGTCGGTGATGTCTCGGCTGATTTGTATGATTCGGAGGGAAATTATGTATCTGAACTGGCCATTTTAAACATACAACTTGAAGGTGGTTATTATGGAACCATCACTTTTGATTGTCCGGGTGTAAATGTTGATCCGGGATCTTACCTGTTAGCCATTTGGGATTTGCCCTCTGGTGGTAACTGGAGCCTGGTGGGCTCAGATGAGTATCCAAATCCCATCATGGTTCAGATAGCAGCTCAACAAGTTCAACCCGACATGTATGAAAGCAATGATCTTGAAGCTCAGGCATACGGTTTGAGTTATTCGGGCAACACACAGGAAACGGTTAACACAAATGGGTCCAATATCCATGAAGGGAACGATATGGATTTTTATAAGATTGATTTACCCGCAGGTAGTCAATATAAGTTCATTGCCAGGGCTCACGATAGTTATAATAGCGGAAATGGCCAATCTTATACGGATGATGTTCTTTGGGCATATAAAGCAGGAGGCGACTGGTCGGAGGCTTTTGATGATGTAATGAACGGTTTTTTTGTAGTAAATGGAGGACAAACGGTTTATTTTGTTGTCTCAAATTACTACCAGGGTTCTACGGGTAGTTATCTGCTGGAAATGCAGATTGAAAAGGGAAGTTTTGGAATTGATGAATTAAACGATCCTGGTTTTATTACCCTGTATCCCAATCCGGCAAAAGACTGTATCTACCTTTCAGCAAAGAACTGGCACGACCTGGAATTACCACTTGATATTGAGTTGGTAAATATTCAGGGGCAATCCGTTTATCAAATTAAAAATGTAATGCCAGACGCGAATGATTTGAAATTAAACCTGCCTGATCTTCCTTCAGGGCAATACTACTTAAGGCTCAATGGCCAACAATTTTATCTTGATGAAAAAGTATTAATTGCTGAATAAGAACAGGAGGCTGTCTGATTCTGTTTGGACAGCCTCTTTATTTCATTTCCTTTCAGATTTTGATTTCATATATAAATTATTTCAGGAGTCATATTATAAGCCAAT
This sequence comes from Bacteroidales bacterium, assembly GCA_041393255.1. Taxonomy (GTDB): domain Bacteria; phylum Bacteroidota; class Bacteroidia; order Bacteroidales; family JAADJA01; genus JAADJA01. The sequence continues at coordinate 7,094 of JAWKKM010000069.1, read as the reverse complement.
TTCATAATTGCGAAGGAAATGGCAAGAAGTAAAACAAATCGAAGATATTATTGATGCATTTCAGCGTAAAAAACTAACTTTACACTGAATTAAATTTGATATCAAAAAATTTAAAAAGTTCATTAGTTGCTTTTGTTTGACTATAGTTAGTTTCGTTTTATAAATATTTTTCAATAGTATTGCTTTCGCAGATAAATTTTAAAACCATATTATTATGAAACAATTTACGATCATTTTTCTAATTACATTTATCAGCTTTATGGGTTTTGCCCAATGGAGCTCCGACCCAAATGAAAACACTGCGTTATCCCTTGAAAGCGGTGAACAGGCTATTCCCAAAGTGGCAACTTCAGAAAATGGAACAACCTATGTTTCCTGGTTTTCGAACGAAAGCGGGAATTACAATGTCAGGCTTCAAAAACTGGATGTTTACGGAAATAAATTATGGGAAGAAGAAGGACTTTTAATCAGCGACAATCACCATGGCTGCCTGGTTGACGGACTGGGATATGGAAAGCGTGGAGGAAGAATGTGTGCCATTCTCACTTTCCAGGATATCCGCAATGAGGATAATGATGTATTTGCTTATCGCATTTCTCCTGATGGAGAGTTTATTTGGGGAGAAGATGGCATTGAAATGTCAACAGGTCCAGCATTTGATTCAGCCCCAAAAGTAACTGTAACGAATTCCGGCAACGCGGTATTTGCCTGGCAGGCTGATTCCGTAACTATTTTACAAAAAATATCACCTGAAGGAAACAAACTTTGGGGAGACAATGGGATTTCACTTAGTGGAACCCATGTTTATTCATGGCCACAGTTATTACCAGTAAGTGATGATGATGTTATCCTGAAATATTTTGATGATTCAGGCCCTTTTTATTCACCAACCCGACATGTCTTTGCTCAGCGATATGATGCAGATGGAAACACCGTTTGGGGATCACCAGCCATTGTATCAAATGCCGGAGGCATCTCTGCATGGACACAAATATTTCCTTTCATCAATGATGGGAATGACGGTTTTTATATGGCATGGCATGATGACAGGGACATGAACAACCTGGCGAGTATTTATGTCCAGCATATAGATGCGGATGGAAATGTACTTTTTGCTGATGATGGTGTTGAAGCAACCCTCATGCCCAATAGAAATCATTTTTATGCACAACTTGCCCTGCCTCCCGGATCAGAGAGTATTTTTATTTTCTGGAACGAAATGGATATTGACCAAATAAACCGTGGAATCTATGGACAAAAAATCTCATTAGCAGGTGAAAGATTATGGAACGATGATGGAAAAAAATTCATTGAAATTTCTCCACTTGACGTATATCCCTTTGCAGCAAGAAACTCGGATGCTGATATGGTTGTTTTTTATGAAGAAAATGCAAGTATGCCAACAGCCACTACAAAAGCAATGCGAATAGATACCGAAGGAAATTTTGTTTGGCCGGATCAAATGGTTTCGATAAGTAGCATTCAAACCGAAAAAGTACATGCAGAAGCAGGGAATTTTTACAATGGCCAATGGATCACTGTTTGGGAAGACGACCGGAATGGCAACAAGGACATCTATGGACAAAACATTCAGTTGGATGGAACTTTGGGGCCGATAGTCATACCTACTGATTTAACAGTTACTCCTGATTCTGTGATTTGTGATGTTTCATGGGGACACCATGTTTATGTTATTAACAATACAGCGGAGGCAGTAAATGTTTCAGCTGTTTATTTTGATCTGGGCTGGTATGTTGATTTTACTTCCGCTTTAACTTTACCCAACAATCTTCAGCCCGGCGATTCAATTGATGTTGAGTTTTTTGTAATTCCGGGTTCTGTTTATAATACTGATGGTTATGAATACGATGTATTAACTATCGTATCTGAAATTGGCAATTATTATGTTGACATTGCTATTAACTGGGATTTACTCGGTGCTGTGAATGAAAACAATCAAATTTCTAAGTTGGTTCAAACATCACCCAATCCTGCAAAAGACCATATTACATTTTTCATAGAGTTGGACAACAACCAAAAACCTGAATTGTATATTCGACTCCTACGGTAAAATTATCAAATCATTTGTCATAGGTAATTTAAAAAACATTGTTTGGGATTTAAGGAACGATCAAGGGCATAGAATTCCACAAGGCACATATTATTACAGATTGATATCTGATAAAAAACAGGAATCAGGAATAATCATAATTATGAATTGATTATAGACAACATGCAACGGAATCAACTACCAATTTGTCTGAAAGATGTATTTTAAAGATTAAACCATTTAAACATGAAAACTCTTCTATCCTTTTTGATTTCTGTCTTTTTTATCCTGCCCCAGTTGTTTTCACAATCAGACCTGATCAACGTTAATCCAGACCCTGATGGAGAACCCTGGTATGTGGGTTCGTTAAGGACATTGACACCGGAAGATTATGATTTCCTTAATAATCTGCCAAAATTATCTGTCCCTAAAAACCAAACAGGAAAAGATTTGCCGGTGGCTGTGGACAATTCAACACAACCTTATTTCAGGCCAATCTTTTCACAGGAAGGCGGTAGTTGTGGCCAGGCCAGCGGTATTGGATATACTTTTACATACGAGATTGACTGGGAAAGAGGCATTTCGGCAAACACCCCTGAAAATCAATACCCAACCCATTATACCTGGAATTTTTTAAATGGCGGAACCGGCGGTGGTTCCTGGTATTTTGACGGCTGGACAATCATTCAGGCGAACGGATGTCCCAATATCACAGACTGGGGAGGTCATTATGCTTTTGGGGGCCAAAGTCGCTGGATGAGTGGGTATGACCAGTATTACAATGGAATGCACAACAAAGTGTATGAAATATTTGCCATTAATGTTGGAACACCTGAGGGATTGGAGGCTTTTAAAAGCTGGGTCTATGATCACATGAACGGATCAGAAGTTGGAGGAATAGCCTGTTTTGCAGCAGGGGTTTCCAATACTTTCGCCATGAGTTCACTTCCTTCCGGCACACCAGAAGCCGGAAAAGCCGTGGTGATCAGATGGGATGAAAGTGTGAACCATGCCATGACTTTTGTAGGCTATAACGATGAGATCAGGTACGACTTTAATAACGACGGCCAGTATACAAACGACATTGACATCAATGGTGACAATGTCGTGGATATGAAAGACTGGGAAATAGGAGGTGTTAAACTGGCCAACAGTTGGGGAACTTCATTCGGAACCCAGGGTTTTGCCTACACCATGTATAAAAACCTTGCTGAGTCTCTTGATCAGGGCGGGATATGGAGCAATACCATTCATGTTATTTCCACAAAAGAAGAGAATACTCCAACCTTAACAATCAAGGCAAATGTAAAACACGATTCCCGCAATAAGGTTAAGATCATTGCAGGTGTTTCTTCTGATTTGAATAGCGATAAACCCGAGAACATCATTTCGTTTCCCTGTTTTGCTTATCAGGGTGGTGACTTCTATATGCAAGGTGGGTGGAACAATGCTGATCAATACATTGAAGTTGGATTGGATGTTACTCCTTTGTTAAGTTTCGTCAATTCGGGAGAAGAAGCAAAATTTTTATAGGTGTAGTTGAGAAAGATCCATTTTCGCAGGGAGAGGAGAAATCGTTTCATATTCATTACTGAATTATTCCAACGGTGTTGAAGAGATAATTAGTAGTCAACAAAATGTAAACCTGATCAATGATGATTCGACCTTTGTTTCGGTAACAAGTGCTGTGGAGTTTGATAAAGTAGAGATCAGTACAGAAGAAATTCCTGTAGCCAATGTCAATGAACCATACGAGCTTTCAATTAGAGGCTGGAAGGAGGGACAGAACCCTATACCTGGCGGCTAAAGATCGATTATACCGAAGAGGATTTTCAGGCTTCTTTTCCTCAAATTACCGATGAGCAATTAACCCCTTCAAATGATGACGATGGTTTCGTTATTCATCAACTTGATTTCCCATTCCCATATTATGGTCAGGAATACGCCCAGGTTACAATTCTTACAGATGGGGCCATTGTATTTAATGAAGAATTCAGTTATATCCGTTCCGAAGAATCAATTATCGCCAACAAATGCATTGCTGCCTATTGTGCCGACCTACAAATTTACCCTGCCCTGGGAGACGGAATTTGGTACAGCGGAGATGAAAACAGCGCCACTTTCCGCTGGCAAACATCCAAATTTGATGAGCCACAGATTTTCGTTGAAATGGCTATCAAGCTATTTCCTAATGGTGAAATTGAATTTTACTACGGCGATGATATTACCAGCGGCCTCGAATGGGCTGGTGGTATTTCAGATGGAGATGGAAGTTTTTCCATGGCTGATATCTCCAATTCATATACCATCCCCAACGGACATACAACCAAATTTGTTGCGCCTCCTTTCCCGGCAGGAATGCAAATAGATACAGATGGAATACTTCAAGGAACGCCTATTGAAGCAAACGGTACATGGAATATCAATTTTGTTGTAACTGATTATTCTCAGGTGTTTTCAATTAAAGAACTTACTTTTTCAACCGTTCTCACAGGTGTTGGGTTACAAACTGAGGACAATGAAAACAGCATTGTTTGCAGCCCCAATCCTTTTTCCGGCCATTCATTGATAACCTTCTCAATACGAAATCAGGATAAGGTAAGCTTGAATGTTTACGGAGCCAACGGGCAACTCATCAAAACACTGATAGATCAGGAATTGCTTCAATCAGGAACACACACATATTCCTGGGACGGTTGTAACAACAGCGGGATCAAAACCAGAAGCGGGATTTATTATGGTGTCCTGACTTTTTCAGGGAAGCAGGAAACCATAAAGATGATACAAATGCGTTAGGTGTTTTGTAAATTCACCGTTAACTGATTTGATTTTACCTTTAACTTATTTTGACTTGCTTTAGGTAATTGAAATTGGTATTTTGCAGCCTTTAAAATCAATTTACCCATGAGACTTAATTCGCTAATTCCTTTACTATTGGTTTTTGCTTTTTTCAATGTAAACGGGCAAAAATTATACAATTCTGAAAAGCTGATCCAACCCAATGATTCGATTGTGTTAATCCATCTGCCTCAACTTAGCCTGCCTGAGTTTTATAAAGGGAACAATAAACCAGCACTCCCTTCCACGCTTAACAATGGTGAATTGCCTTTTTTAAGGCCTATTTTTTCTCAATATGGCTATTCGTGCGGACAAGCTTCCAGCATTGGTTATAACTATACATACGAAATGAATCGTATCAACAATACACCCGCCACTTCTTCGGAAACTCAATTGGCCCCGCTATTTACTTGGAACTTTTTCAACAACGGACTTGACGATGTGGGCGTTTGTTACCATTACACTTTTAATACCTTAAAACACGCAGGGAATGTCAATATTTTAGATTTTGGAGGATTGGGTAGCAATTCGACCCACTGGCCATCGGGCTATGATAAATATTACAATGCCATGTTTCATCGCATTAATGAGATGTATTCTATTTATGTGGGAGATGAGGAAGGCTTGCAAACACTTAAATACTGGCTTTACGACCATATGGAGGAAACTGAATTTGGAGGCCTCGCTAATTTCTATACCGACCAGTTTACGCATACTTTCCTACCTCCAGGCACACCTGATTCAGGCAAAGCAGTTATCACCAACTTTGGTTCGTACACTGGCCACTCAATGACTTTTATTGGCTGGAATGATTCCATTCGCTGGGATTACAACAACGACGGGCAATATACCAACGACATTGACATCACCGGCGATGGCGAAGTGACCATGCTCGATTGGGAAATTGGTGGTTTGCGAATTGCCAACAGCCATGGTGATGGCTGGGCCGACAGTGGGTTTGCCTATGTAATGTACAGGGTATTGGCACAGGAAAAACTGGATGGTGGAATTTGGAACAAGTCGGTAAATGTATTTGATATTAAAGAGGATTATGAACCACTGCTGACTTACAAGGTTGAGTTTAAACACAACTCCCGAAACAGAGTAAAGTTCCGGATGGGAGTGTCAACTGACACTACTGAAATCTGGCCGAAATACATCATAGACTATCCCATCTTCAATTTCCAGGGAGGTGATCATTTTATGCAAGGATATGAAACAAGCGAAGATTATAAAACCATTGAGGTGGGATTGGATGCAACTCCCTTGTTAAGCTATATTAATTCGGGAGAGCCTGCCCGGTTTTTCTTCCAGGTGCAGGAAAACGATCCTTATAATAAAGCTACCGGGCAAATCAATTATTTCGCAACAATAGATTATTTGAATGGTGGCCTGGAAATTCCATTAGTACAAACAAACATCCCGATTGTGGAAAATGGAATGACAACGGTTTCTGTCGTTCATATTCCATCTTTCGATAAAATCCAGATTTTAGATGAAGAATTGCCTGCATTTACAATCGGGCAAAACTATTCGTACCAAATGACTGCTGAAGGTGGAACAGAGCCATATATGTGGGACATCATTACACCTTACAATGTTCATGAATATCCAGGTGAATTTCCGGTGGTGGAAGAAGAACAGCTTTTCCCAGGAGGTTATTCCAATGAATATGTTACGAAACAAATAGATTTTCCATTTCCGTTTTATGGTAATATGTACGACAGTGTAACAATGCACATTGATGGGTTTATCATGTTCGATAAGATAGCGTATCCCCTTCCCTACCAGGTTGATGATCTGTTGTTGTTTAAATACGAGCCGATGATCGCCCCTTTTCTGAATAAGGATATTACAATCAGTAATCCCAATGGTGATGGACTTTGGTATGAAGGAAATGAAGAATACGCTGCTTTTCGATGGAAGGTAACCTTAAGTACCGAAGATGATGAATATCCGTTGGATTTTGTAGTGAAGCTTTTTGCGGATGGTGAAATAAAATTCTATTTTGATGAATTTGATAATTCCAGCCTTTTAAAAAGGATTACAGGAATTTCGAATGGAGACGATGTGAATTATGAAATTGCCGGGTTTTCCCAATTGCTACCTGTTGAATATTCGGTAATTATTTCTTACGTGCCCGGCACCTATTTGGCAAATGTTGAAATTGACAACAACGGAATGCTGGCCATTAATCCAGAGAATG
>JAWKKM010000068.1:0-15622 GCA_041393255.1 Bacteroidales bacterium | reverse complement strand
ACATAACGAGGGCAAGTGAGGAACGAACGCAGACATAATATACATTATAGCTGACAAACGATAACCTATGAAAATAAAACACCATATCGTTATGTCCTATAATTAATATTATGTTAAATAGTACATGTTAAAAGAAAGGGAGGACATTAAACACCTCCCCCCTTTATGTTCTATTTTATATATCCTATTTTTGAAGTTTAGCGTCTACTTCTTTTCTCTTTTCATCCATCTTCAGCCTTGTATAAATTTCCTTTAAGGAAACCAATGTGCTAACATCATCAGGTAGTAACTCGTGCGCTTTTTCAAGATAAGGCAAACAAGTTGTTAAATATTGGTCAGCTTGTGCTTTAAGCCTGTCGTATTTATCCTGCGCATCAAGAGGCAATTGGTTGGCTTGATCAATAACCGAAGCGGCTTTATTTACATAAAGAGCACCCATATTGTAATTGGGATCGAAATAATCAGGTTTCAGTTCAATTGCCTTATCATACGCAATGACAGCTTCATCAAATGCTGAATTACGCATCTCCTGTGTTTTCGTAGTATCGTCTACAACTTCATTGTATTTTGCACCAATGGCAAAAAAGATAGTTGGGTTTGTTTTATCTATCGAAGATGCGAGTACAAGGTTGTCCAAAGCTTTCTGCGTCATTCCTTCGGCCAAATAAAGGTTGGTTTCATTCAACACTAAATTCAGGTCTTCTGGAAACTTTTTACGCCCTTCGCTATAATAATAGATTGCCGAATCAATATTTTTTTCGTGTTTGTAGAAAACATTAGCCATGGTAACATAAATGGCAGGTTCAGGATAGTCCCAACCAATTAAAGTCCTTATCGATTCCTTCGTTTTATCAAGGTCTTTAGCAAGTTCAGCTGCAATTGAGATATAATAAATTGTAGTTGTATCTATCCTGCCGGTCTCTGAATAAATTGTATAAGCATTTTCAAAGGCTTTAACAGAACCATCAAACTCTTTTTGAGCCTGAATGGTGTCGGCTGCATTAAAGGCTGTCATTCCATCATTATAGAGCTTCGCACCATAATTAAAAAACGCTTCACCAACAATTGGCATACGCTGTAAAATGTCAATTTTATATTGATTCTTTGTATCAAGCTCCATTGCTTTTTTATATGCCTCGTAGGCTTTGTTTAATGGATCCGGATCGAGGTTTTTATACGCCTCATCTTCTGATCTGTAGATATCAATGTATATGTTACCACGATAATACCAGGTTTTAGCACTACCCATGGTTTTTTCATTTACCGTTGCTGCATCAATGTTTTCTTTGGCTTTGTCAAGTTTACCATTATTGTGGTAATTGAAAGCACTTACCACTTTGCTGTTTTGTGAGAATCCATAACTGGCAGCTGCTAAAATGATAAAAGATATTAAAACAATTTTTTTCATGAGTTAATTTTTTATTGATTTCTAAATTACTAGCCAACGAAAAATTTCAATTCTGGATTGTATGAATGTTTTTTCATTTGGCACATTGAATATTAATTTTTTATGTAATAAACTGTCAACAAAATTATTAATTAATGATTGAATATATTCAAATACTAAGCCAATTTGGAATAGTTCTTTATAATTTTTAAATATAGTCCTTGAATAATAAAGTTAATTGACCTTTATAATTAATTATAATAAAAATACTTACGATTCAAATTCAAGGTTCTCTGAACCACTGGTTTCGTTGGGTTCATCAGACTCAGATTGATCGGAAATTAGGTTTTCTTCAGGTGCATTTGTATTATTATCCAATTGTTCGGCCTCAGTTTCTTCATCAAATTCAACCCGTGCAACTGAAGCAATTGAATCACCTTCTCTGATATTGATCAACCTGACACCTTGTGTTGCCCTACCCATAGTCCGAAGGTCAGATACTGCCATTCGGATAATGATACCCGATCGATTTATGATCATTAAATCATCTGAATCGAAAACAGCCTTGATAGCAATTAAATCACCTGTTTTTGGAGTAATGTTCAATGTTTTCACTCCTTTTCCTCCCCTGTTGGTTATCCTGTAATCGTCAATTTTTGATTTTTTACCATATCCATTTTCAGAAACAACAAGAATATCCTGGCTTTCATCACTTAGGCAAATCATTCCAATTACTTCATCCTTATCATGTGCCAGGCGAATACCTAAAACCCCGGAGGCATTTCGTCCCATAGGGCGAACTTTGCTTTCATTAAATCGAATTGCCCTTCCTGAACGGAGTGCTTAAAGGTTTTAAATCTCATTGCTGCCATCGGTCCAATTTCGCTTCAAGAAGGTTATCCCCTTCTGATATTAACAGCAATAATACCATTCTGTCTTGGCTGGAATAAAGGCACACCAAGAGATGTCTTTTAGAAATTGTTACACTTTGAAGAGTACATAAAATGATGTAATTGTTTTAGCCACATAATCTTTATCCGTAAGATCCTTTACATTGATAAATGCACGGACTTTGTCTCCTTGCTCAATGTTGATAAGGTTCTGAATGGCTCTTCCTTTGGTTGTTTAGCCCCTTCCGAGTTTTCAAATGCCTTAGCCCAATAACATTTTCCATTTTCAGTAAAGAGTAAATAATTGTGATTGGTTGCGATGTATAAATGTTCCAGAAAAGTCCTCTCCCCTCTTGTCACTTCCGCGCGCGCCCACACCTCCTGTTTTGACGACGGTATTCAGAAAGTGGAGTTCGTTTGATATAGCCCATATGAGAAATGGTAATTACAACCTCTTCGTCCAGAATAGTATCGGTTATATTGAAATCTTTCGCGGTATATTCAATTTCTGTCCGGGTATCATCTCCATACTTATCCTGATCTCAGTCAATTCCTCTTTAATCATGCATTCATAATTCTCATCAGAAAGAATTTCTTTTAACCTTTCAATCAATTTCATGAGTTCCGCAATATTCTCCTTTAGCTTCTCCTGTTCCTGAGCCTGTAAGTTCTGTAGTCTCATATCAAGGATTGCACGCGCCTGAATTTCGGATAGGGCGGGTGGGTCATTAGTCCATTTCTTGCTTCTTCAGGTGTCCGCGGCAAACGTATCAAGGCAATTGCTTCATCCAAAGATGATCAAGAGCGATTATCAAACCTTCAAGCACATGGGCTTTTTTTCTCTGCCTCATTTAGCTCAAATTGGGTTTTCCTGACCAGCACTTTATGTCGGTGTTCAACATAATGCCGGATCATGTCCTTCGGAGTTTGGTAACATTGGCCTGCCATTTACAAGTGCAATGTTATTTACACTAAAAGGAGGACTGAAGTGCAGTATATTGGTAAAGTTTATTAAGTACAACATTTGGAGTCCATCACGTTTCAGTTCATAAACAATACGCAGTCCCTGCCTGTCCGATTCATCCGAATGTCGCTGATACCTTCAATTTTTTTATCGTTAACAAGTTCAGCAGCCTTTTTTATCATTTCTGCTGTTAACCTGATAAGGAATGGAAGTAACGATTATCCAGGTTTTACCACTGTCATCCTCTTCAATGGTGGCTTCGCCCCTAATTACAACTCTTCCCCTGCTGTTTCATAGGCACTCTTTACTCAAATCGTAACCGTAGATCAATCCTCGGTGAGAAAATCGAGCCCTTTTATGAATTTCATCAACTCTGGAATAGTAATCTCATTGTTTTCAATATAGGCTACTGTTCCATCAATAACTTCCGTTAAGTTATGTGGCGGCATATTGGTAGCCATTCCTACAGCAATTCCCGATGCACCGTTTACCAATAAATTAGGAATTTTAGCCGGCAATACGGTTGGTTCATTAAGATATCGTCAAATTTAACTGAAAATCAACAGTGTCCTTATATGAATATCTGCGAGCATTTCTTCAGCAATTTTTTGAAGTCTTGCCTCTGTATATCGCATCGCTGCCGGGCTGTCTCCATCCATAGAACCAAAGTTGCCCTGTCCATCAACCAACGGATACCTTAGACACTCTGTGCCGAAAATACTTGCCGTGCAGCATAATAAAACAGATGTATCCCCATGAGGGTGATACTTTCCTAAAACCTCTCCAACGATTCTTGCTGATTTTATACGACCTGTTTGAAAGCACTCCCAAATCAAGCATTCCATAAAGTACTCTGCGGTGAACAAGGCTTTAGTCCATCCCTCACATCCGGTAAGGCTCGAGAGACAATAACCGACATCGAATAGTCAATGTAGGCAGTCTTCATCTGACTTTCGATATTACCTTTACAATTCTTTCTCCACTCTGCAAATTATCCATTTCTTATAATCTTCATTTACAATATTTTAACTCTTATAAAAATAGTTCACGAATGTACGAATTTTTGCTCAGAAACGAAGTTATTTTAATCAAGAATTATTACTAACATGCCAATGTTGAAAAATATTGCTATTCCTTCAGGTTTCAGTATATTTGTCAATACATTTGAAAAATTGACAGAATGTCATTTTTAGCATTGAATGCAATTTTAGGTAAGATAATTGATAATAAACATTTGTGTTTAAACTGTTTATTGATAAATACCGTTAAATGGTAAAATTATTCAATGATCAGTTCGTTTGAATAGAGTTAAAATTACTTAAAAATAAAGATGGAAGCTAAATTTTCACAACGCGTAAAAGACGTACTATCTTATAGCCGCGAAGAAGCTATCAGGCTTGGAAACGATTATATTGGACTTGAACATTTATTACTTGGGATCATTCGTGAAGGCGAAGGGATGGCCATTCAAATATTAAATTATTTTGGAGTTAATCTTATTAAGATTCGCAAAGAGATCGAAATGGCAATTGCCAATAGTGTCGAGCAAAAAGTTAGATCGTCCGATAATATTCCTTTGATAAAACAAACTGAAAGAGCCCTGAAAATCACCTACCTCGAAGCTAAATTATTCAATAGTGATTTGATTGGTACAGAGCATCTGCTTTTGGCTATTTTGAAGGACAACGATAACATTGTTACAAAATCCTTTCAAAATTATGGAGTCGATTATGATGCCGTAAAAGATGAGTTTAAAAGCCATTATTTCAAATGCAGAAGGAAACATGAACTTAGACCCAGCGGATGAATTGCCTGGCGGAGGTACGGCTGATGAAGACCCGGAAGAAGGGGGAAAGAGTTTTGGAGGAAACATAAAAAAGATGTCGGACTCCAAGTCGAAAACGCCTGTTTTGGATAATTTCGGAAGGGATATTACCAAATATGCTGAAGAAGGAAGACTGGATCCAATTGTTGGCCGGCAGCGTGAATTAGAGCGAATAGCGCAAATTTTAAGCAGGCGAAAAAAGAACAATCCCATTCTTATTGGTGAGCCCGGCGTAGGTAAATCGGCCATAGCCGAGGGCCTTGCACTCCGAATTGTGGAACGGAAAGTATCGAGGGCATTATTCAATAAAAAGATAGTAACTCTTGATCTTGCCTCGTTAGTAGCTGGTACAAAATACCGGGGGCAGTTTGAGGAGCGCATGAAAATTTGTTTTGAATGAACTGGAAAAAAATCCTTACATTATTTTATTTATTGATGAAATCCATACCATAGTCGGAGCGAAATGCATCCGGATCATGGATGCTTCGAATATGTTCAAACCGGCATTAGCCCGGGGGATATTCAATGTATTGGTGCCACAACATTAGACGAATACCGTCAGTACATAGAAAAAGATGGTGCTCTGGAAAGACGGTTCCAAAAAGTATTGGTTGACCCCACAAGCCCTGAAGAAACGGTAAGAGATACTGAACAATATTAAAGAAAAGTATGAGGACGTCAACCTTGGTAACGTATACAGAAGATGCGATAAAGGCTTGTGTTAATTTGACCACGTATATAACTGACAGGTATTTGCCCGATAAGGCTATTGATGCATTGGATGGAAGCAGGGTTCGCGCGTGCACATTACCAACATTCGTAATTTCGGTTGAAATTATTGATATAGAGAACCGGATTGAGGAAACAAAGCAAAATAAAACCAAGGCAATCAATAGTAAAAATTTGAAGAAGGTTTGCCAAGTTCAGGGATATTGAGCGAAAGCTTCAGGAAGACCTGGATAAGGAAAAAACGCCGTTGGGAAGAAGAATCGAAGATTAACAGGGAGAAGTGGCCGAGGAAAATGTTGCTGAAGTCATTGCCATGATGACAGATTGTGCCTGTTCAGCGTATTGCTCAGAATGAAAGCGACCGCCTTGTAAACATGGAAGAGGATATTGAAGGAACGGTTATCGGGCAAAATGATGCCATCAAAAAAGTGGTTAAAGCCATTCAACGGAACCGCGCCGGATTAAAGGTTAGAATAAACCCATTGGCACCTTTGTTTTTCTTGGCCCTACAGGAGTCGGTAAAACACATCTTGCCAAAGTGCTTTCAAAGTATTTGTTTGACAGTGAAGATGCATTGGTGCGTATTGATATGAGTGAATATATGGAAAAGTTTGCTGTTTCACGGTTGGTGGGGGGCTCCTCCGGGATGCGTGGGTTATGAAGGCGGACAATTGACGGAAAAAGTCAGAAGGAAGCCCTACTCTATCGTATTGCTAGATGAAATAGAAAAAGCCCATCGGATGTTTTTCACTTATTGCTGCAGGTTTTGAATGATGGTGTACTGACGGATAGTTTTGGCCGTAGGGTTGATTTAAAAATACAATCATCATTATGACTTCAAATATTGGATCGCGGCAACTTAAAGACTTTGGACAAGGGTGGGGTTTAATACAGCCGCTAAGAAATCAACGAAGTCAAATTATGCAAAGGGTGTAATTGAAAATGCTTTAAAAAGGCATTTGCACCTGAATTTTTGAACAGGATTGATGATGTTGTCATTTTTGAACCTCTCGAAAAGAAGATATTCACAAAATCATTGATATCGAACTGAGCCATTTGTACGAACGGACTAATCCCTTGGATACCAAATGGTGGTTTCGGAAAAAGCCAAAGATTTCATCGTTGAAAAAGGCTGGGACGAACAATTTGGAGCCAGGCCTAAACGTGCAATTCAAGTATATTGAAAGATTCGCTTGCCAGAAAGATCATAAAATCCAAAAACAAAAATTTGATAAAATAAAGGTTGATTATAAGGAAGGTGATGAGTTAAGTATTTCGATATCAAAACCCAAGGAAATTGTTAAATCTTAAGGTTTTCTTTAACTGATGATTTCTTTGGAAAGTCCTGGTTGTTGTTGTCCAGGTATCTAATGAGCAAGGAAAATCCATTTTCATAAAACAGGATTGATGTATTGTTTTTGCAATCAATTACAAAATTGGTTATTGGTGCAGTTTGCTTTATCTCTGTTTGTTCAAAAATACTTGTAGCTACAAGGTTTAGGTCAACTTCCTTAATACTATCAACAAGGTATTCGGCCATAAAAAATAGGCCGTTCAGAAAAAAGAAAACACATTTAAGATTTGTTTCAAATTTATGAATGGTGTAACCATAGGCCCTTAGCTCAGCATTTTTTATCCTGAATACGTTGTAGCAGGTTGGTTCTCCTTGTTTCTTTATCAATTCATCAATTGTAAGGCTGCGGTCTAAATTTTCGAAATGGATTTCTTTTTCCGAAATAAATTGTTCTGCAACTTCACGCTTGCTTACAATCAGACGGAGATAAGGCATAATATCATCTTTGAAACAATAAGGATACGGACTCTTATTTGCATATTTCTTAAACTTTTTCACAAACTGATAACTGAACTTCCCAAACCGAATCCTTATGATCAATAGGTTTATTGGCTTTCTAAAAACAAGTATAAGGATAATAAGTAGAAGGAGAATTCCCAGAAATACAATTGTTGATACTTCCATTTTCGAGGGTTTAAATTTCAAACATTCAAAAGTATCAATATTTTTATAATTTTGCCCCCTGTTTAATAATGTGTAAATATCTAAAATGGAAAAATCGAAGATTTTAAAGGGTGGTGAATTTCTGATCAATGAAACCGATGCCCGGGATATTTTTATCCCAGAAGAATTTGACGAAGAGCAGCAAATGATTGCTCAAACTTGTGAAGACTTCCTGGAAACTGAAGTATTTCCGATACTTGACAGGATTGATTCGCAGGAGGAAGGACTGATGCGCAGCCTGATCCAAAAGGCCGGTGAGCTTGGATTATTGGGCATATCGGTTCCACAAGAATATGAGGGGTTTGAACAAACATTTGTCACTTCGATGCTTGCCAGTGCAGCGATGGGCTCGGGATATTCATTTTCTGTGGCTTATTCGGCCCACACAGGGATCGACACCCTACCCATAGTATATTATGGCAATGATGAACAAAAAGCCAACTATTGACCTAATCTGGCAACCGGCGAATGGGCTGCAGCTTATTGTTTGACGGAACCCAATGCCGGATCGGATGCAAACTCAGGTAAATCAAAAGCTGTTCTTTCGGAAGATGGGAAACATTATATATTGAACGGACAGAAAATGTGGATCACCAATGGCGGTTTTGCTGATGTTTTTACGGTATTTGCAAAAATTGACAACGATCGTGTTTACAGTGCTTTTATTGTTGAAAGTGCATGGGATGGTGTGGTTATCAATCCGGAAGAGAAAAAAATGGGTATTAAAGGATCTTCGACCGTTCAATTGTTTTTTAATGATGTGAAAGTTCCGGTTGAAAATCTTTTGGGCAAGCGAGGCCAGGGATTCCGTATTGCTTTGAACATCCTTCACATGGGCCGTATTAAATTGGGTGGTACTGTATTGGGAGCTGCCAAACGGGCCATCACGCAATCGGTAAATTATGCCAATGAGCGGAAACAGTTTGGTGTAGAAATATCAAGTTTTGGCGCCATTAAATATAAGCTTGCCGAACAGGTGATCAGAACCTGGGTGACCGAAGCTGCTGTTTACCGGGTTAGTAAGAACATTGACGATATGATCGAAATTTTACTGGAAGAAGGGAAGGATAAACCTGCCGCCACGATTGAGGGAATTGCCCATTATGCTATTGAAGCTGCTGCACTGAAAGTATTTGGCTCAGAAGTTTTGAATTATGTTGTGGATGAAGCGGTACAGATTTTTGGCGGGATGGGATTTTCGGCTGAAACGGATGTTGACAGGGCCTATCGTGATTCGAGGATCAACCGGATATTTGAAGGAACCAATGAGATCAACCGATTGCTGGTGTCGGATACGACGATTAAGAAAGCTTTGAAAACGGGTTTTGATGTGGTTCGCTATGCTAATTCCATTATTAAAAATTTGAATAACGAAGCCTCTTCAGAAATTCCAACAGGAAATTATTTTGAAGAAAAAAGGCATTATGTAAAGAATTTTAAAAAAGGTTGCATTGCTGCTAATGGGAACGCTTTCGGATAAGATGGAACGTGATTTCCTTTCGGAGCAGGAAATATTATCGAATATTTCGGATGTTATTATGACGGTTTATGGCGCTGAATCGGCCATGTTGAGGGTTGAGAAGCTGGAAAGTTTGAAAGGGGAAAAAGAAGTTGCTTTGAATAAGGATATGTTTGATGTTTATAAGCTTACGACTCTGCCTGCAACATCAATAAATTTGCGAAGGATGCCATTAACTCCTTTTGTAAGCGGTGAAGAACAGTCCATTATGTTGGACAGGATTGATTTATTTACAAAGGTACGGCCGGTAAATATTAAAGAATCAAGAAGACAGATTGCTGATAAATTAATAGACGAAAATAAATATTGTTTTTAGTGGATTTCGTTTTGAAAACAGAAAAGCCGGCTTCAGATGAACTAAGCCGGGCTTTTTTTTATAAAGTGCGAGATTGCCTGCCTGTTCGGCGTGACAGGCTTCGCCTGACACAATGGCTTTTGCGTAGGCTCGCAATGATTTGGACGGTTGTAATGACGGTTAATGCAACGTCATCGCGAGGATTAAGGTTTGGGTTGCGGGATAGGCCGAAGCGATCTCTGATTATGAGTATTGATTAAATTTAGGTTCCGGAGTGAGATTGCTTCACGCCTGTGCTTTGGCCTTTCCTTTTGCTCGCAATGACGGTTGGGTCAGGCCGAAGCGATCTGTGCTATTCAGGAATGACCTCACCGTATAAGTCATTCCAATTGGGATTCTTATTTTCAACTAATTCAATTTTTTTCTTTCTGGAACCTCCTTTGATTTGCTTTTCTGCCATGCCTCTTTTATGGTCATCAGGAATTCATAATAAACAAGTTTATTGACATTGTACCGAGCCGTAAAACTTTTTAGGATGTTCTTTATTTTTATGCTGATAAATCCGATTATAAAGATTGGAAGTTACCCCTGTGTATAAAACATTGTTGCTTTTATTTGTCAGTATGTAAACGAATCCTCCTCGTTCCATGATTCAAAGGTAAGTATTATAATTGGGATTGCTTTTTCATTCTGATGGGAGGAGATTGCTCGCCGCTCCTCCTCGCAATGACGGGGGGAGAGCGCAATGGATCGGGCTCGCAATGACGGTTAATGCAACGTCATCGCGAGGATAAAGGAAGGGTTTAGGGTTAGGCCGAAGCGATCTGATGCTGGTTTGTGGTGGTTTGTGCAGGAGATTGCTTCGTCGTGCCTCCTCGCAATGACGGTTGAGGGCTCGCAGCACGGATTTGGGCTCGCAACGACGGTTAATGCAACGTCATCGCGAGGATAAAGGGGAAGGGTTTAGGGTTAGGCCGAAGGATTTGATGTTGGTTTGTGGTGGTTTGTGCAGGGAGATTGCTTCGTCGTGCCTCCTCGCAATGACGGTTGAGGGCTCGCAGTGACGGGATGGGGCTCGCAATGACGGTTAATGCAACGTCATCGCGAGGATAAAGGAAGGGTTTAGGGTTAGGCCGAAGCGATCTGATGTTGGTTTGTGGTGGTTTGTGCAGGGAGATTGCTTCGTCGTTCCTCCTCGCAATGACGGGGGGGAGAGCGCAATGACGGGACGGGGCTCGCAATGACGGTTAATGCAACGTCATCGCGAGGATAAAGGAAGGGTTTAGGGTTAGGCCGAAGCGATCTGATGTTGGTTTGTGGTGGTTTACGGTAGGAGATTGCTCGCCTGGCCGGTGCAAGTAGACAGGCTTCTGGTCGTGCCGAAGCTCGCAATGACGTGGGCGCGTTGGCAATGACGGGTTGGAGGATTATGGAGTGTGCTTGGCGGAATTAAAATGGCCTTTACAATGAGGATGAGTTCCTGGAATATCTTTGTATGTGGTGTTACTTGATTTGTCACTATTCGGATCTTTCATCAGTCAAAAATTCTAAACGAGTAGGTCTCTTCTCCACTATTAAACGGGCTTTCTGATTAAGAAGGATGAGTTTGGCATAGGCTCTATCTTTTTTTCTGTTGGTAGGGTTGGGGATATTATTCATCATGCTTACCGCCGCCACAGCGGGGCTAGTGACATCTCCTGGCATAATCGTCGACCTTCTAACTCTTCTTTAATAACAGGTGCTAAAGGGTTGGTTCCTCCGCTAGTTGTTTCTATCTCTCCGCCCAGTGGCAAACTCCATAAGGTGTAGGAATTGTAATTCCAATTGTGACATTTCCAATTACCGAAGTTAAGCCATTCCAACCAAGAAGTCTCATAAAGAAGTTCGTGTACGGGCCTTCAGGCCGCCTGTATTTCTCCTGTGATATCCTCTTGGTGTGGTGACTGTTAAAATAGGTAGATTTCCTCCATAAAAATTTTCTTGTATATATGCTAAACCATTAACATAGTCTGATTAAACAGTGATCACTTGGATACATATTGTCTTCATTACGTAAAATTTCTCTTCGAAGTTAATTACAGATCGAAAAGTAAAAGGTAATTAAACTATTCCTCACTGACTTTTCTCACCTTCACCTAAAATAGTATAATTCGTTCCGTTGACAGGAACTTCCACCTGTTTCGGGCACGCTAGTCTGTTAAAGGTGATTAGGTATCGTAAGACCTTTTCCGGGACAGTGTATTCTGTATTATAAACCCAGAAATAGTTCTCTGCAACCCAATTCAAATTCAACCTCTGCCCTCTTCAATATCTTCAAAAGAGTATTTTCCACTTAATCCCTATTACATCTTCTTCGATAAGTTCTCCTGTTATTTTATCAAGAATACGTACAATTATTCCGCTTTCAGGATTTTTTTGTATATGCATTTGACACCTCCTTCGATAGCTGCTGTCGGGATAATAATTTGAACTTCTTATGAACAATCCAGTTGATTGGCATTAAAGTAACTATCAGCATCTGTAAACGTATAAAAAAAGCGGATAGGTATTTTCTGTGGGATTATAGGTGATAATATAGGTAGCTCGTTCTGGTTTTCAAGTGCTCATAAAACACTGGAAGGTCAAAAGTATGCTGCACCATTGGAACTTGTTATGGTTGTAAACTTACATCAATCAATTAACATCTGGCAGTGAACATGAGCATAAGGTACAGAGTATGGTGTATTTTCGTAATCAATATATGCATAAAAAACAGCATCCTCAAAAAAACAATTGGAATCATATTTATATTACCAAGAGTCAACTCGTTACTGATAATATTAATAGTATCAACTTTGGTTTGCATATAATCTGCTGTCGTCGTTACTCGGTATTTAGTTGCTTCCGAGATTGTAAAACCGAATCAAGCGGTACGGGAATGCTACCAATTGAATACATTCCCAACGAATCAGTAAAGCAACCGAAATTTATTCCAGGTTCATTTATATTTTCCCAATAAAGATTGGCATTTCCCACCGGAACAGTATCGAGCACAAAAACCTGCTCCCTTCGGCCTGCCCAGGGTCTATTGGCAAGGCTTCAACAAAAACATTATAAGGATTATTATCACCGCTGTATATTGTTATTGTATCCGGTTCTTCAATCCAGTTTTCCGGATTGATGATAAATACAATCGCAAATTCAGAGAATTCGGGATATGAAAACAAGGAGTCTAATGGAATGTTATATCATTTAACATAAATTGCCCCAAAGTATCCGCTCTAATATCATAGAAAATTGATGGATCATCAATGTTCTCTAAATGGATGTTTGCGTTGTATGCCGGGAACTCTCCGTTGACAAGGATTGTTCCTGAGAGACTTCCATGATTGATCGGGTTTGCCGTTACGTTGATGTTGTGGAGAAGATTCTCACCACTGATCATATCTACAGTGTCGATTTTCTGTTCAAAATTATTAGGATCCTGTGCGGTCGTCGTGATTCTGTACTTGGTCGTCTCAGGATTAGAAAAGAATTCGTCGATAGGAACGGGCATGTCATCTTGATCGTATCCTCCGTTCGCATCGGTCTGAAGACTGAAGACTATCCCTTCATTTGTTAAGTTCTTGATCTGGATGTTTGCGTTGTACGCCGGGAATTCTCCATTGACTAAAATTGTCCCATCAATACTTGTCGGATCGATCGGTAGATGTTCTAGTTCTGCCTCAAAATAATGTGTCATGTCTTCATGCACGTAGACGGTATCTTCATAGGCTTCAGTAAATGGTGATGTGATGTTTCTGATATATCGGGAGATCGCTTCATCGTCAGTCGTTTCTGAGGTTGATTTGAATGAAGGAATTTCATTGGTAACAATTCCTCCTGTGCCAAGATGGACAAACTTACGGGCGAAAGCCTGAGAATTAATGGTAACCAAAAAGAGATAAACGCCTTCCTGCCCTGAATCCCCATTCCAATAACCTTCAAAGTTTCCGTTAAAAGAATTATGAGATAATTTGATTTCTTCTATTTGCCGGCCATAAAGATCAACTATGAACCCATTAGCAATACCATTGGTTGATGCATTTATCATAAACCGGTGATGTGGTTCAGCCACTATTGCACACACTTCGGGCATATTTTTAATGATGCTTGATTGATCAATACCACTTAAAAAATTCAACACTGAGGCTGTCAACGACAAATTCACCTGAATTGTTTGTTTCCTTCTGTAATAAAAAGAAAATGTATTTGTTACCGCATCGTGAAGCGTGCATATCCTATTGTTGCGCCTGCAAGGTTAAAGCCCTGAACACCCGCCTTTGATGTAACCTGTCCTGAATATACCGTATCAACATTGCTTTGAGCAAAAAGAACCGAATAAACGGTAAACAAGATTAAGGTAAAATAGATCCGCATTAGATTTTATTATTTGAACCAAAGGTACATAAACCCGTTTTATAAAAAACTGATAAAAACGTACCAGAGTGAAATGTCAGATACGGCCATTCTGCTTTGTGATGAAATGATCATTGCCCCTACTCTATCGATATCGGAACTTCGTGCCGTTACGAAGCTTATTCGTTAGTATCGATTAAATTAGCGGGGCTTAAGACCGAAAAAGTTAATTACTCTTTCAAAATCGCTTTAGAAATAACCAACCGCTGTACCTTATTGGTACCTTCGTATATCTGGCATAACTTGGCATCGCGCATCATTTTTTCCACCATAAAATCCCAGGTGTAGCCGTCGCCTCCCATGGCCTGAACAGCATCGGTGGTTACTTCCATACCAATATCGGAAGCGTATAATTTGGATACGGCTGATAATTTATTCAGCTTCTTTTTGTCATGGTCATAAGCTCAGGCAGCATACCATAAGGATTAACCTTGTTAGTTTCATCTTTGCTGCCATATCGGCCAGCATAAACCAATGGCCTGGTTGGAAGCAATCGGCTGTCCGAACTGTCGCCTGTTTTTTGTCCAGTCCCGGGCAGTTTCATAAGCAGCACGTGCATTTCCCAGACTCAACGCAGCCACACCGGTACGGGTGCGGTCGAAGGTTTTCATGGCAATTAAAAAACCATGCCCCTCCTCTCCTATCCTTTTGGCTGCGGGAACTTCAACATCCGTAAAAATGATCTCATTCTGGACAGAGGCTTTTTGCCCCATTTTCTGAAGCCTGGGTTTGAACTCGATTCCCGGGGTATCGGAAGGAACCAGAAAAGCAGTAAGGCTTCGTGAACCTTTTTCGGGATTGGTCAATGCAAAAACAGTTAAGAAAGAGGCAACTTCTGCATTGGTTATAAATCGTTTGTGGCCATTAATGACATATTTATCCCCTTTTAAAATGGCCGTTGTTGAAATTCCCTGAACGTCGGAACCGGCATTGGGTTCGGTAAGGCAATATGCTGCTACACTTTGTTCTTCATTGATCTGGCCAAAATATTTTTTCTTTTGCTCTTCAGAAGCTGCAAGGTATAGCGGCGTTAATGCAAGTGTATTGGCATCAATGCAAATTCCAATACCAACACAACCGGCACCCAACTCTTCGGAAGCCAGCGCTCCATCCAGTAAATTGTGGTCGTGTCCGCCATACATTAGCGGCATGGGGCCATTCATGATCCCTTCTTTATAGGCTGCTTTTACAATTTCCCAGGGAAATTCGGCCAGTTTATCATACTTTAAACGGTTTGGAACGATCCAACGGTCGGAGAAATCCCGATACTGTCTGATGATATCCTCTTGCTCATTTGTTAATTTAAAATCTATCATTTTGTGATTTTTATTTATTTGTAGCTATATGTTCATTGGCTTACGAATTATTAATTTGTGGGTAAAGGGGGAATATGGGTGTAAAGGTATAGGGGAATATTGATTTAAGATTGTTGGTGGGAAATGAAATTTATTAAATTCAAGTCCTAATCCAGTATTTCCCAAATTTACTGTACTCACCATATTCACCTTATTTACTTTATTTAAAACTAACCTCTTCAACTGTCCTTAATTAATCCTGGT
>JAWKKM010000067.1:0-15845 GCA_041393255.1 Bacteroidales bacterium | reverse complement strand
GCCAGAAACCTTGACAGTGAGCCCATCAAGGTTAACGACAAAATCGGTAACCCGGTTATGATTGGTGTTGTACTGGTTTGGAAAGTGGCCAATACTTATAAAGCAGCCTTTGATGTCGATGACTACCAGCATTTTGTAAATATCCAAAGTGAGGCTGCTATCCGGAAATTGGCCGGAAACTATCCTTATGATAACCTGGAAGATGAGGATGCCAAGATTACGTTAAGGGGTGGGGCAGACGAAGTGAACCATATGCTCGAAGAGGAAATTCGCGAACGCCTCGCCATCGCAGGAATTCAGGTAATTGAAGCCCGTATTAACTACCTTGCCTATGCTCAGGAGATTGCTCGGGCCATGCTAAAGCGTCAGCAGGCTACAGCAATCATTGCAGCACGATTCAAAATTGTGGAAGGTGCAGTAAGTATGGTTGATATGGCCCTCGAACAATTATCCAAAAAGGAAATCATTGATTTTGATGATGAGAGAAAAGCCACTATGGTTAGCAACCTGATGGTCGTACTTTGTGCTGATAAAGATGTAACACCCGTTGTAAATACAGGAACTCTTTACCAATAATGAAAAACCACAAGTTGTTGTGCAAAGCATTTACATTGGCACAAGGATAGGTTGAACAATAAATAGTTTAAAGTGATGACAGAAATCTCATACATAGATGAGCTGAAGAAGTTTGCCAAAGACAATGGGCTAAACTGTTCTACCAATAGGGATATAAGAAAACATGTTGCTTTGGTCGGAAATCCATATACTAAGTATGAATATGTAGTTATGGATCTGCCTCGGAAAGACAAAAATATGCACCTGGTTTTTTCCGATACTAGAACGGGTAATGCCGGAGGAAGTTATGCGTACTGCGGATTGTTCCTGAAAATACCTGTATGTAAAAATGAAGTTAAAATCAGGCCACGCTTTTTTATAGATAGGTTTTCGTCCTCAAAAAGGCATAAAACCGATAATTCGTTTATCGATAAAAAAGTAACTATTTTTAAATCGAATAATGAAAGTATTCCTTTTAATACAGAGAGTACTGTTATCAGAAAGTTTCTTGAACTAAACTCCAAATTGGGTCCCCTTGAACTGGTTTCCATTTGTAAATCAATGAGCTTTATTCCATTGCTTTATGGAAATAATTGGCTGGCGATACAATTGAAAAGGCGTTGGCTGTTTGAACCTGATCAGATCAACCGGCTCATTGAAATGGGAAGCGACGTATTATTGAAAGCGAAAATTAATATTTAATCAATATACCATGTCGAAATCGCTATATAGTGAAGAACAAAAATTTACCACTCCCTGGATATTCCTGGTCATTTTCCCAACCCTGGCTAGCGTGATATTTTTGCTTAAATACAATGAGTGGAGCGAACAAGGGATTAATGGTTCGGGAAAAGAGGACTTTTTCGGATTGATTGTTTTAGGTGGAATTATGTTAATTATGATGGTTGGACTAACAATCTTATTTTACAAAATGAAATTGATAGTTCAAATCAAATCCGATGGAATATATTTTAGATATCCTCCCATCATTCGAAAAGAACGGTTTATTTCGAAAGGGGAGATAAATAAGTATGAAGTCCGGAAATACAATCCGAACAGAGAGTATGGTGGACATGGTGTAAAAAAAGGAAAAAGAATGAAGCAAACAGGAAAGGCCTACACCGTTTCTGGCCGTATCGGACTGCAACTTTATCTTTCCAACGGTCAGAAAATACTGATTGGTACCAAACGTAAGGAAGCCATTCAGCATGCGATGGATAAAATAATGAAAACAGATTGAATAGTATAAACATGGCTAAGAAGAAACCATTTGTACTTAGGGTAGATCCTGAAATTCTGGCGGCTGTTGAAAAATGGGCTGCTGCAGAATTCCGTAGTACCAATGGACAATTGGAATGGATGATTAATAAAACCTTAAAAGAAGCCGGAAGGCTTAAAAAGGATGAACCCAACAATTCATAACTCCCAAATGCAATTAATTAACAGATAGGAAAAAGGATGATTATAAGAGAGAAGAACGGTTTCATTGCGAATCATGATGCAGGTACAAGCTTGAATGAGGTGGCCGGAATTAACCAAAACAAAATCTATGATGAAAGTTTATTGGGATTGACATTTAGTAACCACCTTGAGAATCATATTCCAAACCGTTTTATTTGGGAAGTCTCCATGATTAAGTTAGTTGATTAAAAATAGCAAGCTGATGCCGTCATTATTCTGGATATTATTAACTGTTTTTTGCATGATAAACCTGTCAGGACACTGTCAGGATACATCCGGTTTTCAAGGAAAGGCGTTTGAAAAGGAATACATTCTGCAATTATTACACAGGGTGAATGACTATCAGCAAGATCATCCCGGCTGGACCGATGACCGAAATTGGGAAAGGGCAACTTACTATACGGGGGTTATGGCATTTTTCAATGCAGTAAAAAATAAAGAAATTCTAAACCAGGCTGTAAAATGGGCTGATAGCCACGACTGGAAAGTGGGAAACGAATTAATGTTTCCGGCAAACCGTTTTACCTGTGTTCAAACCTATCTTGAGGTATTTTTTCAAACCGGCAATGCAACTCAAATTTCAAAGTCTAAAGAATATATGGATTCAGAAATTTTGAAAACAGAACCCGCCTATTTACGGGGGTGGTATTATATTGATGCCTTATATGTTGGGCCACCGGCATTTGTGATGATGAGCAAAGCCACAGGGAATAAAAAATACAATGACTACATAAATCCGACCTTTTGGGATATTGCTGATCAATTGTATGATGAGGATGCAGGATTGTTTTACCGGGATAGCAAAGCCCGTTATGAAGAAAAAGCAAAAACGGCAAAAAAAGTTCTTGGTCAAGGGGTAATGGTTGGGTTATGGCTGCTCTTCCAAGGATACTAAATTACTTGCCAATAGAAAACCCATATTTTGAGAAATATCAAAATCTTTTAATAAGCATGGCTGATGCATTGCTGGAAAGGCAGGGCGAAGATGGTTTTGGAGGGTGAATCTTGATGACTCAAGGAATATCCTATGCCTGAATCAAGCGGAACGGCATTCTTTACTTATGCTATAGCATGGGGAATAAACAATGGGATCTTAGACACTGAGGTTTATAATCCAGTTGTCGAAAAAAGCATGGACGGGACTTTGCAGTGTAGTTGATGAGGAGGGAAGAGTAGGCTGGGGGCAAAAGGTAGGCCGCGGCCCAGCAGAAGTGAAAGAAGATGATACCGCAGAATATGTTTCCGGGGCGTTTTTATTGGCCGGGAGCGAAATCTTAAAAATGAATAAAAAAGATTAATTAAGCTCACTTCCTATTTCCAAATTGACTAAATATACTTTCGGTGATCTAATTTATAAAGTAATTTTTGTGCTGTTAATATATCAGCATGGATAGTCAATTTCGGTGGATACAACTCAAAAATGTCAGGCAGAATAATTTAAAGAACATCTCTTTAAAGCTTCCGAAGAACAAGTTTATTGTTGTTACAGGTGTATCTGGTTCAGGTAAATCAACACTGGCATTTGATGTGGTTCATGCAGAGGGGAGGAGGAAATACCTTTGAAAATTTAAATACACAGGCCAGAAAGCTAATTGGTAAACTGGAAAAGCCCAAAGTTGATTCCATTAAAACCTAACACCCACTTTAGCCCTTTCACAACAAAACTTTGGTAATAACCCCCGGTCGACTGTTGGGACTCTTACAGAAATTTATGATTATCTGCGATTGTTTTATGCCAGACTTGGAAAATCAGAATTTCCAATTTGATTTTAAATCAAAGTTTACTCTCTTTAATTCTCCTGTTGGTGCCTGTCCTAATTGCAATGGCCTGGGTGTGGAAGATAAGATTGATTCGGAGTTATTGTTGGATGACCCCACCAAAAGCATTCGTGACCGCTGTTTTAAGATCACTTAACCCGAAAGGCTATATTATTTATTCCCAGCTTACCATTGATGCATTGAATGAAGTTTGCAAAGCACATGGATTTGATGTGGATATTCCATGGGAGGATTTCACGGATGAACAGAAAAACATTGTTCTGAATGGTTCCGATAAAATTAAAATCCCTTACGGAAAACACACACTGGAATCCCGGATGCGCTGGTCAGGAATTACTGCCAAGCCCCGTGAAGAAGGATTTTATAAAGGGATATTACCGGTAATGGATCAAATCCTGAAGCGCGACCGGAACCCAAATATTTTACGATTTGCAAAAACACAGCTGTGCAGCGAATGCAATGGGTCCAGGCTTTCCAAGAAAGCACTATCGGTTAAAATCAATAATACTTCAATAAATGAATTAAGTGTTTTGAGCCTTGATCAACTTGCCAGCAAATTGGATAGCTGGATATTTGAAAATCAAGAAAAGGATATTGCTGAAAGGATTCTCAATGGCATTTTTGAACGAGTAAAAATTCTCTCGATTTAGGTCTTTCTTACCTTTCATTGGATCGAAAATCAGAAACACTATCCGGTGGAGAATTGCAGAGAATTCAGCTTTCAAAACTGGTAACTTCCAAATTGCGGAATATTACTTTTATATTTGATGAGCCCACAATTGGTGTCCACCCAGCAAATAATTCTGAGCCTTATTAAGGTTATAAGAAGGTTGGTGTCGAATGGTAATACTGCTATAGTTGTTGAGCACGATGCTGAAACTATTCTGCAAGCAGATTGGATAGTGGAGATTGGCCCCGCTGCAGGAATTAATGGAGGTGAGATTTTATTTAACGGGTCCAGAGATGATTTTCAGAAATCAAATCACGGTTCTTTAACCAAATCTTATTTAACCAATGCTAAAAAAATTCATCTTGATTTTGAGCCACCCTTACCTATAAAAACCTTCCAGGTACGAAATGCAGTTATCAACAACCTGAAAAACATTTCACCTTCATTTGTTTACAATGCGATGAATGTGGTAACAGGTGTTTCTGGTGCCGGGAAATCAAGCCTTATTAAACAAACTCTGGTACCCCTTTTTTTAAATAGGTACAACGAACAACTTCACGCAACAGGAAATCCTGAACTGGTTGATTTCGATTTCCGTCAGCTTGTTTTTGTTGACCGGACACCCATTGGAAAAACAGCAAGAAGCACACCTGCGACTTACACGAAGCTATTCGATTTGATCCGTGATCTTTATGCATCACTCGATGAATCCAAAAACAAGAAATTTACAAAAAGCACTTTTTCATTCAATGTAAAAGGTGGCCATTGCGAAAAATGTGAAGGTGCCGGTAAACTGGAGGTGGGTATGCACTTTTTAGGAAATGTGGAAACCCTTTGTCCGGAGTGTGAGGGAAATCGTTATAAGGATGAGGTGTTGAAAATCAAATACAAAAACAAAAGCATTTCTGAAATCCTTGATTTATCCATAAACCAGGCTTTTGAGTTTTTTAATGGTATTCCAAAAATCCAAAAATACCTGGAAGTGCTAAAGTCAATCGGATTGGGTTATTTGAAACTTGGCCAATCTTCTGGCACCCTTTCGGGAGGTGAAGCACAAAGGGTAAAACTGGCAACTGAAATTATCAAATCCGGTTCAGGCGAAAAGTTGTATGTTTTTGATGAACCCACAACAGGTTTGCATTTTTATGATATCCAGGTATTGATGGATTTGTTGAATGGTTTGCTAAAAAATGGGAATACCATCATTGCCATTGAACACAATCCTGATTTTATTGAAAACGCACACCATATTATTGATCTCGGACCTGGTTCTGCAGAAAATGGTGGGAATATTGTTTTCCAGGGGACAATTGATAAAATCAAAAATTGTGAAGACTCAATTACTGGTAAGTTTTTGTTTTCAGAATCTGAATATAGAATTGAAAAAGTCGGTAGTTCCAATCATAATCAAATATCATTTTCAGGAGTTACTACCCATAATTTAAAATCTATTGATGTTTCGATACCTGAAAACAAACATATGGTTATTACCGGAAAATCGGGAAGCGGGAAAAGCAGTTTTGCATTTGATACTTTGTTTGCTGAAGCCCAGAATCGTTTTATTGAAAGCTTCCCGAGTTATGTGCGGAGATTTACCGGCAAACTCTCACAGGCAAAATTTGAAACTGTCGAAGGGCTAACTCCTGCACTGGCTTTGAAACAGGGAAATCGGATTATGGACCTGCGGTCAACAGTTGGAACTCTAACCGAGATATTTGATCATTACAGGTTGTTGTTTGCACGATTTGGTAAAACTCAAGATTCAAATAATGAGGAAGACTTAAAAGCTGCACTATTTTCATTTAACAATTCCGAAGGAAGTTGTCAGACGTGCAGTGGCCTGGGATATGTCTTATCTTCAGATTTATATAAACTAATTGATCATCCTGAATTATCTTTTGAAGAGGGTGCATTTAAAAAAGCATAAATCCCTGCAATTTTATTCAGATCCGTTTGGCCAATATATTGCAACTTTATACATTGTTGGCCGGCAAAATGATATTGATTACAGCCTCCCCATAAATTCATTATCGCAAGAAGCCATAAAAATTGCTTTGTTTGGAACAGGAAAAACCGTATACAATGTTAACTGGAAATACAATAGAAAAGGCTGGACTGGTGAGCACACATTTACTGGACCATGGATAGGATTTGTAAACTTATTGCTTGATGAATATTACCGAAAACATGCGAATGGCAAAGGGGACGATTTAAAAGGTTTTTTAATCGAGAAAGAATGTCCTGAGTGCGGAGGAAAAAGATTTAATCAAAAAGTGTTGGATGTTCAGTTCTGTGGCCATACCATTCACAGCATTTCCGAATTAAGCATTTTGGAATCCATAAAATTATTTTCTGGACTTCAATCTTCTCCTCAAATATATGGCTTCAACAAAACTTTCGGACACGATCAGGAGCAAATATTGACCGATATTATTGGGAAACTTCAAAGCCTTGATTCGTTGGGGTTGGGTTATCTTAATATAAACCGACAATCCAAAACGCTTTCGGGTGGCGAGTTGCAAAGAGTTCTGTTGAGTACACATTTAAAAGGCGGGCTTTCGGGGTTGACCTACATCCTTGATGAGCCAAGTACTGGTTTGCATATCAGCGATGCTCAAAAGTTGAATGATGTTATAAACCAAATCGTATCAGAAGGTAATACAGTAGTAACTGTTGAGCACAATCCTGAGATAATTAAAAACGCTGATTATGTTTTAGAGTTTGGGCTGGATGCTGGAGTGAATGGTGGAACAATTACAGCCAATGGATCTATTGACGAGATAAGAAATGGTTTATCAGAAACAGCAAAGCCTTTATCTGAAAAAATTGAAATAAAACCCATAGTTTATCCATCAGAAAAAAGCTGGATTCATATCAATCAATCCAGGGCCAATAACCTGAAAAACATAGATGTAAGTTTTTTGAGAAATTCATTAAATGTGATTACCGGTGTTTCGGGAAGCGGAAAGACCAGTTTGATGCGTGATGTTTTCATCCCATCATTTTTAAGTAAGATACCTGTCAATTGTGAAAGTATAACTGGGATAGAATCCATTTGTTTTGTCAATTGGATTAATAAATCATCCGTCGCGGGAAATGTGCATAGTACACCGGCAACTTATACGGGAGTATTTGATCACATCAGGAAGTTGTTTGCCGGAACGGAAAAAGCAAAATCACAAAAACTAAAGACTGGCGATTTTTCATTTAATTCCAAGCTGGGTCAATGCCCGGTTTGTAAAGGCCAGGGATTTACAAGTATAAAATTGGATTTTATTTCTGATGTGGAAGCTATATGTGATTCCTGTAGCGGGAAGCGTTATCAATCGCATATATTGGATATAAAATACCAGGGTTGCGATATCAATGATGTTTTGAACCTTAACATTAAAGAAGCTGCCGGATTCTTTTCAGAACATAAAAATATTAGGCACATTTTGGATATTCTTTCAACCATAGGATTGGGATATATTAAGCTTGGACAATCTGCATCCACTCTTTCCGGTGGTGAAGCACAACGATTGAAAATTGCGAAAGCCATTCTTTCAAAAGAAACCAAAAACGGTTTATTTATTTTTGATGAACCGTCTCGCGGATTGCATCCGACCGATCTATCTTACCTTGCCAATCTTTTCAATTTACTTTTGCAAAATAATAATACGATAGTTGTTATTGAGCATAATCCCCGAATTATTTCAAAGGCAAATCATGTAATTGACCTTGGGCCCGGTGGGGGTGAATATGGCGGGGAATTAATTTATAAAGGAGATGTTGTGGGTTTATTAGATTCTGAAAATTCACTTACCGGAAGATTTCTACATACGTCACAGTAAAGTTTGATTGGCGTGTTGCCGGTATGAGTTGGCTGGGATTTCGGAGCCGCCAACCTATCAGACCGTTATAGCTTTTTTAAATATACAAACTTTTCGCAAACCACCAAAAACCGATAAACTTATATTGGCTGTTTGGCAATGGCGGTATGTTTTATCAATCGGTCTGTTTTTTGAGGCGGAAAGGGCAAAAAGGTTCTTTGGCATAATTTGATTTTAGCATAGGCTTTGTTTTTTGCCAATGTGTCTTATAGCTTAGTCACACAGGTAGTTTCCAATTTTCAATATTTATTTTGAATTAATTCTTAGGAGGACACTTCATGTTTTTCCAATAGCTTTTCTCATTTTAAATTCCCGTATCTGTCATTTACAAAATGAAATTAAGAGTTAATAAATTTAACCAATCTACGACAGAAAGAAAATATTTAAAATATTTGTATTTATTTTCAAACATAAACGAA
Organism: Bacteroidales bacterium; assembly: GCA_041393255.1. Taxonomy (GTDB): domain Bacteria; phylum Bacteroidota; class Bacteroidia; order Bacteroidales; family JAADJA01; genus JAADJA01. Next base: position 7,089 of record JAWKKM010000067.1, on the reverse strand, counting down.
GAAAACCTGTTTTAAGTTATATGGGTTGAGATAGTTCTGCGCAGTAAATCAATGAAATAAATATTTTTCCCATTTGATAATTCAGCTCAAACTGATTCTCTGAAATCAGATATACACAGTATAGTCTTTACCAAACTGAACAAGCCAGTATTGCCATCGAATTGCATTTTCAGACGCATACTTTTTGAAAAACTCGATAAAAACTGGCATCTCACCTTAACCCTTGTATCAGTTGCAACCGGATGTGGAAAAAGTAGCACGGTCATTCAGTGGCTTGAACAATAGCTAAATTTTATTTTGGTGAAATTTTAAAAAACCGAACTTATAGGAGGTTATATAAACATTAATTGAATATTTTTGTTAAAATTTATTAATTCTAACTATAACCCGTAATTCTATGTAATGGAATAAAGTCATTTGCAAAATGCTCAATTATCCAATGTTTATCACGAAATTAAACAATCCCACTTGTTTTCAGCCCTACTTTAACAGGGATTGGTAAAAGAACATTTTAGAATAAGGAGAGATAGAATTGCCAGGATTGTGTTTTCATTTGCAGGCTACTAGAAAAGCATAATTCTTTAACGCAATGAAAAAAATTGAATAAATGTTGATCCTAAGAACCAGATTGTATAAGCCAGTCGTTCGGAGTGAATATATTTCAAAAGAACGTATTTTTGCTCTATTAAACAATGAAGAATGCCACTTGAGGTAAGTTGTTGCCGGAGCCAGTTACGAAAAGAGAGTCGCCGTGGCCCAATGACTGGAGTAATCAGATGGAAAAAGTATACCAGAGAATAGTAATAGGAGAGGATACAGATATTGCCTTAATTCATTTGTGTCGCTATTGTGATCATTCAAAAAAAGAGATAGTTGAACTTATAAATGAAGGCATTCTTGAACCTATGGAAAGGGTGAAACATGAATGGAGGTTTACTCTCACCACTATTGAACGGATTAAAAAAGCAAAACGTATGTAACGGGATTTTGAATTGAATCTGCCGGGAGTGGCTATTGCATTACACTTATTGGATATGATTGAGCAGCTGGAATCCATACTTAATACTGTAACGAATTGAAAATTAAAATCATTTCATATTACATCGTAACACCAGTTATATTAATGATTTTGATGATCAATAGTTTTTGCATTTACGCTCAGGCTGAACCTGAAATCCATTACCAGGAGTTGAAAGATTCGCTATCAAGAAAAGAGGTAAGGAAAATGAATAATGCAGAAATGAAGAAAAACAATTCTCAATTGTTACCCCAGAAATTTGGGTTATGTATTTGCCGATCTAAATACTACTTCTTTTGAACTACCATCTGGTCTATTAACAGCAAGGCTTGGTCTTGAAGAAAACCTGGGTCTTCCCGATGTTCGGAACTTTTTCACAAGCTCATTTATATATCGCATCACTTTAAGAAGTGGTATTTATATGACTTACTATGGAATTAACAGGGAAAAAAACTGGCAAATTGACAAGGATATTATTTTCCTGAATGATACCATTCATGCCGGGTCCAAAACCAAGGCTTACTTCAATACACAGGTGATCAGTACTGGTTATCTTTTTGCCGTTTTAAAAGATCCAAACACATTTTTAGGGGCTTATTTCAATATTTATGTGATAATGCTTAATACCGGGGTGAAATCAGATTTACAAAATATAAACTTAGGTGTGAAAATGACAGCGCCACTACCTAATTTTGGGTTGGTGGCCATGTTTAGGCTTACAAAATGGTTGAACCTGGATGCCAATATTGGATTTTTCTCTCTTCAAACCAAGACCTTAGGAGGAAGCATATACAATTTGAATATAAGCTTTCTTTTCAACGCAACAAAATGGTTGGGATTTAATTTGAGTTACCAGGAATTTGATGTTAATGTTGACTTTCCTTCAAATAAGATTAATACAAATGTTGATTATAACTTCAGGGGCCCTGCTTTGGGTGTACAGGTTAAATTTTAAAATGAGTAACGTAAAATGTTTTACATGTATAAATGGGAATTCCATTTTTGAAATTGCCTATCTTTAAAGTCTCACAAATTAAAAAATGATATTTGTATGTGGACCAATATTTTAATCGGTATAGTGCTTATCAGTCTCAGCATTTTTATACATGCATTGGCAACAAGAATTGTAATGTTCCTGGCATTAAAGCGATCATCTAAGAATCATAAATCTTTACATCTTAATTTGAGAGTGTTCTGGATTTCTTTAATTGTTATCATCATGTTGTGTGCCTCTCTTATTGAAGCACTGTTCTGGGCAATTACCTATATGATGCTTGGAGCCGTGGAAGTGTTTGAAAATGCATTGTATTTCTCCATCGTTACCTATACAACACTGGGTTATGGAGATATTACCCTCACGGAGAATTACAGATTACTTGCCTCATTGCAGGCAGCAAATGGGATTATTATTTTTGGTTGGTCAACCGCCATTACCATGGCTGTAGTTCAGAAATTGTACTTTAAAAAGTAAATCTCTATTCAGTGAGCTATTTGGAGGATTTAAACAGGGATATTTAAATTTTGGTAGATAAAAATTTACAGTAATTAAAATAAATATTCATTTAACGATAATTTAATGATTGCGATATTGAATAATCTTCCAATTGCACTTATATACCTGGTGGTGCTATTTTACTTAGCCGCCTTGATCTATACTATAGTGAGGATTTTGTTGGATACCCATTCCACACCCAAAACGCTGGCCTATTTGCTGCTCATATTTGTATTTCCGGTGATAGGGATTATTCTTTATTATTCTTTTGGGATTAACTACCGTCACAGGAGAATTAAGGTCAAAGGAGAAGATTACTACAAAACTCTTATCGGAGATTTTAATAAGAACTTGAATGATGATACGGAAACTCATTTGAAAGCGCATCATGATATCCTTGGTCCATACTTTGGGTTAGTCCATTTCATACATAATCTTGGAAGTGAGAATTTAAACCGGAATATGTTTAAGCTACTGGTGAATGGAGAGGAAAAATTTCCGGAGGTTTTGAGAACCCTTGAAACCGCAAAGCATTTCATACATATGGAATATTATGCCTGGGAAAACGATATTCGCGGCAATCAGATCAAGGACCTATTGCTGAAGAAAACAATTGAAGGGGTTAAGGTGAGGATATTATATGATGCATATGCCAGCCGGAAAATTAAAAATAACATTGTCAAGGAATTAGCAAGAAATGGAATTGAAATTTATCCTGTTATCAAGGTTAAAATAGTACAATTGGCTAACCGTATCAATCACCGCGATCATCGCAAGATTATCATTGTTGACGGCCACACAGGTTTTGTGGGCGGGATCAATGTTTCAGACAGATACGACAATTCTATTGATACCGGCCTATATTGGAGAGATACGCATGTAAAAATCACCGGAAAAACAGTGCTTAATCTACAACGTCATTTTTTGATCAACTGGAATGTCAGTCAACCAAACCCAGTACCTTTTAGTAAAGAATTGTTCCCAATTATAAAGGAGCCTAATTCAATAGAGCAAGAAGGATTTGCGCAGATCGTAGCTGGTGGACCTATCTATCCGTTTTCGAATATCATGCTGACTTATTTCAAAGTTTTTACCACTGCGAAACAAAAATTATACATTACAAATCCTTATTTTATTCAAACGACACCATATTGGATGCATTAAAACAGGCAGCCATTAGTGGGGTAGATGTAAGACTGATGCTGCCCGCCAAATCCCAAGTTCGGCCATTGTTGGAGCTGCCTCCCGGTTTTATTTCAGGGAATTGTTGCAATCAGGCGTGAAAATCTTTTTATACAACAAGGGATTTGTCCATGCAAAAACCGTTGTCGCTGATGGCAACCTGAGCATTGTGGGTACCGCAAATATGGATATCCGCAGTTTCGACCCTAATTTTGAGATCATGCCAGTGATTTATGATAAAGCTTTTGCCAATAAGCTGGAGCAAGTTTATATTGATGATCTAAAAGAATGTACAGAAATTACCAGTAGAGAATGGCAAAAAAAGGGAAATACAAGACTGTTGATCTATGCCATTGCCCGATTGATTTCTTCATTTCTGTAAGATCAATTATTCTTTAGTATAGGGCACTTCGATATCGGTGTTTTGTAAATAAATAAAAAATAAAACTCAATTAGAAATAACTTGTTATCGCGAGTGTCCACTAAAGTTCTAGTGAGATATTGAAAATAGCTGATATTACTACAAATCCTTCCATTTTAATGGTTACGATTTGAGAACAAAATATGATTTTATAGAACACTGATAACATTGATTGATTATGATAAACACTGATTTTAAGAATCTTAGTCAATCATAATGATCAGTGTGCTATTTTATAGTGGACACTAATGACTTGTTATAGTTAATTTCCACTGAAGTGCTAAGATATCCAAAAGGATAATTTACCGATAACTTAAGGATATAGGTAAATTTATTTTGGAGAAATTAAAAAAAATCGAACTTATATGGAGTTATATACAAATTATTTGAATATTTTTGTTAAAAGTTATTAATTCTACCTGTAATCCGTAATTCTGTATATTGGAATACAAGTCATTTGCAAAATGCTCAATTATCCTATACTTACGACTAAATTAAATCATCCCCGGTGTTATCATACCTACTTTAAAAGGGAACGATCAGAAACCCTTTTGCGGAAAAATAGCGATAAAATTGATACACTTGTTATTGCCGGCGCAGGCTGCGGTAGAAGCACACTTGGTAGTCAGTGGGTTAAAACCGGCTAATCCGTTTTGACCCATTGCTGAAAGTAATCTTTTGTCTTTAGTATTGACAGTTGGACAAAGGTACATGCTGTCGGATATTGGTTAAACGAATTTAAAGATATGTTTCTTCTAAAATTTGCCCTATGAAGTTTGTTTAATAAATTGAAACTTTATGTTGAACATATACTTAAAGATATTGTTTTTAAAATCGTTTATTAAAAATGTGTTTAAGATATGATTCCGTTGGCTTAATTAAACTTTAATTATAAATTTGTAGTTCTGGTTGTATATTAATCAGTTCATTTTGTAATGCTGCAAACGAAACTAAATAGACCAAAAATTTCTGATGATCTTCTGATAGGCCACATCTTATTAAGAAATTAGAAAGAAGCAGTCATCTGCCGTTTATTTTAATATCAGCTCCTACCGGTTATGGCAAAAGTTTACTTATAAGCCAGTGGCTTGAACAGCAAGGAAATGACTACTGTTGGCTTTCACTTGATGAAAGCATGAATGAATCATCTACATTTATTACCTATTTCGCTGAAATGCTTGAGATAGCCAGTTCAGCCGAAATGCCCAGGATGAAAAATCTGGATAAGGAATACTATTTACTTACGTGGGAAACAATAATAAGCCTGATTATTAACAGAATTAATGAGTTAAACGAACCCATTCGACTGATTTTGGATGACTATCATTTAATCAGGAACCAGGAGATCCACCAGTTGATCAGCGCCATAATCAATGAAAACATCAGCCATTTTCACCTGGTAATCATTGCTCGTCGTGATCCACCACTTCAATTGCGCGAATTAAGGCTATATCAAAAGATGCTGGAAATCAGGCAACGTGACCTCAGATTTGATGAAAATGAAGTTAATGCACTCCTTGGGATGAAGCCATCCACAAGTTTCAATAATGATGAGATCAAAGAACTTATGGCCCGAACGGAGGGTTGGATACTGGGTATCCGAATGATTATTATGGCAAGGTCACTTACGGAGCCGGTGGATGAAAAAATACTTTTCGAGTATTTAACAAATGACCTGGATATCCTGATCGACCACATTGGTCATAATTTTGACCCGGAGTTTTTCAGGAGGGTTCAGCTTTGCGCTCTCTGCGACCAATTCAACAGTGAGCTGATCGACTCGATATTCTCCTTTTTCTTCAACGAATCTGGCAATGCAGATAAGTTCATTTCTGAATTGAGTGATTTAAATCTTTTCCTGGTTCCTACCGTAAAGGAAGGGACATGGTATAGATTCCACCATCTGTTCGGTGATATTCTGAAAAGGCGACTGCAAAAAAGCGAGCCCAACATCATCAAACCGCTTTATATTCACATCAGTGAGTGGTTTTCTGATAAAAATCTTGTTGATGAAGCCATCAACTACACGATCAAGGCTGAAAACTACGAATTGGCCTGTAGTCAGATCACAAAGCATAGGGCAAGCATTTTGGACAAAGACCAATGGTGGGTTTTGCAACGCTGGCTGGATAAGATTCCCCGGCAAATTCGCAATGCCAATATCGATATTTTGCTGACGGAACTACTGGTTTGCGAGGAAACCTGGAATCTCGAGGATTTTTCTTCTATCCTGGACAGGATAGAATCAATCGGCCTTGAAAATTCAACTGCTGAAAATATTTCCCGGTACCTGTTTCATCTAGGTTACTTTCTAACATTTGTAAAACAAAATCCCAAAAAAGCGTTAGAATCTCTCGAACGATCTATAGCGTTGTTTCATGATGAAAGTGCCTTGTTTGGCGCACGAAGGGAATCGGTAGTAGCCTGTAGCAGACAGATGCTTGGCGAAACCTCTTTGGCATTGAAGTCTCTTGAGGCTATTCATGAAAAATTTGAGCGTTCCTCAAAAATGTATGTCCGCTCCTTAGATGGTAAAGTCCTTGTTCACTTACTTTCCGGAAATTTTGAATCAGCAAATAATGACTTAAAAAAAATGCTGTTTCTTGTTCAGGATTCTGATTTCCTATATTTAAAAGGGTGGAGTTCGTATTATCGTGGCAATCTTGCCCTGCAATCTTACAATGAGTTTGAAGTTATACCTGCCTTAAAAGAAGCAGTGGCATTTGAGGGTGGGTTTAATTATAGGGTTTATTTCGATGCAATGGCAGGGTTGGTTTTATTCAGTTCCCTGCATGGCGAGGACGATGCGACTGATGCATTCCTCAGGGAAATGCTTGAGGCAGCAACCAAACTAAAAAATACAAAGTTTCAATTGTACTATCGATCCATAAAGGCAAGAATCAATTGGCATAGGGGGCTGGGAAATAAAGAAGTGGAATGGGCACAAATAGACTGGGTAAATCATACCTCTGCATC
>JAWKKM010000066.1:0-15955 GCA_041393255.1 Bacteroidales bacterium | reverse complement strand
AGTATTTTCTACTTGCTCTCCGAGGCAACAACTATTGGTTCTTAGCACCTACTTTCAGTTTTATGGGCAGGAATATAAGCCCCAAAAAAGACGACTTCTAATTTAATGAAGTAATTTTCAGATTTCTTAACTGCTTTTCCTATCGCTTTATTTATTTCAATCTAAGCTGCCCTGCAATTTTTATTCTGGCTGCTTTGAATGTAAGGAGTCTTGTCGTGAAAGATAAACTAAGCAACCGTTAGGATTTTATTTCCTATTGCAATGTTTGCTTTTTACTTCCTCTTCATCAACTCGGTTTTGACAACTCGATATAAAAATTCCAAAACTTGTGCTTTCGATAATTTTTCTTCCTGATAATCTAATCTGTCTCTAAAGCCTGACCTTTCAAGTAAGCTATTGAATTCGTCAGCTGAAATAAAGTTTCTCTCCCTATTTGAATAGGGCATTTGCATATGTTTATATTCAATAATTGAAGAAGATAGATGTATCCACCTTTCAGCAGTCTTTTCAGATATTAGTTCCTCCAGCCTCGCATTATAACCATCGAAAAAGCCTTTCGTGCTAAAATATTGTATGGCTATATTCAGATCTGCACCCGAACGAATATCAGCATGGTTCATAAAGCTAATCATTATCCTTCTTTCTGCTAATCTAATTTGTAGCACATTAATATTTATCTCATCAACTAACCGATTTTCTTCAATAGCCATACTTACAGCAACTGACGCAGATTCAGCCAAACTTATCCAGGTAGGTTCAAGCCTTATTGCTCCCCAGGCAACATGTGTAGCCGACAAACAGACTGGGACCAAAAAATTCCTAACCTTTTTAGTATATAGTGAGCTAAATGGAATCTGACTGGGATAAGTATCATAATATAACATCATTTTACCTTCATGCAAACTATCCCGCGTTCTTTCAAGGGTACAGGCATGAGAGTCCATATACCAATCAGTAAAACCAATACTGTCGAATTTTAAAGGAGTTCTTTTTAATCCTTTGGCTGGCATCAGATCATTTTGAGTTACTACAGATTCTCCAACAAGGCGTCGAGCTTCGCGGACATAAATTTCGTATGGCATATTATCATTATCAACAAATTCATCTTTGGGAAGGCCATACTTTTTCCAATAGTTCCTTACATCATCTGGAACTGATTTATCGTTTTGCAAAAAGTATAACTTTGATATAACAGCTTTTTTATGAGCTTCAATAACTACCTGTCTTTTTGTCCAATCTCCTTCAACATATTTTTGATGGATACCAACGAGCTGTGGTCGATTCCAGCAGATTTTATTATTTGGTAAATTAATAACCAAGTCATACTCCAAGTTTTTTACTGATTCCCGATCATAGTTTGTTGGTTTCTTAATTTCTATTCTGTTTGCTGGATCAGAAGTTAAAATTGTACGCATGTTAAAGGCTTGGACCTTGCTATCACCTTTGCCTGTGCTTTCAGGAAAAATTATTGCTTGGTTGGTTCCAAAATGTCTCAAATTTAACCTTTTACTATATCCGTTTTCATGAAGATCACGCATGAAAATTTTCCCTGCATGTGGCTCATTGAATTCCGATCGAGATTCTCTTCCAATTCTGTAAGGAACATTTAAAATTGGCATCAAATCTCCCTCATAAGAACAATCAATAACAAATTTCGCCTGAATTTTAACAATTTTATCTGTCTGACAATTCTTAAAGGAAATTGATTTTACTATTTTATTCTCAATCTGAGAATTTATGGGATAGTAACCTGTAACAAGTACTAATTTCTTTTCATTTTTAACTATTTGCTCCATCAATGTTTTGATGACACTGGGTTCGAAAGTACCATTTGAATGGTCTGTTTCTCCGGGGAGTGCGTCTTTATATTCTTTTGAGTTAGAACCATATTTATTTTTGTAATAATCTAAAATAGACTGTCTAATTTCATCGTAAACCGGAGACCTTTTCCCTTCATACAGAGTATCCCACACACCTAATCCGTTTGAAAGCAGTCCTCCAATAAGCTGGAAATAGTTAATTAATATGACCTTTAATCCCTCTCGTGCAGCAGTCACTGCAGATGCAATACCTGCGGGTGTAGCTCCATAAATAAGAACATCATATTTGGAATCACTAAGTTTTGCATCTGCAATCATAAAACCTGAAATTTAATCTTTTATAGATTCAGCAATTTTCATAGTGTGGTTCAAACACTAACATTTTGAACAGTTTTATACTATGACTATTTTTTTTGAATAGCAAAGAATAAGTTATAAAATGCAATACAAACTTCACCTCTAAGAACAGGAGTTGTAAGCTCTCTTTGATCATAAAGCCAATTTGTAGTGTCCAGTTTATATCTCCGAAATGGATCTGCAATATTTTCGGCTGAGTTGGATAATTTACAACTTAATACCAAGCTTTTAAGTAAATTGGCAAAATCTCCAATAGTTACGTTATCAAAGTTATCAGGTCTATTAAATGATAAATCTGAGTCTAACAATTGATGTAATATTTGAAGAAAATCATTTAATTCACTATTTTCTATTGGCTTCATAGGTTCTGCATTGTAAGAACTAAAAATCCCTTTTGTACCCCAGAACTGGATTGCCTTAAATGCTTTATCATTTCGATCCATATCTTCAAAATATGATATTATTTGGCGATTTTCCAGCAGTATTTCTTGAAGTTGATTAATCGGAACATCTTTAAAATTAATCTTCGCTTTGCAAGCCATGTGGGCGGCAATCCCAGCCGCCTGTCCTATTCCCATCCAAAGAGGCTCCATTCGAATTGTTGAGAAAGCAATGTGAGTAGTAGAGGCCGCAACAGGAACAATTAGATTTTCTATTTTTTCCGGTATTAATATTCGATATGGAATTTGGTAGGGAGAAATCTCAAGTAACCCAATATAACCTTCCAGAACTTTTTTATCTTTCGAAGCCTCTTTTGATACCGGGAAACTGTCGATTGGAAACTCTCCACTTATAATGCTATCGTAAAAAATGTTGTTTCGTCGGGAGTCCTTCTGCAATCTAACATCATTTTCCGATAAAGTATAACCTCCCTTTAACCGTCTGCCTTCTCTTACATACAATTGCCATGGAAAATACTCGTTATCTGTAAATTCATCTAACGGGAGATTGTATTTACGAGCCATTGACCGATGCTCTTCTGGAACTTCATGATCGTTCTGAACAAAATAAAATAATCCCAATGCAAGAGCACGATGCTTTTTGAATATTTCTTCCCTCTCTTTCCAACTTGAATCGAGATATGTATAATTTTCTTCAACAAAAGGAAATCCTAAAGGCCTTGGATTTATATTTACATCAAACTTTTTATTTGGAATACGGGCAAAAGAAAATACCCTCATCATTGTATTAAAATGTTCAGGGTAATATCCATGACCTTCTTTAAAAACTTTTGGCGGTCCTAATCTCCCTTCTCTCAGGTCCTCCAAATATTTCAAATAATTTTCTCTATTATATCCTTCCGGCGGACTTGTCATTACATAACTATTTTCCGGATCTTCAGTAAGACATAAACGATAAGTATAAGCAGGCAATTTATTATCCGCCTCTCCTGTGCTTCCTTCTAAAAAGCACATATCATCAAAGTCGAAGAAAATTCTACCTGCATGTTCTTCATCAAATTCACTTTTTGCCTCACGTCCGACTCTGTATTCAGCGCCAGACAAAGCACATAAGTCACCCTCATAAGTTGCATCAATATATTTTTGAGCCTTTACTGTTTTGATTTCTGTGTTGCTTCGGTTTTTGAAAGAGACGGAGGAGATTTTGTTTGATTCCGTTTTTACACTTTCAATCTGGTGATTGAGCAAAAGTGTAACATTCTTATTTTCGTCTATCATTTGGTTGAACACATATTCTGCTACTGATGGTTCATAGTAGTAACCATCTTTACAAAGCTTAACGTTCTCCGAATCTTCTCCATATTTATCGACATAATACTTAAATACTCTTTGAGTAAACTCTTTAAATATTCCGTCAATTGCATCTCTCTTTTCAATATCACTTTTACCTAATCCGCTGGTTGACATCCCTCCTATGTGCTTATGATATTCGGAAAGCAATACTTTTGCTCCTAAGCGACCTGCAGATAGTGCTGCCATAATCCCGGAGGGAGTAGCGCCCACAACCATTATATCAAATACATTCAAATTTTCTTGCATAATCGTATATTTTAATAATTTTCAAAATGTTAAATAAATCTTCATGATTGAATATTCCGCCTCATTGTCCATACGGTAAGTCCTTCACCCGGTTTATTCTTCTTTCCCCGAATAATACCAATTGTGTATGCCAGTATAATAAAGGTTCCATTTACCAAGGCAATTACCCAATAACTATGAAACTTGATAGTTAAAGACGGTGGCAGAACTCCCAGAAGACAAAGCCCTAAATAAATATTGACCAATACTGCCACAATTAGAGCTATTGTAGCCGATAAGTTATCTACGGCTTCAGTGAAAAATCCCATCAAAAAGAGCCCCATAAGGCACCCGCCAAAAACACTTGTCACAATAAGGCTTATATCATTCATACTTTCTTTGTTCATTAAGCTAAAAGAAATAGCTCCTATTATTACGAATACCGTTACTGCAATTACTATTACATGTGCCGCCTTAAAATAGTACGAGTCATGACGATTTTTCGCCAGCCATGGTTTCATCAAATCAATTACTGTTACTGTTGAGATTGCATTTAATCCTGAGTCCATTGTACTCATTGATGCAGCAATGACAGCAGAAATAATAATTCCTGTTATAACCGGTGGTATTTCTGTAAAGATAAAATAGGGCAGTACCTGATCTGCTTCCAGTCCTGCCACAATTGGATTTGGGTTCACGAAGTAAAAAACGAATATACCCGTACCCACCAGAAAAAATAATATCCACATAGGTAAAGCAATCATAGAATAGATAATCGTAGCCTTTCGGGCTTCATGCGTTGAACGGGCTGAAACATAGCGCTGAACCATATTTTGGTCTCCTGCAAATATCCCAAGCCAGTTAATTATGCCAAGAATCAACATGGTATAAAAAGTCCTTTCACTAAGCTTAAATCCCATATCCCCAAGGCTAAATTTATTATGGGCTTTACCAACTTCAAAAATCTGGGAAAATCCACCTGGAAGATCGAAAGAAACCCAAAGAATGCAGATAACTCCACCTAAAATCAAAATTAAAGCCTGCAGAACATCAGTCCATATTACAGCCTCAATCCCTCCCATAACCGTATAAAATCCAATAAAAATTCCAATAGCAATAATAACCCAAACAATGGAAAGTCCTGTTAAAAACTGAATTACAAGAGAAACAAGGAATAAGATCTGGGCCATTCTGATAAGTTGTAAAATAATGAAACTAATGGTTCCATACATCCGTGGGACAACTCCATACCTTTCTCCCAGATATTCGAATGCAGATGTTAATTTTCCCCTTCTAAAAAATGGGATGAATATGAAAATTGTGAGAACTGCAACAAAGGGAACAACCAAATTTACCGTCAATTGGCGCCAGTCTAAAATATATGCTGCTGCCGGCAATGCAAGGAATGTTGCAGAACTTACTATTGTACCAAGCATAGATAGGCCAATCACCCATCCGGAAAAAGATCTGTTTCCAACGAAATAATCCTCTGTTGTACGATTTCGTTTTGAAAAATAGACGCCAGCACCTATCATTATTAATAAATAAATTAGTACTGTTACTATATCAGCAGTATGAATTGTAATTTCCATATTAATTAAAAAATTTAGTTTTCAATATCATTAATCCATTCTTGATATTTACTTCTGAGTTGCTCCGCCTCTTTGTTATAGATATTTATTAGATTATTACTTTCGGTCGGGTCCTGATTAAGATTAAACAGATACCTATTCCCTCCCTTTTCGGAATATTTCCATTGCCCCTTTCGCACCGCAAAAGCTTTGGTGTTGGTATATGAATTATTAAATCTCCAGAAAAGTATTCGTTCCGGGAAGTTTTCGTCTCTGTCAAAAACTGAACTAAAATCAATTCCGTCGAATGAAATATTTTCAAGATCTACTAATCCTGCAAGGGAAGCAAATGTTGGAGCAATATCCATTGTCATAGTTAAGGCATTAGTCACTTTCCCTGCTTCTATTTGCCCTGGCCAATTTGCAATTGCAGGTATCCGGTGTCCGCCTTCGAAAAGCTCACCCTTTTCACCCCGATACGGATAATTACTCCCTACCCAGGAATAAGCTCCGTTATCTGAGGTAATAAAAATTAATGTATTATCGCGTAATCCACTTTCTTCCAATGCTGATGTCACTTTTCCAATACTTTTATCTACTTCTTCCAACATTTCAGCATACGCCCTTCGATATTGACTTTCAGGTAGTGGCCCATATTTGTTATCGTGCCATATTTTTCCAGGAGTTCGGAGAGGAGGGTCGTTTGGTCCCTGAAAAGGAAAATGGACAGCTATGTGAGATATAAAAAGAAAGAATGGATGGTTTCTATTTTTTTTGATAAAATCAGTAGAGTGTTTAGTGACCAAATCTGTTAAATAACCATCTTCTTTGTTTACAATATGATTGGTATACCAATCATATTCACCAATACGCGAAATATGAGTATAGTAATCCGGAGTATTATTACTTACAGTACTTTGATTGAATCCCTGTTCGTTCGGCCCAAATAATTCAACATGCCCCAGATGCCATTTCCCAAATACGCCACTTTGATAACCTTTCTCATGAAGCAATTCTGCAATTGTAATTTTTTCTAACGGCATACCTTCTTCTTTATTAAAACCAATTGCACTTTCAATACCAGAGCGTTGTTGGTATTGACCGGTCATCAAAGCTGCCCTAGTTGGGCTGCATACAGGGCCATTTGAATGAAAATCAGTAAACAACAATCCGTTTTTGGCAAGTTTATCTATATTAGGCGTATGGTGTACTTTATTCCCATAAATTCCCAGGTCACCATAACCTAAATCATCAATCACAATCAAAACAAAATTAGGTAGCTTTATTTCTTCAGATTTCCCAGACGCTAAGGTTCCGGTACTAAAAAGAACCATGCTTAATGCTACGAAAACAGAAGAAACAATTGATAAAAAAATATTTCTATTCATTCTATCATTAAAGGTTGATTACAAAAGCGAAAAGTTCTATTTTTTTACTATTTCCTGTAAAGAAGGCATTTTGAGACTATTCAATTCTTCAATCGGAATTTTTAGAACTTCAACCGTTTGTTTTGCTCCTGCAAAGGCTACCAGCAAGTATCCGTCATGTTCAATTACATGAGGATAATCGATATGGCGCCAACCAATTAAATATCCCATTTTATTAAAAACTAATCCATCATCACTTATGGCAATAGTAAGAGGATCACGTTTTTGGGGATTTGAATTAGAAACAATAACATATCTCCCATCCTTTAATCTTAAACCGCTGAACTTGGATGTTGCATCAGGAAAGTTTGTTCGAACAGGTCTTGTCCATGTATCCCCATTATCTTTTGAAAAAGCCCGAAAAAGAAAACCACTTCTTTTATTGTCTCTGAAGAATGCCACAAGATTATTATCAGGTACTAGCAACCAGTAAGGTTCTTCGGCGCGGACATCTTCATTAAGATAATTAATAATAGGTACAGATTTCCATTTGTCAAATTCCTTTGCGCCTCCTATTAGCATGTGTACATCTCCCACACTGTCTCGCCGAGACATCATCCATTCGCCATTAGGTAACATTTTGGGAGGAAAATTATTCATAGCATTATCATATACAAGGCCTTTATGTTGCCAACATCTATTTTTGTCAGATACCATTTCATATGCATGGAGTTGTAGTCCTTCTCCCCTATAATTAGGTGCATTGTATAGAGTGACTAGTGCAAGAAGCTTTTCGTCTCGAATCCAAAATCCACGGGCAATCCAGCCGAATCCATCGATAAATGGAGGATCTGTAAGATAACGTGGCTCAGTCCAGTCAATTCCATTTTTACTGGTAGAATAGGAAACCATTTGGCCAGGCCGATCATGTCCGGGACATATATTACGATGCTCTCTTGCAGTGAATTCTTCATGAGGTACTCCCGGACCGTCGCTCCACATTGCCCAATACTGTCCATCAAAATATGTAAGATAATTGTGCTGATTAGTTTTAGTGCCCCAGGCATATCTTACATCACTAATTACTGAATGAGTTGAAGAAATATGGGGAAGATTCGAAAAATTTATATCATGCGTATTTTCCGGAACCCAATCACCAGCAAGCATTATTGGAGATAAAGGATTTGATTTGCGATCAGGATAATTAATTGTTTGTCCATTACAAAAAAGGATGTTGCTCACAACTAATGCCAAAAGGACAAATAAAGTTACTATTCTATTATTCAAATTCATTTCTCTTAAAATTAATTTTGAAGGATTTCTCTTTATTCAACTGACATTTTTGACATATCTATTTTATCGAGCTCAGAAATATCAATTTTAATTACCTCAATCATTTGTTTAACAGAGCCAGCGAATGCCACCAATAAATATCCGTCATGCTCTATTACATGGGGATAATCGATATGCCGACCGCCTGTTAAGTAGCCTAATTTTGTAAAAACCATTCCGTCATCGCTTATCGCCAGCGTTAAGGGATCCCTTTTTTTAGGATTGGAATTAGAAACTAAAACATATCGCCCATCTTTTAAACGAATCCCATGAAATTTTGACCTGGCATCAGGGAAATTTGTTTGTACCGGTTGACTCCAGGTACGGCCGTTATCGATAGAAAAAGAGCGGTAAAGAAATCCACTTCCTCTATTATCCCGAAATAGAGCCATAAGGCTTTTCCCGTCTGGGAGAACCCACCAATACGGTTCTTCTGCGTCTAACTCAGTATTTGTGCCAAAAACAGGATAAGTTTCCCATTGGCTAATATTATCAACTCCTCCCACCATAAAATCAACTCCTCTGTCTTTATAATCAAAAGATCGGCGGGAAGTCAGCCATTCGCCAGAAGGAAGTTTTTTAGGTGTAAAATTATTGATGGCATTTTTGTGCACTAGTCCATAATCTTCCCATGATTTTGTATCGGAGTTCCAGCGAAAAGCTCTAAGTTCAAGGCTTGGGCCAAAAAAACCAGCTGCTTCATCCAAAGCTGCCAAAGCCAAAAGTTCACCGTCCCTTTGCCAAAATCCACGTGCTATCCATCTAAGACCTTCTGTTGTTCTGGTATTGTAATACGGTGAATCAGGGCCTGAATTTGCAGGGTAAGAGGTTATTTGTTTGGGGACAGTCCAATTTAGTCCATCTTCACTGGTTGCATATTTTACAACCTGTCCCACTCTATCTTCCACACCGGGGCCATCGCTCCACATAATCCAATATTGCCCGTTATAATAAGTCAGGTAATTATGCTGGTTAACGCCTCCACTTTTTTTAGCCTCATTGAAAGTTTGATGATTTGTACCCTTTGCCCTTACATCACTTACAACTGCATGTTGGGATGGTATTCTTGGTAATTTATCAAAATCAATCTCATGTGGGTGCTCAAACCAATCTCCTTTTAGCATTATAGGGGATCCGGGATTTGAGTAAGGGTCAGGGTATTTTTCTCCTGTTTTACATGAGAAGAGTATTACTGACAAAATGAACAAAAAGCTCACAATATATTTTTTCATTAATTTGTATTTATTTTTTATGATATTCATTTACAAAATAGTTGGAAATTGCCTTTCCGAGCGTAATTGCTTCAGCTTTATAACCAGAATAGGTGCTTAATGGTGTGTTCATATTTACTTCCAGAACCAGGGCTACGGTGTGTTTATTTGCATTCAGTGTAACCCATTTACCAGAATTTTGTCCTTCAGGCGAATCCATATAGTTATCTCTTTCACTGTAATAAAAGTTAGTCATTGACTGAGTAACACGTTCTTTCTCGCCCAGAGGTTTTGCATTCAATGCTTCAAAAAAGCTTTCTCTGTTTAACTGCTGTTCTTTAAAAATTAAATCTTTGCTTTGCGGAACAATAAAATATGGATGACTTAAATTCCCTGGTCCATGGAAATCAATAAACAAATCAACCATATTTTCCCCCGACATCTTTTTAATAGAAGATTTAATTGTTTGTATTTCTTCCCAATGATTAGGTGTTTCTTCCCAATTTCTGTTATGGTCATAAGGCATCTGGTATTTTCCGGTTCGTCCTTCAACAACTCCATCAACATCCACTATTGGTATAATAGTAATTGAGGCACAATTTCGCAGGGCGTTAGCTTCAGGGTCGTTAGACAACAACCATCTGCCAAGTTCATTAAGCACCCAGCTTCCTCCTGTTTCAAAAGCATGAGCCCTTGCCTGCAACCAAATTCCATATTTTATATTTGAAGTTTTACTTCTATTGTTAAACCTAATCGCATTTACCGAGCGATTATTCTTTGTTTTACAAAGCTCAAATATTTCTACTTGTGAATCTCTCTTCGCCTCCGGCAATAGTAGCTTTTCCATTGTTGACGGAGTGTATGGTAAATCATAAGCAAACCAAACCTTTTCTCCCTGTACTTTGTGTTTATAAACAAAAAACTGTTTCCCATTAATTTCTCTCAGCTCCCCTGTATTTGTCAACCCCCAAACATCTTGATCATAACTGAAATATATTTGAGGACTAATACTACCATTTTTATTATCGCCTTGGTTAAGTTGTAAAATAACTTGTTCTCCAGGAGTTAACCCATCAACTGAAAAATACCACCACACCTGGCTCCAACCTCCTTTCCCTTCATTGTGGGGGCTAACCCTAATAGTTACTGGATTATAGCCTATTACACTTATCTCTCCGCCTCCACTAACAAAGTCAGTCGATACCAAAATTTTAGATTCTCCTTCCGGATGTCCTTCTGCATTATTAAAGCTAAATATTGAAAATGTAAATATTGCAGAAATGATCAATCCCAATTTTCTTTTTATCATCTTCTCTTAATCTTAAGTGATTACAATTTTTTAACAGCATGAAGAGTATTCTCTCTAAAAAATATCCAATAAAACCCGTTGAAAGGATATACCTTTCCATAAGTTTTATTGAATATTTTTGTTTGAAGAATTTCAGATCACTTCCATTCTATATGTTGCTCAAGGTTTTTTGCCTTGTCAATGGCATCCTGAGGAATTGGCCACACATAATGTTTATTAACATCAAACACCCTAGTTTCAATAACTTCAGCATCAAATAGACCAGGAATTTCATAACTTTTAATAGTGGTATTCAAAACATCTTCTGCAATCCGCCAACGGATAATATCAAAGTATCGATGTCCTTCTGCAACCAATTCAACCCTCCTTTCATTACGGATAAATTGACGTAGTTTTTCTTTTGTATTATATCTGTTCCTGTCGACAACTGGCATTCCTGCACGTAAGCGTATTAAATCCAACGCATCATAAATTGAACTTTCCGGACCTGATGCTTCATTTTTCGCTTCAGCATAATTTAATAACACCTCTGCATACCTGAAAAGTATCCAGTTTACATAAGACACCGTCTCAGTTGGCTTCATATCATTGATATACTTTTTAAAATGCAGTTTTGTTTTAGAAAAAGTGGGGTTTCTTCCTTCAGAAGGATCAAAAAAGAAATTTTCAGTAAAATCAGTATAGGGAAAGATTAATGTTTCATTGCAGCGGGGGTCTCTGTTCAATGATGGATTTTCAGGATCATAAAGAGGGGATTCTTCAATTGGTAATCCGTCAATACATTCAAAAGCATTTGCGATATCCGGAGTTGCTAAGCACAAAGCCCATCCTCCAATTGAAAAGAATGCAAATTTTCTGAAAATGTCATGTTGCCTGACAATATCGGCATGCTGATATGCCAATATCACTTCCTTTGTTTTGTTATTAAAATTACGAACAAACAAGTCACCAAAATTTGGATGTAACTCGTAAATATTTAAATCCATTATTTGCTTTGACACACTGGCTGCTTCTTCCCATCTTTCATTATACAAAAGCACTCGGGCTTTTAATGCAAGTGCCGCACCTTTTGTTGCCCTGCCAGTTTCACTTTCAGGCCAGGTTAAAGGAAGTTCTTCAATAGCTTTATCAACTTGTTGTAATACATATGTTAATATTTCTGACTTGGGAGATTTAGGAACATCGCTTTCCTCAATCGCTAAAGGACTTGTTACCAGAGGAATATCCCGAAACAACGACATCATCCAAAAATATTTAAACGCTAAAATGAATCGAACTTGTCCCGTTAGCTCACTCTTTTTTTCCTCCGTAATATCCGGAATCTTTTCAACATTATCGAAAAAATCCAAACACCCCCTAATGGTTTCGTAATCCCATTCTCCGGCAACAATTGTAGAATTGGCTTGAAATGTACCATTTGCAATTTCACCCCCCATTGTATTGGGTTTAGTTCGGCAATGACTATTATCGCTAAAATTAACAATATAATTGTTGGCATTAGGTAAACCATTATAAAGATTGTTCACCCACATCTTTGCATTATCTGCCGAAGTCCAAAAAGTAGCTGAGGAAGGAGCATTTAAAGGATTCTTTTCGAGAAAATCTTCGTTACATGAAACCAAAAATAATAATGTTATTATATATAAATATTTCCTTTTCATAATTAATTACATTTAAAAATTTAAGTTGACCCCAATATTATAATTCTTAGACAAAGGATATCTTCGTTCCGCTGATCCATTGGTGATTATTTCAGGATCGAAACCATCTATATCTGTAAAAGTGAGTATAT
Source organism: Bacteroidales bacterium (assembly GCA_041393255.1). Classification (GTDB taxonomy): domain Bacteria; phylum Bacteroidota; class Bacteroidia; order Bacteroidales; family JAADJA01; genus JAADJA01. Next base: position 3,217 of record JAWKKM010000066.1, on the reverse strand, counting down.
TCTCCCCGCTAATATATACACGCGCATGATCTATTTTAAATTTCTCAAGTAACTTTTTGGGAATATTATAACCAATTTGAATATTTTTCAGCCTGAAATAGGCAGCATTATAAAGCCAGAAGCTTGAAAACTGAGCATTAATAACTTTATTATTTGTTACGCGAGTTTTGGGATACTTACCATTGGGTGTTTCTGGTGTCCATCTGTCTAAATGATATTCAAAAAAAGTTTCTGTTGAACCTGACGCATTATACATTCCCCACCTACTGGTGTATGTTAAATGAGATAATACTCCTTGAGCAAAAGCATTCAGATCGAAATTTTTATATTTTAACTCAGCCCTGATACCAAAAGGGAAACGAGGGTCCGATCTTCCAAGTCTAACCCGATCATCGGGAGTAATTGTCTCTGGATCCCCTCCGTTCTCCTGATATTTAATATCACCAGGAGATGTAGCTGTATTCTGAAAAGAATGGCTAGCTACTTCTGCTTCCGTTTGAAATAAGCCTTCTGATTTCCATCCATACCATTCATACATCGGACGTCCTTCCTCAGTAATTTTATAACCACTTTCAGTATTCCCTTCTATCCATGGTCCTGTATCTTTCAGATCGATTACTTTGTTTGTGGCATCAGAAACATTGAAAGAAATCCGATAAAAGAAGTCATTAAATTTCTTTTGATGTGATAATTCAACTTCCCAACCTGTGTTTTCTACAACTCCTGCATTTTGGACCGGTGTTTTTAAGCCATAAGTAGAAGGGACAGGAACGGTTAAAAGTATATCTTCTGTCCTTTCTTTAAACAAGTCAATTCCAAAAGAAAATAAATCCCCTTTTATATTTCCGTCAAGCCCAATATTCATTCCGGTTTTTGATTCCCATGTTAAAGTAGGATTTGGTGCACCTCCATAATAAACGCCTTGGTTAGGCAAGCCATTGAAATAATAATTTGACGTTGCAAGGGTATTTGCGAATGGGTAACTTCCTACGTTCTGATTACCAACTTGTCCCCAGGATGCCCTTAATTTCAAATAGCTTAAAAAATTATTACCCTTTAAAAAATTCTCTTCCGATATCCTCCATCCTGCAGAAAATGAAGGGAATACCCCCCATCTTACTCCTTCCAAAAAGCGTGAAGAGCCATCATATCTAATTGCGGCTTCTGCAAGGTATTTATCTTTATATGAATAATTAATCCTACCTATCCAGGAAGATAAAGCCCAATCAGATGCAGTACCAGAGGAAGTCCAATTTTGAGGATCTGTACTTCCTGCATCTATTACATATATATTATCGGTTAAAAAACCAGTCCTTCCTATACTTTCTGCATCTTGATATGACCATTCTCTTGTATAACCTGCAAGTACAGAAAAATCATGATTTTCAAGACTTTTCTTGTAATTAATCAGAAATTGAGCCTTTTGATATTTACTAGAGGAATTAACTATCTCCAACGCATTATCACTTGCCTCAACCTGCACTACCTCCGGATTATCGGGATCGTAAAATTTCATCTTTCTGCTATAATCACTTTGCCGACTTTGACTCCAGTTTAAACCATACATACCCGACACTTTTAAATCACCTGTAATTGAGTATTCCAGATTCGCATTTCCAGAGAATGTATTTCTCCTTAATATTTGCTCCCCACCTTCTTTTGTATTTATTCCTATTTGATAGGGTTCAATCCCCATTGCTGCGGCCCAATCTCCATTCGATGTTTTGTAAGGTATATAAGTTGGCCACCTTAGCAATCTTGAAATTAAATTACCTATCCCACGTGGTGGCCCACCCGGATAATTCACCTCGGAAGGTGCTGTTCTTTCCTCTGGTCTGTAACTTCCTTTAAAACTTAATTTAAGTTTGTCTCCCAGATAAATATTCTCATTAATCTGAATATTATATCTGTTATAGCCTGTATTATTAAGAGTTCCATTCTGTAATAAATATCCAACAGAAATATAATAGTCCTGCTTCTCTGAGCCACCTGACATACTAAAATCATGTTGTGTTTGAATTGCATTGCTAAAAGCTGCACTAAATCCATCATAATCTTCCCAATCAGGTGAAGAGAACCTTGCAAAATCCTCATCTGAAAAAGTAAAACTTGTCCTGTCTGGATTATCATTCAACTCTGCTTCTGTAAATAAAACAGCATGGTCATAAGCAGATACTTTTTCAGGAAACCGCGTTGGTTGCTGAATACCAAAATACCCGTTGTAACCGAATTTAGGTTTTCCTTTTGTACCAGCTTTTGTCGTTATAAGTATTACACCACCTGCAGCCCGAGAACCATAAATAGCTGTTGACGATGCGTCTTTTAATACACTAATACTTTCAATATCTTCAGGATTCACCTGGCTTATAGACGACGGCAATCCGTCAACAATCGTTAACACAGGGTTACTTGTGAAAGTACTTTGTCCTCTAATCTGCATGGAAATAGATTCATTACCGGGTTGACCGGTTGTCTGTATAATTTTAAGCCCCGACACTTGCCCTTGAAGAGCCTGTTCCAACCTTCCGACAGATCTGTTTTCTAACTTTTCTGCATCAACAACCCCAACAGAGCCAGTAAGGTTTACCTTCTTTTGAACGCCATACCCAACCGCTACAACTTCTTCAATGCCAATTGCATCTTCTTCCATCGTTACATTAACAGTTGCTTGCCCTCCAACAATAATTTCTTGCATTTTCATTCCTACAAATGAGAATTGCAAAATAGCATCTGAGGAAATATTAGATAAGGAGTATTCTCCGTCTGTATTTGTAATTGTACCTTGAGTTGTTCCTTTTATTACTACTGTAACTCCTGGTAAAGGTTGTCCTTTTGTATCAGCAACTTTGCCAGAGATAGATTTTGGCTGTTGAACAGTCGACTCTTCCATCTTGTCAGCTGGAGAAAGAATTATCTGTCTGCCCATTACCTCGTACTTAATGTTAACCTCTTTTGCTATTTCATCAAGGATTTCGGTTATTTTACGATTCTGAAAGTCACCGTTTATTTGGTGCTCAACATCAATCTTCCCTGTATAAAAAAAACGAAATTCACTCTGATTTTCTATTTTTATTAGAAATTCTTCCAGTGATAAATTGTCTGCTGAGAGTGTAAGTCGGGTTGTTTGAGAATAACTTTCCGTCGCAAATGCTCCAATAAAAGAAATCAATATCAACAAAAATGTTAGTTTCATAATTCTTAACATTTTAAATACACA
>JAWKKM010000065.1:0-16117 GCA_041393255.1 Bacteroidales bacterium | reverse complement strand
GGTCGCTTCCCGGCGTTACTTCATAAACCGCTTCAAACTCGTACGTATTTTTCTGCGGTTTAAACTCCGATAATTCAGTCGTCCCTTCTACTGTTTTGTTCGTTAGTACTACTTCTTCCTTTCTTAACTTCTTCAATTCCTCAATTGGCTTTTGAGTGATTCTATAACCTTGAAGAGTGCTAACCAGCTGTATTTCGCGGGGCAGCGACTCAGCTGTACTTCCTCCCCAGGAGGTCGGAATGCTATTGGCATAATCCCAATTATTCATCCAACCAAGCCAAACGGTTCGGTCGTCATCTGCATCATAATTCCGATAAGTTCTTACAGCATAAAAATCGGGGCCGTAATCAATCCAGTAGGCATGTTCGTATCGATGGTTGGTAAGAATATCCGAGAACATAATGTGGTCGATATTAATATGCCCCCAACCTCCTGTATTCGTATCAACGATTTGGATAGTCGCGGTTTCACCGATGTAGTTACTGACATCCCAACCGTACCATTTTAACTGTTCCGAGTTATCGCCAGTTGCTGTTTTTACGATTTCATCATTTATGAGCAGGTTAATACATGTCTGGTTGGGATGGTTACCGCCAGAAATTAAAAAATTGATGAAATTTTTGGTGATAGTAAAACTTGGGGAAGTTAGCTTCCCTGTTGTCACGTCGCCGCTCTTGTATGAATTCACCAGGTAATTTCCCAAATATCCGGAAACATCCATTTGATCAGGCAGCGTTCCATTTGCGGGACCAGTTCCAAAGGCCGTTCCTTCGGTTGTCCATGTTCCGTAATCAGAACTTTCAAAACCTGTGAACAATTCACCATCTCTACCATCACCATTTTCTAAATAAGCCAGAGTTGTAGCGTCAGGAGTGAAATCGGTTCCATCAAAATCGCCTACCCAGTATTGCCCACGATTAGGGCCCATTCCGCAAATCATCACCCACTTTTTATTTTCAGGATTTCCATCTAAGGGGAGTTGAAAAAGGTCGGGGACTTCCCAGGCACCTGTTCGTGCGCCAAGTGGCCCGAAAGACGATCGTTTAGTCCAGTTTTTCAAATCTGAAGAACTGTAAATTTCAATACGATGTTCGCCTGGCCGTGTTATAGCCATCGCCCAACGATTAAGTTGTGTATCCCAGAATACTGACGGGTCTCTGAAATCGTTTGATGTGGAAGGAATTACAGGGTTATTATTGTAATAATTGAAGTATTTAAAATCGGGCGAAATGCTCGATGAGATTCCTTGTGTTTCGATCCCTGTTGTTTTATTGTGTATGGTATAAATTGCCACGGCCACGGTGTCATCGTCGGTTCCAAATCCTGCAGTGTTTGCAGTATCCACCACTACCGATCCTGTGTAGTAATCGAAAGATGAACTCCCTCCCTGCATAGGCCAGGGGTATTCCGTCCAATAAACCAAGTCCTCGGAAACAGCATGTCCCCACCAAAAAAGGTGATACAGACTGTCGAATTTTATAGTTCCGTCCGGATCGCCAATCCAGCCACTTTTAGGCGAAAAATGGAATTGCGGACGGTATTGCTCGCTGTAATCCTGTGCGGTAGATACATAACTACCAGTCAGAAATAAGGCGCATGCAATAAATGCTATCATTTTTCTATTCATAATCATTTTTATCGTATTACTGATTTCTGAATGGGACTGATTTTAAAATGCTGAATAAATGCATTATCTGAGCTTCCATTAATTGAGATAGAATTGTACTTATACTTACTATAGAATAATGCTGTCATTACTTTTTCTCCACCGTTAATTAATATCTCTAACGATGATTGATCGACAATTAAATCCAATACAATTTCCCCTTCCGATGGTTGTATCTCGCATTTAATCTCCTTTTTGAATAACTGATCGAAATCCGAAATGCCACATTCACTTCTATCAATACTCAAGGTTGAGCTTACTTTATCATAACTGATAAATATCGATTCGAGTCCATTTCCGGTTTTAATTTCAAAATCATTAATATTTTCTGTTTCTATATCAATTTCTGCTCTATAACTTCCATATTCTACAATGGAATTATTTTCCAGTTCGATACTTTTTTGCGGTGTATCAATAATGAGGGCATCATCATCACTCATTAAATTATTCAATTCTGCTACCGGTTCAAATGCTAATACGTATTTATCATTCTTCTGAATTAATTTAATTTCAAGGGGTATGGTCATTTCACCACGCCATCCTTCAGTTGGTGTAGCTCCCGCATAAACCCAGTTACTCATCCATCCAAGAAAAATCCTTCTTCCATCCGAGTTTGGGATATTACTCCAGGTTACTCCGGCATAGTTATCAATGCCGTTATCCACCCAATTGATTTCATTATTTTCAGAAACGAAAGAAGTACCATCGAAACTGCCAATAAAATATTGTGTGGCACTTCCCCCATTTGGCCCACCTGGATTTATACTAACCAGAAGTACCCACTTAATTTCATCGCTCCCTTCAACTTGCAAGGGGAATAAATCAGGACATTCCCATACACCGCCCTGTGCACCTCTTCCTGCTCCAAATTCACTTTCAAGACTCCAATCAATTAAATTAGGTGACGAATAGAGGCTTACATGATCAAGAACAGCCAACGTCATAATCCATTTTTGAGTTGGTTCGTGCCAAATCACCTTAGGATCACGAAAGTCAACAATTCCTGGATTCTCTAAAACAGGATTTCCTTCGTATTTGGTCCACGTTTCCCCCTTATCAGTGCTATATGCAAGACTCTGGGTTTGTAAACCATTGTTACTTTTATGATGCGTAAAAATGGCTACCAACGGATCATTGTCGTTTGATTTAAATCCTGCTGTATTATTTTTATCCACTACTGCACTTCCCGAAAAAATATACCCCAAATCATCGGGATAAAGCGCAATTCCCTTATCTTCCCAATGAAATAAATCGTTACTTACCGTATGCGCCCAATGCATTGGTCCCCAATTGGTACCATCGGGATAATATTGATAAAAAAGATGATATACTCCATCGTAATATACCATGCCGTTAGGATCATTCATCCAGTTTTCTTGTGGTGAATAATGAAACAATGGCTTTAAATTTCGATGTTTTAAAACTGGATTTGATACCACATCAGCGGTATCGTCTTTTGAACAAGAAATTAATGAAAATAAGACCAGGAAATATATTACGCACGATAATCTCATAGCAGATAATGATATTTAAAGGCAGGGATAGAATCCCTGCCTTTATTTAATTAGTTTTTCTGAGATAAATAGCTTAATGAATTCTTTGTAATCAAATTAATATTATTCTGATAAGCATTCACTCCATCAGGATTAATATCTCCTTGGCTATTCTGATTAAATTCAAATCCACCAATACCTTGATAAATTGCTTTTCCGCTGAAGGAATCAGTAGGTAAAAGTTCAAGGACACCAGCCATATAGTAATCACGTATTCCACCCCAAACACCAAGATAATTAACATTGTTGGATGTTGTAAAAGCCGTGTAAGCATCTTCATCTGCATTACCTAATCCGTGATATTGAGCAAGGTCCACCATTACATAATTGTGGTCTTCTCTATAGCCTGCACCAATAATTGGCACCCACTTGTAACCGTCGTCATCTGTACTAAATGAAACTCCTTTATATATCGGATGAGTTGTCATATCGTGCGTACCAATGCTGGCTCCAATGCTCCACACATCATTATTCTCAAAACCAAGACCATCGCCAATCACCATGTTGTAGGTATTAGTTAATCGTCCCATTGTCCAGAAATAACCACACGCATAACCATTAAATAAAAGGTTTCCGCCGTTTTGATAATACTCTTTCATTTTATTTAAAACAGTTGCATCATGTGCAATTGCGGGTAAATCGCGTTCTGAATCATTATACCACCAAAGAACCCTGAAATCATTCAAATCAACCTCTCCGTTCTTTATGGCATCGAAGCTGATATACTTACCATTATCATAATTAGCAAAGAACCATTCTGCAGCAGCTTGTTGATCGTCTTCCGTTATTCCGGCAGCATTAGCTGCTGTTCCAAGGAAGCCAATAAAAAATTGTTCTGTAACAGAAATTGTGTAAACACTGTAAACATCTCCATTCACAATGGTAAAATCGATTGGATTAGAAAAATCCATATTAGAGGTAATAGCAGGAGTAATAACAGCTCCTTCAGGTAGCACAATCGAGGGACTTATATTGCTAAGATCAATATCACTTCCACTTTCAATGGTTACAGTAATGGTCTTATTTTTTTCATCAATTTTTACCTTCAGTTCCCTCAACCGAGAAACTCTGAATCTTGACATCTGCATCTAAGTTTAGAGGACTTGTGTAATCCTCTTCGCAGGAAGAGAATAGTCCGGCGAGAAAAGGTTACCAGTATTATATATATTAAATATTTTTTCATTTCAATTTCATTTAAATGTTTAAACTGTTACCAACCATGATTTTGCTGATATAAACCTTTACTAAAATCAATTTGATTTTGAGGAATGGCAAAATACTCATGCTTCCCTTTCGAAAATTGACCATCTTTCAAGTATTCCCTTTTGGTTTTTTCTTCAGCAAAATAATTGTTGATATAATCTCCGGCTATTCCCCAACGTACCAAATCATAGAAACGGATTCCTTCCATGGCCAATTCAAGCCTTCTTTCCCAACGCAAAGCCTGACGTGCAAATTCCTGAGTCCAGTCGCAATTTTCTCCAGGTTTATAAATATCCATTTTGTAGTTTGAACTTGGGTTGCCGTCGTTCATTTTCAACATGGCTGTACTATTGATTGCACGTTGCCGAATCTCATTAATAATCGGTAACGCTTCATCCTGGCGTCCCAATTCGATTAAAGCCTCCGCTTTCCATAATAATACATCGGCAAAACGGATAATGTCGGTGTTTTTTGAGCTTGCCATAAAAGGCGGTACTTTTTGAAAGCAAGCGCAATTGGGCGACTGGTTTTCTTTCAATGAAGAGAAATGCCCGTATATCTGCGTTGCCCGGGCCCAATCTTTCTGATAGATAAAATTGGGGTCGTATTTCCAGGGATGCCCCGGAATAGCAACAGTATGGTCTAAACGCACGTCAAAAGTATTGTCGTAAAAATCAGCGCCTTCAAGCACATCCGAGTCGTTAAACGTACCGAACTGAGGCAAACCTTGTCCGTCGGTTTTAAATGAGTTTACAAGGTTCTGTGTCGGAATATGAAACCAACAACAGCCATACTCCGGGTTCATCGGGTAATTCAACATGTTTCCCCAATCCAGGCGACCTTTTGGTGTTCCGTCATCAACCGAACGTTGGATAGAAAAAACAGATTCCGTACTTCCTTCATCGTGGCTCCAAAGAAAATTATAGCCAAAATCGGTAAACAACGAGTATTGGGCCGAAACTTCATCAACAAGGCTAACAACCTCCTGCAATTTTGATGAATTGATAGTGGTTACCGAGTTATCATCACCTTGTTCGTAAGCCTGGTAGAGTTTTGTTTTTGCCAGGTATGCTTTGGCAGCAAACATATTTGGCCTCCCTTTGTCGCTTTGTATTTCAGGAAGATTATCGGCAGCAAATTCAAATTCGGCAGCAATTTTATCCCACAATTCCTGGTCCGAAAATTCGCGGTTCGATACTTCGCCATAAGCTTCGCCAACCACGGTTTCATCAATCCACGGAATGTATTTAAACATGGTTTTAAGAATGAAATAATGATGTGCTCTGAGAAAACGCATTTCTGCCTCGCGTTCTGTTTTCTCGGGGTACTCTTCTTCCGAAAGCTGATTGATAACTTTAAGCGCTTCGTTTGCACGCCCAACACCCACATACAACCTGTACCATTTCTGGTCAACAAGCGGGTTATCGGTAGTGTTAAAAGCAAAAAGTTCCATAAAATTGAATTCCCAGATATCACCGGTTCCACCTCCGCCTTTGTAAGAATCTCCACTGGTATTGTCGGCATAAGGCCAAAGCGAGTTGGGTGCAGTGTAATGGTCGTTGCCAAGCTCAGCATAAGCTGCAATAACCATTCCTTCTGCATTTTCGGGGGTTAAGAGCTGGTTGTTGCTGATGATGCTTTTTGGAGTCATCTCCAAAAAGGAATCGGAACAGGAAATTAAAAATCCTGCTGCTGCGATTGCTAATATTTTTATTGTTTTATTCTTCATGATAGTCCGTTTTTAAAAAGTTAGATTAACACCAATGGTATAACTTGCCGGAATCGGATACGCAAATCCGGGCGATTCAGGGTCAACACCTGTAAACTGGTCGTTACCTTTCGAATCTTTTATCGTGAAAAGGTTTTGTCCTTGCAGGTAAACCCGTGCTGATGACAGTTTGGCTTTATTAACCAGATTTTTAGGAAGATTATAACCCAATTGTAAATTTCTTAATTTCAGGTACGAACCGTTTTCAATGAAATAGGTTGAACCCCTGTTTTCGTTGTTGGTATCGGTCAGAGTCAGCATTGGAATAGAAGAACCCGTATTATTTGGTGTCCATGCATCCAGGGTTCTTGTTCCAAAATTTGTTCCCTGCCAGATGGATGTAAAATCGGTGAGGTGTTTAAATTCGTTGTAAACATCGGCACCATAAATTCCCTGGAAGAAAATATTTAAATCGAAATTTTTATAGGAGAAACTGGCATTTAATCCGTATTCAAAATCCGGATTGGGATCTCCAATCCATGTTCTGTCCAGTGCATCAACAACACCATCAGGTTCGTAAACGAAATTACCATCGGCATCCAATCCGCCAATATCTTTATATCGAATCCGCCCAACTCCTTTGCCGGTTTGTTCAGCATGGTCATTCACTTCATCCTGGTTCTGGAATATTCCGTCTGCGATGTATCCAAAATGAACCAAATCAGAATGTCCGATAACCGTCTTGTTAGTTCCCGGGTCGCCAGGGTATCCGGTAAGAACTTCATCGGGCAGATATGTTACTTTTCGTTTATATGACGATACATTTGCGGATAAATCCATACTGAGTCCACTTGCAAAATCTTTCCGGTAACCGAATACTACTTCCCATCCTTTGTTTTCAAGTGTTGCACCGTTCACCCATTGATTTCCACCTTCGCCTTTAACTGCAAGGTAGGGAGGTTCAATTAAAATGTCCTTTGTTTCCTTAAAGAAATAATCAATACTTCCGTAAATGGCCTGGTCGAAGAAACCAAAATCGATACCAAGGTTAGTTTGATTGGCTTCTTCCCATTTGAGTAATGGATTTCCCTCACGGATTTTTCTAAAACCGGAAGGCAGCGTACCAGTATCCATACCCATAATATCGTATGCTGTTCCTGTATCAAAATCCCAGGTTGGATCTATACCATAATCTGTACGATAAATTGAATAAATGGCTTCGTTGCTAATCTGTTGGTTACCGGTAATACCCCAACCGGCTCTTAGTTTCAGGTTCGAAACAGACGAAACAGACGCCATAAAGTTTTCTTCGCTAATTCTCCATCCTAAAGAAAAGGCGGGGAAGATTCCGTACAAATTATCTTTACCAAAACGGGATGAGCCATCGCGGCGTAGTGTTGCAGAAAACAAATATTTTGAATCATATACATAGTTGGCTTTCGCGAAAACAGAAAACAGTGAGTTACCTGAACCACCACCTCCGTTTAGTACTTTTTCAGTTCCGGCATCCAGATACATATAATCCGGATCTTCCAGAACAAAACCTTCGCGGCTTGCCCAGAACCATTCATCTTCGTATTTAATGGCTTCAGTACCTGCAACCACATCGAGGCTGTGTTTTTCTTTTTCGAACTTATAATTCAATGTATTGGTCCAGGTCCACGATAAATTGTGCGACTGCGAGGTGGTTGTACGGTTAATATCGCTAATTAAAAAGCCAGACACATAGCTATAATCCATTTTACGTCGGTAGGTCTGGGTGTAATCCACACCATAGCTTGTTCTGAAATGCAGTCCTTTTATTATTTCGAGGTCTGCATAAATATTTCCGAATATCCGCGACGATTTGCCTTTATTTTGCTTGTTTTGCTCAATTAAACGAACCGGGTTGTGCCGGTCAGTCATTCCCGGTGCAGGGCCACCCCAGCCGCCATCAACAGAATGCACCGGAACTACGGGCTGTTGCACCAACGCCAGGTACATTACATCGCCTGTAGGAATTTCGGCATTGTATATTTTTGAAACATTCAGGTTTTCGCCCACCTTTAATTTACCGTCCCAAAAATTATAATCGGAATTTATACGTGCGGTAATTTTATTCGAGTTGGTTTCTTTAATAATTCCATCGTGGTTGTAATAATTCAAAGAAATAAGTGAACTTCCTCGTTCATTCCCGTTTGAGATTGTGAGGTTATAGGACTGAATGAGTGAAGTTTGAGAAATCTCATCGTACCACCGTGTATCAGCAGGACGCATGGTTTGTGCCGGGTCGATATATTCAGGTAATAAAATCCTGTCAAGCACTGCATTGTCGCCATCCATGTGCCAGTCGTATTTATAAATACTTGAAGTTGGTGTCAATCCGTCGTTTATGGCAGCCTGCCAGTTTACATATCCACGGTCATAAGTATTCAGCACATCAAGCTGTGAAGTATATTGCTGAACTGTGGCATAAGAACTGAACTCAACCTTGGTAACTCCTTCTTTACCTTTTTTAGTTGTAATAAGAATTACACCGTTGTTTGCCCGCGAACCATAAATACTGGCAGCCGATGCATCTTTTAATACCTGCATCGATTCGATGTCGTTAGGGTTAAGTTGTTCAATTCCTCCCGTTGTCGGTACACCATCAATAATATACAGTGGGTCGTTACTTCCTCCACCCATGGTACTACCACCCCTGATTCGAACAGTGGCATAAGACCCCGGATTCCCGTCAGTAGTTACATAAAGCCCGGCAACACGGCCCTGCAATGCTTTAACAGCATTTCCGGTTGGCGTTTCTTTCACTTCATCCATTTCAACTACGCTGATAGCTCCTGTTAAATCAGCTTTTTTCTGCGTTTGATAACCCGTTACAACTATTTGTTCCAAACCAACTGCTTCTTCATGCAATTGTACATCAATCGTTGTTTGTCCGCCTACCACAATTTCCTGAGTACGCATACCTACAAAACTGAATACAAGTGTTGCCTCTGTTGAAACTGAAAGAGTATAATCTCCGTCAACACCAGTAATAGTTCCGTTTGTTGTTCCTTTTTCAACAATAGTTACACCGGGCAAACTTTCTCCTTTAGAGTCGGTCACTTTCCCGGTTACAGTGGTTTGTTGTGCAAACGACACTGTTGAAAGCAAACTCAACAGGACAATAAATATCCCTTTGCCTGCTTTTTTCAATTTGATTAGTTTCATCATAATTAGATAAGATTACTTAGATTTTGTATAATTTGTTTCTCACTTACACTGAAATATCAGATAATATCGAATTGATTTCCTTCATATCGTAATTAGGAGTTGCTCCCGTTTTTGTTGCCACAAAGGCACCGGTTGCACATGCAAATGCTAAAGCTTCATCAGGGGTTTTACCATTTATAAGCGAAGAAATTAAACCCGCCAGAAATGCATCGCCAGCCCCAACAGTATCTACTGCATTTACTTTAAAGCCCGGATGTTCGTAAAATTCACCATCGCAGTATAAAATGGCTCCGTCTTCACCTTTTGTGATACAAACCATTTTTATATTGTATTGCGCAGCAAACCATTTAATCAGGCTTTTTTCATCATATTTATGTTTATTATACCAGTTTGCAAAAACGACCAATTCATCATCGTTCATTTTTACGATGTCTGTGTTTTGGAGTAGTGTTTCTACAATTTCCTGTTTGTCATAAGGTTTCCTGAAATTAACATCCATAAGTTTTAGCCCGTCATAAGTGAGTAAACGCATAATAGTTTGCCGGGCAATCGGATTTCTTGATGCCAGTGTGCCGAAAATGAGAAGACCTGCATTCTTGGCTTTCTCCATCAAACTATCTGATAGCTTAATAGCATCCCAAGCAACCGGTTCACATATTTCGTAAGTTGCATTATTGTTTTCATCCAAGTGAACAAGTACTTCGCTTGTTGGCAATGATTCATCTTCCTGGATATATTGGGTGTCAACGCCTGACTTATTTAAAAAAGCCTTCAACTCTTTCCCTGCATCGTCATTTCCGATACTGCTGGCAATTGCGACATCCATCCCAATTGCATTCAGGTGAAGCGCAACGTTCATTGGGGCCCCTCCGGGTTTTGCTCCCGAAGGTAACCTGTCCCAAAGCACTTCACCAATACACAATATTTCCTTGTTTTTAATTTGCATGATTTGTTTATTTTGATTTGTCTCTTATTAATCCCTTTTCATTTCAAGCTGAATTTCCTCCAGTGATTTCCCTTTTGTTTCGGGAAGGACTTTCCATGCAAAAAAGAAATGGAATATCATCATAATGGCGAAAAAGCCAAAGGATACACCACCACCAACTGCGTTGTTTATAACGGGAAACCCCCAGATAAGCGCTGCCGCAAAAATCCAATGGGTAAAGCTTCCGAGCGCCTGTCCCTGCGAACGGACTTTATTGGGGAATATCTCTGAAATAACAACCCAAAGAACAGCTCCTTGTGAAAAAGCAAAAAATGCTATAAAGCCCATCAGATAAACCATTACCCCATAACCTCCCAGGTCGGAGTAATTACCGGTAAAAAAAGACTTTGAAAGCATTCCCAGAAAAAATACCATACCAACGGAACCAACCATTAACAAAGTGCGCCGTCCGTATTTATCGATAAGAAAAAGAGCAACAAAGGTGAAAAGCAAATTTGTTGCGCCTACTGAGATGGATTGGAGTAAAGATATATCGGTTTCGAACCCCGCCATTTCGAAAACACGCGGAGCATAAATCATTATCGCATTAATACCGGCTAATTGGTTAAAGGCTGCAATCAGAATTGCAATCATCACCGGAAAACGATTTTCTTTAACAAACAGTTTACCATGACCAACTGCCTCTTCCTGCTCAACCGATTTTTTTACAATCCGTACTTCTTCTTCCGGGTTTTCTGCTTTAATGCGTTGAAAAACGGCAAGAGCTTCTTCGTTACGTCCCTGGTTAACCAACCATCTCGGGCTTTCAGGAACCAGGTTCAGTAGTAAAAAGAAGGATAGGGCAGGGATTGCCTCGATTCCAATCATCCATCGCCAGGAATCGAGTTCAATGGTGCGGGCCAGAAAATAGTTAACTGCAAATGCCAGGAAAATAGCTGTTACCACAAAGAACTGATTAAGTAAAACTAAACGTCCACGCTTTTTTGCCGGTGATATTTCGGCTATATACATTGGGGTTACTACTGAGATACAGCCTAACATTATACCTGTAATCAGCCTGAAAAACAGCAACATTCCCCAGTTCATGGCGAAAGCACTTCCAAGCGAAGAAATAAAGAATACCCCTGATAAAAATATCAGTGATTTACGACGCCCGAATTTTTCTGCAGGTTTCCCTATTATTAGTGTACCAATTATAGTACCCACAATGGCAACTGCTACGGTAAACCCAAGCCAAAAACTATTTAAATTGTATAACTCTTCAAGCTGTGTAGTCGTTCCCGACATCATAGCAATGTCGTAGCCAAAAAGAAATCCGCCTAAGGCAATTATTAAAGCGACGGTTAAAACGTTCTGTTGTTTCATTTGATTCAGAATTATTGGTTTTAAACTCCGACTCAAAATTATGGGGCTTATGATTAAAAGGCTTGAATGATTGTTACGAATAAAAGCAGATTTGATTCATGTTTATTTTTTCTAAAAGGCAAAAAAATATAGATGAAACATTATTACACAAAAATGAAACATTATTACAACTTGAATTGCAAAATTAATATTTGCCCCTTCACGTTGTTTGCACAATAAATCTGGTTTGGATATAGTATGGATTCAAGTTTATTATTTTGGCATTTAAATTTAACAATGAAATGCCCTTTTTATCGTATTTATTTATAAAAAAGACATCAACCCCTCCCACAAAAAACTTACATTTTCGAAAAACGCGCCCTCCTGGTTTTCAAAAGCTTCCGGCATAAAGCCATTCATTCCAAAAACGGAAGAGTTAATTGCCGCCTGCACACAAAGCCAATTTCAAAAAGACTTAACCTCGTATACTTCGGTTAAAACTTTTTGAAATCCCACATCAACACTTCCGCTTTTTCCATTCACTATTTATTTCTTTTCCTTTTGAAAATTTTCCGAAAATGTTGCAGGAAGTGTTTACGGGGTTGAACTGAGATTTGGTGTGTTTAATCTAAAGAAAAGATAATTTTTATTTGTTGGAATACTAGTTCCGCATCGATAGTCCCCATGCCCATTTGTTTAAAAATTGCTTTGTCGGGTAATTCTTCAGAAATTGAATCAACAAATGCTTTAAGGTCATTCTTTATTCCAGCCGGTAACTCAACCTTATGCTCCGCTGGCAATAATACTGCCAATCTAAATATATCGGTTTTGTGTTTTCTGATGTTCCTACTATCAACATTCTCACCCTCCAGTTTTCGTCGCGATAAATCCAGAAATGCTTTTGCTTTTAAGCAAATTAAGGCTTCTGTTCCCGCAAAGTGAGCTCCTTCTTCCTCTTTGCTATTATCGATGGTGAATTTATAATATTCGTTATCCATCAAAATTGCCGAAAGACTTGACAAGTCGTCATCAACAGGAATAGGAGTTAACTGAAACCGCAAATCCAGGTCTATTAAATCGGGAATCTTAGAAAGAGTTCAATTTGAAGAGGAAACCATTTGGTTTTTGGCTTAATAAACCGATAGTACTTTCTTTCATCTTCACTTTTTCTCTCCGTTCATAGTGCTCCCATCATTGATGAATTCCCTTTTTGGACGAATGCTTTAGATAAAGCTTCGACAATTAATATCGATGTCTTTAGTAGCTCTGGCCTTCCAAATCCGGCATTGTCAATAATTACACATCGCGCTGTACCTCCAATAATTATATAATTTTCTGAATAGTCTTTAAAATACTCCTTGAATTTTTTCCCTCTAACCATAATATGTTCTCTTTTATTTGTTCCAATGCCATTTCAATCCTTTCGTCCGGTGTACTCTTCAAAGTCAAATACAAAGATAAGGGATCAACTGTCTGCTCAGTAAAAATTGCTGCATCTGCTAAAATCCTGGGGTTATATTTCAGACTTCTGCTACAATAACGTTACCTTCTGTAGGATTGGCATTTAGAAAGCAAGTTTTGTTTTGTTCAATCTATTGTATTCTGTTCTTCCTAAGCCATATAATTTTGTCGACTCGAGTTCATATCTGAGTATTCAGGTAAGGCAGACGTGTTGCCGTCCCATATGTTTTTATCCCTGGAGGTAATGAATCGATATAAACACGTTTAAACACCGGATAATTCCGAAGTCACATTTTCATCAATTTTTTCCAAACTTCTTTTCATAATTGAATTGAATGTATTTTTCTTTTTCACCAGCAACCAATTAAGCCAAGCACCTGAAGGTGTCAACTGCTGCTAATTACCATTAATTAATTCAATTTAAAAGCTATTTCTTTAAAGGCTTCTGCTCAATATCCCACAATACTCAACTTAATCTAAAATCTGGTACAGTACAGCTTAACTGACCTTTGATGGTATTAATTTCTGTTTTCTTTAAATGAGCTTTTGTGGTGTTCCCGTCTTTTAAGTCAACCAACATTTCTGGCAAAAAAACTTGTTTCTCTGGCCTAAAGTTCACTTTCTTTTTATTAGCTGATGCGGTTATATGTGACACCACATGGTCGAGTAAAGAAAATTACGGTTTTATTGAATAGATTTGTAGATTTCTTATCTGCTTTTCTGTTTGGGCAATTGATATATTTTCTTCATCAACAAGTTGGCACCAATACCAACTCTTCTCTAAAGTCTGGTTGTAAATCCTATACATTTGACACATACATCAGGAAGTTTCGACATCTCGTATTCTGGCAATCGGTTCACAACAATTTGACTTTGCCGAGGACTTCCTTTATATATTCCAGAAGAGTTTTCATGATAAACTTGTTTTTTGCACAATAAACCTACTAAGTTTATTGTGCAAATATAGGTTTATTACATTAATAATCAAACAACAATGCATTTACCGGCTGAAAAACCTATATGCTCATTAAACTCAACATAACCAAGCTGGCAGGTAAGTAGTTTTGTCTTTCCAACCGTAAAATCAGAACCATTCTGATGATGGTGCCCAAATATCCAGAAATCGATATCTGAATCCGCTATTAAATCATATAACTCAACAGCGAAAGCCGCATTTAAGCTACTGCCTTTATATTTTTCGGGATAATTCAGCATTGTAGGAACATGATGAGTTACCACTATGGTTTGCTCGCAATTATTTTTAGATAATTCTTGCTTTAGGTAACTCAAACAGGAGTTATGTATTTGATTATAATCGTCAGGAGCGAATACACGACCTTTGTTTTTTATCACCCTGAAATCGGATAATTGTTGCTGTATCGCAAATTGATTAACACCCGATAAAGCAGTCCACAGCGTTGTGAAAATTAATCTTACACCATCATGTACAAATGAAGTATTGTTTACCAAAAGAACATTGCTGCGTATTTTTTCAACGAACTTGCCCGAACGTTCTCCTATTTCGGAATAATAATATTCATGATTGCCCGGCACCCAATATGTGTAACGAAAATTAGATGATACATAATCCCAGAAATCATTGTGCTCATTCATAACCTTAAAAGGCACAATGTCGCCAGCCAATATAAGAATATCTCCTCCTGGCGTTATTGGATTCTCCAATAAATACTTCTTATTCTCTGGAAATTCCAAATGTAAATCTGAGCAATATCGTATTTTCACGTGATTAAAATTGTTTATTGTCAGTGGTATCAGATGGAACTCGCTTTTTAACTACTTTCTTTTATGCGAAGTACTTCCATGCTCGTTTCATCGGTGTAAAAGTATTCTAATTTTTATAATAATACTTCCATCGCTTCATCAACCAATGTATTGTCTAACTCTTTCAAATAAGCTTGGGTAATAGCCAAATTCTGATGCCCCAAAGATTCACTAATAATATCGGTTGCTATGCCTTTTTGTTTTAGGCAATTGGCATAACTATGCCGTGCTACATAGCTTGACAGTGGTTTTGTAATTTCACATACTTCACCAATTTCCTTCAACCTGTTATTATATCTTTTTAGCATTTTTCTTTTGCGGTTTTCCAAATGAGAAAAGGTCATTTTATCCTGAAGCAAAATTGGGAACACATATTTAGTCCCGCGATTTTGTGCCCTATAGTAATCAATAATTTTTTGGGCAGGAGGGAGTATTTTAATCTGAAACTTACTTTTTGTCTTTGAACGGACGTAGTATATTCGATCATCTACAATATCATTCCATTCCAAAGTCATCATATCGGCAAAATTCATCCCTCGTGTGAAAAAGCTAAATACAAAATAGTTTCGATAATCGATTAAGGTTGGATGTTCGCTTAGATCAAAACCGGCTATTTTATGAATGTCTTCTATACTTATAGCCCTCTTTACTCCATTTGATTTATGCTTTGAAACTTTATAAACACGGAACGGATAAAGATTATCCTTTACTAATCCGCGCCTTATTGCCGTATTAAAAAGAGCACGAATACATCTCATTTTTACTCCTATACCGCCACCCGTTCCACCACGCGATCGCAACCAAACTTCATACTTTTCCAGAAATTCAGGAGTAATTTGAAAGAAAGTTAACTCCTTGCCATTTCTGAACCTTTTTATAGAGGTCAGGACCTCGGCATGCACCCTTGCGTTGCCAGTTCTACCGGCCAGCCTCTGTTCTGCAATTATTTCTTCCCAAAACGGGTACAACAATTTGCTGTTTGGATTGGTTTCTAAACGCAAAGCACCCTCTACTTCTTCCAGTGTATAATACCCTTTTTCTTGCTCCAATTCGGTAATCACACTTGTGGCTCTGTCCATGAACTTAAACAGTAACCTGTTTTTATGTAGGTGGTTGGTCGCTTTTACTGTAAACATGCCTTGGTTAGCGTCCCACTCATTCTCAAAAGAGGTATACGGAGTACGGAAAAATATCGACTTCCGATTCATGGTAATTCTTAAAAAAATGGGGTACTTACCCGTAAGTAATTTCTTCTTTCT
>JAWKKM010000064.1:0-16395 GCA_041393255.1 Bacteroidales bacterium | reverse complement strand
AATTTATTAGCTTTTTGCGTTATTTTATTACGTCAACTTTAAACAACTTCATAACAAGCAATTAAGGTAAGAATTAAAAAAGTGAAAAAAAGATGAAAAAAACAATATCAATAATAAGTATAGCGGCGATCGCCATTGTAATGGTGTTTTCGTGCTCGAAAGAAGAAACAACCAATCAACCAAAAGTAGAAAGTAATGATCCGGAAGCAATTGATGCTTACAACCGTATTATGAATTTTAAAACCAAAGTTGCGTATTATAAGGAAAACCCCGCATATAAATCAGGTGAATTAATAAGCATTGATAGTTTATTATGGGATTTTAATGCGGCTCTTAACTTTGATTATTCTCAGGTAGATGATCCTTATAAAGATTTTTACAGCCAATCGGTCTACCCTGAATTAGCAATTGACGAAAACAATATGGTGAGCCTGGATGATGTTGTTGCAGTTTATCAGCAATTGGAAACCGATATACAAAATACACTGATAGCAGCTCCCTATAGCGATAAAGCAGTACAATTTACTTATATAAGTATAGAGGGCCTCGAAAACCAGGTACTTACCCTAAAAAGTAAAACTACTATTGGTGAAAAAGGTGATAAGCAGATAACCCCGTTTGGCCCGGGAGATAATTGGATGTATGGAGATAATCTGGGCGATTGTAATGGTAATTATTTTATGGAACGGGATGGGGCCGATGAAATCAGGGATGCGGCTGAAAACCGCCGCCACCATTTTATTAATGATGATGGTTTAATCGTTTTTTATGTCAACCCTGTAACTGTAGTGTTAGATAAAGATGACATTGACAATAATGCATTAATGGACCTCACAAATGGTCTGGGGTATGATAATGACAGGGATTACCGGATTTTTTATGCTCATGATAATAACTGCCCAACAGGTACAACCCTGGAAGATTTTGAATGTATTGAATATGGAGATATGAATTACTATTTGTATGAAATTGAAGATTTAATATATAACATTATACCGGATGAATCTACCTATTGGCCCGAAGCCGAGGATTATACTTTTGTTAGGTTTGATACAATTATAGGAACGAGTTTGCAGGAACCACCTCCAAATTACGATGAATATTTAATTCATATTCCAGAGATAATTTTTGCCGACAGAAAAGTAATAGGACATTAACAATTATGAGAAGCATATTAAAAATTGCAGGCAATATGCTTCTTCTTTCTTTTTTTCTATTGAAAATTTCAATTGCACAGTTTCAACCTTTTGAAATGGTGATTGATACTGAAGGAAGAAGCTCAATTGGAGACTCACAGGAAGATTTGCAAGGTAATGTAATATTATGCGGAGCGGAGAGAAATTTACCCTATTTTACCGATATACATGCCCTTGTTGTTAAAGTTACCCCAAATGGTGATTCAATATTTCGTTCATTTAACTTTGGCAATGACACCATGAGTGGATTTGCCCATGTAATAATTGCCCCTGATAGTAATTATCTACTATTTGGAGCCATTAGTAAAAGGGACAGCATATACCAGTTTAAAGAAATGAAAAATTTCTGGGTCCTTAAGCTATGGATCGGATTTAAATACAATATGGGACAAGCGTTATGAAGTGGCAGGTGATTATTGGAATCCCGGATACATAGTGTGGTTAAGTAATGAAACCATATATGCCGCAGGAAATGTTGACTGGTGGGATGGTTACTACAGGAGTAATTTTTTTATGGCAAAGTTTAACCTTAATGGCGATACGCTAAAAACCAATTACCCCTTTATTGATGATCCCATGCAATTTCCTCTTGGGGGAGTTGAAGGTGGTGTTATGGGTAGGAGTAATGGAGAAGAAGGCATTATAGTTGTAGGAGATGGTGGTTTTCAGCCTTCTGTTGAACACGTTATTGTTGAGGTTGACAGCAACCTCAATTATTCTTTCACCCCATTGTCGTATCCGGGAAATCTATCATTTCAAACCCAAGTATTAAACGATTGACAGATGTTTCTTATTTATGGGCATCAAACGTACATATCACTTACCAGGGTAACGCAGATATTGTTGTTGCAAAAGTTAATGAAAACCACCAGTTTATTGATAACACAATTTTTGGACGATCTGATACTGCAGATTTTCCAGCCTTTTTTAAATCCATTGATTCTTTTTGATGCCAATAACATTTATGTTGCAAGTAGAAATAATTACTTCTCCAGCGATCCAATTAATTTAAAGATATCTGTTGCATTATTGGATAGTTCACTTAACCTTAAAGGTTGGAAATGGTTTGGCGGGGATAAGAATTATTCAACATATACCGTTACTGCTACAAGTGATGGAGGTTGTGTTATTGGCGGGACGGTTTGCGACTGGCAAAACAGCCCATCCGGTGATGTTGACCTGTGGATAAAAAAGATTTTCCCTGACGATATCATTACCAATGCTGAAGAAACACCTGACCCATACGATAGTGATGTGGCCATATACCCGAACCCGGGTAGCGATTTCTTTTTTGTAAAAACAATAAGGAAAAACCTTTTGATAAAGGTTTTTTCGAGTAGCGGAATTCCTGTAATGCAGGAGGAAATTGAGAATTTTCCTACATATAAAATAAATACATATGGTTTGAAAAATGGAGTTTATACTTATCAAATCATTGATAAGTATAAAAACATAATCATTGAATCGGGAACCTGGATAAAAAATTAATTCAAAATGAATCTTTTTTTAAAATAAATATCATGAGAAAAATAACAATTATAATAATTAGTATATTGGCAATTACACATATTGCTAATTCGCAAAACTGTACAAATTGTGATGCAAACAATACCATAATACCTGAAAACTATTCAAGTGCACTGGGCATTGAAAATACCTCAACTGGCCAGGCATCATTTGCATCCGGGAAGCTTAATACCGCTTCCAATATGTATTCAACCGCTTTCGGTTACAATAATTTAGCATCCGGGCAGGTTTCATTTGCTGCTGGAGGATATGTATCAGCAACAGGTGTTTATTCAATAGGTATTGGAGACTATCTCAAAGCATCAGGGTCAAACTCTATGGTTATCGGTACAGGAGGAGGTACATCAAACCTGTTGACCAATAGCAATTCAAATTCCCTAATGATTGGCTTTGGGAGTACCAAACCAACACTGTTTGTGAATACTGCTTCTGCCAGTGATAAAACCGGAACAATTGGAATAGGTGATGTTACAAGCCCTGCTGCAAAACTGCGTATCAAAACAGATTCGGGCGAGGAGTCTGCTATGTTTATTGAGCCCTGGACATGGAACAGCAACCAATGGTCGGAAATAAGAATTGGAACTCAAAACCATGCTGTACGGGTATCAGCCAATTATGGTATTGAGTTTAAAACCGAAAGTAATTATATATTCAATTCCCAAAATGCCAGGGTTGGGATCGGCACCAATAGCCCCTCCGAAAAACTCGAAGTCAATGGCACAGTAAAAGCAACTGCTTTCTCAGGCGACGGTTCGGGACTTACCAATGTGCCCGGTTCCAATTATTGGGTATTGAATGGTAACGATATGTATAATAGCAATAATGGGAATATTGGAATAGGAAAAACTGACCCAAATACAACACTTGATGTAACAGGCGATGTGAAACTGACCGGAATGTTGGCTGTCGGCAATATGCCTTATCCTTCCTATAAATTACATGTAAAAGGAAATTCGGATGACTGGGCAGCTGTAATTGAAAACACATACATGACAGGAAACGGTTTAAAAATAAAAGGGGCACATTCTACATATCCCAACAAGCCGATTCTACAACTTACCGATCAAAGCAACAATGTTAAATTTATTGTTACAACAGGTGGAAAGGTGGGAATAGGAGTCAGTGGAATTCCATCAGAGGCCCTTGATGTAAATGGAAATGCAAATATAAACGGGGAAATAGTTTGTGGAGGAATTGAGGTAACCGATATAACCGAATGGAAAGATTATGTTTTTGAACCTGATTACGATTTACCCGGTTTAAGTGAAGTTGAAGCTTTTATTATCGAACATAAACACCTCCCCGGAATCCCATCAGGGAAAGAAGTTATGGGAAACGGAATAAACCTTGCTGAAATGAATGCATTGTTGTTGCAAAAAATCGAGGAGCTTACGTTATATGTTATCAGACAGGAAAAGGAAATCAACAATTTAAAAGAAAAAATATATGATTAGGGAAATAATTATACGAACTATAAATTTCATTTGGATAATAGGTTTTGCTATTCTTTTATGTTCGTGTGGGGATGATAATTATTATAACCTGAGTGCCGAAGAATTAAGCTTGCTACCTTATGAAATAGATGATACAATTGTTTTAAAAAAATCTAATAATGATACCATCATATTTATTTGTGGAAAAAAGACCAAAGAATATCATTGTATAAAAAATAATGCACCATTTTACAATAATGAAGATTGCTTTCAATCATTGAACATTTCTTTTTATAGTGATTTAGATACCTTATCAGCAAAGCCTTCAGATAGAAGAACAAAATCAGGAATTTGCCTACTTTTATATAGATATTGATGGAAGTAATAATATGGTACCTCTTTTTTGCACGGAACATAAAATATTGGATACCCTATTGGTAAATGGTACTATATATAGTAATGTTTACGAGTTTTGTAATTATTCTTCATGTGATAAAATTTGTTTCAACCAACCATAAAAGGTATACTAAAAATAGTTTCATTGAATAGCACTTATGAACTAATCGAATAAAAAAATAAAATGAAAACATTAAAATATTTACTCTTACTATATTTCTTGTGCAATACCGCAGGGTTGTCAGCGCAAGTAAAGGATACATTGTGGAACCTGCCGCCTGGCTATTTTGTTGAAACTGTCAGGAACACTTATGACTCGCTTGACCATAATGGAATGGAAACAGGTTTGTTACTTAACCGTGGTATGGTGTTTACCGATTATACCGATCAATGGTATAAAGGGAATCCGGTTATCGCAAATGCTTATGAATGGATTGCCCTTTATAATGGAATAAAGGATTCGGATATTGGGGGTATTTTTGGAATTGCCCCCTGACAGTATTTTTAACGGATATTCAAAAGTCAACATGTATGGTACTTCGATAATAGCACTTGGGATATTAAATTTCAATGTAGATTATTTGTCACAGGATGCCATAAATGGGATTATGCAAGAACCTGGGGGCGAACCCGGATACACTCAGTTTAAATTGTTTTCCGGGGTGATATTGCATGATAAGGTGTACAATTCCTCAGTTTCTTTTCTTATACTCCAGAGCTCTACTTTAGCAATGTAGTTAGTTTCTCAAAAATGTCTGTTGATTTTGAAGATGGCAAGGGTTACAGGCAGGTTGACCTGGCCAAAAGCAACCTTTAATGTTAATTACAAAAATACCGGGGAAAAGAGCATCCGGTTTAAATTAATTGAAGGGGTGATACCCTGATTTCTTTTTCAAAAATAACAATAATGGATTTAACCCTGCCTCCCCTGCTTCAAAAAGCGACCCCAATATTTCTCTCGACAACGCCAATTATTATTACCTTGAAGGCAATGATAATTTGTTCTGACAAACCTGTAATTTTTATTGAAGGTTTTGATATTACGGGTACTAATCTGCTGTTGATTTATATACTTCATGGAGAAACACACAACTCAGGTTGTCAGAAAGGGGATACGATTGTTTTTTTGTAAATATGGATTCTCCGGGCTTAAGCGTAATTACCAATGCCGAACAAACCATACAGGAATTGATACAAGGAATTAACGAGGTAAAAACCGGGCATCACGAAAGTGTGATTGTGGGTGAAAGCATGGGGGGCCTGATTACCCGTGTTGCGCTGAAGAACCTTGAGAACGAGGGATACGACCATCAGTGTAGGCTTTATGTTTCATACGATTCACCTCACAAAGGGGCAAACATCCCACCCGGGGTACAATATTTAGTTTACAGGATATTTAATATATTACAGCCATATCCACTCCAATTTAATTTTTTCGTTGATCTATTGGTTGCAATTTTTGAGTCCACTTCTGCTACAACCACTAATATTGATGTTCAGGCGATATACGAAAAACTTATATCGGAAGGAGCACAAGAGATGCTGGTCAACCATATTTTCGGCCATGATGAATATAATGGGTTACAGGATTTTCTTACCGAATTGGGCTTTCCTGACTATTGCAGGAATGTTGCGTTTGCAAACGGCAGCAATGCAGTTACCCACCAGGGAATTGACCCGGGCTCTCCGTATTTCCCCGAAATCAGCACCCTCACTTTTCCACTGCGCACCTCCCTTGAATGCAAATATTCAGGTGTCAATCAAAATCTTATGGTTTTTGGTGCTACTATTAAACTTTGGTTTTTTGGATGGAACACCATAACTGAAATAGGCGATTATTACACCTTTGATGAAAAGTTTTATGCAGATGCACCGGCTGGATTCTGGGGCAAATATGACAATAATGATTATAAAATATCCTTTTTACCAATTGTAAGTGCCATTGACCTTGTCCAGGATTTGATAGATATGCACAACCTTGATTATTTTGTTATTGATAATGAAGAACTCACAAAAAGTTGGTACATTGATAATGAAGACGTACCGTTTAACGATATATACTCCGAAGTTGAAAACTCCAGGCATATATCAAAAATTAATACTTTTAACAATCTAGACAGAAATGAAATAATGTATGACAATATGCATTTGCAAAACCGTGTCATAAATAATACCCGTGACTTCGAGGCTTCGGAAATGATATTGGCCGGCAAGGATGTTACCCCGGCCAATTGGGATAAAACTATTGATGTTAATGATTTTGTTGTTGCCGATGGGGGCAATGTTACATTCACTGCAGGACATACAATTCGGCTGGAGGACGGTTTCGTTGTAGAACCCGGCGGCCATTTTTCTGCCCATATAGATAATAACCTTATCGTGAACAAAAGTAAAATTATTACGTCAGTACCTGAGATTGCAGGTAATAAATATGCATATATACAAAACTCTTATTTTGTAAAATACTCAAATAAGAACGACAATATATGTTGGCGTTTAACGGGAGAAAAAACCGATATTTGTATAACTGGACTTGAATTTGCAGTGCCTTCAAATCTCATATGCGGACAATATACATTGTATTGCACTAAAACTGATAATAATGGACAGGCAACTCACACTAAAGTAATAGAAGTCTTACCGGAAAGTAGGTTAGGATTTTTAAAAAAAATTGTCAATCCTGTTAAGAAAGTAGTTGAAGCAACAATTGATCCGGCAATAAATGAAAATTCTGATGACATAAATATTCTCCCAAATCCAAATAATGGCAGATTTGAATTGCAAATAAATCTTTTGAAAATTGGGCAAAGTTTTTCAATTGAAATATTAGATTTTTCAGGAAAACCAGTCAAACAGTATTCAAATATTATTCAAAACAAATATAAAATCGATATTTCTGATTTGTCAAAAGGCATCTATTTCGTAAAAATCCAGTCAGGCGATAAAACATTTATTGAAAAGGTTGTATACCAATAGATGTCTGACATTTAAAAGATATGGAAGCATTTTTTGAATGTCAACTTCATTGTTAAAAAATTAACAATAAATTTGGCTTTTATCAAAAGGCTGGCTAATTTCGCCGCCCATTAATAATTGCAAAATGAAGACATTTATATTGAACTGCGGAAGCTGGTGCCTCATCCATTAAGTACCAATTGATCCTGATGCCAGAAAACAGTGCTGGCAAAAGGGCTTGTAGATAAAATCGGATTGGAAGGTTCATCCGTAAAACACAAGGGTGAAAACGGAGAAGAAATAAAGTTTGAAAAAAACATTCCTGACCATACTATAGGAATTGCAACTATATTTGAAATTCTTACCAATGATAAAATTGGTATTATAAAGGATGTGAATGAAATTGAAGCAGTTGGTCATAGGGTTGTTCATGGTGGAGAAGATTTTAGCGGTAGTGTCCCAATCACCGCTGAAGTAATAAAGGCAATGGAAAAAAACATTGATCTTGCACCCCTTCATAATCCACCAAACTTACAAGGAATCTATGCCATTAACGAATTGCTTCCTGAAGTTCCACAAGTTGGAGTTTTCGATACCGCTTTTCATCAAACCATGCCCGAATTTGCATACCTGTACGGGCTACCCTATTATCTGTATGAGAAATACAAAATCCGCCGCTATGGCTTTCATGGAACAAGTCATAAATATGTTGCTCAAAGGGCCTGTGAAATTTTAGGATTGGATTTTAACAAGTCAAAAATTATTACCTGCCACCTTGGAAATGGTTCTTCGATTGCAGCTGTTAAGAATGGCAAATCGGTTGATACTTCTATGGGACTAACCCCTAATGAAGGATTGATCATGGGAACCCGAACAGGAGATATTGATGCCGGAGCCTTGTTGTATATCGCAGCAAAAGAAGGCTTAAGCATTGAGCAAATGAACAAGCTCATCAACAAAGAAAGTGGCGTTTAAGTAATTTCCGGCATTTCACCCGATATGCGCGAACTAGAATCAGAAGCAGCCAATGGAAATGAGCGGGCACAATTGGCCCTGGACATGTTCCATTACCGTGTACGAAAATACATCGGAGCTTATGCAGCTGCCATGGGCGGGGTTGATCTCATTGTATTTGCGGGTGGAATTGGTGAAAATGGTGATGATACCCGAAAAGCGATTTGTAGCGATTTTGAATACCTGGGTTTGGAATTTGATCAAGCCAAAAACAAAGGATTGCGATCAAAAGAGGCGGTTATAAGCACCGACACATCAAAAGTAAAGGTAATGGTAGTTCCAACCGATGAGGAGCTGGCTATTGCCATAGATACTTATGAATTGACACGATAAACCGGGAATACCTCACAAAGAAGACTTAGAAATTTGCGATCAGCTTTATATTCAACTGGCGGGGTGTAAGGTAGTTGGGGACGGCATACTGCCTTCCATAAATATCGGTTACCCAAATGTAGGATACCGTGTTGTTGGTTTGCAACAGGTTCAAAATCTCAGCAGTTATCCATAAGGTTTTAAATACCCGAAACGGGTTCTTGGAAGAAAACTTAGTATGCTCTCCAATGATCTCCTTCGAAAAGCCAATATCAACCCTGCGATAGGGTGGCATCCTCAGTGTATGTTGATACTTGGGTGAGTCAGGAGGCCCAAATGGTAAACTGCTTCCAAAGATCAGTGTAAGGCTCATTTTATAAGTCGGGTTCCTGGGAAGGTAATCCTGGAAAAACAAACTGAAATTGACTCGTTGATCCGTTGGGCGGGGTATATAACCGGGTTCCACCCGATTTCCTTCTTTATCATAGTAATAATCACCATAAATATCTTCCTGGGTACTCATAAACGAGAGGCTTGCCCAGGATTCAATTCCTTTTACAAACTCACCGTTCAGTTTTAAGTCAATTCCTGTGGAATACCCATGTGATTGTTCAAAGGCATAATATCGAATCCTGACATTGTCGAGAAAGTAGGGGACCAAGCGATCAAGGTATTTGTAATATACTTCAGCAACAAATTTAAAAGGCCGGCTCCAAATCTGGAAATTCCAGTCGCTGGCTCCCACCACATGGACAGAAACCTGTGCATCCTGATTTTCGTTAATGGTTCCATCAACATTTTTCATTTCCCTGTAAAAAGCAGGTTGATAATACAATCCGGATGAAAGCCTGAAAACGATATCGTGTTTCCAATCCGGATAAAACGAAACCGTTGCCCGTGGGCTAAGCACTAATTGTTTATTAAAATCCCAATAGTTGGCTCTGACCCCTGCAGTAAATGTAACTTTTGAAATATCCGGATCCAGCCCCCAGGTATTTTGCAAAAATGCAGTATAACGGTTCGAATTTGTAGTCTCATTGGTTCGTATCAACTCATACAATTCAAAAGGATTGTAAACTTGTGCCGAAGGGTCCACATAACCCACTGAATCCGGAGGACGGGGAACAGAGTAACCTGCTGAGTCCAGCATCACCCATTCATTCATCTCATCCTGAATATTCTCATGCTGATACTTTACACCCCATTGCAACAGTGCATTGTTATACTCCATGGTAGCCCGGTGTGCAACATTAAAAACATTGATATCCATGCTGTTCCTTGCGTGGTTCATAAATGTCCCCACACCCTGGGTTTCAACCACCTCGCCAAAGTTCTCGCTACCGTAATTTGTTTCCACCCGTCCAATCCAATATTGTCCAATTACATCATAGGTCTCGCTTTCCAATGAATTGTAACCCGATGTAATGAGTTTCAACCTGGTTTTTTTATTAGGCTTAAAAGTTAATGTTAATCCACCGAGATACGTCAGGTATTTATCCACTTCCTGGCCATCAAAATAAACAGTAAGGCGCTTGGCCTGGTTTACTGTGCCAAAATCGGTTTCACGGCTTTCAGGAACCAATTGATATTTATTATTGGCATAGTTTCCTAAAAACGAAACTTCAAATTTTCTAGAGAATGCATACGTAAATAATCCTTGAATATCAGTAAACACAGGCTTATAATCACCCTTAGTCTCCAGGCTATTTAAAATGTATTGATTGGTTTTTCTTCTGAATCCGAACAAGTAAGTAAGCTTTTTCTTTGCAGCAGTTCCTTCCAGGTGAAAAGAAGCCCCCAATAAACTAATGGATGCCGAGCCTCCAAACTCATTTGGCTTGGTGTATTGAAGATCAAGGACAGACGACATTTTATCGCCATATTTTTCTTCAAATCCACCTGCTGAAAACAAGAGTGATGAAACCAGGTCAGAATTTACAAATCCAAGCCCTTCCTGCTGCCCCGATCGAATTAAGAAAGGACGATAAATTTCAATATCATTTACATAAACCAGGTTCTCATCAAAATTACCTCCCCTCACCGAATACTGGGAGCTTAATTCATTGTTGGAAGAAACTCCGGGTAAAGTCTTTAATAGTGTGGGGATTTTATCGGATGAGGTCGGAACCGTAAAAGCCAACTTGGGATCAATACGGATCAGGTTCGTCGACCGGATTTGTTTATCCTCTACTTCGATTACAGGCAAAGTTGTAGAGGAAATTCTCATGGACTTATTGATCTCCTTCCGCTCACCGGGCTGAAGATTGACCATTTCAACGGCTTTTTCATATCCCACAAAAGACATTCCTACATAAAGCTCTATATTGGCCGGCACTTCAAGCTCGTAATTGCCTTTGCTATCGGTCATGGTACCACCGGGCAATCCCGTTATCGCCACATTGACCAACTCCATTGCCTTTCCCCTTTCATCTGTAACTTTCCCAAAGACAAAAGCCCTTTCCTGGCCAATTGCCGAAAAGGATCCAATCAAAAGAAAAAAGAAAGCAGCAATCCTTATGACAAAAAACAGGTGCTTCTTATCAGGTTTGTGCATATTTGATTCGGATTCAAGCTTTACTTTGGAATCGAACATTACAGAATACTTGCATTTATCATCATAAACCTTCCCTATAACTGATTTCAAGCTTGTATATTTTATTTTTTTGTTCAAAACTAAGAAAACAACTTAATATAAATTGAGATTCAATCTTTTTTTCGCTTAAACTTTCCTTCTTTCCAGGCCTTAATAAACTGAGCCCAGGCAAAAGGATTTAAAATAGTAATGGGCTGCGTTTGGCCGATAAAATACAACTTATCCTGATGAAGCTGCATGGAATACTTATAATTCATACTTCCATCCATCGGATAATTTTCTGCGATCTCCCTCATACGCTCAGGGTCTAAATTTTTCCGGGCACGCTCATAATCGTCATCCGGCACATCGTATTTCAGAAAGACCTCCTTGAATTGCTCTCTCGACGGCCAGGGATAAATAACAGTTTGAGCCAATAGCAGCGTATCGCTTGCCATCACCTGGATCAACGAATAACGATCCTTGGTTATGGTATCCGGAATAACAAACTCACACTTCTTAAATCCCATTGAAGAAAACAAGATGGTATCCTGCTTTTTTGCCACAAATGAAAAATATCCGTAATAATCTGCAACCGTGCCCCGCCAGGTATTCTTGATAACAATATTGGTAAACGGAATGGGGTTTATACTATCAGCAGTAACGACGATGCCGGAAAACTGAACCAACTCCGCATCGTCCGCCTGAGCATAAAGCCTTTCATGAAAAGAAAGGATAAAGAAAAGAATTACCACTAAAAAATCAATCCTCATCACCTGCAAAAATAATCTTCTTTGTCGATACCAAAATAAATATATTGTAACGGCAGCCCATAAAAATTATTTCAATTTTCAAACTGTAGATTTTATAAAAAATGCTGCTACTATGGATAGTAACAGCATTTATTATCATTTTCAGGATAGGCTACATGTATCCCTTTTCCTTAGCTTTTTTTAATGCCGCTGTAATTCCAATTTTATTGATTGTGCGAATTCCGTTAGCCGATACTTTCAAGGTAATGTATTTTTCCTCTTCCGGAATATAGAATTTTTTAGTTTGAAGGTTGGGATAAAACCGTCTTTTCGTTTTGATATTGGAGTGCGAAACATTGTTTCCAACCATCATCTTTTTTCCTGTTATCTGGCAAATTCTTGACATCGTTATCTGTTTTTCAAATTAAATCTTAAAAAAGGAGTGCAAAGAACGGAATTATTTTTTGAATAATCAAAGTAAATATATTTTTTTTTTGACCAGACAATTATATTTGTATCTGTATCAAGGCCAACGATATTAATCCGTTAATAAACCAATGGATTCTAAAAACAACTATGAAGAAAACGGATTTGATTGTCCATTGCTCTATTGAACCATAAAAAAGAAATGTTGTTTATCAATTCGAAACTCATTACAAAAACAACTATGCAAATTAAAGCTGATACCCCGGAACAATACATTGCCCAATTGCCAGACGACAGAAAAGCAGTAGTTGAAAAACTCAGAAAAGTAATTTTAAAAAACCTACCGAAAGGTTTTGAAGAAACGATGAATTATGGAATGATTGGCTATGTTGTTCCCCATTCCATTTATCCCGCAGGCTATCACGCCAATCCAAAAGAATCTTTGCCATTTATTAATATTGCTTCTCAAAAGAATTTTGTGGCGGTTTATCACATGGGTGTTTATGCCGATCAGAAATTATTGAACTGGTTTATTGGGGAATACCCCAAACACAGCAAATTAAAACCGGACATGGGAAAAAGCTGTATCCGGTTTAAAAAAATTGATCGGATACCCTATGAACTTATTGGTGAGCTGGTTAGTAAAATGAGTTGCGAGGAATGGGTCAGTATTTATGAATCTTCAAAAAAGAGGCAATAGGGCCATTTGTGTCATATCCCAATTCAAGGGTTCATCGTTAACGGAATATTCATAACTTTGTCAGGTCCTTCACAAAGTTTGTTTCAATGAAATACATAATATTGATTTCTATCGTTCTGTTCCTATTCAATAGTGGGCCCGGACAAGATGTAAAAAATGAACCTGCAAAAGCGAAAAACATGGACAGTAAATTTCTTGGCCTTCGAACGGCCTCTTATTTAGTAGATGATATCAGCGAAGCGAAAAACTGGTACACCAGTATTCTTGGAATTCAGCCTTATTTTGATGAGCCTTATTATGTAGGATTTAATGTAGGCGGATATGAATTGGGATTAATGCCTCATGATACAATCCCAAAAGAAAAAGTGGAAAGTGTGGTTGTTTATTGGGGCGTGGAAGATATTGAAAAATCATATCAGGAGCTGATGGATGCCGGCGCCACAGAATATGAAAAACCGATGAATGTTGGCGGAGAATTGATGGTGGCAAAAGTTAAAGATCCCTGGGGAAATATTTTTGGCATTATTTACAATCCATATTTCAAACTTTAATAACCAAAACGTATGGTAGAAATTGGGAGAATAAATAACCTTAGGGTTGTAAAAGAAGTAGACTTTGGGGTTTACCTGGATGGCGGTGATATGGGCGAAATTTTGCTTCCGCAAAAATATGTGGTCCCTGAAGATTATGAAAAAACAGGATTCCTGGATGTGTTCATTTATCTGGATTCGGAAGACCGTCTTATTGCCACCACGGAAAAACCATTTGCCAAGGTTGGGGAATTTGCATTTCTGAAAGTTGCCGCCGTAAATAAATATGGAGCTTTCCTTGATTGGGGACTGCCCAAAGATTTACTCGTACCTTTCCGCGAACAAAAGCAGAACATGGAAGAAGGCAAATCGTATGTCGTTTATATTTACGTTGATAATGAAAGCCAGCGGATTGCAGCGTCAGCAAAAGTGGACAAATTTCTTGACCTGACACCTATTGAATATGTTGACGGAGAAGAGGTGGACCTGATGATATATAGCGAAACCGATATCGGATTTAAAGCCATTATCAATAGGGCCCACTGGGGTATACTTTATAAAAATGAGGTGTTTCAAAAATTAAAAACGGGAGATGCTGTAAAGGGATATATCAAAAAAATCAGGGATGACAATAAAATTGACCTAAGCCTTCAAAAAACAGGATTTGAATTAATGGATGAAGTGGCAGAAAATATATTGGCCAAACTAAAAGAAAAAAATGGATTCATCCCTGTTGGTGACAAAAGTTCACCCGAAACCATCAGTGCGTATTTCGGGATCAGCAAAAAATCATTTAAAAAATCTGTGGGCTTACTTTATAAAAAAAGATTGATTACTCTGGAAAATGAAGGCATACGGCTTATAGAAAATTCCCAGGAAAGTTAAATTCCAAATTGAAACAGGCTGATAAAAAAATCAATGTAGGTATAGACTCTCTGATTAAAAAATTTATATTTGCGTTTTCGATTTTCTCTGAAAAACATGGAGGGCAAAGAAAACTCAAAAAACATATACTTTAAAGAGGATACGTATCAAACAGATCCCAACACTCCCCCGCATCTTCCTTGATAAAGTGGCTTTCAATACCCGGGTGGTTTTTAAGCAAGTTTATCGGTTGTGTATTCAGGAGCAGCAGTCTGGCAAAAAAAGGGGTTTATGATTCTGTGGCATGGGCAAAGTCATCCAATGATATTTTTAAGTTAATTGAAAGCTGCGGCGGGCGATTTTCGATTACAGGCCTCAATAATATCAGAAATCAAGAAGGTCCGCTTGTTTTCGTCAGCAATCATATGAGCATTTTGGAAACCATGATTTTCCCCGGTATAATTGCTCCGTTTAAAGAGGTGACCTTTGTTGTAAAAGATAACCTTATCAACTATCCGGTTTTTGGGCATGTTATGCGATCGCGCGACCCCATTGTTGTGAGCAGGTCCAATTCAAGGGAAGATTTGATTAATGTCATGACTAAAGGGCAAGAGCTTTTATTAAAAGGTATTTCCATTGTTATTTTTCCGCAAAGCACCCGCAATGTTCAATTCAAACCAGAAGAATTTAACTCACTTGCAGTTAAACTGGCCGGCAAAGCTGGAGTGCCGGTTTTACCCATTGCCATTAAAACCGATTTCTGGTCAAATGGCAAATATTTGAAAGACTTTGGTGCTATCCACCGCAACAGAACCATTCACATGGCCTTTGGTGAGCCCTTACCCATTGTGGGTAATGGAAAAGTTGAACACAAAAAAATTGTTGATTATATAGCTGAACATGTGGATGAGTGGAATAAGGAATAACTGCTCCTTCCAAGGATGAAACCAGATAAAAGTTATTTACTAATTTTCAAAAAATCCAATAATTCATCCTTATACCTTTGCCCGATCGGAATTTCCATCTCACCAATTAAAACCTGGTTACCTTCCACATAACCAATATGGCCTATCGAAATTACAAATGATTTGTGAACGCGGATAAATTTACTTCGGGGAAGTTGATCCAATAATCGTTGAAGCGTGTCATGTACTACTATATACTGATTATCGTAAAACACTTTTACATAATCTCCCATTGCTTCAAGATGGCTAATAACTGAAAAATTGACCTTGTGCAATTTTTTGTCTGCTTTTAATAAAATATAATCTTTTGCTGTTGCTTGTTTGTCAGGCTTATTGATCCTTTCAATGGCCCGGTTAACTGCTTTCAGGAAACGATCGAATGGAATGGGTTTAAGCAAATAATCAATCGCATCTACTTCAAATCCTTCTGCCGCAAATTCAGGATAGGCTGTCGTGAAAATTACATAAGGAGGATTGCATAACGATTTATAAAACTGCATTCCGGAAAGTTTCGGCATATTTATATCCAACAAAATCAAATCAATCTTGTGTTGCTTCAATGCTTCCGTTGCTTCAAATGCATTATTGCAAACCTGAAGCAACTTTAGGGCAGGTGTGTCAACAACATACTTTTGGAGAATATCCTGTGATACCGGTTCATCATCGACTATGATACAATTTAATTTCATGATTAAATTTTAATCTTGAGTTTCACAAAAAACAAATCTTTTTCGTCCTTTACTTCAAATGTAT
>JAWKKM010000063.1:0-16666 GCA_041393255.1 Bacteroidales bacterium | reverse complement strand
ACAAGAGAATCTATGATGCCATTTATACCGGTGGGATAACAAAGCGGCGGGGTGCCATGAAAATCCTCGAAGCAACGAAAATTGCCGTAAAACAAGAGCCCGGCCTGAAAATCTTGTTTCTTGGAACCTATTTCCCTTCTGAGTTGAAAGATGAAATGAATGATTTTTTGATAGCGAATGGCCTTGTGAATAACGTCATTTTGCATGATCCGGTTCCTTACTCCGAGGTATCAGGATTTTATTCAAGGTCAAAAACCGGACTGGGGATATTTCTACCCATTCCTACTCACCGGATCATTCTTCAGATAAAAATATTTGAATACATGAATTATGGACTCCCGATCATTGGAAGTAATTTTGGGCACATAAAAAATTATATCGAAAATAATAATTCAGGAATCACAGTTAACCCCGAAAACCCGGAGGAAATTGCCAATGCTCTTATAATGCTATTGAAAGATCGGAATCTGTACGATCAGCTCAGCAAAAACGGGATAAAAGCCGTGGATGAAAAATACCAGTGGAAGTTCATGGAAAAAAAGTTAATTTCGATCTATGAAAATCTACTCAATGATCAGGCGTAAAAACAATTCAAATGGTTCAGTAAAATTTTGATAAACCCCCGCGAAAATAATAAACGTTTTATCCAGGACATGGGATGGTATCTTTTGGGAACCCTTATCCCGATGGGGGTTGGGTTTTTTAAAACACCCATCTTCACTCGTTACTTCACTCCTGAAGAGTACGGTTATCTCGGCATCGTAACGATAACTTTTTCCTATGTTTCCATTTTTCTTTATTCGTGGTTATCCGGTTGTTTATGGCGGTATTACAATGCTTACAAAAACAGCAATGATCTGAAGAACCTGTATTCCAATATGTTTTTTATTTATTTGGGTGCCAGCCTGCTGATGTTTATCGGATCGACAATTGCCTATATTTTGGTTGATAACATTATTGTTAAACAGCTTATTTTGTTATCCTTCGTCCAGTATTTTATCCGTGAGATCATAAGCTTGTACCTGATCATTGTGCGCCTCGAAGGAAAAGCTTTAACCTATAACATTATTCATAGCTTAAGAGCTATATTAAG
This sequence comes from Bacteroidales bacterium, assembly GCA_041393255.1. Lineage (GTDB taxonomy): Bacteria > Bacteroidota > Bacteroidia > Bacteroidales > JAADJA01 > JAADJA01. The sequence goes on along the minus strand of JAWKKM010000063.1, from coordinate 15,573 downwards.
TTTTGCCTTATTGTATATCCTCACATTTGGATACCAACAAAGGATAACTTCAGTATTAACAAGTAGTATTTTCATTGACCTGGCTGCACTTTTAGTAATTGTAATTATAAGCCACCAGGCCATACATCTTTCGATGAAAAGCTTTTCCGGCCAAACCCAGAAAATTCTGCTCCGTTTTGGAAGCATCGGACTGTTGGCAAATTTTTGTTTTCTGCTCATTTCATCAAGCGATAGGTATATCATTGTCTTTTTAATGATATGGCTTCTGTTGTATTTACAACCAAAGGTACAACATCAGCCAATTAAGTGTAGTAGCTATTCTCACGGTTTTTTTCAATACCGTTAATCCTAAACTGAACAAGGAATTGGAAATCAATTTTAAAGTAATCTGATCAGCTTTTGTCAAAATACCTTATGGTATTGCTGATTCTGCCACCTCTCATTACATACCTTGGTTTATTCTCAAAAGAGGTATTGAATTTTCCTCGAGAAGAGTTCAAAGCGGTTATACCATTATGCCTTTTGTTTTTGTAAGCGCATTTTTTACGTGGGCTGTTTTTATTAATTGAAATCAAGCTTTCAATTTGCCGACAAACTTAAAAACATTGCACGAGGGGTAATAATAGCCAGCATCATAAACGTTGGATTGAACTTTGTTTTTATTCCTACTTATGGGTACAAGTGGGCAGCAGTTACAACACTCGTTGCCTACGCTTTTATTTTGATCTATTTTTATTCTCAGGATACTTTTAAATTTTCCAGCTATTCCAAAATATAAGAACGACGGTCCTTAGTCTAATAATTCTTTCTGTTCAAATTGTATTTCTGATCTCGTTATCCGCCGGTATATTGAACTAAATGTGTGGGCCAATTCTCGAGGGTCTGTTACTATTGATATATCTGGTAATCATGAGGAAACAAATTCTAAAACTTCAAATCCCTGTTTAACATGAAGCGTTTATTACTATTATTATTACTCTACTGTTATTCTCCTGTACAAAAAACAGTGATACAACTGATTTTAAACCTTAGAAAAACCTGAAGTCAAACACCTAAAACATTATCTTTCTTATAGGTGATGGCATGGGCTTATCGCAGATAACGGCAGCCAGAACTGTGTCTGATAATCAATTAAATATGCTTAGCTGTAAATATACAGGACTCCAGTCAACCCATGCAGCTGATAAATACGTAACTGATTCAGGAGCATCCGGAACAGCAATGGCAATGCAGCAAAACAAACTATTACACAATCGGTGTTGAGTGTAAATGGTAATCCCCATCAATAGTATTATTGAAATCGCAGAAAAACACGCTTTCAACCGGTATCCTTACAACGAGCCATATTGCACATGCCACCCCGGCGACTTTTTATGCACATAATACAGATCGGTTTGCTTATGAGGATATTGCATATCAATTGATCAGCAAGGATAGTTGATTTCATTATGGGAGGCGGGGCAAATCTATTTTTTGATCAGCGAACTGACGGCTTTGAACCTAATCGATTCGATGCTTTCCAAAAAAATTACCAATTTGCTAAACAACTTGGATGAATTAAACGGCCAACAAAAGGCTTTTGTGATGATTGCCAATTGGCAACCAGCTACATACCTGGGCAGGGTGATGTCCTTCCACAATCAGTTGCAATGGCTGCTCATCAGCTGAGTAAAAACGAAAAAGGTTTTTTATCATGGCTGAAGGGCTCAAATTGACTGGGCAGGAGGAGGATAATGACCAATCTTACTTAATGGCAGAAATGCTTGATTTTGACCGGGCTTGTGGGGTTGCGCTTGATTTTGCCAAAGCGGATGGCAACACACTGGTTGTAATCACCGGAGACCATGGCACCGGGGGTATTCACTTCTTGGACGGCGATTTAACTGCAACAGTGTACATGGTGAATTTTTAATAACTCACCATACAGCCACCATGATACCCGTTTTCGCATATGGACCGGGCGCGAAGGAATTTACAGGTGTATATGAAAATACAGAAATATTTCAAATTTATGGCATACTTCGCTTTCGATGAATAATTTGTTTTCATCTGTTGAAAGAAAGTCAAAGTCTGAAGCACAATTTAAGGCCGCAAGCAGTGGATGAAATGGAAATGTACGATGTTTAAACCATACTGGTGTAAAACTTCCTTATCTCAGCTGCTATATCTTCAAATGCAACAAAGTGTTTCTTTGTAACCCTTCCGTGAACAACAAAAAACTTTTTCCTCCCGCTCCAAATTAAGAGGAATCATTGGTGCATTGCAATTTGGTGAATCACATTCATCGTTACTTTTCAATTCCTTGTTACACTGGGACAGTAGAAACGGGCAATTTCTGCCTTCTTTAGATCAATATCACACAGGTGGTCATAACAACCGTAAAGTGAGCATAGCCTTATGGTGCCACGATCAGATTGTGTTTGCAATATTCAATTTAATACTGGGTTTTTCCTGCATTAGTTTTTCGGTATCCATAAAAGATTTTCCGCAATGAGGACATTTGTATTTAGTGATACTTTTGTTGCCATGGGAACCTCCTTTTTAAAAATGTTAATGAATAATTGATGGATAAATTGAATTAGCTTAAACAATTTCGCCTAAAGATAAGGAGTTTTGAAAAATCAAAGGAAATTTATCCTGAATCGAATAGAGAATAATAAATTGATAATTGGATTATTCATTTTGCATAAAATATGAAATCTCTTCCAATGTTGTACGTATATCGTAATCCTTTATGTATATGTGGTCGGGTACCCTGAATGGGCCCGCAGAATAGTTGACAATGCTTTTAATCCCGGATAAAATCAAACTGTCAACTATTTCCTGAACATCATCGGTAACAATCGCAAGATAGCCACTTGAATATCGCTCATATTTGCTTAAGAGTTCAGAGCTTTTGTAATATCATAACAAGGAATGTTATAATAATTCTTATTGGTTTTTGTGGATCAATATCGCTGTCTGTATTTGTACTGCTGGACAAATGGGATTTGAACTAATGTGTTTCAATAAGGCTCTGCCAAGTTCACCCATTCCTACAATGGTAGCCTTTTGTTGCTTTTGGAAGGGTCAGGGTAGCATCAATATAGGTTAATAAATCATTAACCCTGTATCCATTTCGATAACTCCCCCGAAACCTATTAGCATAAAAAATCCTTCGTACCTGCACCGGATTTAATTTCAATAAGCGGGCAAGGTCATGAGAAAAAATATAGGACTCTTCCATGTCTTTGAAATTATATAAAAATCCGGCGATACTGGCTTAACCTCTCAATTGTTTTTGCTGGTAACTTCATACACAAAACTTAAGCTGGATTATTCAGTCAAAATTAACTTTTTTATTTAACTACAAAATATACCTTTGTACATCGGATTTCAGTACTTTAGTGCTGATTTATTTTGATAAAATTGTCTGACGAAAATACACATAAAACCACTTTAATTCACGTAAAAGGATTGGTTCAGGAGTAGGGTTCCGCCATTTATTTTCGGATTGCCCATCAGCACAATTTAAATGGTTAAGTCGAAAACCGCAATGATGGCGTACTTTTATTAAAATCAATGGCTCTGATAAAGCAATAGAACCTTCATTGATGATATATCAGAAACAAAGCGCCTGTGGCTTCAAATATTCATTTGATCAAGAGCAAAGAAGTTGGCCATAAAGAGTTTTTCGATTTCAGAATTGTTAAGAGTGAGAATTCTTCAGAAGAGATTACAGATATCAGTCCGGATATTGCAGTTTGTGATGAATGGCTAACGGATTTAAAACCAATCCCACCGGATTGATTATCCTTTATCAATTGTACCAATTGTGGCTCCTGTTTTTCCATCATTAAGGATTTACCTTACGACAGGGACAAAACAACAATGGAACCGTTTCGAGTTATGTGCGAAGTCTGTAAAAGGAATACGGGGACGTTCTGGACAGGCGCTTGTGCCCAGCCGGTTGCTTGCTCTGTGTGTGTGGGCCGGAATATGAATTGATCATAGGAAAGCCCGATCACTGCTTTTGATGAAATTTTCAATCAAACCATGGGGCTGCTCGAAAGTGGGAAAATTATCGCCATGAAAGGGATCGGGGATTTCAGATTGCCGTGATGCCCAAAAATGAAAAGGCTGTAAATAATTCTTCTGGAAAGAAAGGTAAGGGAAGGAAAACCATTTGCCGTTATGTTTGCCAATATTGAAACTTTGCAGGAATTTGTTTATCTTTTCCCTGAAGAAAAAAGATCGGTTCAATCGTGGCAAAGGCCCATTGTGATTGCACAGCGAAAGAAAAAACTGGCTTCCGGTATCAGCATTGGTTTTAAAACAATTGGTGCGATGTTGCCATATATGCCTTTCCATCATTTGTTGTTTGAAAAACTTGAAATTCCCGCAATCGTGTTAACCAGTGGAAATCTTTCTGACGAACCCATTGTGATCAGTAACGATAATGCAGTAAGTAGCCTGGCCCGAATTGCCGATGCGGTTCTGGTTTACAACCGGGATATTTATAACCGGACAGATGATTCGGTAGTTATTAGTGTAAATGAGAAGGAGCGATTGATCCGCCGTTCGCGTGGATATGCCCCTGAACCCATTAACCTTAATTTGACTGTTGATGGGATTTTTGCAGCCGGAGCAGAACTGGTCAATTGTTTTTGCGTTGGCAAAGGTACCCAGGCCATATTAAGCCAGCATATCGGAGACCTGAAAAATCTGGAAACATTGGAGTTCTATTCAGAGACTTTCCAGCGGTTTAAGAAATTATTCCGGATTAAGCCTTCACTTGTAGTTCATGATATGCACCCTGACTATTTATCCACTCGATTTGCGAAGGAATTAAATATTAAAAGTATTGAGGTACAACACCATCATGCCCACATTGCATCCTGCATGGCTGAGCATAATCTGGATGAAGAAGTGATTGGGGTGAGCATGGATGGAACCGGTTATGGAGATGATGGGAATATTTGGGGAGGTGAGTTTTTCGTTTGCGATTTGAAAGATTACAAGAGATACAGCCATTTTGATTACATCCCATTGCCGGGAGGTGATACTGTTACCAAAGAACCCTGGCGAACAGGAATTTCTTATTTGTATAAAACATATGGTAAGGAATTTCTGAAACTTGAACTTCCTTTTCTGAAATCAATAGATGAAAAAAAAATAAACTTGATCATACAGGCTATTGAAAAAAAAATTAATAGCCCCTTAAGTTCAAGTGCAGGAAGGTTATTTGATGCTGTGGCAGCAATCACGAATGTGTGTCCTGTATCCAGATTTCATGCCGAAGCTCCTATGCGGTTGGAGTCAATAGCCCATGGAGGAATTGAATTTGGTTATCCCTTCGATCTGGGTGAGATCCCATCATTTGATTCGACAATAGAGGCAATTGTGGAGGATTTAATCGATCGTGTTGATCTGGCAGATATTTCAGCGAAATTCCACAATACTGTGATAAATGCCATTTTTGCCATCGTAAACCAAATCAGAAAAGAAACATCAATAAAAAAAGTAGTTTTGTCGGGCGGTACATTTCAGAATAAATACATTCTGAGCCGGCTTGAAAAGATACTTGAAAAAGAAAAGTTTGAAGTTTTTTCCCAGCTCAAAGTCCCTTCGAATGATGGTGGGATTGCCTTGGGGCAACTGGTCATTGCAGCCAAAAGAAGGGAATTGGGATTAGTGAATTAAGAATACTGAAATGAAAATCATAAATCGTAAATCAAAAATCTAAAATCAATATGTGTTTAAGTATACCGGCAAAAGTTGAAACCATCGAAGGCGACATGGCAGTTGTATCAGTAGGTGGAACAAAATACAATGCCAGCTTGCAAATGCTGGATGATGTTAGCATTGGAGATTACATCCTGCTGCATACCGGTTTTGCCATTCAGAAGTTAAGCCCCGAAGAGGCTAAAGAGTCGTTGAAGGTTTTTGAGGAGTTTAAAGAGTTGAACAAACAGTTGGATGAGGAGGAGAAGGAGAGTGGGGAGAGGATTATTTGAAGTTCATAGAATTTTTTGAGTGACTAGAGTGTCTAAAGTAAGTTAAAGTGCCTAAAGTCCTTTTGAAAAAGACATTTATAAATTTATAAAAATCATGGACAATAAGGAATTTGCAAAAAATCTTGAAAAGCGAACGCTATTATTTGCAGTTATAATAATAAAATTGTGCGGCAAGCTTCCAAATACAACGGAAGGAAAAGTTATCAGGAACCAATTGGCAAAAGCAGGATCAAGTGTTGGTGCAAATTATCGGGAGGCAAACAGATCACGAAGTAAGGCAGATTTTAAGAATAAGATAAAAATCTGCGAGAGTGAATCGAGTGAAACCAATTATTGGCTTCAAATTATTACTAGTTTAGAATGGTTAAACCAAAAGGATATTGATTGGGAATACAAAGAATCGGAAGAACTTTTAGCAATTTTTACTTCAATTAGCAAAAACCTTAACAGATAAAAGCCATGAATTCATTATACTTTAGACAATCCAGACACTTTAGACACTTTAGACACTCTAGGCACTTTAAATTACTTTAGACACTTCCAAATGAAATACATAGATGAATACAGAGATAAAGAACTGGTAGGAAAACTACTTGATCAGATAAAAGCGGTTTCGAGAAAGCCCATTGCATTGATGGAAGTATGTGGCGGACATACTATGTCAATCCAGAAATTTGGAATTCCTTCTTTGCTTCCGGATACGATAAAACTGATCTCGGGCCCTGGTTGTCCGGTTTGTGTTTCTGACCGCAGATACATTGACCAGGCAATAGCCTATGCAAGGTTGGATGATGTCATAATAACTACTTATGGAGATTTGATTAGGGTTCCCGGCTCAACATCTTCCTTGGATCAGGAAAAAGCAAATGGAGCAGACATAAGGATCGTTTATTCCATTCTGGATGCATTGAAAATTGCTAAAGTAAACAGGGACAGGAAGGTTGTTTTTCTCGGAATAGGTTTTGAAACTACGGCACCCAGCTCTGCTGCTGGAATTGTTCAGGCTCAAATGGCAGGTATCCGGAATTTTTATGTTTTCAGCTCACACAAGATCATGCCACCGGCTATGGAAGCATTGATTGATGAAGGGGTTAACCTGGACGGATACATTGCTCCGGGTCATGTCAGCACCATAACCGGTATTGGGATTTATGAAAACATTCCTAAGAAATTTGGTCTGGGTTGTGTAGTTTCCGGTTTTGAACCTGTTGACCTGTTGAAAGCCATATTGATGCTTGTCAACCAAATTGAAAATAACGATCCTAAAGTTGAGATTGCCTACACCAGAGTTGTAAAACCAGAGGGTAATTTCAAGGCCCAACAGATGCTTGATGAAGTATTTGAACTCAGGGATGACTGGTGGAGAGGACTGGGCGTTTTACCTGAGAGCGGGTTAAAGATCCGAGCGAAATATGCTGACTTTGATGCTGAAGTTCAGATTCCGGTTGAAGTTGAACCCACAAGGGAAGATAAAGGCTGTATTTGTGGGGAAATTCTGAAAGGGCTTAAAAATCCAAAGGACTGTAAGTTGTTTGCAAAAGCATGTACACCGAATAACCCGGTTGGTGCTTGTATGGTTTCCCATGAAGGGTCCTGTCATGCGTATTATAAATATAACCGGGATTAACTTATGGAAATGACTAAAATTAGCATTGAACGAGGAACTTCGAACTTGTAACTTTTAACTTGAAAGCTAACGTGAACAAAACGATATTATTAGGCCACGGAAGTGGAGGAAGACTGTCGCATGAATTGATAAGCAAATTATTTATCAAACATTTTGCAAACAATATTTTGGATGAGCAAACCGATGCTGCCATTTTAAATGTAGATTCCAATAGAATATCTTTTACTACTGATTCCTTTGTTGTAGATCCCATTTTCTTTCCCGGCGGCGATATTGGCAAACTTGCCGTTGCAGGAACTGTAAATGATGTTGCTGTTTCAGGTGCAATGCCTTTGTACCTGAGTACTTCATTTATTATTGAAGAAGGATTCTCCTTTGAGGCATTGGAAAGAATTGTAAAATCAATGGCAGAAGAAGCCAAAAAGGGGGGAGTCAAAATTGTTACCGGCGATACCAAAGTGGTTAACAGAGGAAAATGCGATAAAGTTTTTATAAACACAACAGGTGTTGGAGAATTACCAGTAAAACATATAAATATAGGTTCAGGCAGAAATATAAAGGCTGGTGATAAGATCATAATCAATGGTACCCTTGCAGATCATGGTATGTGCATCATGGCAGCCCGTGAGGAAATCAGTTTTAGTACCGACATTAAATCGGATTGTGCTTGTTTAAATCACCTGATAAAAGATGTCCTTGAAATTTCTGATCAGGTTCATTTTATGAGGGATGCCACTCGTGGTGGACTGGCAACCGTTCTTTGCGAATTGGCTGAAAGTAAAAATTTCGGAATTGAAATTGATGAGGCGGCATTGCCTGTAAACGAGAATGTACGGGGCATGTGTGAATTGCTTGGATTTGATCCTTTATATGTTGCCAATGAAGGCAAGGTTGTTATGGTTGTGGGTGAAAATGATGCCGATAAAGTTTTAAAAGCTTTGAAGAATAATGAACTGGGCAGAGATGCAGCTATTATAGGTGAAGTTGTTGACAAGCACTTAGGCAAAGCATGGTTGACAACGGGAATCGGAGGACGTAGGATTATTGATATGTTGGCGGGAGAACAATTACCTAGAATATGTTAAAATTCCAAAGGCAAAAATCCAAATCCAAAAATTCAAATGCCAATGATTTATAAAATATTGAAATGAGTACAGATAAATCATATGATTTGGGGAAAAGGATATTTTTGTTTGCTTTGAATGTTTCAAAGTTGGTGAATAAGCTTCCTCGTACATTATCGAATACTGAATATTCAAAAAAAGTCATTACTGTCCACTTAAAATAAGCTGAGGGACAGTTGTTTATAATTTAGTTCTTTGACATCTTTGTAATCTATACTTGTAAACAGCTCTATTACAGGCGTTTTGTCTAGTAGGGATATCCCAATTATTTGTAATATTTCGTAGGTTGAACGGTCTATTTTAAGATCGTGCTCTACGATGGCAACAAGACAATACGTAATAATTGCAGTGTATATCTGGATTCGAACAGCATTTTCAGAAGTCCCCCAAAAGGACTTTATTTTCAAGTGTTGTTTTATCCATTTAAAGAATAGCTCGACTTGCCAACGATTTTTGTAAAGTAAAGCTATTTGTTCAGCCGAGAGTTCTATATTGTTGGTCAAGAATACAAAAGTACGTTTGGTTTCTTCATCATAGAATTTAACTCTTCGGAGTTTATCTGGATAATTCTTAGAGACATAAAAGCCTGTCAATTTGCCTATTTGATCACATTGTATACCTTTAGCCTTGTCTACCTTTCGGGAATACATTCTTCGGAATTTGAGATTAGATTTAGCTCGTACAACAAAAATGCTGACAGAATAGTTATCTTGTATAAACGTTCGTAATCAACATATCCACGATCAAAAATATAGTATGCACCGCTCTCATATGGGATATAATCCATGGCGTTAATATCGTTAACTGTTGCTGCGTAATATGAATAAAAGCAGGGATTTGAGTAGTGATATCGTAAAGTGTGTGCAGTTTGATTCCTCCTTTGGTTTTGCGAAACTTTGCCCACCAGAACACGCTCAGACAAAGGTCAATAGTTGAAGAATCAAAAAGCATAAACTTTACCTTTAATCTCAAAATTGTCACTCTCTCGTTTCTTGCGTGCAAGACCAATCAAATGATAGGCAAACTCCTCAAACATCTTACAATCCCGCTTCTCATTTGCTTTTGCAAGGTTACTTCGTGTTACACTTTTACCAAATCCAAGATGGTAGGTTTTTCGGCTATGAGCTTCAAGGGCTATAATCAAATCCCGTAAACTATCACGGTTGGTAAGTTGCCCAAAGATCATGCAAAGCATCTGATTCCAGCAGCTAAAATGCCGAACATACTTATCGCCATGGTAGCGAACTACTATACAGTCAAAAACCCTTTTTGGAAGGAACTCTGTTAACTGTGCGAAAACATATTTGCCGTTATTCATCGAGGATTATTTTCCACAATAACGATTTCAAATCGATACGTAACTATAAAACTCTAGAATATAGATTAACAAAGGATTTCAAAGAACAATATTTATTTTTTAGTGGACACTAGTGAAAAAAAGTAATAAATTCATCCGGATCTGTTGGGGCAAATTATATATAAGCAAATGAAAACCTTTGAGAGAAAGATGCGATATACCATTTTAAAATTTGCAGAAAAGAAGCAAAGGAAAGTGCATTCTGGCTGCGGTTGTTGAAGGCAACAAATGATGAGGAGTTTTCTGATGAATTTGATGAACAAATACAGGAGGCAAATGAGTTAAAAATGATTTTCAATTCCATTGTCAATAAAAAAACCAATAAATAATCTCCGATAGGAATTTGGGGTTTCTTAAGTTTGGAATTTTCATTGGAATTTGAAATTTAAAATGTTTGGAATTTTATCATATGCATGAGTTATCTATAGCAATGAGTATAATTGAAATAGCAGAAGAAAATGCGAAAAACGCAAATACGTCTGTTATAAATGAAATTGAACTGGATATTGGATCACAATCTGGCATTGTTTTGGAAGGCTCTTGAATTTGCTATGCAATCTGCTGTTCAGGGTACAATGCTTGGAAAAGCAGAAATAAAAAATAAATTCAATTCCGGCGAAAGCAGTTGTTCTAAATGCCAGAACGAGTTTTATATACAGGAGTTATTTGAAGCCTGCCCGGAATGTGGTAATCCCTTTTGTGAAATCATTCAGGGAAAAGAGCTAAAAGTTAAATCGCTAAAAGCTGAATAATAAATATCTTTGCAAATAAATCAAAGAGTCTAAAATCTAAAGTCTAATATCTAAAATCTAACGTCATATGTGCGATACTTGCGGATGCGGGCACGGCGATGGAGTAACCATCAGAAGGCCGGGTCAGGAAAATCACGATCATAAACATATTCATACCCATGATCACGAGCATGATCATAATGGTGAAAAACATACTCACCCTCATACCCACGAACATTTGCATGACCATAGCCATGAAGGGCATACGCATTCACACGGCAACGATCACCACCATCATCATGAAGGCCATGCACATGATCATCATCATGCAGATCATAACCACAGCCATGGAAAGGAAATTGCAATAGAGCAGGATATTCTTGGAAAGAATAATTTGTTAGCCGAAAGAAACCGGGGTTATTTTGAAGCAAAAAACATATTGGCATTAAATCTCGTCAGTTCTCCAGGTTCAGGAAAGACGAGTTTGTTGGAAAGAACCATAAAGGATATTGGAGGTGAAATAAAGTTTTATGTTATTGAAGGTGATCAGCAAACCATGAACGATGCCAACCGCATTGACCAGGCAGGAGCACCAGTTGTTCAGGTGAACACAGGCAATGGATGTCACCTCGATTCGGATATGATCAACAAGGCGGTTAAGGAGTTGAATGTTGCGAACGATTCTGTTTTGGTTATCGAAAATGTAGGGAATTTGGTATGCCCGTCCTTGTTTGATTTAGGAGAGGCAGCCCGGGTGGTTATCATAAGTACCACCGAAGGAGAGGATAAACCTCTCAAATATCCTACCATGTTTGAAACATCCGACATTTGTATTATCAATAAAACCGATCTTTTGCCTTATGTTGATTTTGATATGCAAAGATGTAAGGAATATGCAATGCAGGTCAACCATCATCTGCAATTCTTTGAGATTTCCGTTAAAACCGGTGAAGGAATGGATGCATGGTATGAGTGGTTGCGGAAAAGGAATCGGGGTTATTGAAGTTTAGCCTATAGATGTTACAATCCATCATTAATCAATGTTGAAGAAAATGGATATTAAACTAACCTCCATAGGAACAATTCATACACCGTATAAGGAAGATGCGCCTTACACTGGTTATGAAGAAAAGGAAGGTGAGTTTTATATCGAATTGAATAAGGAATTTACCGAAGGCCTTTACTTGCTTAATAAGCTTAATTATTGTTACGTTCTTTTTCATATTCACAAGCAAAAGAAACCACCCCGCCTGCATATATTCCCTCCACGGGGAAATGGCAAGGAGGTAGGATTGTTTGCAACCCGATCGCCCAACCGGATTAACCCCATCGGCCTGACCGTTGCAAAAATCAAAAAGATAGAGGGAAACCGGGTATACACTTATGGGCTTGACATTTTGGATGGTTCCCCATTGCTTGACATTAAGCCCTACATACGGGATTTCGATATGAAGGCAGATTCAAATCTGGGTTGGATAGAAGAATAATAATTTTCCAAATTAATTTTTCAATTTCAAATTCCAGGGATGTTGGATATTTTAGTTTAGGTAGATTTTTTAAAATATTGATAATGTGTGTTTTTACACAATAAACATGTAGGAAGGTTTAGAGGATTAAGCAGTAATTAATTAGACTTTCGCTATTAAATTTGATTAAAAACAATTTTAGATTGAATTCAAAAGCAACCTTAAAAAACACTTTTTTGTCTACTTGTCAATGATCACTTAATCCCCAAAAGAATATTTTTCTAATCACAGTTCAAATAGTGTAAAAAAAAGATTTTACTAATTAATAATAAGGAGGGTTTTATGTTTATGAAATTACTGTTCATCTTATTAATCTCAGCATTGGTTCCATTTAAAATGTATGCTGATTGGGTTTCACTTGATAAAAATAAATCAGCCAATACCCCACCGGAAGTAACTATATTAAGCGATGATAACAGCAGTACAGTCATAAAAATTGACATCTCAGGTTTTTATCTGAATGATTTGGTTGCTGAAGGTAAATCGTATCAATCGATTGATTTACTGTCTGATATCGTTACGGCAAACCCGGGCCTTCGGGTTGGCTTATATAGCTAAAGTGTTGGCCATCCTGATCATTCCGGTGTTTCTGTTGAAGTTGTTGAAACCGGAGAGATTCAAGTATTTCAGAACATTATTTGCCACCTGCAAAGTATGAAGTTGAAGGCCAGCGGAATCTTCTTATACTGAAAATGCCTGGCTTATCAGTCGGAAGAAATTTATCCAAAAGAATTTGCACGGGTTGAACCCTCCGTATTCCGTGATTTCCGGAGTGCACGTGTTTCTGTTTATCCGGTTCGTTATGTTCCGGCACAAAGAGAAATCAGGGCATTATCTTCTATTACTGTCCGTGTGAAATTATGGTTCCCGGAGAAGTTATTAATCCTAAAACTTCGTGAAAATTGTACTCATTTGGAAAGATTTACCAGAGTTCTATTTTTAACTACTAAAATTGCATTGAATAAATCCTATGGAGGCAAGGAAGAAGGGCGTGAAGAGGTTATGTTGCATCATGCCGGATGAGTTTACAGAAAGGCTTTCAAACTTACGCAGACTGGAAACACCGTAGCGGGACTTATATTCATATAACAAAATTTAGCGATATTGGTGCAAATGCTTATAACCCTGATATAATCAAGGATCATATTGCTGACGCCTACAACAATTGGATGACCCTCCAACATATGTCTTGATTGTTGGTGATGAAGGTGTTTTCCCTCACAAAATTGTGACTTATCCTGACTATTCATTCCCAATGAAGATTATTTTGTTGAAATTGAAGGGAAATGATTATTTCCCGGAAATGATGATTGGACGGTTTACAAGCCGGGATGCCGTATGCAGGTAATGATTAACAAGTATGAAATGTATGAGAAAACCCCTTATATTGCCGATACCGATTGGTTTAAAGCGCAACTTGTTGTTCAAACAATGAGTATGCATCACAGGTATCCACCACGTTCGCTTTACTGCACTTATCATGATGGATGACGGAGGATTTGGAAGTTGATACGTTAATGAGTGATGGATACGGTTGGGGCGGCTCCAGGTTGCTCAATGGATGTTATCTTGATCTTATAAATACAATTAATGATGGTAGGAAGTTATCTGAATTATCGGGGTGAGGCTGGTATAGTGGATGGACGGCCAATTGTTATCAATTTGATGTTGACCATGTGTTTCCGGATTATCCAATGGCGAAATGTTCACTTTTGTGACAAGTATTGGATGCGGTGTTGCTGGGTTTCACTCCGGTGGTAGAAGTACTTTGGTGAAGAAGTGGATTCAATTGGGATCCTTAACTGCACTAAGGAAGTCGCTTTTATTGGCCCCACCTCCAATACACATACTACATATAACAACAGGATTGACAAAATTTATGTCGGCATGTTACAGGAAGGAATGGATACTCCCGGACAGGCATTGCTGAAGGGGAAAACTATATATGTTCAATGTTTTTGGAAATGAATATTGAATTAGAATACCGCTACAGATATTCTGTACCCTTGGTGATCCGAGTATACATATTTGGAAAGAAGTTCCGCTGGAAGTTAATGTCGACCATGAAAGTTCAATTAATGTTGGAAATAACGAACTCGAATTCACGGCAACTTTTGCATCAAATGGGCAGCCGGTTGCCAATGCTGAGCTTTGTTTAGCTGGAAATGATATTTTTATTGTTGATTCAACGGATGCAGAAGGGAAAGTTTATATTGACTTATCTCCTGAGCAGGAAGAGACATTAACGGTTACTCTTCGCGGAGGAAATGTTTATCCATATCTTGGATCGATGGAAGTAATACAGCTTACTGAGCTCATTGAACCCCAAGGCGATCCTGTGATTGTTGATATTGATGGGAATACCGATGGCCTCATTAATCCTAATGAAAACTGTAACATTACCTTTACACTTAAAAATTGGGGAACAATTGCTTCCAATAATATAGAAGCAACATTGTCAACAGAAAGTAATGATTATGTAGAGATTGTTACCACCGATCCGGTTGATTTTGGAAACCTTACACCCGGAAATTCAAATACGGGTGATCCCTTTCAGTTTTTTATCAAACCTGAGTGCCCGGTAGGTGAAGTCATTACCCTTAACCTCCATGTTTCCAGCTCAACCAGCTCCTGGGATTACGATTTCGAAACAGAAGTAATGGGATGCAGATTGATGTACAACAATTTTGTTGTTTTTGATGAAAGCACGCCCATGAACTTTAAAATGGATCCGGGTGAAATGGTACGATTGGTTTTTTCCATTGAAAATGAAGGTGAAGACAATGCACCTGATGTAATGAGTGAGTTATCAAGCAACGACCCGTATATCACCATTGAGGATGCTGTTGGAACATATGGAACGACAAACATGGGCAGTGTTACTAAAAATTTTGAGGACTATTACATTGTTAGCATTGATGCATCGTGTCCGACAAACTACATGGCAGGTTTTACGCTTAAACTTTATACAGAGAACGGAAACTATCCTTATCAGGTTCTTCATGATATTGAGCTTCCGGTTGGCCTTCCGATTCCAACGGATTACTCAGGGCCTGATGCCTATGGCTATTATGCTTATTCGAGCGATGATTCATTTTACGAAGAAACTCCGATTTACAGCTGGTATGAAATAGAGGGGATCGGTACGCAGCTGAATATTCCCTTTGTGAGTGATTATACCGAAACAGTTAATTTGCCATTTACTTTTAAAT
>JAWKKM010000062.1:0-17174 GCA_041393255.1 Bacteroidales bacterium | reverse complement strand
ACATTATCTGATTGCCAAAATTGGTGGAACTTTACTTTTTGGAAGGGGATGGTGTAGCTGGGCTTGCTGGACAACAATGGTTCTGGATTTCTTTCCTTGGATGAAACCTAAAGATGGGAGATTAAAGTATTGGGGGATTTTTCGTTATATACATTTCATTTTAATATCAGCATTCGTTTTAATTATGTGGTATGGCTTTGAAACGAAAGACTTTGATAATCATTCTGAAGTTGAATTGAACTGGCTGATAATTGGAAATTTAGCCTATTTTTTAATTGCAATAATTTTAACATTCGTTTTTAAGGACAATAGAGCATTCTGTAAATATGTATGCCCAATACCTGTTTTAATGAAAATAGGTTCACGTTTTTCCATATGGAAAATTAAAATAGATAAAGATAACTGCATTGAATGCGGTCTTTGTGAAGAAAATTGCCCAATGAATATTAAGTTGTTAAATTATATGAATGATAGCCAAAGAGTTTTGTCGTCGGAATGTATATCATGCCAACAATGCGTCAATGTGTGCCCTGAAAATGCAGTTAAATATACAAAAGGGTATGACTTCGGATTCAAAGAGCACATTAACTATAAAATAAAAGAAACATAAACAAAGCACGAAAGCTTAAAATCTTGTATAATAATGACAGACAATGTAATAAATATTAAAGTTTGTTTCTCGCTCAAACTGCGCAGCGGTTCGACAGGAAAGAAGCCTGCAATTTGCTACTAATCATACAATTTACCGTCAGACAGTCTAATAATCCTATTCAAACAAGAAGGTATTTTGTTAGGAATATTTGAGAGTTTCTAAAAGTGGGACCCGTGGAGAGTTAAAATAGATTTTTAGAACAACTGTCGTGGCTGCTAACAGAACATGGTTTATGTCTTTCTAAGCCCTTGATATTAATCAGAATTATGACGCATTATAAAAACGAAATATTGGAAGAAAAATTTGTTATACGGATCTTGTTTATGTGAGAATAAATAAAAAATTAAGTTTAAATTTTTCAAAAGATGATATAGAGAAAATGATTCATTCGATTATCAGGGAAACACATGAACCAGGATTTGAAAAAAAAGGAAAAAACATCTATATCACCAATGAAAAAAGGAATGTAAGATTGACAATCAATTCATTTACGAATAGAATTATTACAGCGGATGATTTGGATAAGAAACAATGACCCGCCAGTTCTGTTAAGAAAATATAATAAATAAAAGATGGATAAGAAGAAAGCCATTTGCGGCCCTTGTTCAAATAAAATATTCCTTTAAAAAATCAGTTTTTATCTCCATGAACCGCACCATTAAAACAAGCGAAGAGGATTGGCTAAAAACATTCATACCCGAAAAAACACCCCTGTCTCAGCATAGCCTCATGGCCACCTTACCCAGTGTCCGGATACCCGCATTTATCAATTAATACCGGTCAGCAACTGCCCGATTTGCGCATTACTATAAGTGCAAGCAATAAGTAAAGCCAACTTGTGCCATTACACCCTCATTTTACCCTTATACCCTTATTCCCTTATCCCGCAGAAAATAAGCATAAAACCTTGACGAAAAAGGCCGGTTTACCCGGGCCCGCGGTCCATAAACTGCCCCCTTTCCGCAACGATAAGGCATTGTCATATTGTTTTTCATTCATCAATCACAATTCAGTACTGATTAAATTATTATTTAAATTTGCCTCTTCATCAACCTGCACTCATTTGAACAGAATAAGTATACATACCATTTTATTCTTTATTTCGCTTTTCGTTCTTGTGCATGCAGGAATTGCCCAAAAAACCGACACCATCATTCACATTAATGGCAATGTACTTACAGGAGATTTAAAAAAACTGGTATATGGTGTAGCAACCTGGAAAATGGACGGAATGGGTACCATCAGCGTTGAGGAACCGAAAATAAAGACCATTAAATCGGACAAATTATTTGAAATTAAAATGTACAATGGATTCATCTATTTTGGTTCTTTCGACACCTCCAACATCCCCCGAATGGTCAACATCGTTGTTACAAACGGAAAAACACTTGTTCACCTTGAGGAAATAGTTGAAATCTATCCCCTCCGAAAAAGCTTCTGGTCGAGGACTAGCGGCAACTTCAGCCTGGGAGCCAATTTCTCAAAAGGAAGCAATGTCGGGACCATCGCTTTTTCAGGCAATCTCAGCTACCGAAAAAGGAAATCCTATTATGAATTCTCATGGGATGACAACAATACAATCCAGGCAGATACCATTAGCTCATCCAAAACGGATATTAACTTTGCATGGCAACGATTACTCAAAAACAATTGGTCAACCGAAGTTGCTATCGGAGCCGATCAAAACTCCGAATTGGGAACCCGGCTCAGGCTTGGTTTGAATGTGATAGGCTTGAGGGATATTTCATACAACAATTGGAACAGGCTTTATACGGGCGCCGGTTTAAGCCTTAACCGTGAAATACCTTATGACGAAAGCAACATCACCAATGATCTTGCAGGAATCATTCAGGTAGTCTGGAAAGTATTTAAATATACCCAACCCAAGGTTTGGGTGGATGCCAATATCAGTTTTTTACCCTACATTACCAATAGCCCCAGGTACAGATCGGTTTTCAACCTCAACCCTAAGGTGAGTATTTTCAGTGATAATTTTAAAGTTGGTTTCAGTTTTTATTACACTTACGATAGCAAACCGGCTTCAACCGACGCATCAACTACAGATTACGGTATCAACTTGGAATTATCTTATTCATTGCATTAATTTTGTATTTTTATCCAATTAATCACTAAAATCGAAAAAAATGAACGGACTCTTTAAAAAAACTGCTGCCGAATTCTTCGGGACTTTTTGGCTTGTATTCGGCGGTTGTGGAAGTGCTGTATTAGCTGCAGGATTTCCGGAACTTGGAATTGGTTTTGCCGGTGTAGCCCTGGCATTTGGATTAACAGTAGTAACCATGGCTTATGCTGTGGGGCATATATCCGGAGGGCATTTCAATCCTGCAATTTCATTTGGCCTATGGGCCGGCAAACGATTTGATGGCAAAGATTTAATCCCCTATATAGTAGCACAGGTATTGGGAGCTCTTTTCGCCGGACTGGTTTTATACCTTATTGCCAGTGGCAAGGAAGGATTCTCTTTAGCCGGAGGGTTTGCCTCAAACGGATACGGAGAACATTCGCCCGGTGGTTATTCAATGCTTTCAGCACTTATTGCAGAAGTTGTCTTGACAGCCATGTTTCTAATGGTTATTATGGGAGCCACGGATAAGAAAGCACCGGCAGGTTTTGCGCCACTGGCAATTGGATTGGCTCTAACATTGATCCATTTGATCAGTATACCAGTAACCAATACTTCCGTTAATCCGGCGCGCAGCACAGGTGTTGCCCTTTTTGCCGGTGGCTGGGCCATCCAACAACTTTGGCTGTTCTGGTTGGCTCCCATCGTCGGGGGTATCCTAGGAGCGCTCCTGTACAATTTGTTTGGAGGTTCAAAAAAGTAAATAATCAATTCTAAAAAGGTGGCCCGAATAATTCTTGACATTGGGTATTTAAGCCAACCTTTTTTTGTGCCGATTTCGGTTACATATTAAACATACTAATGAAGAAAAAAATTATCATCTGGTTTTGGGTTTCCATCCTGTGTTTATATGCTTACTTTGATTCTGCTTCCCGGAATTGCAAAAAGATATGCAATAAATCATAGCAAAGAGTTGGTTGGAAGACAAATTCGAGATGGACAAGTTGAAGCTGAATTATTTCTTTTTTTTTAAAGAATAATTAAAATTACTGATTTTAAAATGTATGAAGCCAATGAAAAAGATGTTTTTGTGTCGTTTGACACGCTTATTGTAAACTTAGAACCCTTTCGGTTTTTTGCTGATGAGTTTGTGACGGAGAGAGCCTTTTATTTGAAGGGGCTTATGACAAATGTTATCCAATACGACTCCACTTTCAATTTTGACGACTCCAGAGAGCTTTCCATATCAACGATCAGGACACAACCCTTGCCGATTCAACCGCCAAACGAACCCTTTCGATTTCAATTATCCAATATTGAATTAAAGGGTGCAGAGTTTATTTTTGACGACCGCGCTATTGACAAAATCACCTTGTTGAACGACATTTCATTTTTCATACCCTTTATTGGCTGGAACCAAGGGGAAGATAAAAGTGAGGCGGGCCTGCGGTTTGCATTTAAAAATGAAGGTTATTTTGAATCTTCCATTAATGGTGATCCCATTCGGGGGATTTTGAAGCTGATAACATGCACCACAGGCTATTCCGAATGCCTTTAAAGAATACGCAGCGAGTTACATTAACATCAATGATATTGATGGTCGCTGAATTCTCAAATATTCATAGAGGGAAATATCCTTGTGCCTGAAGAATCATTGATCTCAGGCTATGCAGAAGTGCTTGATTTTACAATGGAGGATCGCAATGACAAAAGATTTATGGGAATGGATAAACTGGAATGCATCATTCAGAAAGCAGATGTAAATAACCTGTTCATTATTGATTCTCTGATTATCACAAAACCTTATGTTTATTTTGAACTCGACTCTTCATCCAACAATTTGTCGGAGATATTCATTGGCCAAAATGAATATCCCGATTCAACCCAAACAACCGTGATAACTGAGGATACCATCGATTCACAGGATCCATATCCCGTTTATTATGCCGTTAATTTTATGCAAATTATCAAAGGCGAAATTGATTGCTACTGACAACCTCACCGGACAGCCTTTAATTACCATTTAAGCGAAATTGACATGGATACCGACAGCATAAAGAGTACATCGGACTGGATAGATCTTTATGCTCAAATGGTATTAAACGACCGGGTACCCTAAAGGCCGAAGTTGGAATTAACCCTTCCAACCCCATGGATATTAATCTGAATTATGTGATTACCGATTTTCAACTTAGCGACCTGAATATCTATTCGAGGCATTATATGGGATTTCCCATTGTTTATGGTGATATGTATTACAAATCGGAGACAGCGATTAAAGATGGACAACTGATCAGTGAGAATAAATTGATCATCGAACATGTCGAACTTGGGGATAAAAGAGGCGGCATACACAACCTTCCCATAAAATTCGCCTTGTTTCTGTTGAAAGACCGACATGGTGTTATTGATCTTAATGTACCGGTCAGAGGTGATTTAAACGATCCTCAGGTCAGCGTCGGCAAAATTGTTTGGAACACGTTTAAGAACCTGATCGTTAAAGTAGCGGCAGCACCCTTTACTTTTCTTGCTGGTTTGATCAGTGTTGATCCAAAAGATATTGAAAAAATCGAGTTTCCCTATGGCGATACCACCCTTTCAGCACAAAGAATGAAGCAATTGGATTTGCTTTTAGAATTGGAGCTGAAAAAGGATGGGCTTGATATTGAATTGGTTTATTTCAATGATCGGCAAAAAGAGAAGGAACAAATTGCCATAGCCAAAATTGGAATTGAATTCAATTCAAAAACAAATAAAGATTACCTGAACGACCAAAAGGAGTTTTCAGAGTTTGTTTATTCACAACCTGGCAGTGACTCATTAGCAATCGGGAAAGCCTGTTTGTCAATCGCTGAACCTTTATGGATTGATTCCATTGCTAACCTTTACGCAAAAACGCGCAGGCAAAACATTGAACGGTATTTGAAGGAGCTTAATGATTCCACGCAGATCAAAGTATCAGTATCCAATCCGGATGCCCCAAAGAACATGGGCAGCCCGCCTGTGTTTGAAGTTAAGTATTCAATGAAAAAAGAAGGCACGGAATTGGAAGAGTAAAACAGCTCATCCTTTAATGTTATAAATTATCAGGGATTTGCTCTAATAGATGATTATTTATTATATTTGGTGCCTCATTCAAAATTAAAACGAGATGAAACTACATTTGATTTGTAAGTATACAGGGCTATTCTTCGGCGGATTGGCCGCATTATTTATGATATTTGGCACAATCGGTTTCTTTACCGGAGAATTTTTAGGTGTTGTCCGGTTCTCAAACTGGTTTTGGTTTGCAAATACTTTTTTGTTATTTGCTATCTTTAGTATACTAGTATTTATCGGTTGTAAAGACAAAGCGGAGTAAACGGCTTATTGTCCTTTGGTTTTTCCAGATTTTTTTCCCATTGTGCCTTAAATTGGGGACAATTAATATTTACCATCTTTATGAATATGGATTCAATAGTGAAATCTAATTGTTCTCAAGGATAATCTCATCAATAAATAACCATGCTTTTTTTCCTTCCCCGGGATGGCCATTGGGGCAGACTCCTTCATTTTGGGCTATGATCTTAAGGTATTTGGCTTTACTTCGGGTTAAGGGTATTTCGATTTCGTTTCGGCCGGTAATAGCATGTGTATAAATCTCAGACTTTTCTTTCCGGCCGATTTCAATGTATTTCCGTCCATCAACAGAAGCAAATACACCAATTTGTTTCGGAAGGAAAATCCAGGAGCCGGGCAGGTTCAAACATCCAAGTGCTATTTTGTTTATGTCCTGAATTTTTTCAAAACCCAGTTCAGCTTCCAGGTTATCACCTTCAAACCCCAGCCATTCACCATCTTTAAAATCATTCGATCCGACAATCAAATCACTGAGTGTTGATATCCCTTTACCGTAATATTTTTCACTCGGCCCATATTTTAATTCGAGTTCTTCAATATCCAATACCACTCTAAAATCCAATTTTGAAAGCCTGCTCTTGGAAACCATTTTTAAATCCCGCAGCACAATTGCATTTTTACGCTGAAGGTAAATTGGGCTTTTGTATAAATTAGAAAGTTGAGTGGGTGGATTCCCGTTTGTTTCAAACCGTATTTCTGTTGATGGGTCGCCAATACTGAGCTCAACAATTTGATATTCGGTGTATAAACCTGATCTGATGGAGAAAAAAGGTTGGGGAACATAGGAATTTATGTTTTCGCCGGCAAATTCCTTCTCCGATATAAACGCACCATAAACCGGCTTTCCTATCCAGCCAACAGGCTGGTCAAGACTAAAAAGATAAGCAATTGTAGATGCTGTGTTAAATACATTGTTGGGTTGCTCAATTATTTTATTTCTGATTACACCTGGCCCTGAGATTATCCATGGTATTTCAATTTCATCCATCGAAAGGCCACCATGGCCGTATCCAACACCGCCATGATCGGTAACAATAATGAAGTGTGTTTCTTCAAACAGCCCGTTCTTTTTTAAAGCAAGAAAAAAATTACCTAATGCCTGGTCTACTTTTTCTATAGATTCAATGTATTCGGGTGAATGCCATTGATGTTCATGCCCCATTTCGTCAGGCTCTCCAATGTAGAGAAAAGTAAAGGCCGGATTGTTCTCAATTATCCATGAAGTAGCCATTTCAAAAGTTTGTATATAGTTCCCGGAATATTCAAGTTTGTCAATATACGCTGGATTGTAATAGTTTATAAGAGCATCCCAATCATAAAACATGGCAGTTTTGGATGCCGGCATTTGTTCTTTAATTAAATTAAAAACCGAGGGGAAGTAACCATTTTTATCGGTAATCGTGGGTTTTACACTGTGATTATCCACCGTCCATCCATTGCTTGTGATGCCATGCTGCTCAGGGCCGGCACCAAGTAAATGCGAACTCCAGTTTGGTCCGCTTACAGTAGGCATTACACCGCGGGTAGTGAGGGATAATGCCCCGATGCCAATGATTGAATCCAGGTTTGGTGTCATGGCTTGCTGCAAGTCCTGCACACCAACACCATCAATACCAATTAAAATAACCCTTTTGGCAGGTAAGTGCCCATGCTGATGAGTACAACCAGAAAAACTTAACAGGATGATAAACAACCCCAATAATGCCATTAAATAAAATACATTTGATTTCATAGATATATGATTTTACAAACTGCGATCAAAATTATAATTTGTATTCCACAAAATATCCTATCTTTACAATAATTTCTCGATTATTGGCCTGTGACAAACTGGAACAAACAAATTAAGGATTATTTTGCATTCAGTAAAATTGAACAGCGGGGAGTTGTTGTTTTGATGGCCATACTTATATTTTTAATCGTGCTAAACATTTTTCTTCCCATGATCTTACTCCGGCCGAATGTTGATTTCTCTCAATTTCAAAAGGAAATTGAAGCATTCGAGAACCGGGTTAAAGAAATACAAGACTCCGTTAAAAATAGTTATGAAACCAATAAAATAAAGCCTAAAGGTACTTCCCATTTGCATCCCTTCGAATTTGATCCCAATCAATTGCCGGTTGAAGTATGGAAAAATTTGGGATTGAATGATAAGCAAATTGAAACAATCAAGAATTACGAAAAAAGTGGTGGTAAATTCAGGAAGAAGGAAGACCTGGCAAAAATTTACACCATCAGCGATGAAGAGTATGAAGTATTGGAACCTTTTGTAAGAATAAAGCAAGTCTATGCAGAAGAAGTCATCGGCCCGCAGGCAGGTTTTCAGGAACTCACTCCATTTTCGTTTGATCCCAATGAAATGACAAAAGAGATGGGGAAAAAATTAGGTTTAAAAGAAAATACCATTCATGCAATTATTAATTACAGAAATTCAGGAGGGGTATTTTTCAGAAATGAAGATTTGAAAAAGATTTACACCATCACTGATCAGGAGTATGAGTTACTTGAACCCTATATTCTCATTGTTCAGGATTCTTCTACTATAAAATTTCAACTAGCGGAAAGCAATAAAACATACATTGATATCAATACAGCCGATACACTTGACTTTCAGCAGCTGAGCGGAATCGGGCCATCCTTTGCCAGAAGAATTGTAAAATACCGGGAAATGTTAGGCGGATATTATTCCACCAGCCAGCTAATGGAAGTTTATGGAATGGACAGTACCCGTTTTTCCGGAATTGCTGACCATTTGATTGTTGGCGATACACTGTTAAACAAAATCAATATTAATAATGCTACCATCAAGGAAATGATCAGGCATCCGTATATTGAGTTCTATCTTGCCAAATCAATAATAACATACCGTTCAGAAATAGGAAGCTTTACGGAATTGAACCAGGTAAAAAATGCTAAATTGATCTATGAAGAATTGTATCAAAAAATCGAACCTTATTTAACCCTTGAAGACACAAAATAACATCATGAGAATGAAATCAATATTGACCCGGCTGCTACTGTTCATTTTTCAGCTTTTCTTTTTTTCTGGATCAGGACAAGAAGCTGCCCTGGAAGTAAAGCCTGTTGTTGACAGCCTCAACCGAAAGTGTACTGACTATTGGTATTCCGACCGGGAATTAGCCTACACTATAGCCCTGCAGGCATATGATCTGGCGAATGAAGCAAATTACTTAAAAGGAAAAGGTGCAGCACTTAACAACATTGGAAACATTCATTTGTTTAAAGGCGATTATGATAAAGCAATAGAAAAATATTTCGAAGCCGTGGAAATATTCAAATCAATAAATTACGTTGATGGAATCGCCAATTGCAACAACAATATAGGCTTAATCTATGAATACCAGGGTAAATATCAGGAGGCTCTTGATTTGTTTATGGAGTCAATTGCCATTGAAATAGAACAAAACGACCGGGATGGCATGGCTATTTCCTACAATAACATAGCGAGTATTTATTACTATTTGGGACAATATGAAGAAAGCCTTATCCACTTCAATTTAAGTGCAGATCTCTATGATGAGCTGAATGACGAAAAAGAGAAAGTGTCGTGTTTAATTAACATAGCTGCAATTTATGAGTTACAGGGGAAATATGAAATAGCCATCGAAATTAATGAAGACGTAATCCGGCTCAGTAAGAAATACGAAAACAAACACGAAGAGGCAATGGGTTTGAACAATCTCGGCTCGAACTACCTGCTGATGAACCAGCTTGAAGTTTCACTAAAATACTTCAACAAAGCCTTAGTCCTCCGGGATGAAATTGGCGATAAAACAGGAAAGTCGTCAACGCTGAAACACATTGGTAAGATTCATGAAAAGCAAAGAAATTTCGACCTGGCAATTGATTATTATTTTCAATCCCTG
Source organism: Bacteroidales bacterium (assembly GCA_041393255.1). Taxonomy (GTDB): domain Bacteria; phylum Bacteroidota; class Bacteroidia; order Bacteroidales; family JAADJA01; genus JAADJA01. The sequence continues at coordinate 7,153 of JAWKKM010000062.1, read as the reverse complement.
AAAATGAGCGAAGAATTGGAGGATCAAAGAGGTATTGCTGAAACTTTTACCTTAATTGGAGAAAATCTTATGGAGAAGGGAAATTTCAAATCTGCAATGGATTATTTCTATCTCAGCCTCGGCATTTCAAAAGACATCGGAGCTCAAGCCGAGATACTGGCAAATTACAAACAATTGACAATGGCTTATTCCTCATCCGGAGAGTTTGACAGTGCTGCCACATACCTCGACTTATTTGCAAGTCTGAAGGATTCGCTGTCTATTGGCAACATCGAAAACCCGCGGGTGAAAACAATAATTTCAGAGCCTACGGTCCAGGAACAATTGAAGCACCTCAGTATATTAAGAACAGCGTTAATACTGGTAAGTATCCTTGTAATCATGCTAATCATTATTTTATTTATTATCAAAAAGAAATAATCAGCAACTCCCTGCGAAAATGACAAGCCAAAAGTTAAAACATTAGCCGCTGGGATGGGTTATTTATTATAAAATAATCAATTAACTATTCCGTTACAATACGGAATCATTATCTTTGCGCAAGAAAAAATACAGAACACCTAAAATATGAAGTTTAATTTTGGACTATTATTTATTGGATTAATCTTATCCATCAGTTTGCATGCCCAGAGAAGCGTCACCGATGCAGCCGATCGTGATTTTGAAGACTTTAAGTATTCGACAGCAGTTGATAAATACAAGAAAGCCTATGCCAAGGTAAAGGACAAAGATGAAAAGGACAGGATTCGGTTTCAAATGGCGGAGTGTTACCGCCTTATGAACAACACTAAACGTGCTGAACCAACTTATAAGAGCCTTGTCAGAAATGGTTATTACAAGAAAGAACCCCTCGCTTTATTGCATTATGCCAACATGCTGAAGATTAACCAAAAGTATGATGAAGCAATACCTCAATTTGAAGAATACATCAAACTGAAACCGATGTATCCCCGTGGGCCGGATGGTTTGAAATCGTGCACCATGCAGCAAAACTAAGTTGAAAATCCGACCAATCATCAGATTGAAAACCTTAAAGACGTTAATACCAGAGAGGATGATTTTAATCCTTGTTATTCCGATGACAATTACAATGCATTAATTTTCACTTCTAACCGGGAAGGTTCTACAGGGAAGGACTCCGATGAATGGACTGGGGCAAATTTCACCGACCTTTTTTACACACGCCAGGACAGAAAGGGCGAATGGAGTGTTCCCGACCTGCTGGAAAGCGATGAAAAGATAAATACCGCCACCAACGAAGGAAGCCCGATGATGAACTCCATGTTTACAACGCTTTATTTTGCCCGTTGCGGAAATGAAAAAAACAAAGAATCGGGTTGTCACATTTACAAATCCAAAAGAACCGGCAGAACTTATGGCGACCCGGAAATTATTGACCTCGGAGGGGACAGTACTTCCCGGATTCTGCACCCGAGCTTAAGCGAAGATGAACTTACCATTTATTTCACTGCCGACTTTGAGCATGGATATGGCGGAACGGATATCTGGTATGCTACCCGCGATTCTTTTGATGAGGAATTTGGAAGGCCAAAAAATGTGGGCCCGACGATCAACACCATGGACAACGAAGGATTTCCTTTTATCAGAAACGACACGGTCCTGTATTTTGCTTCAGAAGGTCACATCGGAATGGGTGGGCTGGATATTTATAAATCAACATGGAATGGAGAATCGTGGGGTGTTCCTGTAAATCCGGGATTTCCGCTCAACACGAACGCAGATGACTTCGGAATTATTTTCAACCCGAATTCGGAAGAAGAAGGTTTTTTCTGTTCAAACAGAAAAGAAATTTATGAAATCCGCGGAAAAGGTGGAGATGATATTTGGTATTTCATTGTGCCTCCTCTTGAGTTTACCCTGTCAGGTGTTGTAAAAGACGACAGAACGTTGCAGTTTGTCGAAGGGGCTACTGTCAGAATGGTGGGCTCGGATGGCTCGGCAATCGAAAAACAAACCAACAGTATCGGAAGGTATGAATTTGGAAAAGACCAGGTTGCTCCCAAAACAACTTATGAACTTACCGTTTCAAAGGAAGGCTATTTCAGCACAAAGGGCGCCATTACAACCGTCGGTGTTGAAAGAAGTAAAGATTTTGAACAGGACTTTATTATTGAACCAATCCCCAAAAAACCTATCGTATTACCTGAAATTTTATACGACCTTGCAAAGTGGGATTTAAAACCGCAATACCAGGATTCATTGCAGGGATTGATTCAAACACTGGATGAAAACCCAACCCTGGTTGTTGAGCTTGCATCCCATACCGACATCAGGGACTCGGATGAACGGAATGATATCCTTTCACAAAAACGTGCACAATCCGCCGTTGACTATCTTATCCTGCGCGGAATTGATCCTGACAGGCTGGTGGCAAAAGGCTATGGCGAGCGGGTTCCAAGGCAGCTTGACAAAAACTATTACCTGAATGGTGTGCTGGTTTTAGATTCAGGAACAGTAATCAATGAGGCGTATATCAACTCTCTCGATGATAATAATATTAAGGAATTAGCGCACCAATTAAACAGAAGGACAGAATTTAGTGTTCTCAGAAACGATTTTGTCCCCAAAGAGAAAATTGCCGATGTGGTATCTCCAACCATTGATATTGTTGTTAGCCCGGAAAAGGAAGTGGATTTCGTTACCCTTAAAAAAGACAGTGATGGCCGCTTTGGGGCAAGATGCGAAGTAAATGGATACCCCATTGACTTTTACCTTGATAAAAAAACCAGGGGGCCTGTTATTTCGCTTGACAATGCCTTGAACCTGCTGCGCGACGGAGCCATTAGTAAAGACGACTTTGCCGGTGAAGCCAGTGAAGTGCTTGCCAACTCGACGATCATGGATAAAGCTGTTTTTCTGATCGAAGAATTTAAAATTGGTAAACACGAGATCTCAATGATTGAAGTTACCGTTGACCACAAATTAGCCAGCGGATTCCTGTTGGATGAGCCGACCTTTTCGTTGATTGGAAAATATAAGATTGATGAAGAGAACAACAAACTGATCTTTGAAAAATAAATCAACAATCCTTTTTTCATTTCAAATAGAATATTCTCCAATTGAAGAATGTTTTATTGGATGTTTCATGTTAACAAATGCCGGAAAATTCAAGATATAATTTGCGCGGTGTCTCAGCTTCAAAAGAAGATGTGCATGCTGCGATCAAAAACGTTGACAAAGGTTTATTCCCCAATTCCTTTTGTAAAATAGTGCCGGATATTCTGGGTGGGCAGGATGATCATTGCAATATCATGCATGCTGATGGAGCAGGTACCAAGTCATCACTGGCCTATATGTACTGGAAAGAAACCGGTGACTTATCGGTGTGGAAAGGAATAGCCCAGGATGCCATCGTGATGAACCTCGACGACCTGATTTGTGTGGGTGCAACGGATTCAATCCTGCTCTCCTCTACGATCGGAAGAAATAAAAACCTGGTTCCGGGTGAGGTAATATCCGCTCTTATCAATGGTACGGAAGAATTCCTTCAGGAAATGCGTGACCGGGGAATTGGAATCCATTCAACGGGAGGAGAAACAGCCGATGTTGGAGACCTGGTGCGAACGATCATTGTTGACTCTACAGTTACTGCGCGGCTGAAACGAAGCGAGGTTATTGATAACAACATACAGGATGGGGATGTTATCATTGGGCTGGCATCCTGCGGACAGGCCTCATACGAAAAGGAATACAACGGAGGAATGGGGAGCAATGGCCTGACTTCGGCAAGGCACGATGTTTTTGAAAAACTCCTCGCTAAAAAATATCCCGAAAGCTTTGACCCGCAAATTCCTGCTGAACTGATCTACTCAGGAAGCAGAAAATTAACCGGGCCTTCCGAAATTGAAGGAATGGATGTCGGGAAACTGGTGCTCTCCCCTACCCGGACCTATGCGCCGGTAATCAAAAATGTCCTGAAGGAGTTCAGGCCATTAATTCATGGCATAATCCATTGCAGTGGCGGTGCCCAGACAAAGGTTTTGCATTTCATTGAAAACATTGAAGTAGTAAAGGATAATCTCTTTCCTTTACCCCCTTTATTTAAACTAATCCGGGAAGAATCAGGAACAAACTGGAAAGAATGTACCGGATATTCAACATGGGCCATCGCATGGAGTTGTATGTCCCGGAAAGCATTTCAGAGGATATTATTCAGATTTCAAAATCCTTTGGAATCGGGGCACAAGTCATTGGACATTGCAAAAATGCCAATCACAAGCAAGTGACGATCCGGTCGGAATTTGGGGAGTTTGTTTATTGATGACCGGATCGGAAATGGTGCCTGAATCAATGCTTTTGCAGGATTGATTGAACGAATTGTAAATACTTCCAATCACACCTTAATATTCTCATAAAAAACAGTTCCTTGCCGGTTAATATGATCCCTCAAATCATTGTTGTTGATATGATGAAAAATAGCCACATCAATTTTATATGGAAGCAGCAAGTCGTCCAATTCAGTTTCAATGGATAATTGTTCGGCCAGGTCAGGATTTTCTCCAACCAGGATTAAAATTATGTCCTAATCAAGTCAACCAGTTCAGTATGCCTGTATGCGAATAAAAAGACATCTTGACTTCTGTTTTTAACGAACCCGTCAGAAAACAGAATCTCAAAAAGCTCAACAATCTGCATCATTTCAAATTACGGTTAGCCTGTTCATCTCCCGCAAATATCCAAAACCCTCATTAAGTGCATAGAAAAATACGACTCCAGTACCGTGGTATGGGATGTAGTTCAACACCGGCTCCTCGCTGGGTCTTGCAGACCGCTCAGAGTCCTATTTATTACCCAACGTAGTTTCTATTTCCTTTCTTTAAGACGTTTGTGATCAAGGATTTGCAGGAAACTTACAATATGGTTGCGATACTCCTTTTGATCCAGCAAACGATCAATATTGGAAGTTATATCAAGAAGAATCTTTCCAGAGTAAATTAAGGTAAGCAAGTATTACTTGAAACGTCTGGTACATCATTTTTTTAGGTAATTTCTTCCATAACTGATATTTGCCCAAATTGTTATCTGAATTCTTGATAGTTTCTTCAACCATAAGAATGGATTCCAATGTTGGGTTGTGTACTAGTTCTGAAGTCATGTTATATAAGTATATATAATAACTTCTATTTAAGTTTTTCGTCCAATTTTTGATTCTTGTTATTGCTTTTCCAACAAAGACCATTTTACTTCTCTTTGGAAAACTTATAATTTAGAAGCCTTATATTTCTGCTTGAAGAATTTTCGAAACTATGTTGGAAAATTCTGGCAAAGATTTATTAAGAGAAATTTCAGGTATCTGTTGTTCTTATTATTTACTGCTATAATTGACTTCCATATCGCCAAAGCTAGTTGAAGAATTGCTTTTTGAGTATTGTGGAGATTTACTTTGTAGTGTTTCATCCATTTTGTTTAAGTCAAAGTATGTTTCTTCGCTTCCATAGACGAAGTTAACCCAATAATTCATTTCGAATTCAGCTATTGCAAGATCTTGAGCTGTAGGGCCTGTTGGAGGAGGATTAGACCCTAAAATTCCATCATCACTACATTGGTTTTTTCCATCAGCTTGATAGAGTTCGTGACCTATAGAACCAAGATCTCCAGGATGAATTGTCATATATGCAATTGTTGCAGGGGCGTATGTTCCAAACGGAGTCTCGAATTGAACATTACTATTGGTGCTTGTGTTATATGCTCCGTCGTAGATTTTAATGTGCGCTTGACTTTCGTCTGTGGTCTGCGCATGAATATAATTATTTCCCATAGCATCCAATTGAGCAAATTGGCTGTTGTATGTTGGTATGTCTGCTGTTGGTACTGAAGCATCAAACCAATAGTATCTTGTCTGGGATAGTGTTCCGTGACCTGTTTGTTGTATTAGGCTATTGAATTGTTGAATGTCTGGATGATAATCTTGAAGAACTGCGCTTGCAAGATCCATAATGGTGTCGTTCATAGAACTGATTGTGTTAGGTACTGTATATTCTATGTCGTTAAATGAATACATTCCGCTAACTCCACCAACACTGATGAAGCAAACACTACCTGTAGGCACATCTTCGAATGAATATTTCCCATCAGTTCCTGTTGTTAGTGTTGTTGTTTGGTTTAATGTTTGGTTGTATAATATTGCTGTAACTCCTGCTAACATTGCAAGATTGTTATCTCCGTCTTTTGCCCAACCAACGATGTCTTGGTGTTGAGGAATTGGTGTTATGTTTGATGTGAGAAATAAGTTAATGAAGCCATTATTTCCATCTTCAAGTGTTATGAGTGTACTGTCTGTATAATAATCTGGATGTTCCCACTTTGCCCAGTAGGTTGCTGTGTACATTTGAGTATTTTTGAATGTTGAACTAACGTTACTTGCTGGACGAGAAGCTGGACCTTTTAGAGGAACATTTTGTTTAACAAATTTCCCACCAAGTTCTATACCGTCTTCTGTTCGAATGTTATACACATACATTCCAGCTGCCATGTTATTAAACTGTAAATATTCGTGATCTGTGTTAAAGTCTTGTTTTTGAACGAGTTGACCGCTCATGTTGTAGACTTCAATGGTTCCCTTTTGTATTGAAGGAAAGAATGCATTAAGTTCACTACCAAAATTTGGGAGAACTTTTGTTTCTTGATTAAGTAAATCTCTGATTCCTGTTGTTGAATCTATGTAGACTGGAAGTCCTGGGTTGTCAAATATTGCCCATCCTTCATTATCTGTTATGAATGTGTATGTTGTGTCTGGTGTAACCATTGCCATACTTTCTGGACGTAAAGTCAGTAAAACATTTTCAATTGGTAAGCCGCTATCTAAACTTTGTGTAGATAATATTCCCGTTCCGTAAATAGTATCTCCTTGGGGATCATATTGAGCTTGAGCTTCTTGAAAAGAGAGTAATGTGCTAAGTGTAACTCCTGCTATTAGTAGGTTTACAGGCATTGTAACTGCTTTTGCGGCTTTTTTTGCATAGTGACCAAGTTTGGTTATGGTATCAGTTAAGCTCATCATTACACCTATATATTGATTGTTCTTTTCTCTTTTACTATGTTGGGTAACGGTTGGTACATGTTGTCGGGGCGGATTTCGGAGCGCGTTCCTGTCCGAAGGACACGGAACTGCGATGCGGGAATCCGCAGTTGG
>JAWKKM010000061.1:0-17563 GCA_041393255.1 Bacteroidales bacterium | reverse complement strand
CTGTTGCATCAGGTATTCCCTTACCCGTTGCCATTATCTCTTTAATAGTCAACGGAGAGTTCATATAAGGTCTTGCCAATTGTCCTTTATTAGCACCTTTAGTTACAATATCGTCAAAATGCTTAGCTGCTGTTTTAGTGTAAGTAAAACCTTTAGTACTTGCCTTAGCGGCTCCATATCTAATACTTCCAACTACATTTAGTGAAGCCATTTCAATAATAGCCCAGGGTAGTTGATAAATAGCTGAATTATAATCACCTTGATCAAGATATGCAAGCCCTTTAGCTGTTTCATAACCAGGTAAACCATGACCAACCAATTCACTTGTAGCATTAACAACATTTGCTAATTTTTTATTCCGTTCACTAACAAATCCAACCCGATCCAAATATCTTTCTCTTTCCTCTTTATCTGCAAAATTTACACTTCCTGGATTTGGGATAGTAAACGGATTGCTATAGCTTTGCCTTTCATCATCATATGGATCATAATCTTCAAAACCTGACCAAAGTATATGTTCATCAAAAAATCCAGTAATATTATTTACTACTTCATGAATTGCATTCCAATCCAGTCCCCACCCGCCATCTCTGCTATGATAAGGGGCATGCTGAGGGCCAGGAGGATCACCATAATAGTATTCATCGTCGTAATCATACCCATCATCATCATACATTCCATTTACATCATAAAGGTTAATAGGATTATTCCGAACATAATTATGTGGGCTATAACTATAATAAAGTTCAGCTGCCGGATCAATTGCATGCCATCTTCCTAGTTGTGGGTCCTGCATACGCCAGCCATAGTCATGCCAATTCAGCCAGCGATCAGTATCTGGTATTCCATCCAGGTTAAAACCATCGTCCTGCAATTCTTTTCCATTGTACAGGTATTTATTACTATTGTTTAAAAAGCCGTCAAACTTCATCCCGAAAGGATAATAATGGTTCTTTTGCAAAGTTACCAAATTTCCGCTGTTTTCGTCCTTCTTAAATTCAATCCGGACGTTTCCCAAATGGTCGGTCAGAAAATAATGATAATCGTAGCCATCATTGGTGTTAGGTTCCATTGTTCCTTCTCCTGTCATTACTTTCTGCAAGCCATTCATATTATATGTAAAACTCCCCACATAAACAATTTCCGATTCAAGGTTTCCCCAAACATATTTTCGCTTTTTTAATTTTGTTCCAAATGCATCGTATAAATATTCCAATTTGTTGCCATCGGTCATTGATCCAAAATATATCTCTGTAGGCAAATCCAAATGATTATATATAATGGAGATGCCTTTATTCTTATCTTCTATCATATTTCCATTATAATCATAGTAATATTCGTCTATTCCAGGAGTTGTTGTTCCAAAATCGTCGAAATCATTGTATACTCCTCCTGTCGTTACCGCATCATTCGCCTGGATTAGTTTATTGCCTTCATAACTATAGGACAAATCATCCATAACTGTAGGGGAATCATTGTCTACCCTGTTTCTGATCAATTGATCAATGTTACCATTCAGGTCGTAGCCTGGTATGTCAACTGAATAATGATCTTCATTAATGCTCCATGATCCATCTTCATATCTTTCAGCATATTTGGCATGTATTAACCTGTTAATCCTATCGTATTGATATCCGTAACCTCGTGTATGGTTGTCATCCTTTAATCTCCACAGCACTCCGGATATATTTCCGTTAAATAAATTCGGGGCATCCAAGCCATCCGGCCCATAATTATATAATATGTCCATGCCAAAAAGGTCATCACCTGATTCATTCAAGTAGCTAACACCTATCGAATTCATCAAGTGTTTGACAATCATATTGTCAATTAATATCAACTGGGAGCTATCTTTTACAGTTTGTGCTTGTAACTGGTTAAAGTTGAAGTTATGAATAACGGTAAAATAGTCTAATGCAGATAAGGTATCGTGATATTGTAAATGATCATAATCAATGTAGTAGGTATTGCCAACCAAAGGATACAGTGTAACAAAAGATTCATAATCATCTGAACTTCCTTCTTTTAGATATATTATTTCAGTTTCATTGTTTTCAGTTTCCCTTTCATTTTCAGGATTCTCTGTCTCGGCAATCTTAACAGTTTTTATACCTGTAATTTCAATCATTATTTGATTTCTACCGGGCCTGCCTTCAATCAATGTAAGTGAATAAGATATGGAATCTATTTTAATAGCAGAAACCATTTCCAAATTGCTTAGGCTTTCATCCATTGCAATAATACCATTATCATCACCAAGATTACCATCATTTATTTTTGTAAGCCAACCTCTAATGTTGTATTTATAATCAATACTTTGCCAGAAATTAATACCTTGATCCTCTGAATGTAAATTTTTTGCAACCAATTGTCCTATCGCATTATATTCATAAGAGGTCATTAAGATTTCAGATTGATTTTCAAATTGGTGAAATATTTCTTTTATTCTTCCTGCGTGATCATATTCAACACGATAATCTGTAACATATGTATTTGCAATTCCATTATGTACTCCGCCATGCAAATGATGCATTTTTGTTATGTCATTTGTAAAATTGTAGGAATAAGTGAATTGGTCAAAACCTTTATATAAATGGTTTTGAAAATATTCCTGGATAACATTACCTTTCCTATTATAAAAAACAACAGAATACAAGTAATCATAAGCACCATTTAGAATTTTTCTCTTTGAACCTGTTACCTGCCCTCTGTTTTTGATTGCCTGGGAATTATTAAAACCTGAAATTTCAGAGTATTGATTTTGTATTCCGGCATCAGTCGCAAATTCATAGCTATCATAATAATAAGCTATTAATATTTCATATTCAATCCCCCCATTCGGTGCAGATTGACTTGTATAGCCATGTGGGCTGGTTTGGGATATATGACAATATTGTTCAAATTCAAAAGTTGTAATACCATCGGCATAATTTTCAATGTAAGCCCTCATATCTTCAAGACTTTTTGAAATTTGAGGCTGAAACAAACCTGTTAATACAATTCTCCCTAGTTGGTCATATTTAACAAACCTCCATTTATCGGGGGCAAGGTTTCCATCTTGTATTATCCTTATTCTATCAAATTTATCATAAATAAAGTTGGTAATTGCTTTGCCTGGTATTTTCTTTGAAGTCAACCTTCCCCGTTCATCATATTTATACTGATAGCACCAAGTATCAATAAAATCTTCATCCAGCCATTGCGTAGTTGTCCACTCATCAACTATCTTGGAACCTTCCGGACTTATAACTAAAGATAATCTGCTAAAGTTATCATATAGGAAATAAGTCCTTGCCCTTGTTCCTGATTCCATGAGAACTTCCGCAAGTACAATCCTTCCCAAAATGTCTATATATTGTATTTCTGTTTGGTTGTCTTCATCTTTAACTTCTTTAACATATAGCATGTCAACCTCATAATACGTTCCCTCTGACCAACCCCATTGAGTATTGTTTTGCATATTAAGCCAAAACTTTTTTACTTCATTGGAAGTATTGGTTGTGACATTTAAAATAACGGGGTGTTCATCCAATTGCCACCATACTCCAGGGTTACCGGATTTATTTATTCTGTTTAAAGGTGATCCGTCAAATTCTACGGATGATTTTGGGTATTGTGAATGAGCAACCCTGAATGCATTTGAATAAAAAGAAGATTGCTTGGTGATAGCTGTTTGTTCTGGGACAATATATCCCTGTGTCTCATCTTCATAAGGTAAATAGTCGGTAGATAATCTTCCAAAATCATCATACTTATAGAATTTTACTATATCGCGCAAGGAAGAAGATTGTCCAAAAAATATTTCTTGTTTTTTGTGTCCGAAGCCATTGAAGAAGGTCCTCGTTTGCATATTTGGGATAGAGTATAATTGGGCTTCATCAACTACCTCATCCTTAGGAATTATTTTATCAACATATCCATAATCAAATGTCTGGCTGTTTGAAATCATTAAAACTAAAAGGCCGGAAATGGTTAAAACTATTTTTTTCATTTTATCAAAGTATTGAAGATTCTTAATTGGATTTAGTTTATATCGGGAAGGTGATAGATCGTTTTCTCAATAATGTTTTTATCCTGATCCCGTTTTAGTTTTAATCGTCCAAACTTATCATACTCAAAATACACTGATTGTTCGTTTGCATCTGTAATGGTTTCCAACTCATTTTTGTCATTATAATAATAGGTTTCCATAAACGCATTTTGCGGATAAAGTTTTAGGTTATCCAAAAGCATATATTCTCCATTCTTAAATACTCCTATAGTATTGCCACCAACCAGCTGGAAAACAAATTCATAAAAGATCCAATTATTTTCATTGGGTTGGCTTTGATAACTATCAATAAGAATAATATTGTTTCCTACAACTTGATAGGGTAAACTACCAGTATTTTCGGCCCAAAATGACAGTGCATATTTACAATTCGGATCTGTTTCAACTACGGCATAGGGTCCATAGTCCCCATTTATATATTGAAAAACTTTGTCTCCGCTAATAGCACTTGAGTGGGATATAGTATTTCCATAATCTATTGTCCATCTTCCTGTATTTCCATATTCAAAATCTGAATATGCAGTCTGCTCGTATCTTGCATTATAAGTTTTAGCAATAGGTAGGTATCCATTGTTGTTCCAAATAATGGAAAGTGGATTCTCAGTTGAACTTAAAGTCTCCAACAGGTTGCCACTATTATCATATTCATATTGCATTTCAAGATTGTATCTTGAATCAAAAACCATGTTGGCCCCGTTGAAGTGTGCATAAATAAATTCGTTTTCTGGAATTAGATTCTGAGTGTTTAGCTGGTAAACTTCAGTTGTATTCCCGTTTACATCATACTTGTAAAAGTTGATCCTGTGATGTATTCAACTTCATTCTTAACTAAATAATCAGAGCTTTTCTATTACTCTAATTATATTACGCTCGTTGAGTGTGAAAATGGGATGGCTTGAAGGGGCATCAGTATATGATTTTGTGTATCGAAATTTACTTATTATCTGTTCGGTTTCATCGCTAGTACTTTTTACTAGGTCAGTTATCCAACCTTCCTGGTTATGCACAATTCTTGATTTATTTTCAACATATCTCCACATTGTTGGAGTTTCAAAAAACTCTTTCGTAGCCTTTTCGTATCTATGAAAGTCAAGATTATGATAGAAATATCTGGGTTCTATTGTGCATCCATCCATTTCAAAAATGAAATCATCTTCATTTCCATTCGAGTTATAAAAAGAAATGTCATTTATTTGAATTCCAAAAACTGATGAAGGAGACTGGGAAGGTCAAGATATGAATTCTCAATGTTTTTAACCTTCAGGCCGTTATTATTGTATATACTTTTTGATACTAACCTGCTTCCTAAAAGTATACCTGTTTCATCACCTTCAAAATAATATTCCTCAGAACCATTTGAAATTGACTCATCACTATTTAAAAAATCAATAGTGACTTGTTCAAAAATGAACCACCTGAGTGCTGAAACCCCTCTCCAATTCTTTGAAAAGGTATACGAGGATTACTATATTTATAGTTACCTAAACCATAATAGAAATCTAATTCTATATCATTAAACACATATCCCTTAAGGTTTGAATAGGCATAATTTTTTATATTTTTTAGTCCGTCTTCATCATAATATTCAACTGCATCGAGGATTAAACCACCGGCAAATCTTGTCCCTTGGGTAGGATAACCAGGAGTCTCAGATTTGTTTGTGTATTGAAATTTGATGACTTTGCCTAATGGGAAAACGATTTTTGTTAATATCCCTTTTTCCAGTGATGATAAATCAACAGTTCTATCAACACTATTATAAATTGTTTGACAATTTCCACTATATCCTAAAGGTATTAAATGATTTGCATTTGTACCCTCATGTCCATTCCAAAATCCAAAATAATCAATATCAAAATAGGATTGGTAGGGGGGATAAACCGGATCATTATATCCATACTCGAAACTTCTATACAAATTATAATCTCCATCCGATGATATGTTGTTAATTCGTTTTAAATAAAATCTGTCTCTTAGCTCCTCATAATTGAAAGAATATTGTTTTATAATTGCACCTGTATGTTTGTTATACACTTCAATTTTTTCTACCCGTAGAGCATGAAAATCTGCTGTTGAAATGTAATTACCAAATAAATCATTTAAATAAACAATATCAGGTGTTACTGAACCATGATATGTAAAAATGATGCTTTCATCGGGTGTTTCTATTTCATGTATAACTTTATTCTTAATAATTGTAGCTTGGTGAGTCCACACTTGAGCACAAACTATTTGATTTCCGCAAAATTTTTGATCTGCGTTAATTTTGGTTACATAATTGAAATCATCCAGTGGACCATCAAAATCAAAATTAATCTCTTCACCATAAGGAGTGACAATTTTAACCAATTTATAATTTGAATAATAAGGGGGGTCAGCATATTTGTCGCACTCTTCAGTTGGATCAAATTCTTCCGAAACAACAACTCTTCGAAATGGGCTTACCAAATCACCATCAATGAAATAATATGTGTATCCGTTTTCATCTGTAATTATAAATTTATTATCATTTATTTCTATAAGATGTTGTTCAATATTAATTTTCTTTGTTAGGTCTGTTTTGCATACGTTTCCATTCCTATTAATGAAAAAATTCTCGGATAGTCCTGGAACACTAACCTGAAATTGATCGGGAAGCATGTCGACAGTATTGTATAGAATATCATGTTTAACTCTCGATAGCATTTCGATGTCTTCCTCTCCGAATGTTCCAATATACTCATTAAGTTCAACACCATCATTATCACCATCAACAATCCCTCTCCTTAACCAACCTCCACGTTGGTTTTGTGGCAAATAATAAAACTCATTAGATGATGGTAAATCATAATCTGCAAAAGGCAAAGCGGGTTGATCATCGGGAATATGATTTACGTACCTACTTATTTGCCCACCCACTATTAACTCCCAGTTGGTCCCTACTATCCCACCAAAATCATTCACTTGTATGCCAGTTGAATTATACTTTAATAGAATTGGTATCTCAATATCTTTATACTTGATGGTGTAAAGAGGAACTGTGAACTCCTCAGCATTCATCAAATCACTAAAAGAATTAGAATAATTCGATTTTTTCAAATAAGCATTAAAATCATCACCATATTCATTGCCATCTGCAAAACCAAAATAATTCAATTGCAATACACTTATTACAATAAAACAAACGAGAAGCTTTTTTTTCATAATTTATGAATATTATGTTAGTAATAAGATTGTTTACTCAATACAACTTTAAATAAGATGTGCTTGATTAAAGTAACTTAAACGATATTAAAGAAACTATTCTGAAATAAACAAAACAATGTTTCCAGATCAATTTTTAAATTGTCATAAAACAATTTCTGAACAATACACTTAATTAAATCAAAAAATATCGACCTGAAAATTAACAAAGGGATATTATCATAATCCGGGGATGAAGATTTGCTAAATTTTTCATTTGATCAAATTAAGATGCCTCAAAGGAAAGAAATATTTTATGAATTGTCAAGCGACATACATATACAATATGCGCATATGAAAAGATTAAAAATTTGTAAATCTAAAACTTATATACATTGTTTAGAACTTGTATAAATTATGAGAAAAGTCGTACATTAAAAAGATACTCCTGTACTCAACTGAAACATAGGGAGATACATTGATACGAGAATTAATCCGACAAATATACCTATAAATATTATTAATAATGGTTCCATTATACTATTAATATTGCTTGCAAGATATTCAACTTCGTTATTATACTGATCCTTTAACTGACCAAATACTTTGTCAAGTTGGTTTACCTCTTCTGCAACTTTGATAAGGGATATCATTCGTTTATCATAAATTTCAAATTTTTCCATGCTCTGATGCAGGCTTATTCCATGCATAAGGTCTTTTTCTATTTGTTTCATGGATGCTTCAATGGGATAGAATGTAACCATCTTTTGAATTAATTGTACTGCTTTTAAAATAGGTGTTTTCGAGCTAAGTAATAGTTCAAGGCCAAGACAAAACCTGGAAATATTTATTTGTCGTACAAGCTTTCCAAATACTGGTATCTTTAGAATTACAGATGTTGAAATTTTTCGATATACCGGATTGTTACGGAACATGTAAACCAAAATGATAAGTAAAACTATAAATACTATGACCAACAAAAAGTACTTTTTAAAACCATGTGAAACATTAATTATAAATTGTGTTAATACAGGAAGATCATTGCCAAACCGCTTAAAAACATCTTCAAACATGGGTACTATAAATTGCATCATAAAAAAAACGGCTCCAAACGCTGTTAGTAAAACAATTACCGGATAGGAAAAGGCACTTGTTATTTTACGCTTCTGTTCAGTCTTTCTTGTAAAATATGAACATAGTTCACTTAATACATTGTTTAGCTTGCCGGTTTCTTCACCAATTTTTATGGAAAATATTTCATACATAGAAAACTTTCCTGTCTTAGATAGAGATTCAGACAAACCATCACCATTAATAATATTTAGTTTTACCTGTTCAATTATTTTTTTCTCTTCTTTCTTTTTAAAATTGTCCTGTACCAATTCAAAAGCTGTTTTAATATCAATTCCTGAATACAAGAGTATTTGCAAATCAGTATAAAAACTAAGTTTTTTTTTACTGCTGAATTGGTTATTGAAGAAAGTTATATCACTATTCAATACTAAATTAATGTGGTGAAAAATCCCCTTTCCCTGCTTCTTAAATGGCTTTTCTTTATGAATAGCTTCTGATATGTCGATTCCAGGCATAGGCTTGAATTAGGTAATTATTTTATGACCACTAAATTAGAACTTTTTATACTTATCTTGTTTAAAAAGTTAAATATGTGTCAAGTTTTAATAATATCGAAATAAAAATCGCAAAGAAAAGGTCCTTGTCCTGGAGCACTTACTTATGATTCATTTCTCATAATTTTCAATGTAATATTTATTTGGGATTTTATAATTTTCCCCAAGCCTTATCCATCTGCTTCTGTTTATGGTCCTCTGCTATTTTTACATAACGTTTAAAGTTTTCTTCACGTTTATGGCCGCTAATAGCTTTTACTGATTCTCTGTCCATATCAAGCATAAGACTGGTAGTAATGAATGTTTTCCGTCCTACATGCGTGGTAATAAATTTATACTTGGGTTTTATAACTTCTTTTCTTTTCCCACCTGAAAATTCAACAACAGAAAAATTATCGACAATACCTGCTTTTTTGCAGCATTTTTTTATGTATTCATTAACTTTCTGATCTGATAATTTGGGTAATAGGTGATCATGAATATGCTTATACTTTTCCAAAATCTGAAGGGCAAATTTATTTAAAGGGATTGTTTCTATTTCCTTAGTTTTAAAATGTGTCCTCATTATTTTATTATCGACAATATGCTCTTTTTTCAAATCTAATAAATCAGAAATTCTGAGGCCTGTAAAGCACTGGAAACAGAACAAGTCCCTGGCTAAGGAAAAACTTTCATTTTCAAATTCATAATTATACAATTTGAAAAGTTCATCAATAGTTAGTGTAACTATTGTTATTTCTTTCTCTGGAGCAGAGAATTTCTTATAAGTGTCAGAAATAGAAAGTCCTCTTTCAACGGCCCAGTTCAAAAATGATTTTAGGACATTAATAATTTTAGCAAAGTAATTATCCTTGATTTCCCTATTAATGAAAGCATAATTTTTTAGGAGATCAAAGAAATTCATGTCAATTGCGTGCAGATTAATTTTATGTTTCGTATCCTTTTCAAATTCCTTAAAAAAATTCAAAACACTCGTATATCCTTTGATAGTATTAGGCCGCTTGTCTACTTTTCCGGTTTCAATATAGTTGTCAAACAAATCAAAGAAATTACCTGTGTTCTTATAGTTTTGTTTGTTAGTAAACCAATTCTTAATATAAGCATCATTTAAAGGAATGTTTTTTTTAAGGGAATTTGTAATTGCCTCCTCAGCTTTTCTTCTATATAATTGGATTGATTCGTTAATGAACTCATGGTTGTTTTCTGGTTCATGCTGGTAGGGCGGGCGGACATATTGTCTTTTCATCCAATACTTTGTGTGAACCTTTTGATTGGTAAAAATCACCGTTCTTTTTCCGTCATAAGTAATACGCATTACAATCGATTTCTGTCCAACCTTGTTCTCTGTCCCTGGTTTAAGATAAAAATTAATTTTCGCCATAGTCTAATTATTAGTAACGCAAAGATACAAAAACTCTGTACCCAAAAAGTGTACCCATAATTTAATTAAAATTAATTAAATTGGATTTAAATAAATTTTTATAATACCTTTGTAAGGCTTGCAAATAGTGGATTAAGACTTAAATGGATTAAATTGGATATAAATAAGCGCGACCCCGGCTCCGGGTACAAAAATGATAAAGCTTCTTGTTAATTTGCAAGAAGCTTTTTTTTTGCAAATCCTGCAGTTCTTCCTTTTCTAATAAAATTTGTTTTCAGAGGATTTTTGAATTGTGTAGTTCTAAAAATCGCCATTTATCTGGCCATTCCGTTTCTATTGTATATTATCTATACATGTGTTGAAAAAATATACAGTAGTCATAACGCATTAAATATCAGCTACTAAAAGGTTATTTTTAAAATGCTTGTAAGTATATTCAACACTATACCTTGTTAAAAAATTCATCATAAATTTTGTAAGTCGCACAATAACAGATTATTATATGCAAAATTTGGCTTTGGTATCAAAGTTGAATAGACCAGTTTGTTATTTGATTAACAAAAAAACATCATGAAATTAAAGCTATATATAAACACAAAATTCTCAACAATGAAAAACACAATTCTTATTTTCATTATGCTGGTGATAATTTTCTCAGCTAATGTATTTGTTAATGATTTGGGTGCCATGACAAGTCCTTCTCAAGAAGACACTCTCAAAATCAGTGCTACTTCCCCATTGTATTATCTTGTTAACGAATGGGTCAATGAATATGGCAGAACGCATCCTGAAGCGAAAATCGAACTAAAATTACTTGACGAGACGAGTATTATGGAAGTATTCAATTCATCCGGCCACATTGGTTTTATGTCAAATACAGATTTCGCGTCTTTAGATGCTATATCTTTATGGAAAATGGTACTTGGCCGTGACGTAATTGTCCCTGTTTTCAATTCTAATAATCCTTTGAAAAGCCAAATTGATGTTCAGGGAATTTCACCAGGGTTATTAAGTAAACTTGTTTATGGTTCAGCGCATCAAACCTGGGGAACCCTTTTGGGAAACAATCTGGAGATACCAGTTAAATTCTATTTGTCGGTTGAAGATAGTAAGAACCCGGTGGTAATAAACTTTCTGAATGAGAATGAAAGCATTCAGAATGCTACTATTGTCAAATCCCGGGCAGATCTGATCTCCGCAATTCAAAAGGATCCGTATGCCATTGGACTTTGCAATTTAGCTTACATAATAAGTGATAATCATCAGGATTTTGTTGAAAACATACTGCCGATTCCAATGGATAGAAATGAAAATGGGGAGATAGATTATCAGGAAAAAATGTATGACGATTTGCATAGTCTTGCGCGCGGTATTTGGATTGGTAAATATCCAAAAGCTTTTATTAACAGTATTTATTCGGTTTCTTTAGGCGAACCGAATAGTGAAATGGAGGTGGAATTCTTAAAATGGATACTCATGGATGGACAAAAAATGTTGAATGAAAATGGGTATTGCGATTTAATTTTAAGTGAAAGACACTCCAAGTTGTCAAAATTTGCAGAGGAAGAATTTCTGGTGGTAAGCCCTAAAAATCAATACGCTACACAAAAAATTATTTTGCTGCTGATTGTTTCTGTAATTGCATTGGGTTTTATTGTAAATGCAGTTTTCAGGTACGTAAAGAGAAAAAAAGGCATAGCACGGGAAGCCACGTCATTTTCAACTTCCATTTTAAATCAGGATTCGATTTCAGTTCCTAATGGATTGTATTTCGATAAATCGCATACCTGGGCCTTTATGGAAAAAGATGGCAACGTAAAAGTTGGTATTGATGATTTTCTGCAACATGTTATGGGCCCGGTTACACGAACAATTCTGAAAAAGCCCGGAGATCGAATCAAAAAGGGAGAACAATTAATGACACTTGTTCAGGATGGAAAGCAGCTGAATGTTTATGCTCCAATTTCCGGTCTTGTTGAAGAGATTAATGAAGCTCTTATTACCGAACCTTCTGTTATTAATGCTTCACCCTATGATGCGGGTTGGCTTTACTTGATTCAGCCTTCCAACTGGCTACGCGAAATCCAGTTTATGAAGATGGCAGAAAGTTACAAAGAATGGTTAATCAATGAGTTTACACGATTAAAAGATTTTCTTACTACCTATGTTAACGCTAACAGAATTGGTCATGCAATGGTTGTTTATCAGGATGGGGGAGAACTTGAAGATAATGTCATGAAAGATCTTGGGCCTGAATTATGGGAAGATTTTCAAAAGCATTTTATTGATAATGCTCAATTAAGATGAGATTGTTAATTTCTTTCTCTAACAAAATCAAAAATATGTAGTTATGGGAATAGACCGTAGAAATTTTTTAAAAGTATTGGGCGTAACGGGTGCAACCCTTGCCCTGGGAAAAGATTCAAAAGCAAAGCCAACCACAAAGGATGAAATTGAGTTCTATGGCATCCTATACGACTCAACGCGTTGTGTTGGCTGTCAGAGCTGCGAATATGCCTGTGCGGAGTCGAATGGTTTGCCAGAACCTGTTGGGGCACCGGAAGTTGGTGTCATTCGTAAAACAGATGAAACAAGGCGCACTGTGGTAAATGCATACGAAACTTCCATTGGGGAAGTTTATGTAAAACGACAATGCATGCATTGCAATGAACCGGCATGTGCTGCCGCTTGCTTAACTCAGGCCATGAACAAAACAAAGGAAGGGCCGATTACATGGGATGGTGATAAATGTATGGGGTGCCGTTACTGTATGGTATCATGCCCATTCGATATTCCAAAGTTTGAGTATCATAGTGCCAATCCAAAAATTACCAAATGCGACATGTGTTTCGACCGGCTCAAAGAGGGTCAAATGCCTGCTTGCGTTTCGGAGTGTCCTGCAGAAGCAATCGTTTTTGGAACACGCAGGGAGTTGATCGTTGAGGCTCGGAAGCGGATCAATGAGAATCCCGAGATGTATGTAGATCATATTTATGGTGAACATGAAGCCGGCGGAACAGGATTTCTATACCTCTCTCCGGTACCCTTCAACGAACTGGGCTTTAACACCAGCCTGCAAAAAAGTTCCTATCCCGAATTGTCAAAAGGGTTTCTCTACAGTGTGCCTTCTGTATTTGTACTCTGGCCGGCATTGTTATTAGGTATTCATGAAGCAACAAAAAACAATAATATTAAAGAATTGGAAAATGAGTAATGTAAGTTATACAATTGCCAAAGACAATGATGGCAAATCCATCTGGAAGTTTTTATTACAAGAGTTGAAACCCCGTGGTAAATTTTTTACCCCTTTTAATATTATCTCATTACCCATTATTTTTTTGGGTTTGGTACTAATCGTTATCAGGTTTTGGAAAGGAATCGGGTCAATCACAAATTTAACCCAGGATGTTCCCTGGGGTTTATGGATTGGTTTTGATGTAGTCACGGGAGTTGCCTTTGCAGGTGGGGCTTACGTCCTTACCTTTATGGTTTATATTCTGAATATGAAAAAATATCATTCCATAGTCAGGGTAACCGTTTTGAACGGATTTCTTGCATACGTATTTTATGCGGGAGCCTTATTGCTCGACCTTGGCCGTCCCTGGAATGTGATCAACCCGATTATTGGCAACAGCTTTGGAACCAGCTCAGTACTGTTTCTTGTGGCGTGGCATTTTCTGTTGTATATGATCGCTCAACTGATAGAGTTTTCACCAGCCATAGCTGAATGGCTGGGAGCTAAACGTGCCCGTAAAATTCTTTCCAGTATGACCATTGCCGCTGTTATTTTCGGGATTACATTGTCCACACTGCACCAATCCGGTCTGGGAGCCTTGTACCTTATGGCCAAAGATAAGATACATTCCCTGTGGTACTCCGAATTCATACCCATCTTGTTTTTTGTGTCAAGTATTTTTGCCGGCCTGTCCATGGTCATTTTTGAGGGTAATCAGTCATAGTGTATTTTCTGATCAAATCAGCAGCAAGAATCACAAGGCACATAATGGAATTATTATTGGATTATCAAAAATTTGTACTGGTGCCATGTTTGCTTATTTTTTCCTGCAAATAATCGTTTTTGTACATGGAAAACGCTGGAGTTATTTGAATTCACCTATGGGTTATTGGTATCTTACCGAAATGATTGGTTTCGTGCTTTTTCCAATGATGCTATTCTTTTATAGTTATCGGAGAAACAACACTTTCCTAATAAAATTAGCTTCATTGATCACTATGCTGGGTATAATTGTCAACAGGCTCAATGTAACTGTAATTGGTTTTCGATGGGATGCAGCCAACCATTATTATCCGTCATGGATGGAGATTGTTGTTACGTTGGCAGTTATATTCACCGAAATATGGATTTTCCGCTGGGTTATAAACAGGATGCCTGTATTGCGCGAATCACCATCCTGGGTAAAAAAAAAATGTTTAATCCGCTTTTGCAAAATGTATTGCGATTGCACAAAATATTAATAAAATGGAAGGTTTTACTTACACTAATATTTTTGACACAAAAGGTATTGAATACCTGATCATAATTGCATTCTTTGCTATACTGATTCCTTTTTGGATTCTGCTGAACAAGCGAAAAGTAATAGCAAGAAAGATAAATGAAGCCTGGAATGTTCTCACAGCTGAATTATTAAGAATACCACAAGGTTTATTCTTTAGTAAAAATCATACCTGGGCTCATCTGGAAAAATCGGGCACAGCCAAAGTGGGACTGGATGATTTTCTCCTTCACATTGTTGGGGATGTAAAGATCAAACCTCAAAAAAATCCGGGTGATTCTATTAAGAAAAATGAACTAATGGCTGAGATTGTCCAGAATGGAAGACACCTGAAAATATTCTCACCCATTTCCGGTAAAATTATGAAAACAAATTCATTGCTTTTTGAAGTTCCGGAAATGTTGAATGAAGATCCATATTTTGAAGGTTGGATTTATGACATCAAACCTTCAGATTGGAAAACTGAAACGAGTGCGTACTATCTTGCAGACGAAGCGACAAACTGGTCATCACGGGAATTGGAACGGTTTAAAGATTTTTTGTCTGTATCCATTGGAAAGCATTCAGCTGACCCGTCAATGGTTGCACTTCAAGAGGGCGGTGAATTGAGAAACAATGTACTTTCCGATCTGCAATATGAAATTTGGGAGGATTTTCAAAAGGAATTTTTAGGTTAATCCACGGATTTTTAAATTAAAACTGTTTAGATATAAGTAGTTTTTCGTATTTTGCATTGAATTTGAAATGGCATTTAATTAGAGCATCAATTATTATTAAATAACCTGTTATGAGTTTCTTTCAAGTTTTCAAAGAGAAAATTAATTCAAAGGATTCACTTTATAGCAGGTATGTAAAATTCCATTCTTCAATTTACGGAAGGGTTGTATATGTTATCACAATCTTATCCATTATTCTTTTTTTATCCTTTGGGATTATTTTCCGGTCAGTTTATAAAGAATATCTGAATACTGTTATCAGGCAGTGTGGAAACAATATTGAATCCATCGTTAATGGTGCATTGTATCACTCTATGCTTACGAATGATAAGCGTGCGCTGCAAAGCACTCTGGATATAATTAATACACTATCAGGAATTGACCAGGTAAATATGTATGATGGTAATGACAGCCTGGCTTATTCTTCTGTCTCTATTGATTCGTTGTGCTATAGTGATCCGAATTGCAAAAGTTGCCATCCAAACATTGCTGAAATGTTCCCAATTAAGGAAAGATCGTACAGGATAATAAACGACCAACACCCGTGCTGCACCAATAAGAATGGTAGCAATCACCGTCATTTGCTGATCCGGTCACCCATATTAAATGAAAAATCATGTTATACGGCCTCATGCCATGCACATAAGGAAACAGATGAATTGCTTGGCTCCCTTATTATTAAGATTCCATTGAAAGATATGGATAGGGCCGTGCAGGAATCTTCAACGGATTTCTTTCTGCTGGCCACACTGACTACTATTCTACTTGTGACCTTTTTAATATTGTTTACACGAAAGAGAATTAAATATCCTCTAAATGAAATTATCTCTGCCAGTGAAGCCGTTGCAAGGGGCGATCGAAGCACCCGCCTGGAAATTAAGCCCAACCTGCTAAATGACATGAGAATGGTATCTCAGGCCTTCAATAAAATGCTCGATAATTTAAGTACAGCCAATAAAGAGTTGGAAAACTGGTCGCATCAGCTGGAGTATAAGGTTCAAAAGAAATCAGAAGAGTTATCCGAAATTCAGAATGAATTGATCCATGTGGAACGCATCGCATCTTTAGGAAAGCTTTCATCCTCTGTAGCACATGAAATTAACAATCCATTGTCGGGTGTGCTGACATATACCAAATTGGTTCATAAACAGCTTGGTAGATTGGATATTGATGCAAAAATCAAAGGGTCAATGCTGAAATCATTGACCGTTATTGAAACGGAAACCAAGCGCTGCGGAGACATTGTTAAAGGCTTACTTGATTTTTCGCGCAAGGATCAGCAGAATTTTGAGAACAAGCATTTTCATCAAATACTCAAGGATACTTATGATTTGATGGCTCATCAAATGAAAATGTCGGAAATTAGTTTTTATACTGATTATTCTGCCAGTTCGGATTTGATATATTGCAGTGAGAATCAGATCAAGCAAGCTTGCGTGGCCATTTTGGTTAATGCTTCTGAAGCGATTACTGACAATGGGGAAGTTTTAATGAAAACAACAAACCCGGACAAAGAACACATCAGGCTTGATATTACAGACAATGGTGTAGGTATTGCCCCCAATGATATCCCTCATATATTTGAACCCTTTTTCTCTGCCAAGCAGAAAGCAAGTGGAATAGGATTGGGGCTGGCCATCGTTCATGGCATTGTTCAAAGTCACAAAGGGAAAATAGAAGTGGATTCTGAACTGGGAAAAAGAACGACGATTTCAATCATATTACCTTTGATAAAAAGTTAAGCAATAAATAATGGCTGAAAATATTTCAATATTGATTGTTGATGATGAAGAATCGGTAAGGGATTCTTTGTATAATTGGTTTATTGAAGACGGATACCGGGTTGAATGTGCTGAAAATGCAAAGGCAGCGCTATCCATCCTTGAGTCCGAAAATTTTGATATCATCCTGGCTGATATTAAGATGCCAGGAATGGATGGGTTGGAGATGCATCGCAGGATCAAAGCCTTAAACAAGGATTCTATTGTTATTGTTATGACTGCATTTGCTTCGGTAGATACGGCTGTTCAGGCCTTAAAAGACGGAGCCTATGATTATGTTACAAAGCCCTTCGACCCGGATGATCTGTCACATTTAATCCGCAATGCTGC
>JAWKKM010000060.1:0-17994 GCA_041393255.1 Bacteroidales bacterium | reverse complement strand
AGGGCAGTCACCTAATTCATCATAATTTGCAACAAAAGGAGGATTTAAAGTGGCATTGGGTGTCCATACAATTTCTGAATGAGGGGCCCATGTTGGATTTCCTGTATTAGGATCTTCAAACCATTCCCAATAGGATTGCAAATAGGGTTCAGCTCCTCCTGTTGTTAAATTTTGAAAAGTAATATCCTGCCCTAAAACCGGGGTAGACGGGCTCCATGTGAAATCCACATTATGTACGCCCCCTATGGGATCAATGGTTACAGATCCTGCACAGGTATTGGATTTGTCTTCATAATCAGATATGGTTACACTGATCGCCATATTACCCGAAGTATTAAATACATGGGATGCGGAATAAATTTGTGCCGGGGTATTAATGGTTTGAGGGCTGCCATTGAAGTTAAACACATAAGTGTAAGGAGGTGTGCCATTTGTAACGCTTGCTGTAAATGTAACAGTTTCGCCGGTGTTATAAATAGAATTATCTGGCCAGCAATCTACTGCTAATCCAACAGCATTGTTTGAAACCTCAATGAAATTTTCTTTGGTAATTGTTCTGGTTCCGTATTCATTGCTAACAATTAAAGTAACATCATATACCCCTGTTGTTGGATAGTTGATGTTAGAAGGATTTTGAACTGTAGAGGTATTGGGGAAAGCCCCTTCAAATGCCCATTGCCAAACGTCCGGGTTGTTAGTAGATTGATCGATGAAATCAACAAGTGTATAGGGTTGAATGCCGGTTATCCCATCGCTTGTATTAAAGTCGGGCAATGGGCGGGGATCAATTATGGTAATATAGTCTTCTTTGGTTTCTACATCCGGCCCATATTGATTTGTGGCTTTTAGAACCACGGTGTATTCTCCACCTTCACTATACGAGTGTGATGGGTTTTGTGCGGTTGAAGAACTTCCATCGCCAAAATTCCATAGCCAGGATATTGGGTTGTTGGTAGAAAGATCGGAGAATATAATTGGAACTCCCATATTTGCTTCTAAGGGTGAAGCTTCAAAATCAGCCTCCGGTATATTCCCAACAACAATATATTTTTCTTTTGTGAGTGAAGTATAAACCACTTCATAGCTTGGGTCCATTTGTTTTAAAGTTACATCAAACTCACCAGGGTTATTATAAGAGATTGGTCCAGTGCTCCATGCACCAATACATTCTTGATATACCACCGGAGGGTCGCCTCCCTCAAATTCCCATTTCCACCAATTAGTTCCAGGATCAATATTTGTTGAAGTATTATGAAAATACGTTGAGCCACCAATTGGCATTCCAGGGTTTATAGCTTCAAAATTAATATCAGTGCCCGAGAACACAATTGAAAAACTATGAATATCATCAATATGGTTTGAATATGAAGGGGACCAAACGCCATTTGCCTGCCGTTTGGTAATACTTGCCCCCGGCAATGAAGATGTATTGTTAAAACCATACAAACTGGTATTGGCCAAGTCAGTACAGTTAACAAATTCCATAGTAAATTCACCACTTGAAACACCGTTGAAGTCATCAATATTTAATTGCCAGCCTTTTTGGTTTTCTCCGAAAGTTTCAGGCAAAGGTAATCTGTTATAAATGTCAAGTCCTTGAATAGTTAATTCAGCATTTTGCATTTCTTCGCTAAAGGTAACAATTACCCTTGACCACATGGATGTAGGCTTTGCGATAACCGGGTATGTGTTAGGTGAAAAGACCAAATTCCCGTCAGTCCATTGCCATTCTGCAGAATATTTGGTTTCATTACAAGAAGGGCCTTCCAATAGTACCAACTTTTTTACGTAGGGGGGGGGTTGTCGATGATAATTTCAGTTGGATTATTTACATCAGAGTACAAATATCGTCCCTGACAGTTTCAGGCTTTTGCATAAATTTGATAACTACCATCAGGGTACTTGGCTTCTTCATTTACCTCAGCAAATGTAAAACTGCCTCAAGTTGATAATTATCTATTACTGTATAAAAATCAGAGAAATAGTAATCATCATACGGTTGATTTTGATTATCCAGAATAAGCAAATGGATCAATTCCAGTGTTATTAAAATCCCCATAGGTAATTCCTGCAATATTTATTACTGTATTTGTCAGGAGGATTAGCAGGATTATAGTTTGAAGTAACAGGATGTTCACTTATTAATCTTGCTCCATGGGATAAATGAGATTCGATCCACTCACCCATTAATAGTTGATAATTTGAATTTGAATTCCCCCATTGAGAAGGAACTTCATTAGGTTCATCACTTTTTTTATATAAATATCCACATCATCCTATATCCACTTAACTGCATCATTAAACCTGTTTCCGCTCATTCCGGCATTTTTTCGATATATCTAACCCTCATAGAAATTGCTTCAGCACCTGAAGAAGTTACAATATTTTGTGCATTCATTATTGTCTGTTTTGAATTCCACAGTATATGTTGTATTTACATGTGATATAAATTGTAAGGGTCATGATCATTGAAATAATTTCCATAATTATTTAAGGCGATTAATATCATTAAACATATAGACGTGTACATGCATATAGCTGTAATTTGTTCCACCTGATCTTCCTATGTTTCCCAAAACCTCATCTTGATTAATTATTGTAGAACAGTATATTGTGTACTGTTGTATGTTTGCAAAACCAATTTGAGGACGAATGCTTTATTAGTTAAATCAATAATTGCATACTCATCATCGTAGGGAGGGTCCGTCATAATTAGACTAAATCACCTTTTACATTCACTGGGTTTGCTGCCCCAGCATCAAATATATGATACCCAAAAATTATGTTGATTTCCTTGTTGTACCTTCTGTTATTATATATTTATAACCTGCACCACCTTGCAACTTTCTGATTATTCCAGTATTTAATGATAAAAAATGATCCCATCTTGTAATGGGCGCTCCTAAACCAATATCAACACCTCTATGCCACCTAGACATTGTTAATGGAACATCTCTTTTACCATAATCTGAAGAAAAATAATAAGGTATAACCTCCGTAGAATTACCATATGTATTGTTGGTGGTATTATGTACTTCATATTTAAATGATATATATCATTTTGACCGAATGTATTTGAAAATAATCATTTAGGCCTAGCAACAATAATAAAAAATGGAGTACAAATAAAGTCTTTTTCATTTTATTTCCTCCACTTTAAATTCATCTTCATATCTCAATAATCTAATAGTATTAGATTGGCGATCCACATCATAAATTTCTAATCCTTCATTAGTAAATCTTTTCCAAAGATTTTTCTCATTTCTGGTAAAATAACGTGAATACTTTTTCTTCTTTGCAAAATCAATTATTATGTATAAAGACTCAATTGAATGGCAGGATACTTTAATAAAATTTTCAAAACTACGAGTTCTGACTTCACTACATTGGTTATCTAAATTCTGTTCACAAACCACTCTTTCATCCGTAAGATCAATTACTTTATAACCAGCATCAGTAAACGGCCCAGACCATTCATCCAAAACACTACCAAATGCATATGAAAAATATCTTCCGTTTTCAGTTAATGCCCATTCACGTACATTGGTATCAAAATCGGTCAATTTATGAATTAAATTTCCTAGCTGGTCAAAAATGAACACTGCATCACTTCGACCTATCACCATACCGAAAGAAGTAAGATAGAAACTATAACTAATAACCAAATAATCGCCACTAACAGTTACCTGGTAAAAACTTGATCCTGTTAATTCAGTATATTGTTCCGGGTTCTCCATATTTTGTCTTAATACGAGGTTCCCTTCGAGCAAGCTAATGCTTTCAATAGGAATTTTAGTTATATGATAAACTTTGTTTTTTTCATCAGGGGACTTTTTGTCTGATTCTGGGTAATTAAGTTTATTAAATGGATTATTTTCAATCAGATTAATCGTATTTAATATTTTACCAGTTATTGTATCAATGAAATTGATTGCGATCTCTTTAGCATATGGTATTGAATCCTCATAAACCAATTGGTAAGGTTTGTCAGTATTATTGTTTTGAGCATAAACACCATTTCTTAATAATACAATTGATAATGTTGTTAAAATGAAAATTGTTCGTCTCATAACCTACCCCCCCTAATTCTTTCAATTTCATTACTGATTTTATTATTTTCCTTTTTCATCTCCTCATTCTCCCTCTTCAACTCAATAACATACAAAGTAAGCTCTTCTATTTTTTGTAGCAGCTTTATCTGCATTTCGCCAACATCAATCCCGTTTTCTTCCATTTCCTTTGCAGAGGGAATATCAGGCAGGTGTTTATGTTCTTTCAAAAAGGCTTCAATATTATCCAGTTCAGGTAACTTATAACCCTCATCAAAAACAAAATCAGCCCCACTGCCGGCATCTATCCTTACTTTAACTTCCCTAGCCAGCACATTTCCTTTCACTGTTAGCTTGGCCGTAGCAAATTCAGGTTCTGTAAATCCAATACCTACATTGCCATCATCGAAAAGGGTGATCGAATTGCTCCACTCTCCTGCCCCGTTATCATCAAGGGGGGCAATGATCAATTTTTTCTCGCCGGTTCCCGGCCGTATGATAAACTTCTTATTAGTGTACCCAATCGCAAAATCACCATTTATATCGAGGGGGGCCATGGGATTGGTATTATGAATGCCAACATTGGTCGAACTATGAAATATCTCTCCTGAACTATTGGTATGCCAATCCCCATCGTCTATGGTGGATGGGTCGGCCCAGGATGCCATACCATTTTGATCGGATATTAAAACATGGTTATATGTATTTGAGATACCATCTGATATTTGTAAACTTAAAGTTTTGATTTTACCATTGACATCCAGTTTTTCGGCTGGGGTACCTGTCCCAATACCAACATTTCCGTCATTGTAAAAAATCTCATTATCATTTTCTTCCCATTTACTGGTTTCAAATGGTTGTCCGTTATGAAGCAAATTTCCGGTGAAAATTGATATTGCTTTGGCTACATCTAATAAATAGCCAGGAGTAACAGTCCCAATCCCCACATTCCCCTCATCGTCAACAAAAACCCCATCGCCGTTTTGATTGGTTAGATTGAGGCCATTGGCATCAGGGGCCAATACCTGGGAAGTCTCGATAAAATAACCAGCAGCCTGGTGTATGGAATTAAGGAAATGGGAATTGGAACCAACGAGCATATCCCCGTTTATTTCAAGGGCATGGGTAGGGCTTCCGGTTTTTATTCCCACCTTTCCACCATTGGCAATGGTAATCCCACCTACGTCATCGACCAATTTCAGTACATTCCCGAGGGCCTTTACCTTTTCTGTTTCAAACATTTTCCCTTGTTGCATCACTATGTTGCCCCCTTCGAATAAATATCCCTGATCAGCCGGGGACACAAATTTAAGTGCCTCTCCGGCCCTGGCAGAGATTTCATGTTGGTCGTCACCAAAAAATATTTTACCATGATAATTGGCCCCGGTGGGCTGTAGCAAAATGGCGGCATCCTCATTGTTATCGGCTTTGATGTGCAGTTTCGCTTGTGGGTCGGTGATGTTACCGATGCCGATGCGGCCGGTTTTATCATAACCGCTGGATTCCCCGACAAAAAAAGTTGGGACATTACTAAGGAAACCTATAGAAAGAGAATGGCCAACATCATTACTTAAGTATTCACTAACTATACCACAGCCCAAAACCATTGAATAGGCTCCTTCATTTGACAAATATTCGCCAAGAGTAAAACTGCCAATTTCAGATGAATTTGAATGAAGTCCTATTGAAAACGAACCTAACCCATTAGCAACACATAACTTCCCTATTGCAATGTTATAATCTCCAAGAGCTTGAGCTTCCTCGCCAAATGCAAAAGATGTTTTCCCTGTAGCCAGGGAAGATTTACCAAAAGCACCTGAATAGTTTCCAGTTGCACTGTTTAAATAGCCTGATGCTAAAGAATAATCACCGGAAGAAGTATTAAGCGCACCAATACTGCTTGAAAACTTATCCAATTCATTATCCTTGCAAAATATGCAATTGGTAGCTATTCCGGTTTGTGCACTCAAATATGAATACATGCCAGCAATCATTAAACATAATAAAAATATTTTTCTCATTTCGATTGATTTTTTTAGTATTTCATCCATTTACCGCTATCTGTATTGCCTCTACTATCAGTGAACTTATAAATATAATTTCCTGGTACAAAACATGATGTATTTATTTGGTTGAGATAAGAATCCTGAAGTTCCTTTTTTAATATCAGGTTTCCTTTATCATCATATATATCCACTGACACACCTTTTTGTGCGGTTTGAATATTTAAAACATCATTACCGGGATTTGGGTAAACGTAATAATCCGAATCGTAAGGGTTTGTTGTTTCGGCTGATGAAGTGATGAGGTCGTTAGCTGATATTTTCCAAACAATTAAATCAGTATCAATATATGGATTATTATAATCATGGTGTGCAACCGGTAAAATAGCACCTCCATCGCTGGTTGCACACAATGTCCATATTCCAAAGTTCAAATCTTCACCATAATACTTCATCCCTTTTACATTCAGGCTACTATCAATTAATGCCACTACCTGGCTCACCTCCCAGGGCACATGATAGACAAATTGATAGGCACAAACAAAAATATTATCCGGGTCTGACCAATCCATTCCATAACGTGGTACCCAGTCACTTGTATCAGGACGGCCAACCCATATTGGCTCCCCTACAATTTCGTGAGAAGTATTGAATTTTGCAACAAAAATATCTACTGTACTACTATTATTGGGCTTTTCACTATTTAATAAAAGGTAATTGCTTTCGTTAAGCCACTTTGTTGTAAAGCGAGAACTAAATTGTAATATGTTTCCACCAATATTGCTAACTTCGAAAAAATTAATATTTAAGTTGGTGTCTATTTCTAATATTTGTAACGGAGAGAAAACGCTAAAACCTGTTGCAGTTCCATAAAATCCATCAATAACATCATTATTATTCATCAATGAGTGTATGTTACTTAACCCTGTACTATAAAGAGACACAAAACTTTTTGTTTTAAGGGTATCGCCTGAATCATTAAAGCTCATCAAAACATTAAAATCTCCACCAGGTTGCATGGACTGTAATAACCTTGCAATAAGGTAAAGATTTCCATCTGTATTTAGTATCACATTAATATCAGGATAACTATACACATTATTATCAGCAAGTGGATATTTCTTTTCAAAAGAATTTCCAAATTCTCATCAAATTTAATTACCAGAATATGGTCTACATTGCTATGGATGCCAATATCAGTACCTTGGTGCCGACAACAAAATACTCATTGCCTGGTAGAATTAAAAAATCCTGAAATAGAATATCCTCACTGTCATTTCCAATCATCCTGAAGGTCGTATCAAAATTCTCATTTAATTTAAGTATATAGGCTGAATAATGATCGGATGTATCATACATATTGCCTATTAATACGTAATCCTTATTTTCATCTTCTTGCACCCTTTGGCAATCGATGCTGTTTTCGGTATCGAAAAAAAATTCCAATTCTTGCGAAATTGCGAAATTGAAATAAAACACCATTATCAAAACAGATATTTTTATCAGATTCATTTGTAGTCCTTAACTATAATTACACAACAACTTATTACATTTCAATGGGATAGTCACGTTCATACATTATCCATCTTTGTTTATACATAATGTCGGGTAGGTGGTATATTTTTGAAGGAGTATTGAAGCTTCCGTTATGAGTGCCTTGGTTTTCACAATACCTAAAAGTTAAACCATTGGTTTCGAGCCAATTAGCAGGTACGATGTCATAAATAACTTCATGTAATCCGGCATAATAAAAATTCATACAATCATGATACAGGCAAAGGTCAGAAGGGTTGTCTTCGCATAAATATTTATATATACCAAAATTATTTTCCGGACACTTAAACAAATCACCATATTCTTGGGCAGGATCTAAATAAATAATAACCCCGCCAGTATAATATGCCCGCCATTCAATTCCACTTGAAGTTACCCCTTCATCCTGAATGTATAACGGCCTGTTGTAAGCCGTAAAGTAAGCAAGTTTTGACGCAGCATCAAGGTAAAACGCTGAATCGCCATTACAATAACCCCGTAAATCTCCATACATAAAATCATCACCAAGCTCAAATGGTTCCTCAACAAAATTAATTACTTGATTACCTTGAGTACTACCGACTGTAGCAATGTTTTTAACAATAATTAAACTACTGCTTTCATCTTTGAGCATTGAAGTTGAAACATATAATTTTTTATTCTCGTTTTGAACAATCGCATAAATACTATCCCTGATTTTATCAACCAGTTCAAAATATGCATCGCTCAAATCATTCATGTATATTTCACCGTTAACTGCCGGTATTTCAACAAAAACCGAATCAGTATAAAAATCATTAAAATACTCAAATGAAAAAGTATATGTTAAATTTACCGTGGCATCCAAATACCAAACAGCACTGTCAACACTTATTGCCTCCCCGTTTTTATACTCAGGGTTCTCTTTTATATAATCCACCTTGTTTTTAAAGGCCATGATTTTGTTGTACACGGCAATATCTTCTTCGTTCATTACAATTTCCTGTTTATTGGCAACAGGGTTTTCAGGTGTTTCCTGTTTGTTGCAGGAATTCAATAGTGCAATTGCGGCAACGAATAGCATCATTGCCAATCCCGATAAGATACTAACTTTTCTCATACAAATAAATTTTTTTGGTTAATAATACAATAATCCAAATTTAAAACAATTTTCAATTGCTTTGCGGTCTTTTTCCTAATTCTGTACTTAAAATTTTAATCTTGATTTTTTGGTTCAAACCTTAATTGGAAGCAAATATAAACACAATAAAAGCACAAGTCAAATGTCGTTACTATAAATATATTAAGGCTGGTTAATTGGGGGGGGGGGGTGATTGAGCATATTGCACATTTGTTTAGAATGGATAAAAATTATGGAAACCAGTTCTCGGTTGGTTTATTCAGAATACGGCAAATGGAATCAGGTTGTATTGAAGAAAATCAGGTTTTTACATCTACATAATACCCTAGAATCCGAGGGGGCCGGGGCAGTGTTTATTCGGGCGTGGACGCTTGAAGCTGTGGACGATATTAACATACTAAGACCTTGCAAACTCAACCAATGGTTTAATATTTCCTTTATCTGCCTCAATTATTGAATCAATATATCTGTTTCTTTCATTTCCCTTTTGTGACAAATTCACTTCTCCACAGGTGAATATATCGCCACCAAGGAGTTTTTCAATTATTATATCGGCCATCAATCGGGAATGCCTGCCATTACCGTTAGCAAACGGGTGAATCTTAACAATACGATGTTTGTATTCAATTGCCAATGTTTCTGGCTCATATGTATTGTTTTGAATCAAAACTTACAATTTTCATTTAATTGATACAAATTCATCGAAATTTGAAGTTTATCTACTCCAATGTTTTTTTATTGTTGTTGACCTGAATTTTTTCCACCCATTTAAACATCCCCGAACATCCGTTTATGTAAAGCCATAACGAATCCCTCATTCAATACATTATCGACGGTAAACTTCCTGCCAATTACCCATTCTATGGCTTTTTCAATATTTTGCTGTTCAAATTCATCCAATTCTTTTGTTTGTTATGCTTTAATAGCAATCCTTCTTTCCTCTTCTTCGAGAGGGGTTTGCCCATATGCATATTCTAATTCTAATCCCATAGATATTTGGGTAAATTAGCTGATATCTCCACGAACTTTTCTTTAATGGCCTTTTTTAACCTTTCTTCATTTACTTTCTGGTCTTCCAATTCCATTGTTTTGAAGTCCGCATTACAATATCAGTTTATACTTTCTTTCGGCAGTCTCGTCTATCATATTAAATATTGATCCTTTCCTTGGCCTGAACCATAAACCAAATCCATATCAACATTGGCGAGCTACTTTTAATGCATTTATAGTAATTGAACCATCGGCTTCTCTTTCTTCAACTTTTTGCACCTTTTGATTGTTTCTCGTGCTCCAAGGCTGGTAGAGGTCATTTGCGTTGCTGTCACTATGGTATTTATCAAATTACCTGAAGGCATGTTTGTAGGTGACATAGAAAGACCTCAGCTTTTTATCAAGCTATGGTCGATTATTAGTTTCTGTTTTAAATCTTTCATGTCTTACCGTATTAATGCCTAAAGGTATAGATAATAAAACAGGAGTTATCCAAATGGCATATATATTAATATTTAATATCATTGAAGTAAACATATATATTGACATATTACTAAAGATATTAAATGTATTCAAATTGACAGAAATGTTGTAACAAATGTGTGCCTTGCTGTAATAGCTTCTTTTAAATAAGATATAAATGTTATAACTATTGGAGATAAATTATTTTCAACACGGTAAGGATCAATAATAATATGAGGGCTTCTATTAATATACTAAAAGCGAACTGATTGTTGGTGACAACACCAACAACAGGCGAAGTAGTATCACAAATATAGATACCTATTTTAGTTAATATGTACCTTTTTAATGGAAACTCCTTAATTTCTTCAGGTGTTTCAATCGTATAGTAGATCAGGAATTAATGTCTTGCCTGTAAGATAACTCTGAAAAAAAACTAATTTCTTTTATAATAATTTTGACCAACCCCAATAAGGAAAAAAGGAGTACCAGAACTTATTGTTACTACTGTTTTTGAATTAAATGATTCATTTGCTTCTTCAGTAACACTTATATCTTGGTCAGAAAACTGAGTTTCAGTATATACCTTTTCTATAGGTGAAAAATAACCAGTTATACCGAAGCTTCCCCGTTTAGTAAGGTATAATTCTTTTTGTTAGTTTTTATTTTATAATAAATGGTTAGTACATGACAAAAATTAATAACAAACTGATATACAATATAATATGTTAATAACTTGGTGATAACATACGAAAACACATCATAAAGCCTGATATTTAGTATCTTAGGTGAAAACGACCAAGTATGACACCAAGATACTTAAACACCAAGGCCGAGAGTAAATACTATTTTTATTCGCAACATTATCATCAATTTTCGGAGACAAAATGAATTTGGCCCGAATAAGTTCTTTAGCTTGTTATCTGTGCGCTTTGCAAGGTTCAAACTGTTTGCTTTGAAAAACTGGCAACTGCTTTTGATACAGTTCGTTAATGTGGATTCGTCTCTAAGAAAAGAGAATACAGCGTTTTGTAACCCGGAGTACATGCTGGATACTAAGCTAGTTGCCCGTTTTGTGTTCTCGCTTTTGCCACATTCGGGACCATATCGGTTAACTATGGATAGAACCAACTGGAAATTTGGAACATCAAATATCAACATGTAATTTACTTGCTGTGGTTTATCAAGGGGTTGCTTTTTCTGTGCTGTATACAAGATGATGCCCAAGTTTGGCAACTCTTCAACCAAGGAGCGAATCGAGTTGATGGAAGACTTCATTGGTGTTTGGCGTTGAAAGCATTGATTGCTTGCTAACAGACCGAGTTTATAGGATAACGATGGTTTGGCATATTTGAACTATAATCACATCCGCTACCACATTCGGATCAGAGAACTTCTGGGTGATTATCCCAAGAAATGGTCATCGTGTGAAGGCTATCTTGGCTGTTTAATAATTTGACTCTCTAATCAATATGCTTTCCATCTGGGGATTAAACATGTCAATGAGCAACTTTGCTATCTGTCATTTCACATCACAAACGATAAGCTGACTTGAACTTCAAATCATTGTTTCTTTCAACAAACCTGATGAATCACATTCATTATATAAATAGCATTGGCGTTGAATCGCATTTAAAAGTATGAAAAGCAAAGTGGTTTTAATAATGAAGACACACATCTGACTGATGACCGTATAAACAAATTGCTTGCTCTGGTGATTTTGCTTTACTTAGGGCACTATATAGCTGGTGTTTTTGGACTCCATTCGCCCTAGCTAAATCAAAAGCATGGTGAAAGGAGCTAAAAGCTCTTTCAAATACGGACTGACATATCTGGCAAGTGTGTTGTTTTCCAATGATATAGATAAATTTATCGATTGTTGTGATTTTGTCATGTATGACAAAATAGAGATATCAATAGTGTGCACTGAAAGTGTGTTTCCAATACTAACCGTTCGATCAGTAGTATAAGCACAATAACAAGGCGTATAAAGTGTTGCCCTCGTAAGGAGATACTCCAATTGAAGTTCCAACTATCAGTATTTTGGGAAAATTGTATTCTAACTGATATCAGCAGAACCACCAAATTCCAATAGTTTATTGTTTTGATAGCTTTATTGGGATATGCTTCAGAATTGGATGAAGAATAGAAGAAATTTGGCCCGGCAAATAAGGAATGGGTGAATTCTTGAGCCCAAGAAAAAGTGGGAGAAATAATATAATAACTATTATATATCTCATAGTATTTATTTTATCTTGACCATCGTTTTTGATTCAGTAGTATCAGTTTGTAAAAGTACAATAATAGATTCCGGGCGGAAGGCTTATACCTGATAGTGAGAATGGCAAGAAATTACGATAGTATAAAATATGATAACGTAGGTGTGGGGGTATTTTTTGAACATAATGCTTACTTCATTTTTATGGTTACCAAAAATAGTGAAAAATATGCACGTGGCAGGGGGCGATTGATTTGTTGGGGATGTAATATTCACCATAGTTTTTGGTTTTTTTCCGTAATAACAGATTTTATCAACAACTAATAAAAATCTGCTTATTGACATGTAAGATTGTGTCTATCTTTGCGCATCGTCTTGGATTCTCTTTTTAATATTTAATTTAAGATAAAATCCAGAAATATAATATTTTACAATACGTTCAAATTAACTTAAAACAATCAATCTTTATGAAATATATCATTATTACCAGCATATTTGAACCCACTGAAGCCGTTGAAAAGTTTTCAAAACTTAATGGTTACCAGCTAATTGTCGTCGGTGATAAAAAAAGCCCAGCCAATTGGTATTGCAATAATGTAATTTATTTATCTGTTGAAGATCAACTTGGAATGGATTTTCATTTAGTGAAGCTACTTCCATTCAACCATTATTGTAGGAAAATGCTTGGTTATTTATATGCAATTCAAAACGATGCAAGTATTATCATTGATACAGACGATGACAACATTCCAAAACCGAATTGGAATTTTCCCGGTTTTAGCGGTGAGTTTTTATTGTTTCCCGCTGAGAAAGGATTTATCAATATTTATCAGTACTATTCCAATCAAAAAATCTGGCCCAGGGGCTTACCTTTAAATCGGATCACAGAGAATTATTCAGATGTTTTTTCAGAAGCTACCAAACAATCAGTGAAAGTAGGGATTTGGCAGGGATTGGCAGATGAAGATCCTGATGTTGATGCAATTTATCGTCTGACTAGCAACGAAATTTGTGTTTTTGAAAACAAACAGGACTGTGTTCTTGGAAAAGGCACTCTAACTCCTTTTAATACACAAAACACTGCAATCAGAAAAGAATTGTTTCCCTTATTGTACCTACCTACCTATGTCACTTTTCGATTCACAGACATCCTAAGGGGATTGATTGCACAACCCATCATGTGGCTTTATGATTATAATCTTGGATTTACCAATGCAACAGTGATTCAAAAAAGAAACATACACGACTTTATGAAGGATTTTGAGTCTGAAGTGCCTATGTACCTGCAAACGGAGCGAGTTATCGAATTGACAGATAAGTCAATTTCTGCTTCTAACACGATTTCAGATAACTTATTTAATGCTTACAAAGCATTACTTGATGCAGGATTTATTATCCAAGAGGAAATAAAGACACTTGAAGCATGGCTTAAGGATATGCAGAAGATTCTTGGTTAAGGGGAAAATTGAATATTTTAGTTTACAGCCAATTATTAATTGCTGCCCTAAATCAATATACCTTTTTTGCGTGAATAGCACCGTAATGCGAAAACCAGGATCCATGGGGTGGAAACCTGAACATAATATCACTTTTGGCAAGTAGGAACATTTCGATCAAACCAGCAAATGCAGAATCAACGGGCAAACTTAAATGCATTCCTTTTTGAACGATATCGAATTTTTTTTCATACGAAACGACTTTGTCAAAATTCTTCCGTATGGTATCATGTACCATTTTATTATCAGTGACTAGTAAAATGACGAAGTTGGGATCATCAATTTCTGATATTATCTTTTCAATCCTTGATTCGATGATCTTCATACTTTTCTCCGGTTCAAGCCAGAATTTCGTATGATTATTTACCGGTAGGTTTTTATCATAGTATCTGATATGGACACCCAAAACCGTCTTTCCCTTGAGATGCTGTTCCGTGAACTCATCGACTTTTTGCTGGTATTCAGGTTTCAATCTTAATTCCTTGAAAAATGATTTTGTTTCCTCTCCAAGGAAGCCATAAACACCATTAAATATAACCTTTGATGCCGGTAGATCAATCCCATTCTTTATCTTTTCGGCGATCCATTGCTCTCTTTTAACAAGTGTATCTCTTAAAAATTTAGGTGTTTTATTTTTAAATATCCGATTGCCCATTCCAGCAAAAACTGATGGCAGGAACAAATGTTTTGGGGTTATCGGTAAAGCCTCTCCAATATCTTTTCATAAGATTTACTCGATCTTCAACAATGATAGGGACTCCTTGAATTTCATCTGGAAAATCGAAAAAAACGGGAAAGCATTCTTACCTTTATCATCAAGGTACATTGATGGACTCCAGTTTATTATAAGAGACCTATTGGTCTTTTTTGCATAATACCATGCAATGTGCAGCCGCAAATAAATTATCGCCAAAACCGGCGTTTCTTCTTGATATTACAACTTTCCCATTTGTATTCATAGTTGCGAAGAGTAATCGAAAAACAAGCAAAATTATACCATAATTCTAATTATTGGTTACAAATGTATTTAAAATTTTTATCTGGCCTGTAAAGTAACCCCCACCAGGGTAGCAACTGAATCGTAATGATAGCCAAACAACAGTATGGTGGCAATGGCTGTGGTCAGTATTACCAGCCATTATGTTACAGATTTATAGACCAAAACTTATTACAAATGGATTTGAATCCATGGTAATTTCATATAAGCATGGTGTTGTATACATCACTGAATCCAGCAACCCCCGCCAATTAAACAAACTAATGTGCAGCATATACCTGGTGCTCGCATTGAACGCAAAAAGCTTTGTTTTCCTAATTCCATTATGGAACCAGAGGATGTCTCATAAGTCTAAATACACTTTCGAAAGAGGAGAAACGACGAAGCAATCAATTGCGTATCAGAGCATTGAGATTGCTTCGCAACGCTTGCAATGACGAAAACCCGACTTATGAGATATCCTCTTTCTTATCAATACGATTATGTAGAGGAGTTTGGGGAAGCCTAAACAACAAATAAAAGCCAAAAGAAAAATCACCTTCATTTTGTTTCCAACTTCTCCCTCAATGCATAAATCTTATTCCTGAAATGGGCTCCTCAACTTATATCAGTAAAATTTTTATTGAACGCTATAATATGATAAGTGTACCAATTATAAACTTTAACTGTTGCGAGTTGTCCAGCCATGACACTTGTTCAAGAGAGACTTGTGTAATAATTCTACCCCCCAATTCTCCTGTCCAAACTCCGGTATTGGATAGCCTCGGCCAGTTGCACCTCCAGTTATTTTAATAATTTTTTTGCATTGGAAAGCACAAGAAAAAGCAAGCAATGTTTATTCGGGCGCGGACGCCCGGAGCCACGGTAATAAGAAAAAATAGTTTGGCCTCATGATTTGAAATGCAAGTGAATCAAGACAATCTCCGGCCGGTTGCCAATCCGCACCGGTGGGCCCCAACCCCCAACACCCGAAGAAACATAAACATGTGTGTTGCCTTTCTTTTTATATCCCCAGCTTACTTCGTAAATGGCTTTGGTAATATAATTCAAAGGCCACAACTGGCCATGGTGGGTATGGCCCGAAAGGGTCAGGTCAATTCCCGCTTTTTCCTTTTCATCCAACTCAAAAGGTTGATGATCGAGCATGATAATGGGTAAAGTATGATCAATTCCTTTTATCAAGTCGTTGATTTGTTTACGATTGACTCCGGCAAATTCCTTCTGGTCGCGATCCTCCCTGCCAACGATATAAAACTGATCGGAAATCTTAAGGGTAGTATCCCGTATCATTTCAACACCATGCTCCTCCAGGTACTTTACCGCCGGCTCAGCACCGCCAATGTATTCATGGTTGCCGGTAATTCCATACACACCATAGGGAGCGGATAGTTTTTTAAGGGAGTCACCCAGATTATTCCGGATAACCGGCCCCAGGTCTTCATCAACGATATCCCCGCCCAACAAAATCAAATCCGGATTCAAATCATTGATCCTTTGAATGATCTTATTCGTTCTCCTTGGCCCAATAAGGGTTCCCAGGTGAATATCAGAAGCAAATGCGATATTCAGTTCCTGCAGCCCCTCTACCTTTTTGTCCACCGTCAACTCAAGTGTCTTAATCCGTGGGATCAGGGCATTGACGAAACCTGTAAGTAACAGAACAGACACCAATCCAACCGATGACCAGAATAGAATTTTTCGGAATTCAGGTGTTTTTATTGATTCCGGAATAAATGGGAAAATAGAGTTTACCAAACGAACCAGGTCGATGGCAATAACGATCAGCAGGAAATAGAAAAAAGCTGCCAGCCAGAATGATCCGATCCATGTAAATATATCGGAAACGGTAGAAAGCCAGATGCGTTCTAAAAAACGGGCTATTATGTAGGATAGAGAGAGAAAAAGAAAAATGGCTTTGTAGTAAATTCTTTCTGTTGTTCCGGATGGAAAAACCTGCAAGCCTCTGCTATAAATATAAAAACTCAGGAGTCCATAAACTGTAATGACAATGGAAAAGAAAATCAGAAATTGAATTGTGCGCATATTCAAGAATTAACCTTTACAATACTCATTTTATGACGAAAGAATTACAAAATTATTACATGAGCGAGTCAACTAAAACTTTTCATCGTATTTGGTCCAAAGGAAATCCCCCAGCTCCCAGGCTTTATCAATCACCTTGTTTCCCCACAAATCCGTATGCTCGTTCAAATACTTTTTAGCTGCTTCCGGGTTTTTGGGATCGTACAGCTCCATAGCTTTTTTATCAATTTCAGCTTGTTGTTTCAGTACTTCTTTTTGCCAAGGGATCCAAACAGCATCCACATCCTTCCGCATATCACCCCAGCGCTGGGCTGTTAGCGTCCCAAGCCGGTTAAAAGCCCACCAGGCAGATTTGGTAGTATAGCCATTGGTTCTACCGGGAACTTTGTAAGGCTCAGGAATATCCGTAACAGAGCAGTAAACCGGAATATAAATCGAAGTGGCCACATTGTCCATTGCCAGCCAGACAATGCCCCCAATTTCATCAGGGAATTCACTCCTGCACTGAATTACGGTTGCATACATGGTGTACCAGCGGGCGATGGTTCGTTCGCCCAGAAATCCAATGTTACCTGTTTTTTCATCCACCGAATACCAACCCCCCTGAACATTTTGGATGGCCAAATGATCGTAAGGCATAAAGGGATTTGCCAAAGGAGAGACAATGGTTTTACCTTCTTTATCAGTTGCAGTTATCAGCCGGGTCATATCGTAAGGTGTTCCTTCGTAGTAATCGCGGAATACCTCAATAACATCCTCTACACTCACCTGGTTATCCGGTTTCACCGAAAAAGGATAATCTTTATCATTGGGATCCAAATGCAAAGAAGGAGCCAATAAATCAAATACGCGCCATTCCCTTCTTCTTGCCGCTATCGACTCTCTGCTGTGAGGAGCATACGCATGACAAAAGCGAAACTCCCCTTCTCTGGGGTTCCACCATCCGCTATCTTGTGCTACCTGGAATATATTTTCAGAAGCCATAAAATAATCGGAGTTTTTCAAATCAATTTCCTTGATGGTACTGGCATTGGCATTAACACCAATATGATCATCCGGAACGCGCTGGGCTGCCCAAATAGC
>JAWKKM010000059.1:0-18300 GCA_041393255.1 Bacteroidales bacterium | reverse complement strand
CTTTCTCTATAATAAATGCGTCAGACTAATATCACGAAAGAGGATGCTTGTATAAACTTGTGAAATTTCAAAACAAATGGCTGGAAATGGATTTAGAACATTTCCAAAAGGAGAAAAGGGCACTCTCCAGTCAATAAAAAAAGACCTACATTTTTTGCGAATAATTATCCTGAAACTGATTTTGCTGATGCTTATTTTACCATTCTTACGATTATTCCGCAACAGATTTTCCTTGAAAAGGCTTTTCTTTTACACGAAGAATTTCAAAAGCCTTTGGAAAATGTACGCGTAAATCGTATGCCCTTACATATTTATGACATGGAAAAATTGATGGACACCGATTTCTCAAGAGATGTGCTAAACAGTCCTGAATTGTATCATACAATTGTTGAGCATCGTAAAATGCTAACAGCAATGATGGAAGTGGATTATTCTACTCATGTTCTTGAAAAAATAAACTCTGTGCCGCCAGTTGGTCATTATTGATTTATGGAGAAAGGATTATGGAACGATGCAGTCAAACATGATTTACGGAGATTCGTTGCCCTTTGACAAATTGATAGACAGACTAAAAGAACTAAATGAGAGATTCAGACAAATAAAAATATAGTTATGACCCGCCGCAAACAACACAAAATATTAGCCAGGCAAACGTCAGTTTATGAAGCTATTGTCTCAGAACTTCAGAAAAGTCCAGAACTGGCTGATTACGATATGGAAACCATAGAAATATCAGTTAAAAAGAAAATCACTCCCCGAATTAAAGATATAGACAAAGCAATAGATAGCCTGAAAAGGTATATCTCGGTAAACAAA
Source organism: Bacteroidales bacterium (assembly GCA_041393255.1). Classification (GTDB taxonomy): domain Bacteria; phylum Bacteroidota; class Bacteroidia; order Bacteroidales; family JAADJA01; genus JAADJA01. Next base: position 17,484 of record JAWKKM010000059.1, on the reverse strand, counting down.
GAATTTATCCAAATTGTTAACGGTGAGGCGATAGTTTTCTCTTTTATTATTTTTAAGATTAAGGCGTGATCACATGAAAGCAATAATATTAATCTTAACCTTTCTCTATTTTTTGTTCATTATTACTTCCTGCCAACTATAATTCGTGAAAATAATGTCAATACTCCAAAAAGCAGAAACAATCGTAGAACAATATCCTAACAGCGCATTGTTTTGTTGGGAGAAATCCCTAATCCTTAATCCCTGATGAAATCTTTGTATTATCGGTATGAGCTATAAGAAATACAAACAAAAGATAAAAGCTATATAGATATTACTTTAAATACATTAATTTTCATCATACAAAAATATTATGTGAGTGAGAAAGACACGGAAAGAGCAGCGCTTGCATCTTTTTATTGCAGAAAGATTTTTCAGGAACAAAACAAAAATGAGAAGGCGCTGCAAGCCTATTAAGATGTTGGAATTATTTAACACAAATCAATAACGATAATTTTAAAGGGCTGTTTCATGGTTACGTTGGAGAAATATATTATCACCAACTTTTGGTAGATAAAGCAGTAATTCATCTTAAGTTGACCAAAAAATATTTTCAGGGTTAAACTGATTTATTTACATTCGGTAAAGGCATTATTTTCAGAGGAATTTTGTGTTTCAAAAGCTTGGATAAATTTATGCATCGATTCTCTGTGACAAATTATGTAACCTGCAGGGAGAAGAGAAATAGGCTTGGATTTTTTAGCGTATAAGTCAAACAGATCCTGATGTTTTTAGAATCTTCATCAAAACATCCGACGAGATGTTAATCGTAAGTCTAAGTAACGATTATCATTTCCTAATTTTTGGTACCTGTTTATCCTTGGACTTTGGGTAGAAGGGTGGGAAGTTACCGAGTAGCACCCGGTATGGGCTAGCCAGCAACCTAAATACACAAGTCTGCTATTTTTATTTAATAAACAGCAACAAAAATAGTAGTGATAATAATTTAAGCGAATAAGTCTGTTTCCTCAGAAAGTAGGTGCACAAAAAATTCAAGTTTCTTTTTACTTTTAATATCTATATTTGTAGATATATAAAACCAAAATGAGCTTAAACGAAAATACTCCGGATTATAAACTGGTAGAAAAACTTCAGAAGGGGGATATAGAAGCATTTGACTTGATTTTTAAAAAATATGGAGATCGTTTATTTGGTTTTGCGTTAAAATATTTAAAGTCAAAAGAAGAAACAGAAGAGCTCGTTCAGGATGTTTTTCTAAAAATATGGGAAAACAAAAAAAATATAAAAAAAGAATCGTCTTTAAAGTCTTACCTTTTTACCATTGCTTATCATAATATGTGTAAAGTTTTCAGAAGGAAACACATTAATGAGAGATTCAAAGAAGAAATAAGTACCGTCAAAAAGCATGTTTTTAATTTGGAAGAGGAATTGGAATATAAGGCAACGCTTGAACAATTAACCCAGCTAATCGCTGAATTACCCGAAAAGCAAAAAATTATTTTTATCAAAAGCAGGAATGAAGGAAAAAGTTCGAAAGAAATTGCTAAAGAAATGAACCTGTCACCAGGCACCGTTGACAACCAAATTTCATTAGCCCTGAAATATTTACGAAAAAGTATTAAAGATAGCAACCTCGCGATTCTACTATTCTTCGCAATTTTTATTCAATAAAAATAGTCTGTTATAATACTGAATATAAGTATATTGAGTGGGTTTTGCTAAAGAAAGATAAATAATAATTACTTTTTTTTCGTGAGATTTGATTTCTCAGTGGCTATAACCTATTAACGAGACCTAAGATTGGTTAAGACTTAGTTTAGTTAGTTATAAATCCTCTTTGAAACATAGGAGGATTTTAAAAAATTCTTGATATTGAATCAGGCAGATAAAAATATATTAGAGCGCTTTAGTAAAAATCGAATTGATACTAAAGAGGAGCAGTATGTGTATAATCTATTTTCGGAGAATGAGGAAGACAGGGAGTTCAAAAAATATTTTTTAACTAAATGGAAAAATTATCTTGGCGAAAATACGGAAGAAAACTACAATCTTGGTTTCTTACTGGATCGCATCCACCATATCATCCATAAAAATGAGAATAAAAAAGAACATTCAACCTTAAAGAAAATTTACAAGTGGTACTCAGCAGCAGCTGCATTATTAATCCCGGTAATAATAGCAGGAAGTATTTTATTTGCAGAACGAAACTTGCAGGAACCTCTACAAACTGAAAATCCAGTAATTTCTACATTGATTGCACCCCGGGGCTCAAGAATTAGCTTCTCGTTACCAGATGGTACGCATGGATGGTTAAATAGCGGTTCTTCAATGGAGTATAGTCTTCCATTTAAAAATAACAGGAAGGTTAACATACTTGGAGAAGCCTGGTTTGATGTGTCTCATGATAAAGTTCATCCCTTTGAAGTCATTGCAGGGGATTCGAAAGTAAAAGTATTAGGGACAAAATTTAACTTGAATGCCTATCCTGAAGACAAATACATTGAAATAGTTCTGGAGGAAGGGAAAGTTGAATTTTCTGTACCCGGACTTTTATCGGATATTGAGATGAAACCGGATGAACGTTTAGTTTTTGCCAATAACACTGTAAAACTTGAAACAATAGAAGCGGGGAAATATTCTGCGTGGGTAGAAGGCAAACTTGTTTTCCGGGGAGATCCAATGGATGAGGTTGCCAGACGGATAGAAAGGTGGTATAATGTAGATGTAAAATTAATGGATAAAGAATTGGAAAATTATGTAATACGCGGAACCTTTCAGGATGATTCATTGGAAGATGTATTTAGATATTTGAGCATGACTTCCCCTATTAGCTATCATATTATAGATAGAAAAGTTCTTGATGACGGAACCTTTCAAAAAAAGAAAGTGCTTCTGTACAAAAAGAAAAATTGAAAGTAATTATTAATAACAAAACCTAACAAAAATGAAACTAAGAGACGGTCCTTAATTAAACAAAAAAAGGAAATCGCGTCAACGACTTCCTCAAAAAAATTACCATTTTTTTTAACGTTTAACATTTCAAATTTATGAAAAAAAATAGATTTTTTTATGAATGTAATTTCCAGATTTTAATTAAAACATTCAGGGTCATGCGAATTACTGTATTTATACTTCTCGCTTCAATCCTTCAGACTTTTGCAAACGATGTTTATTCTCAGAAAACCAGGCTTTCGCTCGATTTTTCAAAGACGAAACTGGTAGATGCTCTTGATAAAATTGAAGATCTCTCCGAATTTTATTTCTTGTATAATGAAAAATTAGTTGATACGGAGCGCAGGATTAGTATCTCTGCTGAGAACAAAAAAATAGATGAAATACTCGATGAGCTTTTTGAAGGAACTGATATAAATTATAAGATTACGTACCTGAAAATAATTCTTGCTCCGTCTTTCTTATCCAATAATCAACAACAAAGATCCATATCTGGCAAAGTTACCGATTCAGACGGCCAGCCCCTGCCCGGAGTGACCGTGTCGGAGAAAGGAATGACTAACGGGACAGTTACCAATGCCAATGGAGAATATACCCTGACAAATATTCCTGAGAATGCTACGTTGGTGTTTTCCTTTGTGGGAATGAGAACAGTTGAGACAGCCGTTGGGAATAAATTAAGGATCAATGTTACTTTAATTGATGAACAAATTGATTTAGAAGAGGTTGTAGTGACTGCATTAGGTATAGAAAGAGACGAAAAAACCTTAGGCTTCTCTACTACAAAAGTAGGAGGAGATGAATTTCAAACAAATAAATCTCCAAATATCGCACAAGATCTTGTTGGGAAAGTAGCTGGATTGAATGCGATTGGAAGTGCTAATGGACCAGGCAGTTCTGTAAGAGTTACGATAAGAGGAAACACATCTCTTACTGCTGATAACCAACCTTTATATGTAGTAGATGGAGTTCCGATAAACAATACGGTTATTCCAGGAAGTGATAGATCAGCTTATCCTGACTGGGGCGATGGAATATCAAGTATATCTTCCGATGATATCGAAAAGATGACAGTATTAAAAGGAGCAACTGCTGCTGCTTTATATGGCTCAAGAGCTAAAAATGGAGCCATTTTAATTACAACTAAATCAGGGCATGGTCAGAAAGGGCTAGGTATAGAAATAAATTCGAATACAACATTTGATGTTCCTAATTTTCTTTATGAATTTCAAAAAGTCTATGGCCCCGGGCAACGTGGTGTTAGGCCAGCCACTTTGGTTGATGCCAAAGAAGGTGGAGGTCAGCAACACTGGGGAGAAAAATATGATGGTGAGATGACGATGCAATATGATGGAGTTGAAAGACCCTATGTATATGTAAAGGATAAGACAATTCGTGAATTTTATCAAACGGGAGTAACTAGTACTAATAATGTGGCTCTTAGTGGAGGTAGTGACAATAGTTCGTTTAGGGTGGGGTATACTTACTTAGATCAAGATCCTATAGTTAGCCACGCAAAACTAAATAAGAATCAATTTACGCTGAATGCTACGCAGACAATGATGGATAAATTAACGGCGACTGTCAATGTTAGGTACGTTACTGAATCTTCTCAAAATAGATTTGTTTCATGGGGTAATAAAGGTGATTTTGCGTCCAATATTGTTTGGCTACACGCAACTATGCCTTCTGAGGCTTTATCGCCCGGATATGATGAAGATGGTAACGAATTTCCTTTGACTGGAACCGATAAAAATGCTACAAATCCTTATTATGCTCGTAATAAAGCAAAATTTGATTCAGATAGAAATAGGCTTATTGGTTCAGTTGAAGTAAAATATGATTTTAGTGAATGGTTGTATGCTAAAGGAAAAGTAGGACAAGATTCATATCAATATGAAAATCTATGGATGTTTCCATCTGGCAGTGGGTATAGACCAAATGGAGAAATACGAATAAATAATATTGATGCGAAGGAAAGAAATTATGAAGGGTTGATTGGGTTCAATAAAGATCTAAATGAAAATACTTCTTTATCTATTATAGCAGGAGGTAACGTAATGACAAGTAAAACGCTTTCAACGACTTTAACTGGAAAAAACTTTGTATATTCTAATTTGTATGTACTTAACAATACTGTTGATCGTGAGGTTTCAACTGGATATTCTGAATTTAGGACTAATTCCCTTTTCGCAACTGCAGAAGTTGGTTTTAAAGATTATTTATTTATCAATCTAACGGGAAGAAATGATTGGTTCTCGACTTTGAATCCAGCTAATAATAGTTATTTCTATCCTTCCATCGGCGCTAGCTTTGTGTTTTCTGAATTACTAAATCTACCACGACAATTTGATTTTGGTAATTTTAGAATTTCTTACGCTTCTGTAGGAGGAGCAACAAATCCGTATATGCTTGATTTGACTTATAGTTTAAAAGATTATACATATAATGGCAAGTCGCTGGGTATAATAGATCAGAGTAATATGCCAGATAGAAACTTACGTCCTTTAAGTATCAAAGAGCTTGAACTTGGATTGAATCTCAAAATGTTTGGCAATAGGTTGGGGATCGATATGGCTGTTTATCAAAAAAAGACATTCAATGATATTGCTGTAGAAAATATTTCCATAACTAGCGGATATAGTGGCAAAGTAGTGAATGTCGGTGAAATCACTAATAAAGGTATCGAATTGTTGTTGACGGGTAAACCTATTCAAACTAGAAACTTTTCATGGGAGATATCCGGAAACTTTAGCTACAATGAAAGTTTGGTGAATAAGATATCAAGCACCTCTTCGGAACTGAAAGTCATGAGTGACATTTACCATATTGAAGGATTACCATATTCTCAAATTTATGGTCAATATATTGTGAGGGATGATAACGGAAACGCTATTGTCGATAAGGATGGCTTACCTATTGTTTCAACAGATCCCAAAGCTTTCGGCTCAGGTATTCATCCCTACATTTGGGGTGTGAGCAATAATCTACGGTTCAAGTCTTTTGAGTTATATATCACGATTGATGGTAAAGAAGGGGCATATATATTAAACGATGTTAAAGGTGATTTATATTCCAGAGGATTAAATCCAATGTCATTAGCCGGAAGAGAGAATGGTTTGGTTTATCCTGGGGTAAATGAAGAAGGCGAACCTAATACTGTATTAGTTTCTGCTGAAAGGATTAATAATAAAGAACTACAGAAAAGGTTAGAAGATGCACTTGATGATTTTGTCGAAGATGCTGGTTTTATTAAACTACGAAATATTTCCTTATCATATAATATACCTTTCAAGAATGTAGGCTTCATAAAAGGTGCCAGAGTTTCAATTATTGGACAGAATCTTGCGTTTCTCAAACGACGAACAGAAAGTATTGATCCAGAATCCAATGCCAGGGCAAATAATGCTCAAGGAAAGGCCATATCTTATATTCCTCCAACGAAATCCTATGGATTTAACTTGAATTTCAAATTTTAATTTTCAAAATCAATTTGCTACTATGATGATTAAAAATAATTATATAATAATAGCTGCCATCTTTATCTTTTTGATGGGCTCATGTGATGAACGCTTTGAAGAAATGAATATTGATCCTAATGCTGTTACGGCAGATCGAATGGACTTGGGAACATTGTTGGCAAGTGCTCAACTTGCATCCACTATAAGAAAAGACATTGATCAGGAATTTATCTATATGGAGCCATTCGTACAACATATTTCTTCATTAGGTATAACTTTACCAGGAGATAAATATGTTTATGATGATGGTAAGGATGAAAAATTATGGGACAACATATACGAAAACCTTCAAAAAATTGAAGATCTTTTGTATAATATTGAAAAAGACAATCCTGAGCAGGTGAACTTGTTAGCAATGACCAGGATATGGAGAGTTCTTCTTTACCAGAGATTGACCGATACATATGGTGATGTTCCTTATTTTGAGGCTGGCAAGGGATACTATAATGGTATAGTTAAGCCAAAATACGACAAACAAGAAGACATTTATTATGACATGTTGAAAGAACTTGATGAAGCTATTTCTCAATTGGATGTTGATTCTCCAAATTTTGCCGAGAATGATATAGCATATGATGGAGATATAGTGAAATGGAAAAAAATGGGAAATTCATTAATGTTGAGAACAGGCATGAGATTATCAAATGTTGCTCCAGATAAAGCTGAATTATGGGTTAGGAAAGCTTATCAAGGTGGTACGTTTTCCTCTAATGAGGATAATTTGTTTATATCAGGAATAGATCCAACCGGAAGTAACTTAGAGTTGATTAATGGAAGTTCCTACTTTATGCAACAAGCTAACACGACTGAGGGGCAAATTGCTGAAACATTTTTTAAGTTCTTATCCGAACATAATGATCCCAGACTAAAACATACTGTCGCCTTGTATACCGATGGTACCGAGAGTTCTATGAATACAGATCCAGCCCTTCAGAAAGGATTGCCAAACGGTTATAATTCAACAACTATTCAAACACACCCAAGTTATGATCCAGACGGCTTCTCAGGAGTATTTCAGTATTCTACTCCAAACAGAAATACGTATGCAAGGATGGACGGACCAAGAATGCTTCTAACACATGCAGAAGTATCGTTTTATCTTGCAGAAGCTTCAATAAGAGGTTGGATTGATGGAGAAGCTCAAGAATTCTATAATAAAGGTGTCTACTCCGCTATGAAAATGCTTTCTCAATATAGCCAGGATGCGGTTATTAATGATGATGAGATTGATGAATACCTTGCGAATAATCCTTTTTTAAAAAATTATAGTGAAGAAGAAATTCTGGAACAAATAAATACCCAATACTGGGCTGCAACATTCATGCAGGGAAATGATGCATGGGCAAATATAAGGAGATCTGGCTATCCCAAATTGATTCCTGTTGAGTATCCCGGTGCTGATACAGGCGGAGGCATTGGAAAACTGGGGGATTATCCGGCCAGATTGCGATACCCGGAAGCCGAATACATTCAAAATGGGGATAATTACAAGGAAGCGGTTTCGAGACAGGGCCCTGATAATTTTTCAACCAAAGTTTGGTGGGCTAAGTAAAAATTAACCTGGGATATGCACTTAAAACATACAGAAGCAGACAAATAACATAAAGTACAGCAACTTGATACGTCTTTGCAGAATAAACCTAAAATGTTTTTATCAGCAATATAAAAAGACAATGTATGACGTGTGCATATCCCAGTGAATTAAGTTTTAAAAACTTCGAAAAGTACTCTGATGCCAAGGCCTGCAAAATCATATCCGAGTTATGGAACCCAGTGGGCAAATGTTTCAAACACTCCATTCCGCTTTTATAAACATCAAGTGCAGGAAGAAACTGTATTTACTAGTTCATTAGCTTTCTGGAATAACAGCTAAAAACGTATAGAAGGATAAACAGAGGACGAACTTGATTTATAATACTGAAATCCATAAAGGTCATGTACTTTTTATTATCAAAAACAGAATAGAATTCATCTGTAACATTTTTTGTGCTGAACCGAAGCGGAATGAATAATCAGTATGAGTTTCGAGACATAAACAGTAGTTACATTTTGTGTTATTCACTTATATCCTCCATTCACTTTGGACACTGAATAAAAACGAATCCCTTTCAATGGGATAAAAAGAGGAAATCGACTGGTTGTATGTCTCTTATCCTCATTTGCATGATGACCAATTTGTCGCGGAAAGCCTTGATAAGTGGTTGGTTTGATTTTTTGTTATCTATAGATTAAAATGAAAACGATGTGAAAAGATAGAGTGTATAGTAGAAATTTTACAAAATTAAACAGAAATGCTAAACAGGAGAGATTTTATAAGAGCAACCGGGATGAGCTTGGCAGCAACATCTATTTCAACCCTGGCGGGTGCCTCAGGAAAGAAGAAAGAACCAGGGAAAAATAAATTGGTATCGCGGTTGGGGATTGCCAGTTTTTCCATGCGTGAATTTCCCTTGGGCGAGATGCTTGATATGACCGTGCGTTGCGGGATAGAAAGGATTGCCATTAAAGATTTGCATCTGCCCCTTGACTCCCCGAAAGATAAGATTGAAGAGGCTGTAGAAATGTGCAGGCAGAGAGGAATTGAGCCATACGGAGTGGGAGTTATTTATATGAAAAGCAAAGAAGCCGTTGACCAGGCTTTTGAATATGCAAAAACAGCCCGGGTGGATATGATAATTGGTAAGCCTTCCATTGGATTATTGACTTACGTGGAAGAAAAAGTAAAACAATACGATATTAAGTTGGCGATACATAACCACGGTCCGGGCGACAAGAGTTATCCTAGTGCTGCAAGTGCATATAAGCTTATTAAAAATATGGACAAACGCATGGGACTATGTATTGATATAGGGCATACCAAACGCATAAACCGGGCGCCGGAGAAAGATTTAAAAGATTTTTTTGACCGGGTGTTCGATATCCACATTAAAGACGTAACAGCCGCTTCAGCAGAGGGAGTTAACTGTATAATCGGTCACGGCGTAATTGATTTTCCCGCGTTTTTAAAAGAAGTAGAAAGGATGGATTACAAAGGTACACTTGCCCTTGAGTTTGAGGCTGATTCCAAAGATCCCCTTCCCGGAATGATGGAATCGTTAGGGTATGTAAAAGGAATATTGTCAGTCATTTAGTTTATATTTCGGTTCAAAATAATAGTTATGGAAGAGTCAAGAAGGAAATTTTTAAAAAAGACAGGAACTGCTTTGGGTGCTTTTACGATTGTTCCAGGGCACGTTTTGTTTGCGAAACCAGAGGTCAGAAATAAAGCCGGGGAGGTTACCAGAAGAGCTTCAGTTGTTCCAAGCGATAAAGTAAATATGGCCTGCTGCGGTATAGGTAACAGGGGTGGAGAGATTATGAGGAACTTTTACCAGACAGGACTGGTAAATTTTGTAGCCCTCTGCGATGTTGACATGGGGGCTCCCCATACGCTTAAAAATATGGAAGCCCATCCTAAAGCAGCACGTTTTAAGGATTTTAGGAGGATGTTTGATAAAATGGAGAAAGAATTTGATGCCGTTAGTGTAGGCACCCCTGACTTCTCCCATTTCCCGATAACCATGCTCGCCATGTCCAAAGGGAAACATGTTTATGTTGAAAAACCTATGGGCAGGACTTTTGATGAAATTGAACGAATGATAAAGGGTGCCCGGAAATATAACGTTGTCACACAAATGGGGAACCAGGGCCATTCTGCAGCCAACTATTTCCAGTTTAAAAACTGGGTAGATGCCGGTATAATCAAAGATGTTACAGAAATCACTGCCCATATGAACGGGAAACGACGCTGGCATGGCTGGGATACTACAATGACGAAGTTTCCCAACAGACAACCAGTCCCCGAAACGTTGGATTGGGACACATGGCTTATGACGGCACAATATCACGATTACCACAACGATTTTGTAAACGGACAGTGGCGCTGCTGGTATGATTTTGGAATGGGGGCTCTTGGTGACTGGGGAGCGCATATTATCGATACCGCCCACCAGTTCCTGGAGTTGGGATTACCCTATGAAGTTGACCCTGTAAAAATTGAAGGTCACAATCCTTTATTTTTTCCACAAGCAAGTACATTGGCATTTAAATTTCCCAAACGAAAAAAAATGCCGCCGGTTACCATTACATGGTACGATGGTGTCAATAATATCCCCCAGGTGCCGGAAGGATATGGCACACTGGATATAGATCCTAATATTCCGCCGCCAAGCAATGGAAAAATGCAACCAGCCAAATTGGGGCCAGGAAAAATTATTTATTCCAAAGAATTGACATTTAAAGGAGGTTCGCACGGCAGCACTCTATCCATTATCCCGGAAGAGAAAGCCAAAGAAATGGAGTCACAATTGCCTGAAGTTCCGGAAAGTCCTTCCGATCATTACGCAAATTTCTTGCTGGCATCCAAAGGAATGGAAAAATGCAGGTCTCCTTTCGATATTGCCGGACCGTTAAGTCAAGTGTTCACCCTGGGAACCATGGCTCAGCAGTTAAACTCAAAAATACTTTTCGATAGAAAAAGGAAGGTGGTAACCAATAATGAACTGGCAAACCAACTGCTTGTTGGTGCTCCTCCCCGTAAAGAATGGGAAGAATTTTACAACCTGTAATACTCTCTCTGTTTAATATGTAAAAGGAATAAGTGTACCCCGTTGAGTGGAGCAAATCATATTGAATTAGAATCTTTAAAATCAGATTTCTTCTTTTAGATGAGGTAAAAAGGCTATGAAATTTAATATGGATAAGTTCCACTTAGCAGGAAAGAATGAATTAAAAAAAAAGACAAAAATGAGATATTTAGCTATATCGGTTTTATTCACAATAAGTTACATTGTAACGGTTGCGCAGGAAAGTAACGATTCTACAAACTTTGCCCCAACTGATTACCCGGATCGTATTATGATGACTATTCCGGGAAACCCAGCTACATCGCGGGCTATCTCGTGGAGAACGGTTTACGGAAATTCCATCAGTATAGGAGAAATAGCCCCTACAGATCCGGATTCAAAACTGGAGGGAAAAGCAAAAAAAACGGAGGGAACTTTTGCTCCATGGGAAGAGGGAAGCACCCTGGCCATGGGGCACAAAGTGGTTTTTGAGAACCTTCAACCCGAGACAAAGTATGTGTATAGGGTTGGGGATGGTGAACACTGGAGTGAATGGATACAGTTTGAAACCTCTTCGAATAAAGCTGAAAAATTTTCTTTTCTCTATTTTGGGGACATACAAAATGATGTAAAATCCTACGGTTCGCGTGTTTTACGTCAAGCCTACAGTGATTTTCCTAAAACTGATTTTTTGCTTTTCGTTGGAGATATTGTAAGTAAAAGTAATGAAAGTTACTGGAGGGAATTCTTTTATGCAGGGGGGTGGATGCTTTCTATGGTTCCAAGTATAGCTACCCCAGGGAACCATGAATACGACAGCCATAGTGATAGGCCCAGGACATTCTCAAAACATTGGAACCAAATTTATACGATGCCTGACAACAGTCCTTCAAAAGAATATAACAACCGTTTCTATTATGTCGATTACCAGGGAGTAAGGATTGTATCAGTTGACGGGTCTGCGCTTCAGACCAATGTTAACGATACTTCCATGCTATTAAACTGGCTCGATAAAACATTGCAGGAAAACCCCTCACGGTGGTCAATTGTTATTACCCACATACCTATGTACTCCTGTTCTTATGGCCGAAAAGACCAAAAGTACCAGGAAATGCTCCGCCCGGTTATTGAAAAAAATGGTGTTGATTTGGTATTGCAGGGGCATGACCATGCCTATTGCAGGGGACAAAACCTTGCCGCGACAGGCAATGGTTGCAAAAACCCGCCTATGTATGTTGTCTCGATGGCCGGACCCAAGATGTATGCTTTAGACCCCAATCTTTGGAGCGATCGGGCTGCAACGCGTACACAGCTTTATCAAAATATAACGGTTAGTAACGATACGCTTAATTATGAATCGTATACAGTGGCAGGTGAATTGTATGACAAGTTCATGTTGGTGAAAAGGGAAAATGGAAAGAATCGTTTGATTGAGCCTGAAGAATTATCTGCAATCCCACTAAGGATGGAAATTCCCAATGGGTATGAAAAAAGGTACACGGAAGCCGAATTAGAAAAATACAAAGAAAAAATGAACAGTAAATAAATCTGTTGTAGGTTTTGTGTTAGCCAATTCAACTTTCATAGAAACAATTTTTATTAAGAGAAAATGATTAGAAAAATATTTGTTCAAAAATTAGCTTCGCTGACAGGACTATTTTTATTCAATCCTATACACCTGTTTGCTGAAGATGAAAAAAATAAGTTACGAAGGTTGGTACAGGAAATTGGTAATACTAACGACGAAAAAGAGAGGGCTGAATTGCTAAAAAAACTAATTGCTAACCATAATTTCTCATCAAGAGAAGAGGAAATCATAAAACGACTTTTTTTTGTTATCGACCGATGGGCAAATGGGTATGAAAAATATGCTAATCCGGGAGTAGAAGGAAATGAAGGAAGCGGGTATTTGTGTGGCTTTTTCTCTCGCTATAGCATTGAGCGAACATTTTTTCCAGTCCTGGATGAAAGTGATCCATTATTTCCGTTAGTTGCTTTTAGCTGGAGTCGGATATTAATTGCCCTTTTTATTCAAAATGGCCATGTCCAATTCATTCCCGAAAATCGAGATAAGTATCTTGCTGAGATCAAAAGACTGCTTCAATATGCAAAAAAATCGTTCCCGAAAAATGATATAATTAAAGCCTATTGTGGAGAATTTGAAACTTGGGAGGATTTGGTTCGACCCGATAATAATGCCCCGGTCTGGGCTAATTCCCAAAGAATGGTTCTGGAAAAATTTACCTATTTAACCCATTGGTGGATAGATAATCGCCAAATATCTGACGGACAGTTTGGAGGAGGCTGGGGCGATGATGTTGAAATATGGCGCCGGTGGGGTCCTGTTTTATTCGCGTTTGAAGATAAAAAAGTAATTCGCAGCCAGCGAAAATTGTTTGAAGGTCTGTATCAATTACCCAAAATGGCTAAGGGGTATACTACTGAACTTAATGACGTTGAGCATACTTCGGAAGAGTATGCAGATCCTCTTACTTGTATGATTGCTTTAGAACCCGAAAATAAAGATTGGGAACAGAGAGCACTAAAAGTACTTGACTATATGGAGAATCTCTGGAGTGGAATTAATGAAAAAAAACAACTTCAGTTTAAATCTACATGGTTTAGCGTTGATAGAATTGATTTGGATAATAAACGGGCATGTGATACACCATACCATAGCCGCTTAATCCAGCCATTAATGTTAATTTGGTTGAAGACGGGAAATGAACGGATTGGGAAGTTTATTACTACTTGGTTGCGTACTTGGGTAGATGCAACTTTTTCCGGAGCGTGTGGTAAGCCTGAAGGAATTGTTCCGGCAGCCATTCACTGGCCAGACGGGAACCCCTGCGGAACAGGAAAAAACTGGTGGCAGCCTGAGAATTACAAAACACCACTTTATGATTTTCCAAGCCAGCAGGATACGATGTACGAATATTTCTTGCAGGCTTTTTCCCAAACCAAAGATGAGTATTTTCTTAAGCCAATTAGATTTATAGGTGAGAGGCTAATTGAAGGAAAAGGCGATATGCCGTTGGGAGACTGCGAGGCTGGGAGCCTTGAGTGGTGTTTGAATAAATTAAAAAAGCGGTTATCAAACCTGTTTATTATATACAGACGTGTTACCGGAGATTCGAGCTATGACAAATTACGAAAGCAATACGGCATTAATGATACAGACACCCAATTGGATTATAACTTAGAGGAGCTAACAAAACAGTTTGACAGCCAAAGAGAATCACTTTCTTTGCCTGAAGAATTTTATACCACCGAAGTTCGGTGGACAGACCGACTCTTTTCATTTGGGGTATTTTTTCGGCATATTTTGGGTAACCCATTACCTGGATTCAATGCGAACTTTCTGTCCTCAACCATAGCAGGAAGCATTGAGGACTACAAAATATCACCAACATTAGGGATAAAATGGTTAACACACTCAACCGAAATTGCAATAGTCACCGAAGTTAATAAATCAGAGAAATTTCAGGCCAGATTATTTCATTTTGGAAATAAACAAAGAAAAATGGGAGTTCGATTCTTCAATTTGAAAAATGGTTCTTACAATATATTAATAAACGAAAAAGAGTACAAGGCATTTGAAATTACTGATAAAATCAGAGACGTTAAGTTTTCCATTCCTCCACAAAAACTTTGTATAATAAGGGTTGAAAAAATCTAAAATTGATATTATTCAAATTATAGATTGTTACAGCAATGCAAACATTTTTTATTAAAAAATATGTTGAAAATGAAAAAAATTAAAATCGATTACACCTTTTTTATTGTTCTTTTTGCCGTTTCGTTAGTGAGTTGCGAATCCCAAGTACAGGAGAGCAATAAGGACTTAGTGCCGCCTTTACATTTTAATAGGGAACATAAATTTAAAATTGCACAATTTACCGATATTCACTGGAAAGGAGATGAAACAGAAGAATGCTCGAAGACAACTGAATTGATTCAATATATATTAAAAACAGAAAAGCCTGATTTGGCTGTTTTAACCGGTGATATAGTAAATTATCCTTCGGAAGAAGGGTGGAAGACAGTGATGTCGATATTTACAGCATCAGAGATTCCGTTTGCTGTTACCCTGGGGAACCACGATGATGAAGCTGATTGGTCGCGGGATAAGATTTTTGATTATTTGGAGACGCTTCCCGGTTTTGTTGGGAAAAAAGGGCCTGCAAATATTTCAGGTGTGGGCAATTATATCCTCGAAATAAGATCAGCAGACTCAGGCAAAAATGCGGCTCTTCTTTATTTTTTTGATTCGCACTCCTATCCCAGCGATAGAATTATGAGTGATTACGACTGGATTAAATTCGATCAGATTGCATGGCATAGGGAACAAAGTAAAAACTATACTTCTGTCAATGGAGGTAATCCTTATCCTGCCCTTGCTTTTTTTCATATCCCTATACCGGAATATTCAGAAATAAAAGAACAACCTACGACATTGGGAGAGAGAAATGAAAAAGTGTGCTCACCACGGGTTAACAGCGGGTTGTTTACTTCATTCATGGAAATGAAAGATGTGATGAGCAGTTTTGCAGGCCACGACCATAATAACAACTATATTGGAATACACAAGGGCGTTGCGCTTGCTTACGGACAAAGTTCAGGCTACAGTGGCTATGGAAAAATAGGGAAAGGTGCACGTATTATAGAATTACAAGAGGGGAAATACGGTTTTAATACATGGATCAGGTTTTTGGATAAAACTTCTCTTTATTATAATTATCCACTTGGGTGCTCATTCCGGGCAGAGGATTATAATTTCCTTCCTTCTGTACAGGTTGAAAATATTGAAAAAGGTATTTTTTATAAATATTTTGAAGGGGAATACACAAGTGTCAGTGAAATGCCTTTAGCCCATCCCCGGAAACAAGGCACATCAAATAATGTAACATTGGAAATTGCCGGTGAAACGAATTCTTTTGGTCTGGAATTTAGCGGATTAATAAAAATTACAGCAACAGGGATATATCGATTTTATACAACGAGTGATGATGGTTCGCAACTTTATATTGACGACAAATTGGTAGTTGACAATGATGGTGCCCACGGGGTTATAAAAGCCGATGGGTTGGCCGCTTTAAACGAAGGATATCATAATTTAAAAGTATTGTATTTTAATGCAAAAAAGAAGAAGCTGCTCAATGTTAGTTTTATGAGTTTGGATTTTAACGAAAAAAAGCTGCCTGACTCAATTTTGTATTATGCGAAAAGTGATAAATAGGATTTTTTACGGACAATCAAACAAATAGATGGATGAAACATTTTAGTATTTTTATTTTTTGCTCTTTACTCCTTTTCTATTCCTGCCACAGGCCCAGTGAAGGTTCGAAAAAAGCAGGCAAACACATTCCGAATACAGTTTCAGCAAAAGCTGAAACCACTCCTGTTCCTCAAGGGAAAAACGATGATGCGGCAGATGATCCCGCCATCTGGATAAACAATGCAAACCCTGATAAATCAATAATAATTGGCACCGATAAAAAAGGAGGTTTAGCTACATATAATTTGCAGGGAAAAGAACTGTTTTACTATCCTGCAGGCAAGATGAATAATTGTGATTTGCGCTACGGTTTTGTTCTGTATAACGAACTTGTTGATGTTCTTGCAGCATCCAACCGCTCGAATCATTCGTTATCCCTGTTCCAGATTCATGAGAATGGAACGCTTGATACATTGCATGCCGGAATTATTTCTTCGAAGATGAAAAAAGAAGTTTATGGGTTATGCATGTACAAAAGCAGGAAAACAGGTGATCTTTTTGTTTTTATGAATAGCAAATCAGGAGAAATAGAACAGTGGCTGCTTATGGCCGGTGCCGGAAATAAAATTGATGCGAAGCTGGTCCGGGCTTTTTCTTTGGGGACTCAAACTGAAGGAATGGTGGCTGACGATGAAACCGGAATCCTCTATATTGGGGCAGAACAATCGGGAATATACAAATATGATGCTGAACCTGATGGCCCAATACAGGGAACACGAATCACAAACAGTTCAGAAGAAAATTTAAACATAACCTATGACATTGAGGGATTGGCCATTTACGATTCGGGTAATGGAAATGGCTATTTAGTTGCATCGTCACAGGGGAATTATTCCTATGCCATTTTTGAACGTCAGGGCGACAATAAATATCTTGGAAGTTTTAAAATTACCGATGGGAAAATTGACGGAGTGGAAGAAACCGATGGGATTGAAATAACATCGGCACCTCTTGGCCGGAATTTTCCTAAAGGAGCCTTAATTGTTCAGGATGGATATAATTACGACGGTATTTGGAAGAAAAGCCAGAATTTTAAAATTGTATCATGGGAGCAGGTTGAAAAACTGACAGATAATTTTTAATTCCCGAATATTTGGGATAGTCTACGTATTTAGAATAATTTTATTAA
>JAWKKM010000058.1:0-21056 GCA_041393255.1 Bacteroidales bacterium | reverse complement strand
CACAATCCGTTCGGCATTCATTTTATATACCAATTTGCCATCCCTGAAATTCTCCATCGAAAAGCGGTATCCCATATTGTTCATGTTGTTGTAACTTTCCATATACACGAACGAGCCGGGAAGGATCTGCATATGAATGTCTTTTTCACGGTAGCGGTACGGGTTTTTAATATACACTTTTTCAAACTCCATCATCTTGCTGTTGGTGCGGGGGATTAAAAAGTTAGCAAGGTAAAACGACATGGCACCCAGAAACACACTTGCAAGCAAATAGGGATACAGAAACCGCCAAAAGCTAATCCCACTGCTTAAAATGGCCACAATCTCACTATCGGAGGCCATTTTTGAAGTAAAGAAAATGACTGCAATAAAAGTAAAAAGGTAACTGAACAAGTTCACAAAATAGGGAATGAAATTCAGGTAATAAGAAAAAAGTATCTCTTTAAGTGGTGCATCCTTTTCCAGGAAATCATCAATTTTTTCTGAGATGTCGAAAATGATCACAATGAGGATAAGCAATGAGATAGCGAAAAAGAATGTCCCCAAAAATTTCTTAATGATATAGATGTCAATTTTTTTCAAATTTCTAATTTAATTGTAAAACTAATGATTTGATCATAATTAAAGCCTTGTATCCAAACACCCAACCATGCTTTGCTTCCATTCCGAAAACGTACCCTCAAGTATATTTTTTCTTGCCTCTCCCACCAGCCAAAGATAAAATGCCAGGTTGTGCAGGCTGGCAATCATTCCGGCCAAAATTTCCTGTGCTTTGAACAAATGCCTTAAATAGGCTTTTGAATATTGCTTATCCACAATTGAAGTTCCATCTTCGTCCAATGCTGAAAAATCGGTTGCCCATTTTTCATTTTTAATATTGATAACACCCTGCCGGGTATAGAGCAATCCATGCCGTGCATTTCGAGTAGGCATAACGCAATCAAACATATCAATACCTAACGCAATACTTTCCAATATATTGACCGGTGTTCCGACTCCCATCAGGTATCGGGGTTTATCAGCCGGCAATACATCACATACCAGCTCCGTCATTTCATACATCATTTCGTGCGGTTCGCCAACGGAAAGCCCGCCTATGGCATTACCTTCTGCATTAACGGATGCAATGGTTTCAGCCGATTGTTTACGGAGATCTTTGTAAACACTGCCTTGCACAATGGGGAAAAGAGCTTGTGAATAACCGTAAAGGAAGGGTGACTTTTTATCATGTTCTACACATCGTTTTAGCCAGGCATGGGTAAGGTGCATTGACTTTTTCGCATAATCATAATCGCAAGGATAGGGCGTACATTCATCAAATGCCATCATAATATCTGCACCGATGATCCGCTGAATGTCAATAACCCTTTCGGGTGTAAATGAGTGTTTCGATCCATCAATATGAGAATTAAATACAACACCCTCATTCGTTAGCTTTCGGGTATTGGCCAGGGAATATACCTGGTATCCTCCGCTATCGGTTAAAATGGGCCTGTCCCATCCATTGAATTTATGGAGGCCTCCAGCATTTTTTAACACCCCAACCCCAGTGACGCAAAACAAGATGGTAAGTATTCCCTAATATAATCTGTGCTTTCGTATCCTCTTTCAGTTCATTGACATGCACAGCCTTTACCGCACCGGCAGTCCCTACCGGCATGAATATAGGGGTCTGAATCAAACCATGGTCTGTTGAAAGGCTGCCAGCCCTAACCTGATTTCTGATCGCTTACTTCAAGATTAAACTTCATTTAACAATAGTAATGTGATACATTTAAGATCAAATTTAAAGCCTGTAAAGATAAAGCAATTCATTTGCTGCCATAGAAAGAAACGGGTACTGAATTCGGTGAAAAAACTTATAAAATAAACTTGTTAATACAAGTTTGATAAAATTATTAAAATCAAAGATATTGGATTGCAATCTTTAGATAAATTTGCACATGAACCTTCGACGCAGATATGGAATTAGTGAATACTATTATCAATGATCCCATGCAGGCTATTTTTATCCTGTATTCAGTGAGTATAGGTATTCAGCTATTTTACTTTAGTTTTTTTACAGCCGTTTTGCATTTTACAAAAGCAAACCTAAAACTCGGATTTCAAACCTGTTTCAGTTGTTATCTGTGCAAAAAAGAATTTTATAATCTCAAAATCAATCTTCCACTGATCCTGAATCAGGATTATCCTGAATTTGAGGTGGTAGTTGTAAATGACGTTTCGGATGATGAAACCATTTTCCTGCTTGAAGATTTGGAAAAGGAATATTCGCATTTGAAGGTAGTAAGCATAACACAGGATTTGAATTTTTTTAAAGGCAAAAAGTTTCCACTTGCCCTTGGCATCAAGTCAGCACGGAATGAATGCCTGCTGCTCACTGATGCCGACTACGCTCCTGCCGGCCCCAACTGGATCAAAGAGATGGCTTCCAATTTCACCAACGAAAAAGAGGTGGTTTTGGGATATGGAAAATACATAGAAGAGAAAGGGTTTTTAAATACGGTAATCCGTTATGAAACAGTTATGACGGCCATTCAATACTTTTCAATGGCACTTGTCGGCATGCCTTATATGGGAGTGGGTAGAAACCTTGCCTATAAACGGTCCCTTTTTATTCAGAACAAAGGATTTATTTCGCACTACAATGTTTCTTCGGGTGATGACGATCTTTTTATCAACAAAGTAGCCAATCGAAAAAACACTCAAATTGAAATCAACCCGGCATCATTTACTACATCACCGGGTAAAAGAAGATTTCGGGATTGGTGGATTCAAAAAAGAAGGCATTTGTCAACAGGCAAATATTATAAAGCCAAACACAAGTTATTATTGGGAACCTATTCCTTAAGCTTAATTGTTCTATTTTTGTCTTTGATAGTGTTATTGATTTTGAAGTACGATTATGTTCCTGTATTAATATTGTTTGCACTAAGGCTATTGAGTCAACTATTGATCATGAAAAAATCTACAGACAGGTTACAGGAAAGAAAATTATTGCTAATTTCGCCGCTGATAGAAATTTACCTGCTCGGGATGTTCCCCGTAATGGTAATTGCAAACCTGCTGTTCAAGCAAAACAGATGGAAGTAACAACACATTTAACAGAAAAAGCATTACGCGATTATAAACTCGTTCAAAAAGCTATTGATCATGGAGATCAGAAAGCTTATGCTGAATTGATGAAGAATTACAGGGATTCTTTGTATTTCATGCTTTTGAAAATGACAAATAATCCGCACGATGCTGAAGACCTTACCATCGAAGCGTTTGGAAAAGCCTTTAAAAAACTCCATCAGTATACCCCTGATTATGCCTTCAGTACCTGGTTGTTTAAGATAGCCTCCAACAACTGCATTGATTTTATCCGCAAAAAGAAAAAATATACTTTTTCAATTGACCACGGCCTTGATGATGAAGCAGGTACGGAACTGGCCAACCGCATTGCTGCCGAAGTCCTTGATCCGGAAGAAGAATTGGTGAAAAAGCAAAAAATTAAATTGATGCATGAAGTGGTTGAAAAATTAAAACCACATTACCGAACCCTCATTGAACTTCGTTATTTTAAGGAGTTTTCCTACGACGAAATCGCTGAAGAACTTAATCTCCCGTTGGGTACAGTGAAGGCTCAACTTTTCAGGGCAAGGGAATTTCTTTATCAGATCTTAAAAAATTCGAAAGAAAAAATCTAATTCGTCCATTTCCTGTTTTTTCATTTCATTTTCCCTTCTTTTAAACTGCTGCTAAAACACTGCCTGGTTTATTAAGGTCATTTTGCCCTTTTTGCCTTTAAAGGTTGCATTCAAATACTGTTGTCACTAAAATAAATCCCATTGTTGGTCTACCTAAAAAAAACACCCGATGATCTGAATCACCGGATGTATAACCCAAGGAGTATTTCCCTAATTTTGGTATTTGCGAAGCTTGCCTGTTGTTTTATTTTATGAATCAAATGATGTTGCTAATTGATACCAAATAATATCTAAAAATACTAACATACAAGGGGTTTTCGACTCATCATATAGAATTTGGCAGGAATTATCAGGAATATGGGCCCTTTGATTTAGGATTTGGGCCGTAAAGAAAAAAATAGTTTTTATCTTCGTAGGTAAAAGCTTTGATTAAATGAATTCACGCTCACTTTCAGTTATCATCAACATTTTACTTCTGCCCATTTCTTTATCAGCCCAATACAGTGAGGTTGACAGCCTTTTGAAAAAATTGGAGTTTTCAGAAAAGATAGAACATGCAGCGATCTACAATCAGTTGGCAAGACTGGATTCAAAAAACGCACCACAAAAAAGAATTGATTATGCCACAAGAGCCCTTGAGTTAGCCATCGAATATGATCAAAAAGAAGAAGAATTCCATGCCCTGATGCAGACTGCAACCGGATATGCCTACTTTGGCGATAATTCAAAAGCTCTTGAGTTTGATCTTAAAGCACTTCCGGTTGCAATAGAATTAAACACCGACAAATTTTTGGCTGACGTTTATTCCAATTTAGGCTATGACTATAACTATCTTGGTAATTACGAAAAATCAATTGAATACAACCTGAAGGCGCTTGAAATAAAAAACAAAATGTTTGAAAACGGCCTCCTGAAAAACAAGAATAGAATCTCCAAATCATACAATAACATTGGAAGTACTTATATTACATTGAAACAATTTGACCTGGCATTGGAATACAATCAAAAGGCATTGGAAATAAGAACTGAGTTACAGGATTCAACCGGTATAGCCAGATCAATGCACAATATAGGAATCGTTTATGAGGCAAAACAGAATTTTGAAAACGCATTGGATTATTATAAGCAGGCTTTATCAATTCGAAAAAAACTGAAAAGCAAACTGGAAATAGCAGAGACGACAAACAACATAGGTGTTATTCAAAAGGCCATGAACAATCATCAAGAGGCTCTTAATAATTTTCAGGTTGCGCTTGATCTCTTTAATGAAATTAACAACAAAAGTGGCGCTGTATCTGCAACCAATAATATTGCAGGAATCTACATAGAACTTAAGAAACCCGACAAGGCATTTCCATATTTGCTAAAAGGCATTGAATTAGCGGAGGAAACCGGACAAAAAAGAACGCTGAGCGAAGTTTACATAAACCTGGCAGATTATTATGTGTTAAAGAATGATTATAAAAATGCTTTTAAAACACAAGAGAAATTCATCTCTCTAAAGGATACGCTGTACACTCAAAGCCTGATTGACAAAGTTTCTGAAATGCAGGCCAAATATGAAACAGAGCGAAAAGAAAAGGAAATTTCCATGTTAACAAAAGACAATGAAATTCAGAGTTTGCAAATAAGAAAGAAATCAAACCAGCTTTACTTTTCGATAACTTTTTTGGTTTTATTAATTATTGTCAGCATCCTTTTTTTCAACAGGTATACCTTACGTCAAAAGCATTTTAAAACCCAACTTGAAAAAAAGAACCTTGAAACCGAGCGAAAGCTTCTCCGTTCTCAAATGAACCCCCATTTTATATTTAATTCACTAAACTCAATTCAAAGTTACATTTCAGGAAACGATAGTTTTACTGCGATGACATACCTGTCAAAATTTGCACAGCTAATGAGATCTATACTTAACAATTCCCGCCAATCAATGATCTCCCTTTCGGATGAAATCAATACCCTGGAACTGTACATGGAACTTGAAAGAATCCGGTTCAAAGAAAAGTTTGATATCCAAATTAAAGTATCTGAAGAAATTGTCCCTGACACTATTTATGTACCTCCCATGCTATTGCAACCTTTTGTTGAGAATGCCATCCGGCACGGACTCCGACACAAAGAAGGAAAAGGAATACTGGAGCTTGATTTCGAAAAACAAGATGGGATACTAAAATGCTCTGTATTGGACGATGGAATTGGGAGAAAAAAAGCAAATGAGATTAACAGGATACTTAACCCGGAACATCAGTCCCTTGGAATGAAAGTTACCCAAGAACGGTTGCAGACCCTTCAAAAAGATAAAAATACCTTGGCCGGCATTGAAATACGGGACTTGACAAACAATGCCGGTGAACCAGCAGGCACATTGGTTACGGCTCTCATTCCCTTCGAAGAAGAATAATTCCTAATTTTGTAAAAAAGCACGTTTTGATAAAGGCAATCATTATAGATGACGAGCAGGAAAGCAGGAATACTATTTCCAATATCCTGAAAAATTACTGCAAAAATGTTACTGTCATTGCGCAGGCTGAAAATGTTAAGCAAGGACTGGAAGTGATAAGTGCTCAAAGGCCGGATGTTATTTTCCTTGATATTCAAATGCCGGATGGAAGTGGTTTTGACCTATTGGAAAAAATTAACAGGATGGATTTTGAAATTATCTTTGTTACCGCTTTCGACCAATTTGCCTTAAAGGCAATTAAATTCAGCGCCCTCGATTACATACTCAAACCGGTTGATCCGCAACAACTGTTGGATGCCGTCGAGAAAATAAACAAACAGCCCTCCGACATTGATATTATTTCTCAAAAAATCCATACTCTTGTTAGAAATAAGAACGGATTCGAAAGGATAACCCTACCCACGTTTGAAGGATTCAAATTCATCAACATCAAGGACATCATTCGTTGTGAAGCCGATAATAATTACACCCATTTTTTTCTTAATTCAGGCGAAAAAATACTTGTAACTAAAACCTTAAAAGAATTTGATGATACGCTATCGGGTATGGATTTTATCCGAATTCACCAATCCCACCTTGTCAATACAAAATTCGTTGACCGCTATGTAAAAGGCGATGGCGGATACATCGTAATGGCCGATGGCTCAGAAGTAGAAGTTTCAAGACGCCGCAAGGAAGAGTTCCTGAACAGGATGATGAACAACTTTTGACAATAAGCATGAACTTTTATAGTTATATTCTGGTTATTAAGTATTATATAACATATTTGAATATCACTGAAATTTTTACTAATTTTGCAAACCTTTTTGGATTAACAACTTATCATCATTATGGAAAAAGCCAAGGTTTTATTCATTGCTCAGGAAATCATCCCTTACTTACCGGAAAGCCAAATGGGTAACATATGTCGTTATCTTCCACAGGGTACGCAGGAAAGAAAGAAAGAGATAAGGACATTTATGCCCCGTTTTGGAAACATTAACGAGAGGAGGAATCAATTGCATGAAGTTATCCGCCTTTCGGGAATGAACCTGATCATTGACGACAACGACCACCCGCTGATCATCAAAGTTGCTTCGATACAACAGGCAAGGATGCAAATTTACTTTATTGATAACGAAGATTACTTCCAAAGAAAATATACACTCAGGGACAAAAGCGGTAAATTTTTTGCAGATAATGATGAGCGTGCTATCTTTTTCTCAAGAGGGGTTTTGGAAACCGTAAAGAAACTGGGCTGGGCGCCCGACATTGTGCATTGCCACGGATGGCTTACGAGCCTCATTCCGATATACATTAAAAAGGCATTTAAAGACAATCCTCTTTTTACGGATACCAAAGTGATTTATTCGGTTTATGATGATGCTTTCAGCGAAACCCTTAGCAAAGATTTTGCAAAAAAAATAAAGATTGACGGGATCACAAATAAAGACCTGACAAACTATGTTGATCCCAATTATCATAACATTACCAAAGCAGCAATTGATTTTTCCGATGCAGTTGTAATGGGCACGGAAAGTATTGATCCGGATATTAAAGCTTACATTGATAAATCCTCGAAGAAAACTCTTGATTTTCAGTCAATGGATAATTACATTCAGGTTTACAATGATTTCTATGATACGATTTTAGGGAAGAATTAATTATTTAGTAGGAAATTATTTTAATCGAACTAATTTGAAAGCAACGCATTTTATTTTTCTCAGGTTTCTTTTGTTTGTTTCCATTTCATTATTGATTTTTGCATGCAATAAACAACCCCAATCCATTGGATTGGATTTGGTGGATGCAACCCGAAATACGGTAGGACTGGATACTACAATAAGCATCACTGCATGGTCGTCAACCGATGATTCAGTTGTTACGGATGAGACTTCCAGTAATTTATTGGGAAGTCAATACACGTATGCCTTTGGCCTTACCAAAGCAAGTTTTTATACACATCTGCGATTGTCAACTTCACAACCCGATTTTGGGGAAAATCCTGTTGGAGACTCAGCCGTCCTAAGCCTTGTTTATTCCGGTTCGTATGGAAACTTAAACACCCAGCAGATTGCAAAGGTTTATCGGATAAACGACAGCGTAGGCATGTTTCAGGATTCAACCTATTATTCCAATACTTATTTCTCAGTTGATGATACAGAACTGGCAAAACTTTCCATTCTACCCCAATCCAACCGATAGTGTTTTAATTGATTTGGTTAAATACGCACCGCAACTCAGAATACCTTTAAACGATGTTTTTATGAATAGCATTTTGAATCCTGATGATCCTGATGCACTCTTATCAAACGATGATTTTATTGAATATTTTAAAGGCATTTATGTTACAACACCAATTGTTTCAGTTCCAGGGAATGGGGCCATATTGTATTTCGACCTGCTCAACAGCTTGTCCAATGTCACCATTTATTACCACAATGATTCGTTGAATTCCTTAAGCTACAGGTTGATATTAACCTAACATGCCCGCGTTGGCAGGTTTGAGCACGATTATAGCCTAAGTACCGACATGGAATTTAAAAATCAGATTTTGAACGGAGACACTGCATTGGGGGCCTCACGACTTTATGTGCAAGGACTTGCCGGGCTCAAAACAACATTAAAGTTTCCGGGACTTGTGGATTTCGTTAACTATGAAGGTATTGGCATCAATGAAGCCAAACTGATTATTCCTGCATTGGAATCAACCGATGGATTAGACGCTCCTGAAGGGCTCATACTATTTCAACTTGATGAGGATGGAGTGGCTGGTTTTACTGAAGATCAATTGGAAGGCGACAATTATTTCGGCGGCGACTTAAATACCAGCCGCAATGAATATCAGTTTAGAATTTCATTTTATATACAAGGACTTTTGAGTGGTGAAACCGACCATGGCCTTGTTTTGTTTTCCACCAGTAAATCAGTGAAACCCAACGGTGTATCCTTATACGGCATGGAAACAATTTGCCAGGTAAATGTATCTCCGGATCATCTATACCAATATGAATTAATGGTAATAACCAAACCATTTTTTTTGCTAGTGTTATAATTTTTATATTTGCCCGATTTTTTAAAACTTAACAGATATGTGTGGAATTGTAGGATATGTAGGTCCTAAGCAAGCTTATCCCATTCTAATGAAGGGTTTATACCGTTTGGAATACCGGGGATATGACAGTGCCGGGATTGCTTTGCTCAACAGTGGTATTAAACTCTATAAAACAAAAGGCAAGGTTTCGGACCTTGAACAATTTATTTCGAAAAGGACATTCGCGGAACAACAGGGATTGCACATACGCGCTGGGCTACACATGGAGAGCCTAACGATGTGAATGCCCATCCCCATTTTTCCCAATCCAAAGATCTTGCAATAATCCACAATGGGATCATTGAAAATTATGCTTCCATACGCGAGGAGTTGATCAAACGGGGATATGTTTTTGAAAGCGATACCGATACTGAAGTCCTCATCCACCTGATTGAGGATATCAAAATAAATGAAAGCGTTATTCTGGAAGAGGCTGTTCGCATTGCTCTAAACCAGGTAATAGGCGCATATGCCATCCTTGTAATTTCCAAAGAAGATCCTGACCTCTTAATTGCAGCCCGCAAAGGAAGCCTCTGGTTATAGGAATCGGTGACAACGATTTCTACATAGCATCGGATGCAGCACCCATTATCGAATATACAAAGGATGTTGTTTATCTTGATGATGAAGAAATTGCCATTATCAGAAGGGGTGAAAAACTAAGGCTCAGGACCATTACCAATAAAGACAAAACCCTTACATCCAAACCCTGAAAATGAACCTGGAAGAGCTTGAAAAAGGTGGTTTTGACCATTTTATGCTAAAGGAAATTTATGAGCAACCGATCGATCATGGATAACATGAGAGGCCGGCTAAATGCAAAAGAAGGTTGGGTAAAACTTGGTGCATAAGTGATTATGAGCAAAAATGGCAAACGCCAAACGAATTATCATAGCAAACTGTTGTGGAACCTCATGGCACGCTGGTTTGGTTGGGGAATATCTTTGAAGACCTGCCCGGATACCGGTGGAGGTTGAATATGCTTCTGAATTTCGCTACCGCAATCCGGTGATCAACGAAGATGATGTTGTTATTGCCATATCACAATCGGGCGAAACGGCTGATACCCTTGCCGCCATTCAAATGGCAAAATCAAAAGGGGCAACCATCATTGGCATTTGCAATGTTGTGGGTTCGTCCATACCGCGGGCTACCCATGCCGGGACCTATACCCATGCCGGGCCCGAAATTGGGGTGGCTTCTACCAAAGCATTTACCGCACAGGTGACCATACTCACACTGATGGCCTTGCGTCTTGCCCAAATGAAAGGGACCATTGAGAAGTCGCGCTACCATCAGTTTCTGAACGAGCTTGAGCTGATCCCGGATAAAGTTAAAGAAGCCCTTAAAGTGGACAAACAGGTTAAAGAATTGGCTAAGATGTTTACCTATACACGCAATTTTCTTACCTTAGAAGAGGCTATAATTTCGGTAGCTTTAGAAGGAGCTTTAAAGTGAAAGAAATTCTCATACATCCATGCAGAAGGATATCCCGCTGCTGAAATGAAGCACGGACCCATTGCATTAATTGACAGGGAAATGCCCGTTGTTGTTATTGCCACCAATAAGGGTACATATGATAAAGTTGTTTCCAATATTCAGGAAGTAAAAGCAAGGAACGGGAAAATCATTGCTGTTGTCACCAAAGGTGATAAAGAAGTTAAAAACCTGGCGGATTATATTATTGAAGTTCCCGAAACAGAAGAACCCCTGGTACCCTTGCTTGCTACGATACCTTTACAACTGCTCTCATATCATATAGCAGTTTTGCGCGATTGCAATGTGGATCAACCCCGGAACCTTGCCAAATCGGTTACTGTAGAATAAGGGAATTTTAATTAATTATTGGACCAAATCCTCTCGTAGGATTTGAATGGATTTATTGAACGCACTATCCATAGCGAGATAAATGGGATAAAACCCTTCATCATCAAATAGGTTTCTGCCTATATATGCTTTGAGAAGAATTTCAATTTTATTTTTTGCAAAAGAAACCCCTTCTGCATTTTTCGGAACCCCGTTTTCTTCTGCAAAAGCAATCAATTCGTTTAAGATTACAGGCGTAATTGAAAAGTCCTTGTTGAATTCTTCAACGTTTTCAAAACGGCTGAGTTTCCCCCTGTTATTGTCCACATAATTAAAGGCATAACTGTAAATCAAATCTTCCCTGTTCAATTTATTAAAATAAACAAGATTTTCATTTTTATCAAGCGGAATAAAAACATCCGGCATAATACCACCCCCCCATAAACAACCTTTCCTTGTGGTGTAATGTATTTTAAAGAATCAACCAGGTGATTGCTATCGGCTTCAACCAACTCTCCATTGTAAAACCGATCAACGGATTCATGATAATATTCTTCAAAGCCTTTTTCGCTGTCATAGGGTTTCTGAATGCATCTCCCGGTAGGGGTATAATACCTGGCAATGGTAAGCCGGAGTGCTGATCCGTCGAGGAAGTCCAGTTGTCGTTGTACCAATCCCTTACCAAACGAACGGCGTCCAACAATGGTTCCCCGGTCATTATCCTGCAATGCTCCTGCAACGATTTCACTTGCCGAAGCTGAACCCTCATCAATCAAAATAACAATCTCATCACTCTCTAACTGTCCTTTGCTGGTAGCATAAGAAGATTCCCTGGGTTGGTTGTTTCCTTTTGTATAAACAATGAGCTTATCTTTCTCCAAAAACTCATCTGCCATGTCGATAGCTGCCTGAAGATACCCACCCGTATTGCCCCTCAGATCAAGGATGATTTTATTCATACCTTGTGATTTAAGACCACCAACGGCACTAAGAAACTCATTATAAGTGGTAGCTGAGAACTTACTTACCTTGACATATCCAATCCTATCTTCTGGCATATAAGCAATGTCTACACTGTAAGTTGGAATTACATCCCTCCGAATTATAAAATCCATTGAGCCTGCCGTTTCTTTCCTGAAAATACCTACCTTTACTTCGGTACCTCTTTTTCCCTTTAGCATTCTCATTGCACCTTCATTATCAATACCAACCCCGGCCACCAATGAATCATCAACCAAAACAATCCGGTCGCCCGCAAGCAATCCAACCTCTTCAGAAGGCCCGCCAGGTATTGGATAAATAACAACAATCGTATCCGAAATAATTCGAAACTGTATTCCAATACCCTCAAAATTTCCCAGCAGGGGATCATTAACAGCATGAAATTCCCTGGCAGTAATGTAATTGGAATGCGGATCCAGTTTATCCAGGATACCATTGATACCATTCTCAGTTAATTGTTCTTTGCTTACCGAATCTACATACTCTTCTACAATGTAATCTACCACATCATTAAGTTTATCATATCGGTTCAGATTTAGCTTGAATAAATTAGGGTTAACCGTTGAAACCGGTGTTAATTTATACCCCAGCAGTATTCCGATTATCAATACGATGGCGAAAAGTATGGGCAGATACAGGGTGAATCTATTTTTCAAAACACTAAAATTTTATTTACAAAGGAACTTATTTGTTAAAACTAACATAAGCTACAAAATTACTATTAAACTCAAACTCCTTATTATTTTTTTCAATCGCCTGAAGGTTTTATAACTTGTTGATCATACTTGCCAGATAACCTGCACCAAAGCCATTATCATGCCACCACGCTTATTCCGCTGGCTGCGCTCCGTCAACATTCCCAATAAAGCAGCAACCCGCCAAACGCAGCGCCATATCCAACGCTGGTAGGAACAGCAATAACAGGTTTATCGACCAAGCCGCCAATTACACTTGGCAAGCACCTTCCATTCCGGCAACCACAATAATAACTCGTGCTGCCGCAATCTTTCAATATTTCCCTGCAAACGATGAATACCAGCCTCAATATCGTAAAAACGTTCTACCTTATTGTTGTAGAACTCTGCAGTTACAGCGGCCTCTTCGGCAACAGGAATATCACTGGTACCTGCTGTCACAACCGAAATACCGGTAACAGGACCTGAATATTCCTTCTGTTTCAGTGTGATGGTCATACAGAGTTTCTGTAGTACTGGCCGTTGGATGAACTTTAAGCACTGCCTCATAAGTCTCCTTTTCAGGCTCTTGTACCTCAGAACATTTGGTGACCTTTTTCAGCCATTGAATTGATTATACTTATTACCTGTTCTGTAGTTTTCCACAGCAGTAGATCACCTCGGGGTACCCCTGCCTCAATTCACGATGATTATCCAGTTTTGTATGAATATAAATCACAAAGGTAGATATTTAACCTGTCCAAGGCCTCGTCAATTTCGAGAGAACCCTCTTTAATTAAAGCAATACTTTCTTTAAATCTTCTGCATTCATTGATTACTTTTTTGGTCAATCGAGCATTAAAACTTCCCATTTTGTATCCTTCCAGATCAAGGCAAATAAACTTATACCCCAATTTTTCAACTTAGAGATCAATTCATTTCTGAGATTTGCATCTTTAAGCGATCAAATTTCTTAACGCCTGTTTCTATCCTTGCCAAATCACCATGGCTCCTTAAGCGTGCCCATCAATTAAAATGAAACAATACCCTCCCCTTCCTCTATGCGTTTTAAAACCTCCGGCTTGATTTCAGTATCGTAAGATATGCGGGTCAAAAGGCAGGCATAAGCAGGTTTATTACAGGTGGAAGGTTCATCTCACCCAAATCTCCCTTATTTCTACCTGCTTTAGTTAATTCAGCCTCTTTCAGTGGGCTTAAGACTCCCAATTCTTTCAATGCAATCATTCCCGGACGGTAATCCCCTTTTTCATCATCTTTTGTTTGTCCTTCAATAATGTATTGAATACCGTTATCCTTTGCTTCCTGAATGATCAAAGAAAAAGATGTTTTTTGCACAAATAACGAACAGTCGGAGGATTGTTGCGGATGAACTCAGGAATCTCAACAGGTATAATTTTATGCTTAATCCCCATTTGAAGGATAACTCATAGCTTCATCGATTTCCCCATTCGGGAATATAGGGCGCATTTATGGTTATGGCAAGAACATTATTGCCTACGAGCTTCTCCGGGCGGCCATCAGCCAAAAAAGTGGAATCCAACTCCACCGAAAAAGCAAACAACGCTCTGGAGTGATTTGAGAGTACGTTGGATTAGCAGGTCATATTTTTCTTTGGTTGTCTTATTCATTTTGTGCATTCAGGATTTTATTAATTTCACTGTAGACCTCAACCAAAGGTATTTTAAACTCTTTGGATACCCTAATGCAATCAGCATATTCCGGTTTTCGTTTTACCAATTCATTTTTTAAAAAGTCTTTTAATCTTAATTTTACCAAACCCTTGTCTCCAAATCAATAAATCCTGTCAGTTCTATTTTCTCAACAGGATAATAATAACGAAAACCAAAGGTTGATGTTTCCTGAATCAAAATTCCCGAAACCTATTCTTTGAGGTCGGTGCTGCACAATACAGATAGTTTTGATCCATTCCTTGTTTTCTTCATAATTATGGGGGTAATAAAAACATCATCAACCCCAATACTGAACAGATTATCCATCACACTTTCAGTATTTCCGGGATTCATATCGTCAATGTTACACTCAACTGATATTCCATAGTGTGGCCCGGTTGGGTCATTGCTAAACCCACCCCAATAAACCCTCAATACATTGGGCACTTCTGACATTTTGTGGCCAATTCCATAAGCGGTTTTTTCAATTTTAAAGTTCTCAGGGTTGTAGAATTTTATTTATATAAGAAGCAGTAATAACGACGCCCTCTTAGGTGTGGTAGCTTCGAAAGCCTGAGCTTTTTGATTTCACCGGTATTTTTTCCAAAAGGCTTTGCTGTGGCAGGGGCTAACGCAGCAATGTACCATGAAGCACATTTAACAAAACCGCTCCCCAATTCAACCGTGAACTATATATTTCATCCGGATTTAAATAATCAATACAAATAGCTGCCCCGACAATATCAATAATCGAATCAACAGCACCAACCTCATGAAAACAATTTCATCAATGGATTTTCCATGTACTTTTTTGCTTCAGCATGGCCCAGAAGATTACGAACATTTCAATCGCTTTCCCTTTAACAGTTTCCTGACAATGTGCTTTGTTCAATAAGGGTTGTGATATCCTTTAAGTTTCGATGATGGTGATGATCATGATGTTCCAGAATTTCAACACCTGAGTTCCCTGTATACCATGGCTATTGGTTTGAGCAACCTGAATTTCATATCCCTCAGAAACTTTTCAACTCCTCCATTAAATACTTTTCAGGAACACCCAAATCAATAATGCGGCCAAATTCATATCACCACTTATACCATGAAAAACAATCGTAATACAGTACTTTCATAAATACAAAAACAGTTAATGAATCAAAAATAGGGATTAATTAGAAGGAGGAAAAATATTTTCAAGAAGCTCTCAAAATCAGCAGGATAACTTTCAGTCAATCCATAAAGATGACTTTGCAGGTAGATTTCTACAGTAACAATTTATCAAATCGTTCTAATTCACTTTTTTAAATGGTTCACCAGGCCATTTATTCACAATCATAATGTCCTTTTTCGGATAGTTATGAATTTCGATTCCGTAGGCAGATAATGTTAAAACACCATTTGAACTCAAGTCACTCAATACATAAAGAGGCTCATTAATAAAATCAGCATTTTTGATGAAAACCCTGACACGCCCGTCGCTGAAGCGGGTACCGAATACAATTTTTTTGTCAGATGTCAGACTTTTGTAAATTCTTGTCATGATATTAATATATTTTAAAGATTCAAAAATCAGAACAGCATATTACATAATGCCAATACTTTGCCAAAAAATTAATATAACCCTTTTGGCAAACACAAAGGTTCTATATATATCCAACCTTACAAAATGCAGATCAATAACCATCAATGGTAAATTCCTTGACATATTCAAACTCATGGAACACTATTTTAGCTCAAATTTATAACCGGATAAAATTCAATACAATGAAAACAATTGTTTATAGCTCAATATTCTCAATTTTAATCTGCTTGTCAGCCTCTGTATATTCACAGAATTTAAAAGAAGGCATAGATACACTTTCCACAATATCAAGCTTTGAAGCAATTGGGGAGTTTTATAAAATGGATTATTCAGGTGATTACAATAACTTACTTGACATGCTTGATGATCAAATGACAGGAAACGATAAACTTGATTTTGATTCCTTTAATTGCAGTTTGTTCAGTGCAAATGGAGATTTAGACAATCAGCTTTTTGGAAGGAATTTTGACAACAATAACAACGATGTGCTCTTTACACGGTTTCAACCTCCTGATGGATATTCTTCAATGGCATTTACCCGTATGACGGACATGGGATTTCCTGTTGGAACGAATTATAGCAATTTGACCTTTAACCAAAAATTACCCCTTTTGCATTCAGCCTACTTTGTCCCAGATGGTATAAATGAACACGGACTTGCAGCCGGGCTTGCTTCTGTCCCGGCAGTTCAATTCATACTAGATCCTGCAAAAGACACCATCTTTATAACACGTCTGATCCGGGAAATTCTTGACCATGCCCAATCGGTTGATGAGGCTCTTGAAATTGCCAACAGCTTTAATGTATTTGATTTCAGTATGAGGATCCTGTCTCTACCCATATTTTGGTGGAGGCTCTCCCAATGGAGAATCATTGGTTCTTGAATATGCAGATGGAGGGGAATTTTAAGGCTGTTGAGACCACAACAGATTCAGCGGGTTTAACCAATATATTTGTATACAACATACCCCATGAGCAACCAATTAAGATTCTTGCTGGCGCTACAATGCCTTATATTCAATCCTTGAAGAAAACAACGGAATAATGAGAGCTGGGAGGCTGGCATGAGTGCCTGGAGGAAGTGCACATGAATTGTCCATGGTCAGCACTATGGCGTGACAAACAGAGCCATTTATGTGCTATCAACAACAATTATGAAAACATAACATTTACGAATCTCGAAAACTTCGAATTTGTTGTTTATGTCGATATCAATACACCAAAAGTTACCTCTAGCAGCAAAATTCTGACAGCGGTATATCCAAATCCATTGAAATCATTTACTAACATTGAATTTGAACTCACAGAAAAGGCCAATGTGGAGGTGATATTGTGATGAGGCAGGCAGAAAAATTAAATGTCTTCAAAATTCAGTACTCAACCGGGAAAGCATTCAATATGTTTGGGATATGGGGATGAGAATGGTAATAATGTGAATCCAGGTATCTATGTTTGCAGCATGAACACAAATGGAAAATCGGAATCAAAACGAATGGTGCTGTTAAAATAAAAGGTGGATCAATCTACTCTCTTTTTCTTACTAAAACAATTAATTAAACGAAAGTTAGTATCGCCAGCAGAACCCAAACCACTTGCAACAATGTCAAATACATCCAAAAATGCTCACTTGCCCCCCACACAGGGCTTATTTCTTCAAATGTCAGAATGATAAAAACAACAATGGAACTTATGCAAACATACATTCGTCCATGTTTGCAGGTTTACGGAATATGACGGCATTAACGGATGCCAGGCTGATAATGTAGGCACGGATGAAATTGGGGAAACATCCAGTTAGAGGTTTTCAATAACGGAATTTCACTCCACGTTGGTCCTAAGTTTCTTTATTGAAGGAAACCAGCCCAAATAAAATGGCAAATAAAAAGAAATTGAGTCTAGTATTCTTAATTTGAATTTTCCATTCATGATTAATTCCTAAAGGGAACAAATTTAGCATTTGCCGTTTTATAGACGACACCTTTTAAATTAATTTAAGGTTTTAATATAAAAAATCCCAGGTATAATTGATTGGTTACTCAGATAATCATAAAATCAATCCACCCAAATCCGGTCTACTGAAACTTACGTATCAGTTGCATGCCATCTGTTATGGGCGAAATCATTTTCTTAACATTTCCTTTTGAACTGGTAACGGAAGTATACAAACCATTCCAAAATCGATATTTCAGTAGTATAAAGTACCCTTTCCATCGCCTCCCGATGGTCTTAACCAAATTACCCGAATCTACCGGACCATCATAAAGTTTTATGAGTACTGACCCGGATTGGGATGTGATCGGCATCATAAACAGTTCAGCAACAACAAACCACCCCTCTCCCCGGCCTCCTGATTGGTGGCAACTCATACAATCCTGACCATCCTTATGGCTCTCATTTTCACTATGCCGACTGATTAAAGTTTCATTCCCATTTGAACCCTTATCACAGGAAACTATAACGGCAGCAAGTATAAATAGAACTCCAAGGATTGTATTTTGCATTAATTTTCATCTCTGTTGGATTAAACATATAACAAGTTAGATATTTAATACGAAAATCCCCCTTCATTTATTTTAAACCCATTCGAAAACAACAAATAGTTTTAACTTAATTAGAATTATTTCCTTTATTTTAGGCGAAAGTAGCGACAGGTAAAACACTTAAAAACAATTCTAAGCCCATGTGGATGCTGGCAAAACAACCATGAAAGGCTTCCTTTATTTAGCAAAGCCATTAAATCCATAGGAAGTGTTGATAAAAGGCTCTTCCATCTCGATTCTGGCACTGGAACGGGAAAGGGGAATTTCCATCCGCCTTGCCAGTGTTTCATTTACCTGGAGAGATTGCATGATTAACCTGATCGACACCCCCGGCCATGCAGACTTCTCAGCTGAGGTAGAGCGTGCCCTCACCGTTCTTGATGGAGTAATTTAGTAGTTTCTGCGGTTGAAGAGTTCAATCCCACACTCTTGTTTTGTGGGAGGCCATAAAGCAAATGAAAGTTCCCTGTTTGATTTTCATCAACAAACTGGATCGGGATGGTGCAAATCTTCAACGGGTCCTTCTCGAAATCCGAAAGGAATTATCAGCACCCGTTTTCAGCTGATGGCTATAAGTCGGACATTGAAAACGATACTTGTTTGATCCATTTAATCTCTGAAAATTCCCTGAACCCCTCTCATTTAAAGATTAAACAACAGGCCCTGGAATTGTTAGCTGAAAAAGATGATGAGATCCTTGAAAGATACCTTGAGGGTGAAACATTGAATTGGGAAACGATAGAAAAGAAACTTTCTAAATGGACAAGCAAACAGCTGTTGATCCCCACATTTTGTGGTGCTGCCAAAAGAGCCGGAACTGGAATGGAAGAAATACTGGACGGAATTGTAAAGTTGCTTCCAGATGCCCCCAAAATACAACGGCTCAACCTTCTGGGATAGTATTTAAACTTGAACACGATAAACGAACTCTGGGGAAGAGCTGGCTCATATCAGGCTTTTTCCGGAATCATAAAAAATAGGGATTCGATTAAAAACAGCACCCAAAGAGAAAAGAAGAAAAAATTGCTCAAATCAAAAAAAGTATTCACTAGTAAAAATGATGGATACAGGTACCTAAAGGCCGGCGACATCGGTATTATTTTGGAGTTTACAAAGTGCTGTTTTGAGCGATCTGTTGGGTGATCCGCTTGGCTCCATGAAGCCGTTTTCCTTGCAAAAACCAGTATTAACAGTATTTGAGTAAGAGCTAAAAACGATAAGCAATATGCAAGATTAGCCGAAACATTATTCACCTTGAATACGGAAGATCCTTTGCTTGATTTCACCTTGGTATAAAGACGAACAGGAGATGCACCTGAAATTAAAGTGCGCTGGAATTGAGATTTTGCGAGCAGTTCTGGAGCAACGATTTGGTATTGAAACTGAATTTGATGATCAACCGTTATTTCTGGGAAACGCCTGCCGGAATCATGATGGGGTATGTGGAATATACCATGCCAAAACCCTGCTGGGCAGTGATGTGGTTCAGGATCGAGCCCGGAGAAAGAGGCTCAGGAATTCAATATGATTCTGAAGTAAGTGTAAATGATATCCACCGAAAATACCAGAATGAAATCAAGGAAACGATTCCCAAAGCATTGTCTCAAGGATTAAAAGGTTGGGCAGTAACCGATATTAAGATCACATTAATCAAAGGTGAGGACCACGAAATTCATTCGCGGCCAGGGGATTTTATTCTGGCAACTCCTATTGGAATTATGGATGCTTTAAACGCAGCCGATACAAGATTGCTGGAACCTGTATACGAATTCGAGATCAAATCCGCAGAAGAACATTTGGGCACAATCGTGAGTGATCTAACCAAGATGCGGGCTACATTCGACAGCCCTGAGTTTGACAATGAACTCTTTTCGCTAAAAGGAAAATTTCCTGTTTCAACTTCACTCAAATATCATATCCGTTTAAGTTCTCTTACCGGTGGAAAAGGACGCATCAACACAAAATTCGGAGGTTATCAGGAATGTTCGGATGATCACGGAAAAACAAGAGAATATAAAGGGGTTAACCCCCTCAATACCAGCCAGTGGATTTTACATAAAAGAGGTGCATTTAAAGCTGACGAACGTAAATATTAAAAGCATTCAATAACTTTTTCCTACTGCAATAATAAACCCATTCAAAAAAAATACAAACCATATAAAAATACATAAAAACAAACGGAATTAAACTCAATTGCCTATCGGGCCTCATGAGCTAAATATATTTACTGCCTCGAAGCAGAGCTTACGATGCACAGATTTAAATAAATTGTCTTACATAGCACCAAGCCGTTGGTAAAAAACCTAAGAAATCCCTCAACTTTGCCCAGAATCAATTTGACCAGATAATTTCAGTTCACCATCGTTCCTTAAATAAAAGCCTTATTGATTTATGTCGAAAGTGGGTTCATCGTTTTGGTTTATCCTATGAAATCAAAAACTTATTAGTTATACCAGGAATGCTGAGTGCATGTGCGGACATTTGCGCCATTGAGTGAATGCTGCAAGTTACAAACTCGTGACAGTTTGGGATCAATTC
>JAWKKM010000057.1:0-21804 GCA_041393255.1 Bacteroidales bacterium | reverse complement strand
AAAAGGGTGAAGTGATCAAGAAAGAAAAGATACTTCAAGCAAAAGAAAAATTCCTTCAGTTAAAATCGGAACATGAAAAAATAATACAGGAAAAAAACGCATACATCCAAAAAGGCGAAAACCGATTAAAACAAAAAGAATCAGCAATTTCTCAAAAACTGGAAGAATTGCAACGTAAGCAAAAAGAGTTGGACTCGATCAGGCAAAACCTGAATGCTCAATTAGACCTGGTGAGTAACAAGCAAATTGAATTGGAGAAATCACACAAAAAACAGGTTGAAGCACTCGAAACCATATCTAACCTTTCAGCTGCTGAAGCCAAGGCAGAATTAATTGAAACACTGAAAGATGAAGCCAAGTCAGAAGCAATGATGCACATAACAGAAATTGTGGATGAAGCTAAATTAACAGCCAGCAGGGAGGCAAAAAAAATCGTAATTGAAACCATTCAACGGACAGCAACGGAAAATGCAATTGAGAATTCAGTATCTGTTTTTAATATTGAAAATGATGAGATCAAAGGGCGTATCATAGGTCGTGAAGGCAGAAACATCAGAACCCTTGAAGCCATAACAGGAGTTGAAATTATTATTGATGATTCTCCCGATGCCATAATCCTATCATCCTTTGATCCGGTGCGCCGTGAGATTGCGCGACAATCCCTTCAAAAGCTTGTCACCGATGGAAGGATTCACCCTGCACGGATTGAAGAGGTGGTCGCCAAAACAAAAAAGCAAATTGACCAGGATGTTATTGAAACCGGCAAGAGAGCGACCATTGACCTCGGAATTCATGGAATGCACCATGAACTTGTAAGAATGGTAGGCAAAATGAAATACCGTTCTTCATACGGTCAAAATTTACTGCATCATTCGAAGGAAGTTGCCAATTTGTGTGCAACAATGGCTGCTGAACTGGGATTAAATCCGAAGTTGGCAAAAAGAGCCGGACTGCTCCATGATATCGGCAAAGTTCCTGATAACGAACCTGAACTTCCACACGCATTGCATGGAATGAAGCTCGCAGAAAAATTCAAAGAAAAAGCAGAAGTATGCAATGCTATCGGCTCACACCATGATGAAGTAGAAATGAATACACTGATTGCACCCATTGTTCAGGTTTGTGATGCGATATCGGGCGCAAGGCCAGGTGCAAGAAGAGAAGTTGTTGCAGCTTACATCCAAAGGCTTAACAAACTCGAAGGGCTGGCATTAACGTATCCCGGTGTTGTAAAAACATATGCCATTCAGGCAGGACGCGAATTGAGAGTAATTGTTGGTGCTGAAAAGATAAATGATGCGGAAGCATCAAAAATTTCTTACGACCTATCAAAGAAAATCCAGGATGAAATGACCTATCCGGGACAAATTAAGATAACTGTAATCAGGGAAACAAGAGCTATCAATTACGCTAAATAAATTTGATTCCTTTTTTGACAGCGAATTAATTTCAGGAATGGTTTCCGGCAGAAATACCGGGAACCTTTTTTGTTTACAAACGTTTGCGCTTAAAGATAATTTGCCAGCGTTTCATTTCGCATGTAGTCAACAAATTCTTCAGTCATTTTCCTTGTTACATTATTGAAAATACACTTTTCAAACTTGCAAACCGGATGATCAAGAGGACAGTCACCAATATCAATTTTACCCTCGATGGTTTCGTAAAGCTCCAGCAGGCTAATCTCATCAGCCTTCTTCTTTAATGTAAACCCACCAGTGGGCCCACGAAAGGAATTGAGATAACCTTCTTTTACAAGACGCTGCATAACTTTTGCGACATGATGTTTTGAACTATCCAAAACTTCAGCAATTTTAACAACATTGGTCATCTCTTTACTACGGGCAACCAACACCATACCATGCAAAGCAATAAAAGCTGCTTCCGAAAAATTGATCACGTGTGCCATACCAAATTTTTAATCATTCTATTGAAAGAAAACGAAACGAATACAATTCCAGCTTATTTCTTTATGTCATAAAAACAACGTTTTGGGCTAACTATTCTATCCTCAGCTCTCAACTGTTTTATGGCACCATCAACCTCTTTTTTATCCAATCCTGACAATTCTGCAATTTCACCTGATTTTAAGGGTTTTTTAGCTTCAGCTAAAACAGAAAGGACCTTGCTTTTCATTTGTATTAAGTATTAAATTACCGATTTACAAAAATAAATAAATTTTTCAATCTTTAAAAAATAAGCTGCTAAATTTTTAAATCCTCATTTAAGCTGAATAATTCACAAATCTCATTATCAGGACTGAAGTCCTTTATTGGTAAACAATCCCTTAATCCGGGGCTTAAACCTGGGGTTAAGGAAATTCCAAAGGCGGTGGGCTTTGGTCCTGATTTGTTAATTAAACAGGTTAAACCTTTAAAAAAACAAAATTATTAGAAGGAAATAATCGAATTCATCAATGCATAAAATAGTAACTTTGCGAATCCAAAACAATCTTGGGTTGTTTTGGGGCTAATGAATTAAGTGATTGATGAAGCTTTCCGTTATAATCGTAAATTACAATGTCAAGTATTTCCTTGAGCAATGCCTTTACTCTGTAAGGAAAGCGATTAAAGGTAATGACACAGAAGTTATTGTTGTTGACAACAACTCGGTGGATGGTTCGGTAGAGATGCTCCTTGAAAAGTTCCCTGATGTACAGACAATTGCCAATAAAGAAAATCTTGGCTTTTCGAAAGCCAATAACCAGGCCATCAGAATTGCGAAAGGGGAATACATTTTACTTCTAAATCCTGATACGGTAGTTGAAGATGATACCTTTACCAAAGTCACCGATTTCATGGATGAACATCTTGATGCTGGTGGATTGGGTGTAAAAATGGTTGATGGTAAAGGAAATTTTCTGCCTGAATCGAAGAGAGGATTGCCTACACCATCAGTAGCATTTTATAAAATTTTCGGATTATCAAAGATTTTTCCTAAATCCCGTGTCTTTGGTAAATACCATTTGGGTTATCTTGATAAAGAGAAAACTCATGAAGTAGAAATACTGTCGGGTGCATTTATGTTGATGCGCATGAGCGTTTTGGATAAAATCGGATTGCTTGATGAAACCTTTTTTATGTATGGGGAAGACATTGACCTTTCATACAGGATTATTAAGGCAGGTTATAAAAATTACTATTTCCCCGAAGCCAGGATTATCCATTACAAAGGCGAAAGCACAAAAAAAAGCAGTGTTAATTATGTAAAGACTTTTTACAATGCCATGATCATTTTTGCTCAAAAGCATTTCTCTTCAAAGAATGCTTGGCTTTTTTCCTTCTTTATCAATTTGGCAGTTTATTTTCGTGCTTTTCTGGCATTGTTTTACCGGTTTTTTTCAAAAGCCATCATTCCGTTGATTGATGCCACCCTGCTGGCCGCCGGAATAATTGGGATTAAATCCTACTGGGAGCACATCGTAATTTTCCCCGAAGGCGGTAATTATCCATCTGAAATTGTATCAGTTGCCATTCCTTTTTACATTTTTATATGGCTGTTCAGTGTTTTCCTCAGCGGTGGATATGACAAGCCGGTCAACCTTGCTAAAATATTCCGGGGGTTGTTTATCGGAAGCGTGATCATCCTTACGGTCTATGCGCTGCTTCCTGAAGCTTACCGGTTCTCAAGGGCATTGATCGTTTTCGGGGCCCTCTGGGGATTTATTTCCATGATTGGATTAAGGTACTTGTTGCATCTGGCCAAGGTTAAAAAATACCGTATTGGAACCCCACTTAACAAACGATTTGCTATTGTTGGAAATCATGAAGAAGCTGAACGGGTTTCTGAATTGATTCGAAAAGCGGATATGAAACCAGGTTTTATCGGATTTGTTTATTTTTCGGAACAGTCGAAAAAAGAGAAAGGTTTTATTGGAAATATAAATCAACTAAAAGACATCATCAATATTTATAAAATTGACGAGGTCATTTTTTGCGCCAAAGACCTTCCCATGCAACAAATCATTGATAAGATGTCGGAGTTAAATGCTGAGCAGGTTGAATTTAAGATTGCCCCGCCCGAGAGCCTCGCAATTATTGGCAGCCAATCCATAAGTACTTCAGGCGATGTTTATATTATTGAACTGGATTCCATTACAAAAATCAACAACCGAAGAAGCAAACGTTTTTTTGATTTACTAACTTCCCTTTTCCTTCTTTCTCTTTCTCCCTTACTTGTCTTTTTTCAAAAAAAGCCAATTGGTTTTTTTCAAAATATTTTTCGGGTATTTTTCGGTTTATGGTCATGGGTTGGTTTCCGGTTAACAAGTACTTCAGAGCAACTTAAACTGCCTGTTATTAAACCCGGTATCCTCAATCCAACCGATGCCATTAAAAACACCCACATTTCGGCCGATACGATTGACCGGTTGAATTTGCTTTATGCCCGCGACTATAAAATCATGAATGACCTAAATATATTGCTCAAAGGATTTAGGAAACTTGGAAGGACAAATGATGGTTCGAATCAACAAACAGAACAGAATTAGCACGTCTAAATCAAATGGGGAATTAACCAATGGAAATTTATTGCTAATTTTGCAAACCAAATAAAACAAGATTTGTTAAGCAATTATTCAACGATTTAAAATAAGATATTCATGGCTGTTTTTGAACTAGTAATGCCGAAATTAGGCGAAAGTATTATTGAAGCCACCATCACCAAATGGCTAAAGCAAGAAGGTGATACAGTGGCAGAAGATGATGCCGTTTTAGAAATTGCAACCGAT
The DNA here is from genome assembly GCA_041393255.1 of Bacteroidales bacterium. Lineage (GTDB taxonomy): Bacteria > Bacteroidota > Bacteroidia > Bacteroidales > JAADJA01 > JAADJA01. The sequence continues at coordinate 17,078 of JAWKKM010000057.1, read as the reverse complement.
AAAGTTGATTCGGAAATTCCATCACCCGTTGAAGGTGTGTTGACCAAAGTGAATTTTGCAGAGGGTGAAACTGTTGCTGTTGGCACTGTGATTGCCATCATAAGTATGGATGGAGAGGAAGGAGAAGCTTCAGCCGGTCAGGAGCAACAAAAACCACTTGATGAACCTGAAACAAAAACAACCCAAGCAGCATCACAACCAAATGCAGAGCCATCGGCACAGGCAACTGCAGACTTTTCTGCTTCGGATCGTTTTTATTCTCCTTTGGTCAAAAGCATTGCAAAAGAAGAAAATATAGCAATTGGTGAACTTGATGGAATCAAGGGTACGGGAAAAGAGGGAAGGGTAACGAAAAACGATATTCTAAAGTTTGTAGCTGATAGAAAATCGGGAAAAGTTGCCTCATCACCCAAGGGAAAAATCGTTGAACAACCTACAGTGACGGCTGGCATCGGGGATGAAATTATAGAGATGGACCGAATGAGAAAGTTGATCGCGGACCACATGGTTATGTCGAAACATACTTCCCCACATGTAACTATGTTTCATGATGTGGATATGACGAGGGTTGTCAACTGGAGAAATAAAAACAAAGATGTTTTCCTAAAGCGGGAAGGTACAAAAATTACGTTCACCCCCCTGTTCGTTGAGGCCGCTGCTCGCGCACTGAAGGATTTTCCCTTGGTAAATGCATCTGTTGACGGATACAATATGATTAAAAGAAAGAACATCAACATAGGGATGGCAACAGCACTTCCAAGTGGGAATCTTATTGTACCTGTAATAAAAAATGCCGACCAGATGAATTTGGCAGGGATGGCAAAAACAGTAAACGACCTTGCCGAGCGTGCCCGGAATAATAAACTTAACCCGGATGAGATTCAAGGAGGCACCTTTACCATCACCAACTTTGGCCAGTTTGGAAATTCAACCGGCGCACCCATTATCAATCAACCACAAGTAGCTATTCTTGGAATTGGAACCATCCAAAAAAAACCCGTTGTGATTGAAACCCCTGATGGGGATATGATAGGGATTCGATATATGATGATCCTGTCCATGTCGTTCGATCATCGTATTGTAGACGGAGCCCTTGGGGGAATGTTTTTACAAAGGGTTGCTAAATACCTTGAAGAATTTGATTTAAACAGAAACGTATAATTCAATTTTATAAATTATATCACACTGTTTTGATATAGCGAAAAAATCATTCAAATAAAAGTCATTCCGGTAATACGTAAATCTTTCTAACTACTTGCAAAACATGAATACCCGGAATGGCTTTTTTTTTAAACCCACACCAAAATGGAATTAAACCTATCAAAGCCCATCATCTTCCTTGATCTTGAAACAACAGGATTGAGTGTCTCCACCGATCGAATCGTTGAAATCAGCCTGGTAAAGGTGGATATTAATGGCAGCACGGAAATTCGGACGGAACGCATTAATCCAACCATTCCGATATCAAAGGAATCAATGGCAATTCATGGAATTACAGAAGCAGATATTAAGGATAAACCAACCTTTGCTGACGTTGCCCATTCTCTTTCACAGTTTATTGGCAATTCTGATCTTTCAGGCTACAATGCCATCAAGTTTGATATACCCTTATTGGTTGAAGAATTCCTAAGAGCAGAAGTTGATTTTGATTTAAAAACAAGACGGATCATTGATGTTCAAAACATTTTTCATAAAATGGAACCCAGGACTTTATCGGAGGCTTACCAATTCTATTGTGGGAAAGAACTCACCAATGCCCACAGTGCTGAAGCCGATACAATTGCCACCTACGAAATCCTTAAATCGCAGCTTGATAAATACGCGAATACAGTTTATAAAGACAAAAACGGAGAAACCTCCTACCCTATTCAAAATGATGTAGACAGCCTTTCGAAGTTCTCATACCATACCAAAAATGCAGACCTCGTAGGGCATATCATCTACAATGAGAAAAATGAAGAGGTCTTTAATTTTGGGAAACACAAAAGCAAACAGGTTGAAAAAGTTTTTTCAAAGGAGCCTCAATATTACGATTGGATGATGAAAAGCCAGTTTCCACTTTCGACCAAAAAAGTTATCACAGCCATTTATCTGAGAGGATTTAACAACGCTTCGGTAAATCTGAAATAGAATATCTATCCTTGTTCAACTTTTATTTCTTCATCACTTTTGCGCTTGCAGATTGAGTTCCGTAATTAACCTTTAAAATATAAAAGCCCGACTTCAGGTTTTGAAATCCTTTAAGATTAGTTGATCCCGAAATGTTTTGTTGAGTTGCTGTATAAACAGACTTGCCGGTAACATCCAGCAATTCAATATTAACTTCAGCATTATCAACTAAAGGAAATTCAATATAAAGCTCATTTTCAAAAGGAACAGGGAAGGCCCGGATTTGACTATCCATATCCGATTCCTCTTCAATTACAGTCAACAGAGTATGAGCTGAAACATAATCCGGGATGCCAAATCCAAGATAATTATCAGGATCGTTTGCAAGGGTAGCACTTTGTTCAATGGCCTGCATTATCTCTGTGTTCCGTTTCATGGGATTGGCTTGCCACAGACAAGCAACCATACCCGCCGTAATGGGCGATGAGAAAGATGTACCACTGCCAAAACCAATTGTACCATCGTATGGATTTACAATTGCAGAACCCTGCCCCTGAGCCACCACATTAGGCTTTAACCTGCCATCTGCAGTTGGGCCTGTTGAGCTAAAAGAAGCATAATTACCGCTTCCATCTACAGCTCCAATTGAAAAAACACTGTCGCCGTCAGCAGGGGCTCCAATATATTGCCAGAATCCATTTCCTGAATTACCGGCACTATTAACAACTATCATACCTTTGCTAACTGCCATATCTGCGCCTCTTGTAATGATTGTTGTGTTCCCATCCATATCCTCGTAAGTATGGTCTTGTGAAGGGTCATCAAAGGTTGTATAACCGAGAGAAGAATTTATGATATCTACTCCCACACTATCTGCAAACTCCGCAGCCGACACCCAGTTTAATTCTTCAATCAGATATTCAGTTCCACCATCCTCAGACCGCAATAGCCAGTAGTCTGCTTTTGGGGCTGTTCCAACCATTTGGCCAGGAAGATTTGCGCCCATTGTAGATAAAACACTTGACCCATGTGTATGCGAGTCAAATATATCAGGAGTTTGTGGATTTACAAAATCCTTCCCCATCCCAAAACTGATCATTGGCCCAAAGTGGGCTAATAAAACACTTAACCCATCAGCATTTAAAACTGGCATCCTGAACTGCAAATGGTAATGCCTTCACCATCAAATCCCATATCATGCAAACATCCCCGTTCAACATTTCTATTTGGTTGTAAGCTGCACCATAATCATAACTATCTTCCAGCATTTATCGACTTTAGATTGTTTACTGATTTGGAATACCATAATTCTCGTTTTCAAAAAGGCTTGACACTCTCATCTGTACTCCCGACTCGCTTACTGAATTTGTGTAGACGATTCTTACAAAAGCGAAACCGTTTATTGTGTTTAATGCATTCTGGTCCAAGGTAAAAAATTGTAACCTAATCATCCACTTTGATGCAGAGCCTTAACAACGTAACTCCGGTTGCAACAACAGATTCAATATACTGAGGATTAACAGGCAAATCACTCTCTACCACAGGAATTCCAAAACTTAACCTTCGATCTATTGCCTTCTGGGATACATCTGGATTATCTAATGAATAAATTGTTTTTATCTGTACCTTTAATTCAATACTTGTTGGGGCTACTTACAGATAAAGTTGTTGATAATAAAACAAGCAAGACAATAATGAACCTCTTCATAAATATATTTTTTAACTGTTGCAAATGTAATAATAACGCAATAATATCCAAAAAGGAAAAACTAAATTACAAAAACGAAAATGAACTTAAAGATTTTCTTCTCTTCGACAACTAATAAATTGGTTTTTGTTCAATAAAAGCAAACTCATAGGGATATTTGCTGTATCAATTTATTTACAATTATCATCTGACCGCAATATGAATAAATACTGCTAACTTTGCAGGTGTCAATATTATAATAATTTCAAAATGCAAATAGATATTCTAACCATATTTCCCGAAATGTTTACCGGAGCATTCAGCCATTCGATAATGAAGAGGCTCAGGAAAAAGGGCTTGGTAAGCATAAACCTGATAGACATCAGAAGCTATGCAACCGATAAGCACAAGCGGGTGGACGATTATCAATACGGTGGTGGACTATAATGGCTATGATGGTGGAGCCCATTGCGGAATTGTATTGAAGACCTTAAATCGAGAACGGATTACGATAAATAGTATACATGAGCCCTGACGGAGAATTGCTCTTTGATCAAAAACCGTCGAATCAATTTTCCATAAAACAATTTGTTGATTTTATGCGGGCACCAAAGGTATTGATGAGCGGATCAGGAATTGTATATTACGCGGGAAATCTCTATTGGAGATTATGTTCTTTTTCAGGAGCAGAGCTGGCCGCAGCCGTGTTTTTACCGATTCCATCGTTCGGCTATTGCCAGGTGTTTTGAATGATGAAACCCTGCACCTTTCCGATTCTTTTCAAAAACGATTTGCTATCCCCTCCCGTTTATACGAGGCCTGATTTTAGAGGAAAGCAGCGAAATCCTTTGTCAGGGAATGACAGGAAAATCGATCAATGGCGGATGGAAAAAGCTATTAAAGAACAGTTTAAGAAGGCCCGAATTATTGATAATAAAGAAGTAAATCCCGATTAAGGAGGCATTTATTACAACTCAGCTGAGATTTGGACATTAAAACTTCAAACCGAAATTGATGTGCACGAAAGGCAAGGCGTCCACAGAATAATAGCGAAAGTTAATGAACTTGGTAAATTGTTTAACTGGCTCATATTGTATTCCAACAATATAATAATCAAGGTTGGGTTGACTCGTCAGGGAGGGTTTTAATCAAATAATCATATGGCTCAAAACTGCCAATTTACTTGAAATGGCATAGGTTCTATAAAAAGACAGGCCCGAATAATCAGTATTCTCGTTAAAAAACCATAATTCCAGACAAAATTATACTCTTGAGCCAACTCAGGAATTTATTCGTCTTATAAATCGGCAAAGCCAGATACTACATATTTATTTGTCAGCTTGGTAACAGTATCTGGATTGGGTGCATAATCAACATACAATTTCAACACAGGTTCAATAGGGTTGTATTGAATATTGTTTGAAAATAAAAATTTCCCAGCTGAAGTCCCAGACCTGAACGGGCCTTCGCCGTTGACTATGGAGAACTGGTTAAGGAACTTACCCTTTATTTTAAAATCAAGCTGTGCACCAAAATCAGCCGGCATACCCATCCTGAATTTTTTCGTTACATCAACAAAATCGAACCCCAAAACTTGTCCTGAAAAGTCAAATACTGCGTACTCAGCAGTTGGCCAATGCGCAACGCGAAAAGGGGTGATGAAAGTCCCATTTAATCTCAGCCATTTTCAAGTAGGCGGTGTACTTACTCTTCAAAATAACTATAACTGAGTTGATTTCCGGTATCGGTAATTTTATGAAGTGGGTAGTGCGAGTAACATCATAAATAATCTTTCCGCTAACTTTCAGATATTTGGTGATAATATCCGATAATGCCTTGATTGAATTCAAATGCTGACTGTGGTTTATAGGTTTCTTTAAATCCATACCTGAAGCCTGTATAAATCTGCCCAAATGCATACCTTGATTTATCTCTTGTAACATCCTTGGGAAGAATTTGAGTATTCGCTGCCAGGTATAAGCTAAACAAACCCACCAATAAAAATAACCTCACGGAAAATATTTTTCGTGCGAGCAAAAATAATAGAATCAGTTTAAAATACCCTTGTTATTATATTCAATCATTTGTAAACAACAAAGAGTTAATAATTTTGCAATTTTTTTTTAATCTTTGTTCATGTAAAAAATAAAGCAGTATATTTGCACCCATTTTTAAGCAAAACAGCATTTAAAAATAGTAGTGTGATGAGCAAGAATGGTTATTAAGTTTCGTAGAACAGCAGATAGAACAGAAGGAATTGCCTGATTTTAAAGCCGGTGATACCATTACTGTAAAATATAAAATCAAAGAGGGAACCAAAGAGCGTATTCAGAATTTCCAGGGGTAGTATTGTGTAGCAGAGCAGGGGTTCCGGGAAAACAGCTACTTTTACCGTAAGAAAGATATCCGGAAAACATCGGTGTTGAAAGAATCTTCCCGATTGCCTCCCATTTATTGATGATATTTGTTGTAAACAAAAGAGGTATCGTTCTTGCCAGGGCAAGAATTTTTATCTTAGAGGGTTGCGGTAAAAAAAGCGAGAATCAAAGAAAAAAGATATTGATTTTAAAAGGTAATATAACCTTCAGCAACGGAGGGGATTTTTTTATGTATTTTTACATAAACAATTGAACCGTCATGGAAACCTCGCGAAATAGATTTTCGATCAAGAAATTCAAATTCAAAGTTTTAATATGCTTTCTGCGGAATTTACTTTGCTATCAAAAAATCCAACAAAATTTGCAACACATCTTTGCAGCCTTAGCATATTCTTTAGATTTGTTTATAAACTGGATAGAATTGAATGGAGTTTAGTCACATTCAGTATTGATTGGTCATTTCAGCGGAATTGATAAATACCGCCATTGAAAACCAACAGACCTATTTTGCCGGATTACAATAAAAAAGGCGGGACAAAATTAAAGATATTGCATATGGGGGCAGTCCTTGTTTGTGCGATAACAGCAGCCCTGATCTGGTCTGTATATTTTCCTTCCCAGTGATATTTCTCTTGACAAAACAGCATGCGCTATTATTTAATAACCATAATCTTAATAATACCATTATGCCCGCCAGAAGGCTTTCGGCTCGGATTTCCGCGCTTTGAAACAAGATTGATTTTATACATATAACCAATGGAGGTGTAATTGTAATAGTCTCTGTTGTTGTTTCCTTCAACAGCATCAAGCTTATCCGTATCCACCCGGCTAAAAGTTGTTTGCAGGCTAACTGAAGAATGCGGATCAATATGATAGATCACTTTACCGCCAACAGGAATAACCATCTCCGTTGTCGATTTTTTTCATTGTACCCATAATACCTGATCACCGTATTAGACACACGATCGTAGAGTTTTGTTTTGATATCAAATCAACCAATTCCTACATTCGCATAAAAGCCCAACCAGGTTTATATTTTTCGAAAACAATGCAATCATGTTTATTCCAGTGTTTAAGGTATACTCAACAAAGCTTGCATAAAAATAGGAATATGTTGTTCCGCTTGCTGAGCTTCTTTTTTCTGTCCGCTTATTTTTACGCTGTCGGCTATTTGTCCTTCAATGTTGAACAGCCTAATAAAGCCTTTTGAGTATGTAAGTGTTGCAAAAATTATTTTTAAAAATACCACAGGCAGCTGCCCCTTCATCAATATCCCCATAAAAAGAAGTGATACCTAAATCAATACCAACTCCAATATAGCCTTTAGGAATATTATTATTATTTACGGACCTGATTTGGGAAAGCAGGAATCCGGGAATAATAATGAATACGAAAACAATATAAACGTGGCCCATTTGCCACAGTACACAAAAAATCTCCTCAGTTCAAAATCAACAGCTGGCAAAATGTACGATAATTGTATCCAAATATATACTTTATAGAATATCAAATTTTTTTCATCCTTCTCTATCGTGAGGGACTGCCAGCTAATGTTAAGTAACTCCGCGGCCTTTGATTTATTGTTTTCCGACCTCTCCAATGCTTTTCTGATAAGCCTTTTTTCAGAAAGCTCCAAATCCCAAACTTCTTCATTTTCACATATTGCTGCTACTTTTTCCGAGGGATCGGTTTTCCGACCTGAAATCTTCTAATGTAAGAGTATCATTTTCACTCTCATGATGATAGCTCTTTCTACAAGATTTCTCAGTTCACGAATATTCCCTGGGAAAGAATACTTTAATAACTCACGTTGAATACTGGGATCAATGACCTTTACCGGTTTCCCAAGAGTCCTGGACATGATCAATAAAGTGATTCAGCAACAACGGAATGTCTTCAGTTCGTTGACGCAAGGGTGGCAAATCAATAAACGAACCGATACGGTGATACAAGTCCAGCTCGACTCTTCTCCTGGCTCATTTGAAGGAGTTCCTGATTGAAGCAGCAATAACCCGCACATCAACATCAGGATTTTATCATGCGACCCAACCCTCGAAACTTTTCTTTCTTCAAGGATTCTTAGCAGCTTGCCTGCTGGTCGGCATATCCCCTATTTCATCCATGTAAAAGGGTTCTTTTATTGGCAATCTCGAACCAACCGGCCCTGCTTTCAACGGCTCCTGTAAAGGCCTTTTCGGTGGCCGAAAAAATTCACTTTCAAACAAAGTTTCAGACTGCTGAACAGTTCACCATCGAAAATATTGCTTGTTTCTTCTGCTCATGGTAATGTATGCCACGAGCTAACAGTTCTTTTCCGGTTCCACTTCCTCACCGGTTATCAAAAACAGTAGAAAAAATATCTACATCTGCTACTTTCGACATCGTATGTTGATCACTTTTTTCATGGCTTTACTCTCCCATCAGTTGATGCACAATATTTTCTGGATCTCGTTCGGAACAAGTGAATAATTTTTCTCAAGCTCCTTATACTTATTATTCAGATTTAAATATCGTAGTTCGCTTGATGGCTGTGGTTTATATCCATCAACCGGAAAGGTTTGGGAAAATAATCAGCCGCATCGCTTCGCATGGCCTCAATCACACTTTGCATATCCCCATGGCCTGATATTTTATCACTTCAATTTCGGAAACGACTCTTTTATTTCCTTTGAGGACAGTCAAACCATCCATTTCAGGTAGCTTAATATCAAGGATAACAATATCCAATTGACTCTAACACCAATATTTTAAAAGCTCGGAAGGGAAAGTTAATTCGCTTTATAAACCAGTAAGATTATTCTCGGTTAAGAATTCTGTGGGTTTCATCCCTAACCCGCCGTTCAACATCATCTACTACTAATATTTTTACTTTATCCATAGTCAGTTCTATCCGTGGCCTCAATTAAAAAAATCATTTTTTTGCAAAACCACTTTCACCCGTGCAAATTCACCCTCTGTACTTTCAACAAATATCTGCCCTTTATTTCTTAACAATGCCATACGAAATTGACAACCTGTAAGCCGGTTCCATTTTCTATGTCCTTAGTAAAACATATCAAAATATTGTCAATATTTTTCTCGTATCCTGATGCCATTATCTTCAATTTCAAATTCAACATGCATTTCATTCACCCTGTTGGCTTAATGATCCTCTTCTTATAATCCTTTTTTCGAGTGGCTACCGTTTTGCATCAACGGCATATTTAGCATTCGAAAGTAAATTCAATGCAACCTGCTCCAACCCTTTTTCTTCGTATTATTGCCTTCAGTTTGACAACTCTGGTTTTCGCGAGATTCAATACAATATCGATCTGATGGCTGGTGTATTGTGCCTTACAAGCGACAGTGCGTATCAAGTGAATAACTCATTCATCAACAATCTCCGTAAGGAGCCGGCCTGTTGACCTGCGCGAGAAACCCTAACATGATTGATAATTTGGCGTATCCGGTCAATATCCTTGAACAAGTCGTTAATTTTATTGGAAAGGTATTCCCTTGCAACTTTCTCCATCGAAAGCTTAAAAATATTATCAAGCCCCATGGATATTCCGCCGAGGGGTTGATTGATCTCATGTGCAATACCTGCTGCAAGCCTACCCATTGATTCCAGCTTCGACTTTTGTATCAACAAACGCTGCTGGTCCCACGTTTTTTCAATTCATCATTAACCCTGTTTTCAAGATTCAGGTTCAACTCCTTCAATTCATTTTCCGCCTGTATACGTTCCTGACTTCCTTGCAGGTCAACAGTCCGGGCTTCAATCCGTTTTTCCAGTTCTTCGTTTAAACGCCGGAGGTTTTCAGCCATTCGCCTTTTCAGCTCCTGGCTCAGCCACCTCGCGTTCAAGTAAAATGCTTTTGGTGCTCCTCAACAAGGGAAATCAGCTTTTTGGTTTCCACCGTCGGAGCAGAAAACTATTGACACCAATTTTAATGGCATCCATAAAATACTTCGGCTTCGCCGTAGGCCGATAAAATAACCAGCCGGATGTTGTTATCTCTTTTCTTATTTTTTTCAACCATCTCCAAACCATCCATTACTGGCATCAGTAATGCTTGCACCATCAAATCAGGTTGGTGCTTTTGTAAAAGCTCCAGGCCTTCTTTTCCATTTTCAGCAGTGTACAAATGCTACAACTTTTTCAAGAATCCGCTCGTAAATGGCTCTTAGAAGTTCTTCATCTTCAACGAATAATACCGTAATGCCTAACTTTTCCACAAGTAAGGTAATACATTAATAACTTTTTCAAAAATTCCTTAACGAATATACGCAAGACAACCACCACGTTTAAATAGTTTATTTATTACAATAAATATTTTGAATCTTATGATGTTGTATAAAATTATTGAATAATAAATTACTATACTTACATCCTTGCTAATACAACAAAGTTTTATGTCAAATTATATATTGAAACTGGTTTTTCTGTTTTTGTTACACTAAATCTGGTGTGCGCAAAAATATTCTGACACTTTTGTTCCGCCTCCGTTGATATCAACATCTATCTTTCCGGAACTTTTGGGGAACTCAGGTCTTAATTCATTTCCATTCGGGTATTGATATCCGGACCAATCGAAGTTGAGGGTTATAATATTTATGCCATTGCCGACGGATATGTTTTTATGCATCAAAGTGTTCCTCTCGGAGGTTACGGAAATGTTTCTTACATTACCCAATCTCTAGTGGGTATGTTCCCAGTGTGAAGCGGCTATTTACAACGGCAAGCTAAAGCCATCGGGAATTAGTGTTAAAAACGAACACGATAGAGAATCCTTTGAGCTTGATTTAGGTCCCATGCAGTTAAGTAAAGGTAAAGAAAGTAAATTATTGCCCTTTTCAGGTAAATTCAGGCAGGTCGAGGCCCGCATCTTCACTTGCACCGGGATGAAGGAACACAAAAACCGATAAACCCACTCTTATTTGGTTTTTCTGTTGAAGACAAAACTCCACCATTGATCAACCTTTTAAAAGTTTATCCGGCAAGTCTGAACGCTGAGATCAATGGTAGCCGCAAAGCACAGGATTTCTACCCGGTGAATAACGGACATCAATATTCATTGCAGAATAATGACACCATAACCGTAAGTGGCGAGGCCTATTTTGGGATCAACACTTATGATCCCTTTAATAATGGGAACAATAAAAACGGGGTTTATAAAATTAAGCTTTTTCAGGACCAAATGATCATTTACGAGCACGATGTAGAAACTTTTTCGTTTGAAGAAACACGTTACATCAATAGTTTTATTGATTACAAGGAATACAAAGAGAAGCAGCGGAGGATTCAAAAATCATATATCCAGCCCAACAACCATTTGAGTATTTATAAAAAATCCTTGAATAATGGAATTCTGGTTTTTAGTGATGAGCAGGTTTTTGAAATGACTTATGAAGTCAGTGATTTTGCCGGCAATGTGGCTAAACTGAAGTTTTTCGTAAAATCCCTTCCGCTTAATCCGGATTTGGTGCAAACCAATAATGAACCTGACTTACAGCTTTTCAGTTTTAAAAAAACCAACAGTTTCAGAAATGACAAGCTTCAGCTTGAAGTACCCGCTTCGGCTTTATACGATACCCTTTATTTCAAGTATCAAAGCTTTCCTGCCACACCAGGATCCTATTCTGAAGTTCATCAATTGCACTTTGATTATGTTCCTTTGCACACAAGTTGTGAATTATCAATTAAACCGGATTCCATGCCTGACAATCTACGCAACAAGGCTTTGATAGCAAGAATTGATAAGGATGGCAAGTACTGGTCGGCAGGAGGAAATTGGGAAAATGGATTTGTAAAAGCCAGCATTCGGGATTTTGGGAATTATTGTATTGTAACCGACACACTTGCTCCTGAGATCAGACCGGGTAATATTTCGAACAGCAAAAACATTTCAGGGCAATCAACAATAAAATTAGTAATCACAGATGAGTTGTCAGGAATCAAATCCTATCGCGGCACACTTAACGGAAAATGGATATTGATGGAATATGATGCAAAAAATGACCTCTTGATTTATCAAATTGACGACAGGCTCGAAGCAGGGGAAAACAATTTCAAATTGGTTGTGACTGACAATAAGGACAATGTAAAAACTTACACAGCCAGACTTAACTATACGAAATAATGAAAATTCCCATTTACCAGGTAGATGCATTTACCCAAAAACTTTTTGGTGGAAACCCTGCAGCCGTATGCCCCCTAAAAAAATGGCCTGACGATGCATTGATGCAGCAAATTGCCGCCGAGAACAATCTATCGGAAACAGCCTTTTTTGTTGATAATGGAAACCATTACTACATCCGGTGGTTTACACCCAAAACGGAAATTGATTTGTGTGGCCATGCCACCCTGGCTTCAGCTTATGACATTTTCAATTATTTAAAGCCTGAACTTTCAGAAATAAGATTTAAAACAAAGTTAAAAGGAGGTTTGTTTGTTACGAAATCCGGTGATCTCATCTCATTGGATTTTCCAACAGCAAAAGCAGTTCCGTGTAAAACCCCTGACCAGCTTTCCGAAAGCCTTGGGAAGAAACCCATTGCAGTTTACCAGGCAAGGGATTTGATGGCTGTTTTTGAAAGCGAAGACGACATCGTTGAACTTCAACCCGATTTTGAACAAATCAAAAAACTGGGGTACCATGCCATCATAGTTACTGCACCCGGTAAAAAATCCGATTTTGTCTCCCGGTTTTTCGCTCCCAACGTAGGCATCAACGAAGACCCGGTAACAGGCTCGGCACACACCACCTTAATGCCCTATTGGGCTGAACGGCTTGGGAAGAAAACACTCCATGCTTTTCAGCTTTCCGAGCGAAAAGGAGAGCTTTTTTGTGAGTACAATGAGGATAGGGTAATTATCAGCGGGAAAGCAGTTCTGTATCTTGTTGGGGAAATTTCTGTAACTTAAGATCTTTCATCTAAACTCTCATTTCTAATAATATCAAGTACTATATCCTTAGTATAAATAAAACTTTAAGCTGAAAAAACCATTATCTGTTTGCTGAAAAATTCGTATTCTTGTATAGCATCAATTGTGGTGTGAATCACATTTTTTTAGCCTTGGCACTGACGCTACATCAAATACTGTTAAAATACTGGGGATATTCCACGTTCCGGCTCATGCAGGAGGAGATCATCCGTTCTGTGCTGGAAGGAAAGGACACCCTTGCCCTGTTGCCAACCGGTGGGGGGAAATCGGTATGTTTCCAGGTTCCGGCACTGGCATTTGATGGCCTTTGTATTGTGGTCACCCCTTTGATTGCGTTGATGAAAGACCAGGTGGAAAACCTGAAACGGAAAGGGATCAAAGCGGTGGCAATCTATTCAGGCATGCATCCCTCCGAGATGGAAGTTGCTATTAATAATTGTCTGTACAGCGATGTTCGTTTTTTATACCTCTCTCCTGAACGTCTCGAAACGGATATGATCCGCATGAACATCGAAAAGATGAACATTAAGCTGCTTGCTATTGATGAAGCACATTGTATTTCGCAGTGGGGATACGATTTCAGGCCCTCCTACTTAAAGATTTTGGAAATCCGCAGGTTTTTACCCAATGTTCCTGTTCTGGCGTTAACTGCCACTGCCACACCCGATGTAGTGCAGGACATTCAACAAAAACTGGCTTTTCGGTATTCCAATGTTTTTCAATTGAGCTTCGAGCGGAAAAACCTGATTTATGTAGTACAGGAGGAAGAGAATAAACTGAATCGTTTACTAAAGGTTACACAAAACCTGAAGGGTAGCGGTATCGTTTATTTGCGCAGCAGGAAAAAGACACAAAGTATCTCCGAATTTCTGAATAAAAACAACGTTAAGGCAAATCATTATCATGCCGGGCTGGACCGTCAAACCCGCGATTCGGTGCAGCGCTCATGGATGTCGGGCGAAACAAGGGTGATCGTTGCCACCAATGCTTTTGGGATGGGTATTGACAAAGCCAATGTCCGCTTTGTGGTTCATCTGGATGTTCCCGACAGCCTTGAAGCCTATTTCCAGGAAGCCGGCAGGGCCGGGCGTGATGGCCATAATTCTTATGCAGTCCTTTTGTATGAAAAGGCAGACCTGATGGATGCAAAAAGCTTTCTCGCATCCCGCTTTCCCGATCATAAAACCATCCGGCAAATCTATCACGCCCTTGGCAATTTTTTCAACCTGGCCATCGGAAGCGGAAAGGACACTACTTTCGATTTCGACCTGACAGTATTTTGCAATAATTACAATTTCAATTTTCAGAGTGCGGTTCATGTTTTGTCTTTCCTCGAAAAAGAAGGTTTTATCTCATTGCAGGATCTGACTGATTCGGCAGGTAAAATATTTGTAAAAGCAGGCAAGGCCGATCTCTATAAATTTCAAGTCGAAAATGCCAAGTTCGATAAGTTGATCAAGACCATCCTTCGATCTTATAGTGGGCTGTTTTCAGAATTTGTAAAAATAAACGAAAGCGACATCGCCAAAAGAACAGGCTTACAGGCCCAAGATATAGAAAAGGCGCTCGCCTTCATGGAGAACAATGAAATCCTGACTTATATCCGCAAAAAGAACAACCCGCAGATTACATTTGTGACTGAGCGCATTGATTCCAAAGACATTTATATATCGGATGAGTTTTATAAAAACCGGAAAAAGGCTACCGAAAAAAGGTTGCAGTCGGTTGTTGATTATGCCCTGAACAATACGAAATGCAGAAGCCGGCAGTTGCTGGCCTATTTTGGAGAAGAAATTTCGCACCGTTGCGGGAAGTGTGATGTATGTGTCGAACGGAACAAAATTGAAATGAGCGAGCTGGAATTCGATACGGTTGTGAAATACATCAAACCAACACTGTCAGAAAAACCATGCAGTATTGAAGAACTGACATCCCTGGCCAAAGGCATCAGCAAAGACAAAGTGATCAAAGTCATACAATGGCTCCTTGATAGTGATAAAATTATTTATAACGAAGAAAAGAAGATAATCTGGAAAAAATGATCCTATTGGTGATTTCTATGAATTTGTATCGCTGATGGATTCAATAACACAAACCATATAAGACACATAATAAATACTTAAGATTGTACTTTTACAAATTGAACCAAAAACCAAAAGCTATAAACTTTGAAATTGAAACTTAAACATGGAACTCCAATCTTCAACCTACTTATAAAGAAACCGTTTAATATTCCGCTTGGGTGTCTTCACAAACTCCTCGGGATGCAATTCAATGGAGGAGATATTCATGTAAGATGGAAGCTTGTGATTAAGTGCCTTTTGGTGATGCTTCAATATCTTCAACAGTTCTTCTTCAGAAATATTTTCTTTTTTAATGATTTCGGGATCAGGGTATACAAGGGCAACAATCTTTTCACCCCGATGAACCACCAAGGACTCACCAACAGCATGACGATTGTTCAATAAAGACTCGATTTCCTCCGGGTATATATTTTTTCCATTCGATCCCAGGAACATGCTTTTCAACCGCCCTTTGATAAAAACAAATCCATTTTCATCAACATAACCCAAATCGCCGGTGTGCAGCCAACCTTCTTCGTCAATAACCTTCTTCGTATCCAGTTCGTTTTTGTAATAGCCCTGCATCACGTTTTCGCCGCGAACACAAATTTCACCCGATAGTTTTTCAGGTGATTCTTTTTCAATTTTAACCTCAAGCGTATCCACCATCTTCCCGGATGAACCGGCGGGCAAATCCCTCCAGCTGTTGTAACTGATCAGGGGGCCACATTCCGTCATTCCATAACCCAGGGTATATTTGAACTTCATTTTCCTGAAAAACATTTCCGCTTCATGGTTCAGGGGAGCCCCTCCCATCACAATTTCATGGAAGTTCCCACCAAAAACTTCTGTGAGCTGATCCCTGAACTTTTTCAAGATTACCTGGTTGATTCCGGGAATTCTCAATAACAACTTAATATGCCATTTACTTAAAACAGGCAGAAGTTTGTTTTTATAAATTTTCTCAATTACCAGGGGAACAGAGAGGATCAGGGCAGGCCTAATTTCCTGGAATGCCTTCATGATAATTTGTGGTGAAGGCGTTTTCGTCAGTATGGTAATGTGACATCCCAGGGTAAACGGGAACAAGAATTCGAAAGCACAACCAAAAGTATGGGCAAGCGGAAGAAATGACACAATTTTGTCACCCGATGCAAGTGGCATATTGTTTTGGGCATAGCGGATATTTGCTGCCAGGCTGTTGTGCGATAACATCACCCCTTTTGTAAAACCGGTTGTTCCGGAAGTATAACTAAGTACAGCCAACTTGTCATTTGCAACTATAGGCAATTTAAAATCAGCCGGTTGAAGTTCAGAACCCACAACTGGTTTTCCAAGAGCGGAAGCCTCATATGCATATATCAAATTATCAGAAACACATTTCAGTAATGAAAAATCATTAATTCTGAGCACACCAAGTAATTTATGCAATTCAGGACAATCCATGTTAGCTGCCATCTGTTCATCAGCAAATAACAATATTGAATCGGAATGATTCAGGATTTCTTTCAAATCATCCACCTTAAAATCAGGAAGTATTGGAACAACTACCGATCCGTACGTTACCACCGAAATGTAAAGAATTCCCCATCGGGCTGAGTTCTTTCCGACAATAGCAATCTTATCCCCCGCCTTTATCCCGATTTTTTCGAACAACTTGTGTAAACGGTAAATATACACCCCAACGTCATTGTAGGTAAAGGATTCGCCATTGTAATCGGCAAGCGCTGTTGTTTTCCAATTGTTAATGATGCTATCGGAAAGGTAGGATACAAAAGTCTTCTCAAGCATAATTCCTGATAATTGATGAATTGTAAAAATACAAAGAGATTCGATATGACTTAAATGTTTTTTATCCCAAGTAAAACACTTGCTTAAAAAACAATATCAAATACCCAACCCTCTACTTCTTT
>JAWKKM010000056.1:0-23667 GCA_041393255.1 Bacteroidales bacterium | reverse complement strand
GGAAGTCAACAATTTCCATCACTTCCACTTTGGCCTCTTCCAAACCCGCTACATCTGTAAAGTTAACATTAACGGCTGTTTCTTTATCATACAACTGGGCTTTTGATTTTCCAATGCTGAAAATCTGGCCACCGCCACCGCCTCCACGGCTCATCATTCGCATAATAACGACCCATACTACAATCAATATTACAAGGGGCAGAATCCAACTTAATACCTCGCCAGACCAATTATGACGGTTGACATTCTTGATGTAAATTTTCTCTGCCAGGCCTTCTTGTGCGCTTTCTACATCTTCCTTGAATGAATCATAAGATCCAATGGTGTAAATATAATGAGGCCCCGTACCATTCAAACCACTATCTTTAACATCTTCATACTGAGAGTCGCTCAGGGCTTCCTGCTTCAGAAAGATCTCTGCCTCCTCACGGTTTACCACTATGATCTTCTCAATATCCTGAGCCGCCAGCATGTTCTTTAATTCACCCCAGTCAGCCTCTTTGGTACTGGTCCCGTAATTGGAAAAAGTGAGGGCAATAAAAATAACGGCTACAATTCCATATATCCAATAAAAATTAAATTTCCCTTTCGGAAGTTTTCCTTTGGGTAAATTTGATGGCTTCTTATTTTTCTGATTTTTTTCTTCTGTCATTATGTCAATATTTTAAACGCTCCTGTTTTGCGAACAGATCAGTCTTCATCGCTTTTGTATTTCTTTATTTCCGCGTCTGCCCACAATTCTTCTAAGTTATAGAACGCCCTGATGTTTTCCTGGAAAATGTGCACGACGACGTCCACATAGTCTAACAAAATCCATTCCGCGTTTTCAAATCCTTCTTTTTGCCACGCTTTGTCATTATTTGATTTCCTGACAAACTCTTCTACCGAATCAGCAATAGCTTCAACCTGAACTTTGGAATTCCCATGACAGATCACAAAGTAATTGCAGACAGAATTGGCTATTTTGGATAAGTTAATACTTACAATGTTCTTCCCTTTTTTTTCCTGAATTCCGGCTACAATTATTTTTGCTAACTTATGCGATTCCGATTGCTGTTTTTTATTGACCATAATAGAATGAATATGAAATACAAAAGTAAGCAAATTCCAATAAAACAAGCCTTACTTATCATCGCAAACTACGATTACAACAATAAAAGAAACAAGTTGTTGAATCCGAATATATTTTTATTTCAAAACTGAAGCATGCGAATGGAAATTTATTCACCATGTTTGATCATCTGTTATATTTGTAAACTCTTTTAGAAATGCAAAAAATGGCTGTTTTCAATTCAGTAATCGGGGATCATATTATAACGCTACAATCAATAGGTTCAACCAATGAATACCTGCAAGCTGAAATTAAAAAGGGAGTCGACATAGTTGATGGGACGGTTATTGTTGCCAGGCATCAATTTGCCGGTAAAGGGCTTGAAACAAACAAATGGGAAAGTGCACCCGGGAAGAACCTGATTTTGTCGGTATTTTTGAAGCCTGCTTTTCTCAAGGCTCAGGATCAGTTCATGTTAAACAAGATGGTTTCACTTTCGGTTCTTGATTTCATAAATTCCATATCCACCACTACTTCCAATAAGGTTAAATGGCCCAATGATATTTACATGGACGACAAAAAGGTTTCCGGGATCCTTATCAACAACACCATTGGAGGAAATGATATTCTCTTCAGTATTATTGGAATTGGGATCAATGTTAACCAGCAGGCTTTCGAAAGTGATGCACCCAATCCTGTATCGCTTACACAAATAGTGAATATTGAGCTGGAGCTGGACAGGTGTTTGAATTCCCTGATTTCGTTTCTTAACATCAGGTATCAACAAATGAAGAGCAGCGAAATTCAAAAAATCAATACAGATTACCTCAATTCGTTGTACAGATACAACGAATATCATTTTTTCTATTTCAACAACTGCAAAATAAAAGCAAGGATTATTGGCTTGGGAGAATATGGAAAACTAAAACTAATAAGAGAAGATCAATCAACTATTGAATGCGATATGAAAGAGATACAATTTATTCTTTAAACTTTTTATTCCCATTTTCCGGATTAAGCTTCCATAATTTCCTTTAGCTTTCCCCCAAACATATTGATCAGGTTTTGCAAAGGCCTGGAGGCCATCATCTTTAACATGGGATTAAGGTCGGCATTAAAAACCATTTCAACAACTGACTTATCCCCTCCTTCTTCCGAAATGTGTGTATTCAAATCAAAATTAAAAGGTTTCTTACTTGCCGACTTATAAGAAATAAATGAATGTTCGGATTTCTCACCCATCACCATGGCAAGGTCAACCATGCCACTGATCGTAAAAGAACATGTATCAATAGTGGATTGCCAGTTGGTCACCTGCTCAGGCATAAGCTTTTCGAAATTATTGAAATCAGCCAAAAAAGAAAAGATCTTCTCGGAAGACACATTGATGGTTTGTTTTTCGCTTTTAAAAGTAGTCATAGAAAGATGCTGAGATGAACGGACCTTACTTCCAATCCTCGGGAGCTTCGCGCCACTTTTTCAGCGACTTCAACTCCCCTTCCGTAATATAATTGCTTTCAACAGCTTGTGTGATCAGCTCATCATAATCAGATAAAGTGTATAAACGGCATTTGGCATTTTTAAAATTTTCAATCGCCTTATCCAGTTTATAACTAAAGATAGCTACCATTCCCTTCACCTCACAACCGGCAGCACGCAAGGCCTCAACGGCATTAAGGCTGCTCCCTCCCGTTGAAATCAAATCTTCGATTACGACCACCGACTGGCCTGATTCGTAATATCCTTCGATCTTGTTGGTAAGGCCGTGTTTCTTTTCGGAAGAACGAACATAAACAAATGGAACACCCAATTCCTGAGCGACAAGAACTCCATGAGCAATTGCACCGGTTGCCACACCCGCAATTAAATCAATATTGCCAAATTCTTCGTTGATAATCTTAACAAATTCCTGGCGGATAAAGGTTCTTATTTTGGGGAATGAGAGCGTCTTTCTGTTATCGCAATAGATGGGGGATTTTATTCCCGATGCCCAGGTAAAAGGCTCTTTAACATTGAGCTTAATTGCTTTGATCTGCAGCAGTTGTTCCGAAATAGTCATTATTCTTCTTTGTAAAATTTTGGCAAAAGTATGGGAATTTAATTAAACTCAAAATAAAATTTCGCTCATGGGTATTACTTAGCCAGGTATTGTTTGTTATGTAAGAAATGGGTCCCCATGGTAAAATTTCGGAAAAGCTAAAGATTAGAGTCATCAAAACCAACTGTCGTGATTTGCTGGCAAAACAGTATAATAAATAAACCCCAAGGCTCAAAGTAAATAAAACTTTAGGCACTTTAATTACTTCGTTCATTCAAGATCAGTATATTTGCATGAATTATATAATTTTACTGAAACAAACGTACGTATCAAATGAAAAAGATAGCCGTTTTTCCCGGATCCTTCGACCCCATAACCCGCGGACATGAGTCCATTATCAGGAGGGGTATTCCATTGTTCGACCAACTGTATATTGCCATTGGCCTGAATGCCGACAAGAAAACCTTTTTCCCGGCTCACCAGCGGATGGATTGGATCAAGGCAGTCTTTCGGGATTTCCCGCAAGTGAAGGTAATCGAATACTCAGGATTGACTGTTGATCTTTGCAGAAAACTGGGCGCAAGCTATATTTTAAGGGGATTGCGTACCTCGGCCGATTTTGAGTTTGAACGCAGCATCGGCCAGGTGAATAAAAAACTCTTCCCCGAGATAGAAACGGTATTCCTTCTTACCGACCCCGAATACACTTCCCTTAATTCATCCATAGTGCGTGATATCTTGCGCCACGGTGGCAATGCCGGACAGTTTGTACCCGAATCAGTTGATCTGTCAGCGTACTCGAAAAAGGAGATCGGATAGCGTATTCAATAAATCCAGGGATTGTGCGTTTGATGGAAAAAGCATTTTCAATGAGAGTTTTGTTTTCCGGGCTTGCTGGTCCTATTTTTCAGTTCTGGATTGTTGGCTGTGGAGACAACCATTCAGGGCTGTTTGCCAGGGGCCAAGGCCATGAGATCAGGCTAACCACCTATTCCGTACCATATAGCTTATACCGAGAAAATTCTCGACCGGCAACTTGTCAACGATGGTTCCCAATTTGCATTTTCTGTTGACCTGAGAGAAACCATTGTTGCATTTCTGGATTTGGAGTTTTACACCTTTAAGCTTTTTATGGAACCGGGTGGCAGTTACGAACTTGGATTCGATACCGTAAAACTCACCGATGAATACCGGCCTTATTACCAGAAGGAGGAATTGCTTTGTACCCGTTTTTGGGAGCCTGAGCCGGGATTGAATATGTTGATCGCTTCCTTCGACAATCAATACAATCAGTTTATCCTTGATAATTTTGACAACATTTACCGCCGCAGGAACAAGACTGCAATCAATGATTTTAAAGCAGCCACAAATCAGCAATTCGATACCATAGAGAATTCCTATTTCAAAAACTATACTGCTTATAAAATTGCTTCTGTTGAATTGGCGGCAACCTCGTTTGAGAAGGGAAAATTGTTTGATGAATACATCCGAAAGGTTCCGGTTCAGTACAACAATACAGAATACATGTACTTCGTGAACCAGTATTTTGAACAGTACCTGACTTCCGGCTCACAGTCGATCAGTCGTGCTGACCTGCAGGAAGCCATCAACGGTCAGGGTAGTTATACGGCTTTGCTCGACACGCAGGGAAAGACACCTTGCTGCGCAACGAGCGCATTCGCGAGATGGTGATGATGAGGGGTTGAAAGCGTTTTACTACAGCAAGGATTACAATAGTTACAACGTGATTGAAATACTCCGGCAGCTGGCCGCATTGACCCGCTATACCGAAAGCAAGCAGATAGCAGAAAACATAATTAAGTCCATTCTGCATTTAAAAAAGCACGGAAGGCTCCCAACTTTGCTGCTGTCAATTTGGATAGCGATACGATTCGATTGAATGATTTTAGCGCTAAGCCGGTTTACCTGAGTTTGCTATGAATACGTGGAGCATTGCATGCCGGGGGAGTTTGAGATAATGGATAGCCTTTACAGACAATACGGACAGAAGATCCACTTCATTACCATTTCGTTTGACAAAGAAACCTTGAAACCATACAAAATTTTGTAAAAGGAAAAAACTACAACTGGACCTTTTTATACAACGGCACCCATTACGATTTGATGAAAACTTACGAAATAAAGACCTTTCCGGTTTTTGCCCTGATCAGCGCCGAAGGCAAAATCCTTCAATACCCTGCATACAAGCCCAGCGAAACGATTGAAGAGGCTTTTGAGAAGTTGGGGAAATAGGAAGGAACTCTCAATAAATTTTGAAGTGCCTTTTTATACATATATCCTACTTTTAACAAGCAGATAAATGCACTTTTTGCGATAAAGATCCGGGATTTATAAAAACAGGCACGCTTATTCTGGTTTGTTCCTGTCAATGAAAAACAGCTATCGAATAATTCAGAATTTCTATTTGCCGGCCTGGCTTTTTGCTTTCATCTCTTTGGTTTTTCTTCCCAGAAGAAGAAAATTTTACCCGGCAAAATAATGTTGAGTAGCTTTTTCCATTAAACCCAAAACTACAGCACAAACCAAACATCCAAGTATAAGAAAGATAATGATCAGTTTGTTGGAGGACGTTAAACCACCAGTGATCAAAAGAAAAGATGCAATACCAGATAGTAAGGTAATGATCCCACTTAAAACAATTTTACGGACCAGCATTGGGGTATTAAAGGTTTTAAAACGGGTGTATCCATCCATCATTCCAGTAATGAAAGCAACAAACATGGTTAAGGGCAAGGTAATGATCATCACTTTGTTTACGATGGTTAATTCTTCGGCATAGAAATTCGGGAAAAGGGCTGTAAACAAAAACAGCAAAGGAATAGCCCCCACAAAGGCTTGTGAAAAGTGAATGGCGATGGGGTGAAAATCGAAATTAAAGCAGCCATAATCTCTTTTCCGAGACTCTTTCTCTGTAAGGTTCAAATACTTTTCGGGGCAAACCGCATGCCGGACAAACATCACCCAGTTTATCAGCACGCATTACATATCCGCAAGGACGGCATCTTACTAATTCAGACATAATGTAAATCTCTTAATTCGCTTATTAAGTTTGTGAATGATTTCAACAGGCAGGCTTTATCATTCACTAATTGTGCTGCCAAATTAATTCAATTTTTCAGGCTGACCAACCGGGAACAGGAATTTATACTGGTTCTAAGATTTGGAACCTGCCAACTCAAATCACTTCCTATAAACACCGTAAGGAAAATGATGGCCGGGAACCCGATGAATGTATGTCCAGTTCAACAATCGCTTACTGCAACGAAAAAGGAATTGGGGAGGCTGTCTCAAAAGTCTATTTTTACTCGCCCGGTCATGTTGAGCCTGTCGAAACATGTCTGTTTTCAGAATTATACACATTTCGACAAGGCTCAATGTGACCTATGGTTTTGACTTTTGAGACAGTCTCCATTTGGTTAAGGTTCTTCATGGATAATCCGTAAAAATGCCATCCACACCAATATCCTGCATCCTTTGTTTGTCTGCCTGGCTGTTCACGGTATAAATATAAATTTTGTATCCGGCATAATGAACCTCATCAACTTTTTGTTTATCAACAAAATTATAATCCATATTTACCGACCACGCATTTAAATCGCCGGCCACCGTTTCAAAATTCTCTGCCGGCCCCTCAAACAACACCCCGATATTTATGGTTGGAAGCAATTTCCTGATTTTGAAAAGCTGGTCATGGTCAAAAGAAGAGATCAAAAAATCATCCATCTCCCAACCCTTATTGCCAGTGAAATCCAAAACAACATCACTTACGGCTGTTGCACAGTTTCTGCCTTTTAATTCAATATTGACTTTCGCTTTCCTATTAATAACATGAAGGCTCTCGGTAAGCATTGGTATTTTTTCACCATTCCCGGCATCCAGTTGCTTCAACTCATCCGGGTGTGATCGGCAACCCTGCCAAAACCGTTTGTAGTTCCTTAAGGGTATCATCATGTATCACAACAACCTCCCCGGTCCTACAAAGATGAACATCAAATTCTATCATATATACCTTAGCCTCTAGCGCCCGGGCAAAAGATATTAAGGTATTCTCAGGCTCTAATCCTGCTGCCCCCCTGTGGCCTATTATTTTCATTTCATTCTTGTTTTGGATTAGTACAGCTAATAAACATCCCGAAAATAAGTGCAATAACAATTCTGCATTTCATAAAAATAGTTCTAAAAATTTCAATATTAAGACTTCTTGCCGGATAAACGAAGTTAAGTTTTTGTTAATTTTCGTGGTAAATTCTTTGATTCACTTTATTGAATACAATTATTAATCAGAAATACCTGTTTTGCTGCAAACTATTCAATGCCCTATAACCCGAAGCATACCGGGTTACAAAAAATAGATCTTCATTGATATGGTTTGCTTAACCAGTGTTATATAAAGTTCAGGATGGCAATCGGAATTTTGAGAATACTCTCTTGAATGTTCAGGATGGCATTCGGGAACCCCGATGAATGCATATCCAGTTCAGCAATCGCTTACCGTAACGAAAAAGGAATTGGGGGCAAAAGCTTTGCTCCATTTGGGGTGCGAGACGGGTGATGGGTTTGTCAATTTCTTTGGAGAGGCAGTCAATTGCTTTGGTTGGATAGATAGTTGACGCAGAGTGATAGATAATTGGCGGGGAGGCTTTGGTTTGGAACTTGACAAGACGGCCTACTCGAGCCGGAAAGGTACAGGATCAGGATCATTTACAATTGCGTTGAAAAAGCAGTGGATAAATGCACCCGCGTTGCCAAAGGCGAGGAGGTAGGAGTGAGTCTTCCTTCAAAGGCTTGAGTAGAAGTGAGACTCGTGTTGTTTTACCCATCTCGCCAATTCTCTCAATTCAAACCACGGTATTGAATAGTCGTATATTAATAATCAAGTATAATCTTTTGCAGGTATTTATATTCAGCCTTGGTATTTTAAGTCTTCGCATTGCAAATGCTGTAATAAAATTCTGTCCTCGTTGCAAAGGAGGACGAGTTGAGGAATTTCATATTGCTGTCGCAGATGCCTGCCAACCCACACATTTCCACAAATTGCTAATGACACTGATGTGTAAGTAGTTGATTTAGTATATTTTGTAATTTGTGTTTTTGTCTGTTAAACTTCTAAAATCATCATTCCTTAATCAATATTCGATATTTTAAGTTTTTTGAATTTCGAATAATGAACACTGAAAATCGAATAATGAAGTTGCCGAGAAGGTTAGTATGCCATTTTATTTTAAATCCTCGCCCGCGGGGTTCAAGGTCTCACTGTGAACCGACGCTTTTGCGAATAATTTAGGTCACTCTGAGGTCACGCCTTAAGCGTGGTGTCTCGAAAAGTGAACCGTTTAATTATATGCCCGCCAACCCACACATTTCCACAAGCGCTAATGACACTGATGTGTAAGTAGTTGATTTAGTATATTTTGTAATTTGTGTTTTTGTCTGTTAAACTTCTAAAATCATCATTCCTTAATCAATATTCGATATTTTAAATTTTTTGAATTTCGAATAATGAACACTGAAAATCGAATAATGAAGTTGCCGAGAAAAGTTAGTATGCCATTTTATTTTAAATCCTCGCCCGCGGGGTTCAAGGTCTCACTGTGAACCGACGCTTTTACTTGAATAATTTAGGTCACTCTGAGGGTCACGCCTTAAGCGTGGTGTCTCGAAGAGTGAACCGTTTTAATTATATGAATGCCAACCCACACATTTCCAAAAGCTCAATTTGACCCTGCGCTCTAATGAAAAATAAAATAGGTCATCCTGAGCCTGTCGAAGGGTAGACCGGCTTTTTGCCCACGCACACACCTGCCTGGCCGTCAGGCCTTCCTCCCACTGATCCGCTTTAACAACAAAAGCGTAAAAACAATTGTCCAGTATCAAACACTTTTTGTACACGAGCGAACAATTTTTTGGTTCTAGGCTCAATGTTCAAGGATTAAGGTTTGGATGTATCAAGTTATTAGAGGGTTACGATGGGTGGCACAGGGTTTGCCCAATACTTTGTAAACTTCTCTTAAGCTATGATTCGATTTTTTATCATTACCTCCATAAGGAACATTTCACGACAACGCGTTTACTCCATCATCAACATGCTGGGCCTTGCCATTGGGATGGCCGCTTTTATCCTCATCATGCTGTGGGTTGAAGAGGAACTCTCGTATGAACAAAACCACCTGAACGCCGATCAAATTTTTCTCACCTACAAAGGATATACGCTTGGGGGTAAAACAGAATACAATGCTTCCCTGTGCTTTCCGCTGGGGCCCTATGTTAAGGCAAATTTCCCCGAAGCCAGAAATGTGGTCAGGGTGGTGGACCAGGGAGCCACCATTTCCTACCAGGACAAAGCATTTAACGAATATGGCTTTGTTTTTGCCGACAGCAGCTTTTTTGATGTGTTTACCTATGAATTGATCAAAGGGAATCCCCTTAAATTTTTTACGGACGGGCATTCCATTGTGATCACTGAAAGCATTGCCGAAAAATATTTTGGGACCGGGGATCCCATCGGGAAAATACTCACCCACAATCAATCCACACCCTTTGTTGTTTCGGCGGTGGTTGCCGATCCTCCCGACAATACCCACGTGGATGCAAAGCTTATTGTATCCATGAAAGCATTCAAAGAAGGGGAAGAATACAATGATGTTTGGGCCGATCATTTTTTACAACTGTATGTCCAGGTAAATGATCCCGGCCAAAAAGAGATACTGGAAGAAAAAATGACCGCAACCATGATTGAAAAAATGGAGACAGAACAAACTTCCATCCGGCTTCAGCCCATTAAAAAACTGCACCTCTACAGCATGAGCGGCAAAAACGAAGGCTTGCAATATGTGGTCACATTTTCGCTCATCGCTCTTTTTATTCTGCTCATCGCCTGCATCAATTTTATGAATCTGACCACCGCCCGCTATTCCAACAGGGCCAGGGAAATTGGACTGAAAAAAGTGGTGGGCGTTAGCCGATGGCAATTGATCATTCAATTTCTGCTGGAATCGGTTTTTATGGCCTTCATGGCTGCTGTCCTCGCCATGATGCTGGCCGAAGTGGTCCGGCCATGGTTTAACGAAATAACCGGCAAATCACTGCATTTCCATTACCTCGACTTATCATTTGTTTTGCGACTGGCTGCCCTTGTGCTGTTGGTTGGACTGATCTCGGGGAGTTACCCCGCCCTCATCCTTTCTAAATTTCAACCGGCCGACATCTTGCGCAAAAACATGCAAAAGGGTGAAAAAGGAGCCATTTTCCGGCGGGCGCTGGTAGTGTTGCAGTTTGCCATTGCCACCATCCTCATTTTTTCGGCGGTGATCATCTATCGTCAACTCAATTTTTTAACCCACAAAGACCTGGGTTACCAGACCACGGATATTTTATACCTCCCGGTGGAGGACAGGATCGGGACCCAATACGAATCGTTCAGGAATGAACTACTGGCCAGCCCTTACATTGAAGATGCCGGGCGCTGCTCACAACTGCCTGCCCGTATCTCGTGGATCATGCGTGGCATACAGCTCGAAGGCCGTGACGAAGGGGTCGCTTTTGGAGTGGCCTCGGTGGATTACGGTTTTTTTAGCACCGTAAACATCCCCATCGTTGAAGGCAGGGCCTTTTCCAGGAACCTGGCAAAAGATTCGGCTTCGGCTATTTTTAATGAAGAATCGATAAAGCTGGTAGGCAAGGAAAACCTGGTGGGTCACCAATTGAGTTTTTACGACGACCAGCCTCCCGTAAAGGTGATTGGCAGGGTTCCCAATTTTCATTCCCAGCCGCTGAGCAACGCCATGGAGCCACTGGTATTTGTCATTTGGGAGGACAGCTATAATTATGTGGTGGTGCGGGCCGCGCCCGGAATGGCAGCAAAAGCCAAAGATCATATCGAAAGCCTGTGGCCGCAATATGCTCCCGGTTTTCCTTTTTATTGCAATCAGCTGGATGATTTTGTAAACCGCCTCTACCGCGACGAGGAAAAGGTGAGCAAACTGGCCGGCATCCTTACCATACTGGCCCTGTTCATCTCCAGCCTGGGACTCATTGGCCTGACGGCCTTTATCATTGAACAGAAATACAAGGAAATTGGTTTGCGCAAGGTGTTTGGATCGGGCATTTACCAGTTGCAATACCTGATCTCATCCCAATACATCCGCTGGATATTGGTGGCCACCCTCTTGCCATCCCCATTGCTTACTGGTTTTGGATGGACAGGATGGCTGAACAACTTTGCCTACCGTATCCATATCCGCTTTGTCGACTTTTACTCACCGCTGTGCTCACACTGGTGATTGCCATTGCCATCACCTATGTGCAGGTGTTAAGGGCCTCGCTCATGAAACCTGTGGATGTGTTGAAGTACGAGTGAGCATGGAGCAGGGAGCGAGGTATGACTCGTCCAAAATAAACTTGTTGGTAAGAATCCCCGCAAGAGGCGGCGAATGTGGCTGCTCATGGGGATTATTCAGATGATTTACTTGTTCAAAAGCAAGGTCGGTTTTGCCGTCACCATTAGCCAGCCCCAGTAGGCAAACCCGCTGGTTCCTGCTTCCACCTTCTGGAGCTTTTCCATCGTTTCGGTCGGAAGCATCGCCGAATAACCCCCTTTCAGTCCCACCTCAGGCAGGATTTTGATATCAAAAGTGAAATCGATCTCCGTTCCAAGGGCTTTATCAAGGGCTATCTTGTTATTGTCTGCTGTAGTCGGATCAAACACAAAATTCTGCAGGCTGAAATAATGATAATCGAGGTTGAATTTGATATTGGGTTTCAGGTTATAAGAAACCCCTGCAAATAGATCAGCCAGCCCGCCATTTGAAGTTGCCACCCGCATGTTGTTGAAGTAATCCATGAATCCATAGTATTTGTGCCTGGCGCCGTAAAAAATATCGAAGAAATGGTCCCTATCCTGGTAATCCTGGCTTTCATCAGATGCATTATGCCCTGAAATATAATCTAATCCTGCATTGACTGTAAACGGATCCAGTTTTAGTTCCCCTTTTGCATTGAACATATATGCACTGACAGACTTTCCGGAAATATTTTTGCCGTTCTGAAAGTAAGCACTTCCCCTGATGAACAATCTTCTGATTTTATATTGTCCAAATAATCCGTAAGTTCCTTTTAGATAAACAGTCACGGTTGATACAGGATTCTGCATTCCGGTTGCCATAGTTATCAGGGATATATGAAAGCTGTCGTTGAATTGTTTTTTAACATAAATAAAATTTTGGGACTTGATCCGTGAACTGAGGGTGATTTTTTTGGTAACGATGGTTTGGGTCAGCGTATCGAAATAATAAACATCGCTATAGAGGTTGTAATCATCGCCAAAGACATTTTCTTTATTTGCATTGAAAGAAAAAGCGAGATGAATATCCCAGGATTGTGGCGACCATTTGTAAAGCAAGGCATCATAGGTGATGGAGCTCTGGTTCCAGTTGCGCAATGCCATGAGTCTTTCATCTTCATAGGCGAGGTATTGGCGGCCAAACCTGAGCGCACCGTTTTTGTGTGCTTTCAATTCAATCCAGCCCTCGTTGAGGTCGATACTGGCATTATCACCAAATACACCGGTTGATGAAAACGATTGTTCATCACCCCAAACCCTGACATCCTGCAGGCTTACGCCGATCTTAAATTTCTCATGAGTATAGAAGAAATTCAGTCGGGTTCGCTGGCTGACGAAGGCTGCAAATTTTGCATCCTGGCCCGGCAACTGGCTGTAGCCCCTCCGGAATTCAGCCCTCGGTCGCAGTTCCGCGCTGATTTCAAATTGAGAAAATCCATTGAACCCTGAAAACAGGATGACCAGTAAAAAAGCAATTTTTTTCATCTATATAAATTTTAATTAAAAGCCCCTTTTAAAAACAGTTTTGTCCGTTCTTCCTTCGGATTGTTGAAGAATTCATCCGCAGGCCCCTGCTCGATGACTTCCCCAAGATACATGAAGATGACATTATCGGCAATTCGTTTGGCCTGCCGAAGGATATGCGTGACCACCACAATGGTGTACCTCGATTTTAATTCGATAAATTTCTTTTCGATGGCTTCGCTTGAAATGGGATCGAGCGCAGAGGTAGGTTCATCTGCAAGGATGATCTCCGGATCGACAGCCAGTCCACGTGCCAGGCAAAGCCGTTGCTGCTGACCAATGGAAAGTCCGGATGCCGGGTCTTTTAAACGGTCTTACACCTCGTCCCAAAGGTTGACCATGTTGAGGTAATGTTCCACCCTTTTATCGAGAAATTTCTTTTTGCGCCTGCCACTGATGCGCAAGCCGTAAGCAACGTTTTTATAAATGTTCATGGGCAATGGATAGGGTTGTTGCGAGAGGCCCATTCTTTTCCTGAGGTCATTCAATCCGTTGGTGGTATGGATAACATCCTGGTCATCGATGAGGATGTGCCCGTTGACCTTTACTTCGGGATAAAGATCGGTGAGCCGGTTGAGGCATTTCAGCAGTGTAGTCTTGCCACAACCCGAAGGACCCAAAATGACCGTGAGTTTGTTTCGTGGTATTTCAGCCTGAACATTTTTCAGGATCTGTTTCCTGCCAAAACTTAAATTCAGGTTTTCTATCTTGATTTTAACGGCATGATTTTCCATATCAGTTTTTAATTTTGTCTTTTTTGTATTTAACTGAAAATACCCTCGACAATATACTTACCAGCAGCACGATGAAAGTCAGGATCAATGCAGAAGCATAGGCTCGTTCCTGAACTTCTCTAATGGGAGAGGTGAGCTGGAAAAATATAGCTAACGGCAAGGTTGCTGTCGGTTGGGTGAATGAAGTGGGTATATGATCGGTATATCCGGTTGTAAAAAGAATAGAGGCGGCATCACCGATAGCCCTTCCAAAGGAGAGCAAAACCGCAGTTATGACTCCCGGCAGACATTGCCTGAAGAAGATAAAATAGGCCGTTTCGGATTTGGTTGAACCCAATGATAGTGAAGTTTCCAATAATCCTCTCGGTACCATTTTCAACACTTCGTCCATGCCTCTTACCATAATGGGAATGATAAAAAGGGCAACCGTAAAAATACCGGCAATGAGGGAGGTTTTCCAACCCATATAGATCATTATTGAAAAGGCAAATGCGCCATAAACGATGGAAGGTACACCCCAAAGTAAATCGAGCAGAAAACGGATGAAGTTGACCAGTCGTTTTCGCTGAACCAGATGGATATTGATAAATAGGGCTACCGGTAAACTGATGATGAATGCCAGCAATGTCGCCCCCAGAGATAAATATGTTGATCCCAGGATGGCATTTAGTATACCACCTTCTTTTCCGAAATAAAAACCTCCTTTGGGGGTTTGACTAATCATTTCCCACGAAAGGGCCGGCAGTCCTTTCACAAATACGCTGGCGATGAGAAGCAGCAAGGAAATTAAGATCATCATCGAAGATAAAAACATCAGCACCCTGAAGAATTGCTCCTCGGCTTTTTTGACAGTTACATTTGATAGTTTATCAGATATTTTCATAACGGACAATCAATAAGCGCGAAAAATAATTGAATACTATGACCACGATGAACAGCAATAAAGCAGCAAACATGAGTGCAGAATCATATAGCGGAATGGACAGCATTTCACCGTAGTTATTTGCGATCAGTGCAGGTAAGGGATAACCCGGTTGAAAAACACCTGATGGAATTTTTACCACATTCCCCACAACCATCAATACAGCAATGGTTTCACCGAATGCCCTGGAAAGCCCTAAACCCATTGCTGAAATAATTCCGGGAAGTGCTTTTTTGACAATAACCAGCTTGATGGTTTGCCATTTGGTGGCGCCCAGCGATAAAGAGGCTTCTGAAAGCTCTTTGGGGATGCTTTTAAATATTTCAATCAGGATATTGAGGATAAAAGGGATGATCATGATCGATAAAACAATTCCCCCTGCAAGGATACTGTATCCGGTGGATTGTTTTCCAAGTAGAGGTCCGAGGTAGTCCGAAACAAAAGGAACAATGATGAGGATTCCCCATACACCGTATATCACTGAAGGAATCCCGGCAAGGATATCGATAACAGGATGCATGATCTTCAATACATATTGCCTGGCATATTGGGTCAGATGAATAGAGATTAAGAGACCATATTGAGTCCTGCAATCAATATAGCCAAAATAGTAACCCAAGTGAACTTATTATAAAAAAGGAAAAAACCAAACATGCCGTTCATTGGCTGCCATATACTTGAAAATAACAAATCTATGACCGACCGGCCGGCTATCAGCATATAAGACTTGAAAATCAAGCCCCCGAATAGAATTATCGGTGAAGTGATGATCAAAGCCGAGCTGAACAACATCCATCCGGTATGCAGCCTGTTTCTCAGTTCCCTGCTGCTATTGTAAAATTTCACTAATTATGGATGCATTTTCAAGTTCGGTTTGAATTTTTTCATCCGGAAGTAGTTTAACATGTCCATTTTCACTGACAAAAGCCTGCCCATCAGTAAGAATCCAGTTTAAGAATAGCAGGAATTGGCTTTATTAGCAGGCTTTCCCTGAGCCACAAAGTAAAGATCTCTTGCCGGGAGGAGAGGGATATTTACTGATTACCGATGGCTTCCATGATGTGGTCGATGAGTATAGAAATTTTCATTCTCATCGATAACTCATTTTCATTCAAATTGATCGGTATTACATCAAGCCCGTCATAACATTCCCTTGTTTTGAGATCGTATACATATATCACATTGTTGTATCCTACTCCAAAGCGGTCCCTTTTCACAGCATCCGCCATTCCCGGATCACCGAAAACTCCAATACCTTTCAAGCTTTCCTGGTCATTGCCTAAAAACTCTCCCCACATTTGGGCTGCTCCACAAGCATCAGAGCGGGTGTAAATGTTTAGTTTTTGTTTATCGCCGGTGTTAACCAGGGAACTCCATTCCCATTTTTCATCCTTTAAATAAATCTCTTCAAATGTTTTCTTACTTACTCCATTCCGTTTCAATTGATCAAGCCAGGGATTCTGGTCATTTACAGTCGGGAGAACGGCATCTTTGGCGACAGCAATCCACCAGCATCCTTTTGATTTTTCTTCCGGGCTAATTCCTCTGGAGAACATTCCCAGGTCGACCATTCCTGAAAGTGCATCGGCCATACCTTTTCCGGCTCCTCCGGCCGAAATGTCGATCCTGATGCCAGGATGGAGCTTCTGAAATTCATCAGCCCAACTGACCGTGAGGGGATACAAGGCAAATGCTCCTGAAATGCTGATGGTGCCTTTATTATCGTCTTTATTGGCTTCCCTGCGCCTGATGGACGCAACCCGAAATGATCATCAGGCCTATTATAATATTATGAAAATGTTAGCTTTTCGCATGATTATCTGAATTTGATTACCCTGCAATATTGGAGGACCTATTGTAAGGGAAAACAGCTCAAAAACTTAAATTTAAGTCAGTTAAATCACCGAATGGGTAAAAAGCAAGGTTTAAAAATACGTTTTTAAACGAAGGCGAATAAATGGATTATTCACTCACCAGTTTATTCCGGATGGCATACATAATCAGGCTGGCAGTGTTCTTTGAATGGGTTTTGCTCAGCAGATTTTCGCGGTGCTTGTCGACCGTTCTTTTATTGATGTACAGAACATCAGCAATCTCAGCATTTGAAAGCCCTTTGCAGATATGATACAATACTTCGGATTCGCGTTCAGTTAGTTCGGTTGATCTCGATTTGATCAGATCCAAATTCCTTACGATTTTGTATAAAATTTCAGGTGAGAAGTAATTTGCCCCATCTCCGACTGATTGAATGGCATTCTTCACTTCGTTGATATCGGAATCTTTAAGCAGAAATCCTTTGACACCTGCATTGATCATTTTATAGTAATATTGCTCATCACCATACATCGAGAGGGCAACGATCTTCATATCGGGATACTTCTCCAAAGCTTTAATGGTTGCTTCAACGCCATCCATTTCGGGCATGTCAATGTCCATGAAAACAATATCAACCTTGTTCTTTTCAATCATTTCAAGGAATTCCCTGCCATTGGAAGCTTCATAAATTTTTCCTATCAGCATGAAGTTTTCCAACAGCATTTGCAAACCCCTTCGGAACAAGGTATGATCGTCAACGATGATAAGGTTGTATTTCTTCATAGCCTAAGGGCTTTACTTCTATGGATATATGAACCCCTTTATTTTCTTCCCGCTCGACATGGATGGTGCCGTTTATCGATTTAATCCTCGAAAGGATATTGGGTATCCCTCTCCCTTCCGTTTCATTATTCAAAACATCTTCCAGGGCGAAGCCAACACCGTTATCAAAATAGTATAGGGTGAGTTTATTTTCCTTTTCGTACAGATCGATATTGATGTTTTTTGCGGAAGCATGCTTCACCGTATTCGGATCAGTTCACAAATGACTACTAAAAGATCACCTCCACATTCCTGTCGAAGATCTTTATCCCAAATTGGAATTGATGTCGATGTCAATGGTTTTTGGGAAATACTGACCTTGTTGCGAGAAAGATTTTACGGCATTCAGCAATCCGAAATTATCGAGGATATGCGGACTGAGGTTATTTGAAATTTCATGATGGAACTTAATGCCTCATTCACCATCGTTTCTGCATTCTTGATTATTTTCTGGTCACTATTATCATTCCTGTTTCTGAAAGCGACGATATCGACATTTTAATGGATGAAAGCAGTGGCCCCAGGCCATCGTGCAAATCCTTGGCAAATCGCCTTCGTTCCTTTTCCTCGGTGGAGATGATGGTGCTTAAAATCCGGCTTTCCGTCCTGGCCCTGAAGTCCTCCATCCGTGCCAGGTATTTGAATATTTTTTTGATAAAAATAATCCCGATCGCAACGAGGATGGAAATGCTCACCCCAATCCAGTTTCCGACAGTTATTACTTCCGGTTCCTCAGTTTTCGACATCAATGGGATCAGCTCAAATATCCTTCTTCCTGCCATTAGCAGCAAGGCTATCGTCAATACAATCCACGAAATGTTGTACTTGGTCCTTTTGATTAAAGTGATGGCAGTGATGGCTGCAAATAATTGCAGAAGAATGGCGATTACCAGGGCGATCTTCAATGTCATGGCTCAAAAATTAAACAACTGTAATTTATTATTTCCGAAGCCTTAAAACTATGATACAAACTTACAACTTTTAAATGTGAAATTAGGGGAGTTGAATTTTTATATGTAAAAAAAGCTTTAGCACCTTATAACGGTCTCGTCCTGAAATAGGGTTACACTAAAAATGTATAAAATGAATAAAAAGAGTAAAGTTATTTTAGGATCAAAACGCGGAGCAGATTTTAGGGATTTTTTATTGAAATTACGTCCTCGCTGGAAACAAGGACGAGATGGGCAGCAACAGTTTCACGGTCTTCTGATGCATAAGAAATGAAGACATCCCAGGATTGCTTTTGTTCGTTATTATTCATTGGCTATATGATTTTTTATTTTGAAAGAAATTTCCTGAAAGCTTGAATGAACTGGTAAATGAGGAATGCGAATAGTACTCTACTTAAAAAATCGATGAGGTATGATGAGTTGTGTTTGAATCCATCATCAATTATAAAATCTATGTGATGTGCAGGATTATAAAAAACAAAAAGCTTTCCCCACTCAGCACTAAAACTTAAACCTTCGATGCTGATAATTCCTAAGAATAGCAGAAAGCCAAGCACAAGGTAAATTATTCCTGGCCGAATCCATTGCATTCGGTAATAATTGGTACACTTACTTAACCAAAGAATAAACAGGTCGCCGAAGTTGCTCCAATTTAGTTTTTGGCTTCTTCTGTAGGCTTCAAGTTTTAAGGCGTTAAAATGCAATGAATCAAAGGAATTAATATCTCCCTTAACTTTTGAAAGTTTATTGAAAAATTCTAAAAAATTATTAGAAATATTTTTATCGCTATCAATTAAATGTAACTTGTAGTGCCAGCTAACATTATGGGTTTTAAATTCTTCAAAATCTGAATCCAAAATATACCAATAAGGATTCCTAAAGCTTAGATTTTTAAATTCAATAATTCCAAGTTTAGATTTTTTTATGTAAATTGATTTACTGAAGAAAATATTATCGAAAATAATTTTACCTATGCTAGTACTGATAGAAGTTGTTTAAAGTTGACGTAATAAAATAACGCAAAAAGCTAATAAATTCAATCCTTTCCAATGAATTTTATTTGTTTCAAAACGGATCAAAATAGCTTTAAAAGCATCTAGCCATGCATTGGTCCGTTCCACAACAAACCTGCATTTGTACAGTAAACTGTCAAAAAGGTGCTCACTTTCACAGCCGTTTCTTTTATTTTTATCAATATTATCTATTATATCATTCCTGTAACAGAAAGCACGAAAGCTCTCTACGTCAAACCCTGCATCGGCATTTAAGAACAACCAGTCTGTTCTTATGTTTGAGGATCGTAGGTCTTGAAGCATTTTGTCCACGGACTGCTCAAGTTGATATGCATCATTATGGTTTCCTGAAACAGCTTCACTACAGGCCAATGGGATACCCTGATTATCTGTTAGGATAAGCATGTTGCTGGTCTTGCTTTTTTTCCTGCCTTGGTAGCCCACTGCCTGTCCGCCCCTTTTGGTGGGTGTATGTGTGCCATCAAGCTGAACACTTGACATGTCCAGCAAATCCTTGTACTTTTCCAGAACATACTTCCAAACTTGTTCCCAGCTACCATCTTTGCACCATTTCTGAAAGTGATAATAAACGCTCTGCCAATGGTATTTTACCCTGAAAAATTGTTTCATGGGCAGTTGCCTCCATTGGCATCCTGTTTTTAGCCGATATAGTATCGATTCTACCACTTGATATACTTTAACCTTGGTATTGTCCATCGAATTTCCGAACTTTAAATGTGGACAAATCTCTTTTTTATTATACTTTTGTTCAACATGAAGTTTTTGAACGAATGATACAACTTATTGAAATCCAATTTCTGTGTATCGTTCGTTCTTTTTAACATTCAACTTTTGACAACTTCATATTGATATTTCTAAAATCGTGAAATTCTAATTTTTCAATGTTTGAGTTTGCACATGTAATTGCATCAAAATTATTTTCTGTTAATTCAAAATTTTTTATCTGCAAATTGGTCAAATTTATTTTACTATGGTTATTTCTGATTATCAAATTTGAGACAGGCATTTTTTCATTAGGCCTGTCATTATTGAGGAAAATAAATTTTTGATTATCATCTATTACTAAATTCTCAATGGTAGCATTAATAATCGAAACCTGATAATTTGAACTAATATTTATCCTACCATACGTGCCGTCAATAATAGTTACCGATAAATTATCACGTTGGGCCGGTTTTTTTATATAAAGTTCATTAATAACACAGTTTTTGAATGTAATCTTAAATCTTGTCTGTGAAAGATCAAATCTTGTAAACTTTAAATTTTCGAAAACTACATCGTAAGGAAAATTTTTAGTTGAATTATCAAAACTGAAAGGTTCATTAATTTCATGAGGCCCAAAAATATTTATTATTTTATTCACCGGATCACTATCAATCAGAGAAGGATTATTTAATCCCTTTAAAATAAACATGTTGAACTCAGATGAACTTAATACGCTCATATCTTTTCGATTTTCTTTTTTGCTTTCTTCTTCTCCTCCCTAAACATCCCCGCCGAATATTTATCATAGAGATCAAAGAGGTATTCGATGCGTTTGGTTTCATTTATGAAAGGCTGGGGACGGTAACAGAGGTCGACTGCCCTGTCGAGGGCCAGGTGGGCTTTGACGAGTGCGGGGGGCATGGTGAGGGGGTCGTAGAGAATGGCAAGGGAACTATCGGGGTATTCTGCACGAGTATCGAGTACCTTTTGGGCTGCATCCTCAACAGCTTTTACTTGTTTTTCTGATGGGCTTTCGGGCCAAGGGAAGTTGTTGTAGACAATGGAATTTGAATAACGAAAATCGCTTTTAAGTCTACCACAAACATTTTTTACCCAAACCATATGCATATAAGATGTAAGGATGCCAAAATGAAATAGATTGCCTAATGGTAAAGCAGTACAACTATCATTTACAATAAAATCTTTAGTAAAAAATCCAATTGGAATATATTTCCTATTTTCTGAAGATGTTCTTGGAATTATAATAAAATCACTTACGGGTTGCCTTGGTTCTGCAAATAAAGTTGGGGTTAATGATTTTTCTCGGGTCTGTTTCTTGCTACTATTTTCTCTATATTCTTTAACATTTCTAATTCTCTCAACAACCTTCGGCATTTCCTTTATCTCATTAGGTGTAGCCTCTTTTAAATAGAGAACCCATCGAATTTTTCCATTTATATATTCTTCGCCACTTAAAATTTTTCTAAAAAATCTTTCTGAAAGTGGCTCTTCTTTAACAAAACTGTTTTTTTCTGAATCTTCAAACAGATAATACCCTCCGTCTACTATTTTATTACCATATAATAATCCAGGAACATTATTTACTGGATGGTGGCGAGACATTAAATAAATATCATTGCCCGGAACCAAATAGGGGTTAACATTCTTAACTTTTAATTCATGAGGCTCGCTCTTTATATCTTCATATTCATAGATTAGTTTTTCTGGAATATCGAAGTTTGAAAAACCGATAATTACCACGTGAACAGCAGCTACACCCCTGGCTTCGTTACCCCATTTGAAGGTTCGATGGGCAAAATGAATTTTAATTTTATACCGGTTAAAAAGCTCATGCCACAAAATCCCCACTTGCTCTCCTTGTGCAATGGAGTTGGTGGATACAAATGCACACCTTATTTCCTGTTTATCCTTGTTATTGTTTTGAAGGTATTGAGCAGCCCGGATATACCAGGTTGTTACAAAGTCAAGCACACCCGAACCTTTTACACCGGAAAAGACTAAATCCATGTCAGCCTTTTGTATGTTATTCTGCAAATGTTTGCCAATAAACGGGGGATTCCCGAATATATAGTTGAACCTGGGTTCTTCTTTTTCCCATGGTATTGGTTCAATGAGGCTTTGCCAGTCGAGGCGCAAGGCATTGCCGCAAACGATATGCGGACTTTTGCGCAAGGGGAGACGAATAAAATATTCCCCGAAGGTTTCACTTACCTTCATGTTCATCTGGTGGTCAGCCAGCCATAAGGCTACCTGGGCGATTTGAGAAGGAAATTCTTCGATCTCGATGCCGTAAAAGCGGTCAACATCGAGCTTTATCATTTCGGCAATGTCGGTAACCATTTGACCCTTTTGAAGAACTTTGATGATCTCGAGTTCCAGCAAACGCAATTCGCGGTAACTGATCACGAGGAAATTTCCGCAACCGCAGGCGGGATCGAGGAAACGCAGCCCGGCAAGTTTTTCGTGGAAAGCAGATAGCTTGTTACGATTGTCCTTTACCTGTTCGAACTCTTTCCATAAGCTGTCGAGGAACAGAGGCTTTATGACCTTAAGAATATTTTTTTCGCTGGTGTAGTGCGCCCCGAGGTTACGGCGTGCCTTTTCATCCATTACGCTCTGAAAAAGCGAACCAAAAATGGCCGGTGAAATTTTACCCCAGTTAAGCGAACAACATTCGAGAAGGGTTTTCCTCATTTTGCTGTCGAAAGATGCCATGGGAAGGATTTCTTCGAATAACTTTCCGTTGACATAAGGAAATTGGGCTAATGTTTCATCAAGATTGGTCAGCCGTCTTTCTTTGGGTTGATTGAGCAAATTAAAAATGGCCGCAATATGATAGGCCAGGTCGCTGCCGTCTTCATGGGTTTTATTCAGGATATATTCTTCGAACAATTCTTTTTCAAAAATCCCGGTATCATCTGCAAAAAGACAGAATAATAACCTTACCAGGTATAATTCCAGGTCGTGACCTGTATATCCGATGGCTTTCAAAGCATCGTGAAGCTTGCCCATCAGTTCGGCAGCCTCGATGTTGACAGGGTCTTCCTCCTTATACGTTCGCTTTTGGTACCCGGCGATAAAACCGAAAAGATGAACATTCTTTACAAGGTCTTTAAGCTCGAATTCATGAATGCTGTTGTCCTCAAGATCGTAAAGCCGCAATCTGTTGAAATCGGAAATAAGTATGGCTTTCGGCAATTCATACTGTTTTAGGCCGTAGGTGTATTCGATAGCCTGCTCATAAGCCTTATCCAAATTCTTTCCGCGGCTTTTCATTTCGACAAGTATGGTTCCCTTCCAAAGCATGTCGATATAACCCTCGTGCTCGTCGAGCTTTTTTACCTTATGCTCGAAGGTAGCAACTTTACGCTGGCTAATTCCGAAAACATTAAAGAATTCGACCAGAAATGGTTTAGCTTCGGCTTCTTCATTGCAGGCGGTTTCCCATTCCTTTGAGAACCGGATGGCTCGGTCTTTTATTTCATTCCAGCTTAATGCCATTGTTAATATTTAATCAGTTTGTTTGATGTGTTTGAATTTTACATTAATATATTTCGGTAAGGTAAAACTATTTTATCCACCGTATCCTCAGGCCCGAGTCTCAAAGATAATGAAAGAAGTTTAAATTCATGGAAAAGTATTTATAAAATAATGAAAGGCTTGATACTACAGATAGTTCTGCCTTTTGTATT
>JAWKKM010000055.1:0-24270 GCA_041393255.1 Bacteroidales bacterium | reverse complement strand
ATAATCCTATCCAGTTCTTCTTCTTTTATTCCGTTCATATCATCGGTTGTTACTACAAAATCAAATAAGGAATGTTCTATATAGTCTTTCCTGCGTTTCACCCAATCATTGAAATACTTTCGTGTGTCAAGCATTCCTAAATGCTCCCAATAAATTTTTGTACCATCTTCCAACTTGATTACAAAATCAGGATGAATGGGGAAACTCAATTTTTCTAATCGCAATTCTTCTTCATACTCAAATTTTAAACCGCTACGCTGAAGAGCTTTATGAATAATGTATTCGCCCTTTGACCTTACAGGTTTTTCGCCCTTTCTAGGATAATATTTTAATCGCTTGTCTTCCGGCTTTTCGAAAATTGATGATTGCCTGATAAGCAAAGCTGAAACATTTTTGGACTTGACCAGCAGGTTTTCTTTCTCATCGTATATAAACAAGAAAAGTCTTTGCTTTGAACGTGTAAGCGCTGTATAAATAAGTTCTTTATTCAACATGTTCAACTTGTTTGGGATTACCAAAAACACATTGCTAAAATCACTTCCTTGCGATTTGTGGACAGTTATAGAATAGGCCAAATCAAATTGTTCTTCTTCATCAATCCATTTTAATACAAAATCAGCATCCCTGAAGTAGTATTTTGTTTCTCCTCCTTTGTGGTTGTTTATTACTCCTATTGAACCGTTTGATAAAACAAGTGATTTATTCCTTCCATATCCTGTGTAATAATTTGAAACCCGAATAATTTTATCTGCATGATAAAAAGCAGTATCAGGGTCTTTAAATGATGTATCCCTGAATTCTTTTTGAACCAATTTGTTTAAACCTAAAACGCCAAAGAAGCCCGGACGATATGGGCTAAGCAATTGCAAATTTTCAAGCATTAGCGTTTTTCTGAAATCATTAGCAACAAATGGTATATAACCGTTTTCATATAAGCCATGCAACAGGTTGAAACGTGTTATATCTGTTCCATTCTTCAAACCTTCTTCTAAAAGATTTTTCCTTTTTTTTAGATATTCTTTAATGGCATCTGATGGTTCGTCCTGTATTCTTTTGTCTCTTTCCTTCAATTCATTGGTTAGTTCATCTACCATCAAGCTTTGAACTCGTTCTTTAACTACTTTTTGTAATTCCTCTTTTGTTTTCCAATAATAAATCTCCAAACCATCTGACACCTTTCCCCTTTTATAAAGCAAGTTCAGTGACTCTTCAAAATACCGTGTCTTGTCTGAAAATGCTTCTGCCAATTTTATGATATTCAAATCATTTTCCTGCCTGCAATTGGTGGAGAGATGAATATAATGCTTTTCAAACAAGGTATCTTTTGACACCACATGACTAATTATATCATGAAAAGGTTTACCAAACCCGATAGGTGGCAACTGGTTTTCATCACCAACAAAAATGATACGCTTGGGATATTCATCGGTGAACTTAATGATTGAAAATAGGATGTATAGCTTTTGCAAATCAATCATTGAACTTTCGTCAATAATCAAATTTGTAACCGTTATTTTTTCATTTTCAGGTAAATCGTGTAATCTGTCCCAATCTTCATAAGCCCACCAAAACCCATTTTCAAAAATATAGCGGTCAATGGTGTTGGCCTTTATATCAAGACCTGTATTGTTCTTTATGTTCTCAGAAATGCGTAATGCAGCTTTTCCGGTAGGTGCCAATATTTCAAGTCCTTGATTTAGAGACTTCAGGTGCTTTATAACATGACTTGTTTCATAGGTTTTTCCTGAACCCGGTTTACCTGTCAGCAGAAATAGTGATTGCGAAAAAATATTCTCATAAAGCTTTTGCCTTTCTTCCCTGAATAGTGTTTCTTCAAAATCTTTAATTTTCTTTTTTAAATCTGTAACGCTGCCATCTATATGCTTTTTAAAATCGGGGCTGGTATCTGGGTGCGGTGCTCTGTTGATTAGGTTTACAATCTTATCCTTAATGCGTTCTTCTGCCCGATACAATTCTTTCAAATAGATATATTTTTCCTGTTCCACCGGCTCAATATGCAATCGTTCCTGAAAATGACTTTTGTACGCATCTTCCAAATCCAGAATTCCGTTTTCATCGATACTGGCTTCGGTATGAAAAATAAGTGGATGCTCTTTGATGTTTTTAATGATGTTGCGAAGATTATCGTAAGTATGCCCGGCACCTTCCAAACTCCACAAGTATTCAATCATTAAGCTTCGGATACGTTCGGGGCTTGATTCACGGATATTCTGAATTTTGATGATGTCGTTTTACAAACCGACTGTCAGGTATCATACCCACATCAATTTTATAAACATCAATGGGTTCATCAACCAAATCGGGGATGTCTAATTCATTTTTTGGCGGATTGGGTTCGTAATATTCATAAATGAGATATGGATTATGTTCCAGCCCTTTGATTATTTTCTCGTGATATTGGGTAATGATTTCTTTGATTTGATGCTCGGTAATATTGAATAGTGAAAGCTATGAAAATGCTTTGTAATGCCTTTTAAATTCAGATTTACTCATCAGGTCATCAAGGTCATCGGCATAATCATCCAACGCTTCCGGAATTTCTTCTTTTGCAATGGATTCAAAACATTGTACAAGGTCAAAATCTTTGCTCAAAATGGATTTGATGGCATTGGATAAAGCCATGCAGTCTTTCTTTAAAAATACTTCAAGACTTTGTTTAAAGACGTGTAAATGCCCTGCGTTTCCAAACCATTTCAATCATGGCATCCAAACTCTTTTCTTTCTTCCTCCAGGTTATAAGTTACCTGGCGGTTATGTTCCCTGATTTTGAAAATGGCTTTGCGGAGTTTATACAACAGATACAGGCATTTATCATCGTCAATATCCATTGCAACATATTTGAAACTGCGAACCAATGAAGGCTCATCAATCACAACTTTAATATCGTTCAGTTTCTCAAACTCTTCGGGATATTGTTCAACATGATTGATGTATTCTTTGTAGGAAGCAAAACAGCTTTGTCGTTTTGATGTGTTACCTGCACCGACCAGTTTAATGTTGAAGCTTCTTCATTGGAGTACCCGCTTTTCCTTTCCCCATTCTGTCCAATTCCTGTTTGGTAAAAAGGAAATGTTCGGGCATCACGGTTTCATCGACAACAGAAGCCCCCAACAAAAGATATTTC
Organism: Bacteroidales bacterium; assembly: GCA_041393255.1. Taxonomy (GTDB): domain Bacteria; phylum Bacteroidota; class Bacteroidia; order Bacteroidales; family JAADJA01; genus JAADJA01. Next base: position 21,125 of record JAWKKM010000055.1, on the reverse strand, counting down.
ATATCATCTGCCGAAACAGGATTGTCGTAATTGGCATAAAAGAAAATGATGCTCTCGTCTTTCTTAAACTTTGCTGTAAAGTCTTTGATACGTTGCTCCAAATCGGGCCAGTAATTGCCATGAATTGCTTTGGCTTCATCGGTATGCACAAAAGATAATTTAAAAGGCCATGTAAAAACGGAATAAGGTTTTACCGTATCAGATATTGCATGTTTTACCCAACGAAAAGCATGGTGATGTTACATTTCAAATTCTCGACTAAATTACATTAATACTCCAATAGCAAGGCGGCACACTGTCTGCATTAAACTTATCTGCAACATATTTATCTTTTGCTGCATTTTCAATAGCAAGATTTTTTCTTTTCTCAATTCTTCCTCGGATAACAAAGAATGAGCACCCGTACAATAGGTATTCCCTTCTGGGTTACAGCAACCTTTGCCGTTCCAGTTACTATCGTGCCATGCCATTCTTACTGTTAAATGCATTTTTACAAGTATTTGATTTTACCTTCTATTCACCCGAAATCTCTTTCCGCTTTCTGAATAAATTATAAGAAAAGAGTTGTCATATATATCAGTATTGGAAATAGTTTGTTGATTTTTAAAATCTTGTATATTTATTGCATCCCAATTCTGAACTGAAAACTCACATATAATTTCCATACAACTGAACGGAATAACATCAGTCAACAATATTATTGTAAAGGCCATGTCCATTCAAATGTTACTATATCAGGTTTTATTTGTTGGGGTGTAAAATTATTTTGGAGATTGCGAGAACCAACAGGACAAAATGATTTTCTTGTATTACTTCATCATCTTGAAGTTGTGTAACAATCAGAGAGTTTAGAACTTTATGTCAGTCTGTTCTTACTAATTGAAATTCCTTTGATTAGTTAGCCATCAATCCTTTATTCCTGATCCTATCCATTCGAGAATTAGTCGTCAAGTGATAAAACATGGTGTCTGGTTTATTTAGGAGTTTTTCCATAATTTTAATCTATTCACTTTTTACCCTCACTCTACCACTCAGCAAATCTTGCATTAAGCCGGTTTTTATCTTATATTTCTGGAGATTTTCGTTTTGATTATAATTTAAGATTTTCAACCTTCGTCTATTCTATCACTTATTATTTTTCTGCTTTTGTTGTTGCGAAGGTAAAGCCAAATTTCTCTTAAGGATCGTAGATGTTGGATTATTCAATAAGTTTTAGTTGCAGATACTTGTTTGAAACATTCTAATATTTCATTCTGAAAAGGAACGAGGTCATATATTTTGTTGCAAATGAGTTAACGACTTGTCATTAAATCTAATCACGAACTTATTCGGAGCAATCGTGGCTTGATAATTTACTTTTGGCATTTGGCAACACAAAATCCATGATTATATTCAAATCCCCAACACAAGAAATTAAAATATCACCTTCAACTAATCGAGTTTTTCTTAAAATTAAAAACCTTTTTCGTCTATATAAACACCTGCTGTTCAATCCATTTCTTAAATCAGTTAGTTCTTAAAAGACGGAAGCATTAATTTTGTTTCATAATCAGTATTTGACATTACATGATAAATGTTTCAAAGCTACCATTTGCTTTGAAGTCTAAAACATCTTTGATTTCTAAGTTATCAATAGTATCCACCTCCCATTCCTCCGGCACTTCAATGCCATTTTTAACCACAAACTTATGCGTTTCTTTGCTGCGGATATTGCCATTTTCGTCAATGCCTTTGGTTAAAAGGTCTTGCATAAGCCCTGTTTTTATGCGCTGGTATTTGGCAATAAGGGTTCATGTTGGGCAATGGCTTCGTCGGCAGTGTTGAGAATTTCGGCTATCCGGGTTTGTTCGGGTTTGATTCGGGTAATTGAAATTTCAATTTCTTGAATTCGTGCTTTTGTAAATGTTTTAGCCCACTTCCAGTAAATAGAATTGAGTTAATAAATTCTATTTGATTAAGAAGATAATAGTACAGGTATTTAGTACTTGCTTTTTCGCTTCTTAAAACATAAGTATCTGTTGAATAGGCTGCTTTTCCAGCATAAAACTTAACATTTGCCTTTCCGCCAGTTGCAAGAAATAATCTCTCTCCATCTACAATGTATGTATCATGTAATAAAATATTATCCCCACTTGTGAAAAATGGATAATCTCCAAAGTTTGATGCACCTTGAACTTGGATTGTAGATTTCTTTTCCTCAATCAATAAACCACCCATATTGTTCAACCCAATTTCCCATTAACTCAAATACTTTAAATCGGTTAAAAACTGGTTTAATTTGTCCAATGAGTCTTGGCGTTTATTCTCTAAGTTCTGAGAAGTTACTTTGTACTTATCCCAAAGCTTTTCTATGCCGGCAATTAACATACGTTTTTCGGCATTGAGGTATTTGAGCAATTCCTGTTGTACCAAACTGTTGTGCTTTTGGCAGTATCAGGGTTTTGCATTCTTCGGAAGTAATAATTCCACCAATACTTTCCAAAATGCATCCAAACCTTTCAATTTGTCATCCATTTTCAGGCTATCGGCTTTCAGGGCATTTAAGGTTTTACTGTAAGCCGCTTTTTCTTTTTTGGATTCGGGTTCGCCCTGTGCTTCCAGTTCTGTAATACGTTTTTTGGTATGGGCTAAAAGGTTCTTAATTTCTTCTTTGGCATCGTCAACCCCATACATTTTGTACTCAATTTTACGGTCGAGTTCAGCGTGTAGCTCCTTAACCCTGTTTTTAGCCTCTTTAACCTCTTTTTCAAATGTCTTTATGCCTTCGAGCATATCGCTTAGTTCCTTTAACTCTGTTTCAACTCCTTTTTGAGATTTAAGATTTTTAATTTGTGCAGCCAGATAGTCTTTAATAAGTTTTGCTGTTACTTCATCGGGTTCTTTTCCCTCTTCCGTTTCCTCGGGCTCGTATTCAACAGCCTCAATAGCTTCCTGCAAAGCACTTTCTTTTTCTCCAATCAGGTTTTCGGCTTCCTGTATTGCATTCTCTTCGGCTTTAAAATAGGTTTCAATAAAGTACTCCTTGGGCACAAGGCTTGGCACCCAGCCAATGGTTGCAATGGTTTTCAGGTCGTACTTTATGTTTGTCCACCAGTTTACAAATACCCCGGCAACTTGAAATTCGTCAAGAATGTTTTTAGGAATCAATTCGTTTTTTAATGATAAAATTAGCTTTTGTCTTGCGGTTGGTAGTTTTTCCCCCCCAACTGTTATATAATCGATAATGGGCTCACTTACTCCATTTCCGTTGCCGTTTTCAATTTTAGGCGGTGCAGCTATTTTTGCAAATTCATCACGGGCTTGTAACCACCATTTATCAAGGGTTTGTTGCATATCAGCAATGGCAGCTGTAACGTTTTTATTTTCTTCAATGCAGGTTTTGATCAACGATTTATCGGTAATTGATTCTTTAAACTGGTGATAGTTTTCCTTGTACTCTTCTAATAATTCGGATGAGTGGAAGTTCAATTTAGCGTGCTGCAATTTTTGATTTTCGATTTCTGTGGATGGCACCCCACCTGTTAAATGGGCTTTTACATCCTCCGGTTCTGGTTCTGGTGTATTATCCACATAACGGCGAATGTTCAGGTTGTAATCGTGTTCGTCGGCAATGGTTTTATTGTCAACTAACTTGCTGTATTTGGTTATTTCAATTTTATGGGTAAACACATAATCAATCTTTTCTATGTCCTCGGGGCGCAAGAAGTTTTGCACCTTACCTTCGCCATACTCGGCATCGGCATTGATAAAGAATATTTTGTTTTTAAGTTTTTCGTCCTTGTTTTTATTAATAACCAATACGCAAGCCGGAATACCAGTACCATAAAATAATGCAGGGGGTAAACTGATAATGGCTTCAATCAAATTGGCATCCACAATTCCTTTAAGGAATTCACCTTTTCGGCACTTCCACGGAATAAAACGCCATGGGGCATAATGGTTGCCATGCGACCTTTGGAATTCAAACTGGCAATCATGTGTTGCACAAACATCAAGTCGGCCTTTTTACCTGTTTCGGGAGCAAAACCATACGCAAAACGTGTTTGAAATTTCATTCCTGCCTTGCTGTAATTTTGGCTAAATGGCGGATTGGCGATTACCATATCAAATTTTTGCCATGAACCATCTCTTCAGATTTTTTGGGTCTTCGAGCGTGTCGCCATCTTCAATGGTTGACGAAGTAATGTTATGCAAAATCATGTTCATTCGGCAAATAATCCATGTGGTCGGATTACTTTCTTGTCCATAAAGCATCAGGTTTCGGGCATTTTGCCCCCGTTCTTCAACGTACCGCAAACTTTGAATGAGCATACCACCTGAACCAACGGTAGGGTCATAAATCTCCATTCCTTCTTTTGGCTTGAGCAATTGTACTAACAAACGTACAACCTGATTTGGCGTATAGAATTCTCCACCCTTTTTTCCGGCACTATCGGCAAAGTATTTAATCAGGTATTCATAAGCTGCACCCAACAAATCGGGAAATTCAAAAATTGTCGTTTACAAGTGCAGGTAATTCGCTGTTAAAGTGGTTAATCAATCAATCCAACGCTGGTCCGGCAGCGATGATTTTCCTTTTTTGATATTGAAGTCAATTCCTTTTAAGCACATTGCTCAATAAATCGGCATTGGAATCTTCAACCGCATGCAGAGCTTTGTTCAACAAGCTTCCAACTCCGGATTTTGTATCACGCAAAGGGGGTCGGTAAACTTCTTTTAGTTCACCTTTATCATCTTCAATTTTCTCAATCCAACTGTCATTCCAACGGGCACGGGCCGGAACATAAAAGTTTGTATAAGGTTTATAGGTTGTAGGGTCGTCCAATAATTCCTGTAATTGTTCAGGCGTTAAGTGCTTGAATTTTTTCTTTACTTGTGCTGTTGCAACTTCAAATTCGTCGGATAAACGTTTTAAAAATAGTATCCCAAAAAATGAACTCCTTAAACTCCGAAGCATCCATCTTTCCACGCAAAATATCACAAGCTTTCAATAGGAAATCTTCGAGTTGCGAGAGTGTTATTTTTTAGTTTGTCTCATTCTTATTTATTCATTCATTTCTACCATTAAACCCTAAAAGTAACAATTTAGCACTGGTGCATATGTAAAATTTAAATTCTTTTGCAAGCTTTGGTTTTGAGTGTCGGCTCGTGGGGCTTTCAAAAGTGCTTTAATATGGGTGGGCTTTCCTTCTTCTTTTTTTGCGGGAGAAAGAAAAATGCAAAATATATTTTCATCAAATTTGCACTGTCCTTTCAAAAGCTAAATCCTTTCTTATTTTAAATTTGTCAATATCGTATTCGTACGGTCGTCTGTCTTTTTACACTTGTAGGCAACTTACCTAAAAAGTTATGATTGGTTTCCATAATTACCTATTGATAGCTGATGTACATAAATATTTCTTGCGCTCTTTTGTTTCTTAATGTTACAGTCAACTTGTATTGCACCCACAAGTTAAAAATATTGATGATATCTGAATATGTTTTTGGGAGAAAAAATGGGGGAGGCCTGGGGCGAGGGCCGATAAGACAATAGATAAAAGTAAAAAGTTGAAGTTTTGCGGAAATCCCGCAAGGCGGGAATAAAAGGGGGAGAGGCTAAAGGCTTGGAGCCCGCCTTCGCCGGAGGCTGGCTTATGTGACGTGCAGCATGGCGGGGGCCGGTAAGATAGAAGACACTTGCCCGCCGTTAGATTTGCAGCACCTTTTTATTATTCAAAATTTGAATAGTTTATTCAATTTGAAAGCAGAGGCGAAAGGCAGGCAGGTTGGCCTTAATGTGTCATGAGATATTGCTTTATTCAAACACAATGGTTGGCGAATAAAATTGGCTGTCGCAGGCGAGCTATAATCTTCAGTGAGGGTTGCGATTTAGGTTGCATGCCACTAATTATGGACTCCTGGTAACCTAAAGAGAGCAATCCGAACACCTATAAACCATAGAATCTTGTTCCTTTGATGAACCTCATATGAAGTAATTCACTTTGCCCAAGACAAACTCTATGTTTTTGTCTGGAGTTCTAAATAACTTCTTGAAACTCATTGGACTTATTCGGCTTTAGCGAGAAAAGGGTAAAATTCGATGGTATAACATACCCCATTGATAGTCTAACTAATTCCGATAAGACCAATGTTGCACTAGCTGGAGAGAGGAAAGGTAATACCCCTAATATTTCTTCACCTTTTCATTATTCGAAATAACACTTTCACCACATGGGAGGTGTCAGAGATTTGTTTTCAATTCGTCTTTAAACCTACACAGAATACACCATTCCTTAATAGGGATGTGCCGTCCCATATTTATTCCCCAAGAATCATTTGTCGTAGCATGTAATACTATTGGAGGATAATTATTCTGAATAGTGCTCCAAATATTTCTTTCATTGGCTAAACAAAGTATAATGTCATAATTTAATAAAGATGACTTTAAGAAGTCGGAATAATCACCATTAAATTTATTAACCCTTGTTATTTGTAAAATTTCTTCACAACAATCAATCTTTAATCTATTATCAACTGAATCTAGTGCTGAAAAAACTAGAGAGCTTGAGCAATTTGGCGTTTTAACTGTATCAAAATCGATCAAAGTCAATGATCCAGTCCAATCTTGGATGGATAATAAATATGCTAAAGATGAACCGACTGCACCACACCCAATTTGTAATATTTTTCCAACATTAATTATCCCAACATTTTCTGGGTTATTTAAATGTTTGACGGATTCCGAATATCCAAAGTCATATAATGAATACCTACTTCTGATAGTTATAATTAGCTTTCTTTTGAGAAACATGTCAAATAAGAGGGCATTACCTAAGCATGCGGCGAAAGAAGCACCTACAATATTTTTACCTTCTGAATTTATCTTTGAATTTTTTCCAGTACCAACTCCCGCTAACCAGTTATTGGCATTTATCCATGGTGTCTCAGGTAGCATATCCAGATAATTCTCAACAATTAGAGATGCACTCCTCGATAACCTATCATTATTATTTTCTATACTAAATTCTATGAAAGGGTTAATACCGAATACCAATTCAAATATTTCAGATCTTCTTGATTCATCTAGCCTATCATTAATATCAACCAGGGTAATGTTCCTACACCATCTACTTAGATGTTTATCGTAAGCTGCATGAGTAGTTTGCTCTGTATGGTATCTTCATCTCCATTATAGATTAAATCAACCTTGAAGTCATCTATATTGTCCATAGGCCCATTAGGCATCCTAATGATACGATCATCTCTTAATCTATACCATTCTTCTTTGCTAATAGGAATTCTATTCATTCCTTAAATCAATGTATTTGACTTCAGTATTAGAGGTTATCATGAAATGATCCTTTATATAACCGTTGGAAAGTCTGCGGAATCTGTCGCTATTAAACCTATGAACTCCACATTCTTCTAACTTAATCTTTTCCTTTTGTGAATAATTGCCAACAACAAATGGAAAGAAGTCCTTCAAACTTAAATGCACACCAAAGATCATCCCCCATGAATGACCGATAAAATCACCTGGATGAGAATGAACCTGTGCAATCTGAACTAAATCTTTTTCGTGCAAAGCATTTATAAATTCAAGATTAGATCTAGGCTCACTTCAACCTTAGATATCGAAACTTCCGCTTTTGGTATGATTACTGCCAATATCCCAGTGAATCATTTTAACAACTCCTCCCCAAAAACAATACCTTCAGTTGGAGGATGGGTGCTTCCATATTTATTCAGGGTTTGTTGAGTATACAACAATATTTCTTCTTGAACATAATAAATATGAGAATCTGTAGGACAATATTCCTCTGTGGGTTTAAAACTATAATATTTGCTATCCCATTCTTCCATTGTAGATCTCCTTATTATTAATACGAAAGTATATCGCCTCCAAGATTGAAACTATTCTGGTCAAACTCCCAACTTTGGGGTTGTTTTTCCATCCACTCATATCCCATGTTGGATGAAGCGATTTAAAGTCTTTATAGGCTAATCTTGAACACGGATTGCATATACATGGTTTAGTGTGAAAAAAACCGCCATACTTTTTATTCGATGGATAAGCACTCTTAACTCCCCTTGCATTCGTAGATGGATGAATAAACTCAATGGCGGGGGGCCATTCAGGGTAGTTGTCCAACTGAAATTCTATAACATATATTTCTTTATCAATCGGAGATTGCATTTTTACAGTAAAGCGAATATTGTTTTCATCCAACTCTGAAATACTCCAACCATATCTGGAGGCACTTTCTTTAGCCTCCTCCAACTCTGAAAGTACTGTGGAAATCGTAATTTCATGTTTTACACTCATACGGCTATACCAAGGTCTGTAAAGATTAGGACATCACCATCCTTAATGCCATAGCTTACTAAGGGTTTCTCAGCTTTAAGAGCTTCATCTGGATTTGTTTCCAACCTTAACTCATAATTGCCCTTAGGAGAATAGCCGAAGTGCTGAATTATCATGTTGATTACTTCTTGAACCTTCATTGTTTTTAGGAATGTGCTTTCCCAACTTCCTTGAGTGGTTTTGATAATAAGTGAGAGGTTCTTTTCGCTTTTATCATCACTCTCTTTTAAATCTTTCATTTTTAAAAAATATTTATTGATTAAATTAATTCTACCTTCTGTATCTCAAGCATTATTATGAACTATTGTTCTTAGAAAAAATCTTTCCAACCGATAAACCCCTTTCACAGACCGGTGTCGGTTTGTTTTTTCTCCGATAGTTTCTTTTTCCATAATTTTCCTATATTTATGTTCTACTTCGTCTGTCACATATCACTTAACTGACCAACCAAATTTTTTACCACCTGGCAACAAATTAAAAATCTCAGTTAATGATATTTTAGAACTATCATTATTATGGATAGAAATGATATCATTTCAAGAATGCTTACTGCAATTCCAGATACTGAATGGAAAAACATAATTGATGAATTGACGGTATTCGTTGGATACAAACTAAAGGGAAAGACAGTTTTTGGCGCACATTCTGAAAACACATTAGGTGTTGAACCAATCCAATATTACATTCATGATGCAATTGAGAAATTGTTCTCACACACTTGGGATTGGAAGTATGAAGATTATACTATTACAGAGCAACTCAAAAGGATAATAGGCAGTACAATATCCGAGAATGTAAGGAAAGAGAAAGTTAAGCAGAATATTAAAGAATTGTCAGTTGAACCCAATACTCTTTCTCATTTGGCAGGGAAGGTCAATAACTCAGAAGTAGATGAAGAAGATGCAGAGACAAAAATCAAAGTATTTGAGGAGATTCTTTTTGAATGTTCAAAAGATGATCCTGAATTAGAGATTTTAGTTCTAGCATTATTTGAAACATCCGATACAAATAAAATAGCAGAGCAAACTGGGTGGGAGAAGAAAAAGATATATTCCCTTCATAGGAAACTTTATCGAAGAGCGAGATCATATAAAGCTAGTCAAAAGATAAACCTTTAATTTCAAATTATGGAATCGAAAAGCATCATAAGCAATTTCAATGCATTGTTGGCAGAATCGTTTCAAAATGACCTTGCTGAAAATGTCGATTTCTACAAAGACCTTGGCGTTGAAAAAGAGGCTTACCTTATGTCGAATCTTAGATTCATAAATAGACTTAAAATCAAATCTACTGCTAAGAGAAATAGAATTAAGAATCAAAAACTTATAGAGGATGCTAGAGTACAATTAAAAGAGATTATTACTAGCAGAATCCAATCTACAAAAGAAAAATTAGAACAACTTATTAGACAAGAATATCCCCAATTTCAGTTTAGAAACCTTGATGTTCTTGATGATGAAGATATTAAAGAAGCATTAAGCGAAATTGATCTAATAGACTTTATAGAGAAACTAGATAAAATTGAAAATGGCTAGAACTGATAGTATTAAAGTTGCTCAAGAGATATTGGATCAATTCTATGTTGAAGAGATTGAAGATATTGATCTAATCGAGATAGCTTCGTACTACGATATTATTGTCCAGGATGTGACAATGAAAAATGCCGATGGGAGAATTGTATTTGGTAAGGAAAAAGCTATTATATCAATTAATGAAAATATTAGCTATAGCCCAAGGAAAAGATTTACTTTAGCTCATGAGTTAGGACATTATTTCCTTCATCGAGAAGATATTCATATCCACAATGACAATTTTCTAACTTTAGATACATTCAAGGCTGGATCACAAGAAACGGAAGCGAACCTATTTGCTTCTGAACTTTTAATGCCACAAAAGTTCTTCATTCCAATTACTAAAAGTGAGCCCTTCTCTCCTGATCTATTAAGAAGAATGTCTACTCATTTTAATTCTTCTCTAACATCGGTTGTCTTCAAATATCAGCAGTTTGGAAATCATCCAATTTTTATTTTTTTCTGTCGGAATAATAAAGTGGAATACTGGATTCCCCCACATGACTTCTTCATCAAAGTGAAAGATATAAAGAACTTAACTCCTCCCTTTGGCTCAGTAGCTTATGAATTCTTTAGCGAGGGGACTATCTATCCTGCAGAGGAATCAAAACAATACATCTTTAAATCTGAGTGGTTTGAGCTCAATTACGATGAAGTTGACTCAGAGGTTTGTGAATATTGTATAGTCTCACCTAATTTTAATACAGCATTAAGTGTTGTTTGGATTGAATAGTTTAATTCAATAAATAAAAGCCACCCATCATAAAATGACAGGTGGCAATTGTACCCCTTTTCAGTCGCTTTTTTATTCTGTTGAGAAGCCACTCAAAAGGAGTGGTTAAAATACATCATAACTCAACTTATTATTCAATGACCGGCGTTCGGGTCTAACCGGCCTGATAAGCGTAAATAGAAATGATCCTCGGCTTTGCCTTTAATCCGGAAAATATCTATAAGCTCCTTGGTTAGCATTACCGAACTCACAGAGTATCTGAGGCCTTCATGGAGTTTCCCGACATTCCGTGCTGGTATTACAATGAAAGAACGTGGAAAACACTCTCAATAGCCTATATGTCATACTTACGACAGGTTGCTACCATACCATTTCGTTCTGCTACACGCAAAACTTCCATCTTTTGCTCCGCAGTAAAGACTCTCTTTTTCTTCATAGCCCTAATTTAATTTTAGTTGAACAATCTACTAATCTGTTTTTAGTTTTTTGTCCAGCTATTTTGGGGGCTAATACATTATTTGGGGGCTAATACAGTGGGAGGAAAATTATGAAATTCTTTTTGGGTTGGGGTAGACAAACTCTTTGACAAGCTTTGGATTGAATTTAGATTGTGGGGCTTGACAATGAGTGTGCTGTTGCGATGGTTCATATTGTAAAGTCATCAGGGTTGAAAGCAAGAACATTTTCAATTACTCCAGGATTTATCTTTCTTTTTTCAAACCATCTTTCTTTCCAATAATTCACTAATTCTTTTTTAGTATAATTATAATACTTGGGCTTTTTGATTTTATCATTTAAGACATCCCTGTAATTTTTTGTAAGTGGAATGAAATAGATGCTTCTTTTAAATGAATGCTTCAATAAAAAATCAGAATCAAATCCTACTAACTCACCTGCTGCTGAAATTACTCTCATTACCCAACTTGGCCCATCACCAAACTTGTGGTTTACATCAATTTTCTTTGATTTCAAGAATTTTACCATCTCTTGAATTGTTTCTTTTGAGAGATGTAGTGTCCCATAACCTTTCGTGTGTCCGATATGATTGTAAAGTAAATTGTCTTTATACTTTAAACGATTGTATTGAGAACTTTTTCCGTATAAACTTGTAGTAAAGATTCCAACCAATGTGTTTGCTACTCGTTTGTCAATGATTGTAACTTTGTCTTTGTATTTCTCACGATAAATTTTTCTTATTTCATTTGAAGCAAGTAAAAGTGAAATCAGTTTACCGCCAAGTAAATAATTGTAAGGTGGCAATGCTCCGATTACATAGGCATCCATTGTGTATATAAGATTCTTAGTTCGGGTTTTGGTATCCCAACCAATGAACTCATCTCTTTCTGGAATGTGAATGATTGGACTTCCCAAAGCCGCAATTCCAATTACAGGCTTGTTTGGCAATCCCCTGTCTCTAATCAAAACTTTTATTCTTCTTCCAACATAGTCGCTGTATGGTGAACTCCAATAATAACGAAAAATTCTGAATAAATCCATTTGCTTTTGAGTTTCGCAAACTTCAATTATTGGGTCAATTTCTGAGCACATCACATCATAACCATTTGCTAAGTTTTTTCTGGCAAATTCAATCCTCTTGTCAATCCATTGTCTGTTAGCATTAATAATTTCATTACGCTTAACAGCCATTGCTTGTTTGATTGTTTCCTTGTTATACGCTTCGGGTGGGAACACCTCAATTCTCTGTTTACCAATTTTTATATCCCAATCAAGATTCATCAGGTCACGAAGGATCAAAAGTTTTACTCTCTGTTTTGGTGATTTACCTTTAAGAGAAAACCCAACAACCTCTTTCTTTTTAAGTATAGCTTCTTCCGTAAAGTCAAACTTCAAACTCATGATTGACTAATCTTAGACCAATTACTAATTGGAGCACAGAAATAATCTACTTCCTTATTCTTTTCAGGATGTTTCGCCTTACGAATAACCGGTTCAAAATCTAAAATAGTCTTTAGAAGAATTGGTTTAAGTTCATTTTCACTTCTGAATTCATCGGGAAATTCTTTTTTAATTTCTTTTATTAAGAAATAAAGCTGACCATCATAAATACCAAAAAAGTCGTCGTTAAAATTCATGGTTGAAAGAGTTGATCTCTTTTCAACAAGTTTTAGTTTCAGTGAATTCGCCATTTTTGAGATTCTTTCACTATATTTTTGCAAAATAATTTTAACTGATGAATTTGGGTATTCAGGTTCATTTTTATTATTTACTATTCCACCTTTGTAAAGAGATTCAAAATCTCTAATTCTCACAGGAAGAACAAAAGGTTGTTTTGGTGCACTCCACATGTAACAATTACCTTGGATTGGCTCTCCAATCAAGTGAGCAAGAATATCATGTGAGAAGTGAGAATTATATTTCCCTAAAGTTCCAGCATCACCTTCTGAAAGCAAGTGAAAGCAAAACCAATTGTCTGCTTGACTCAATAATTCAGGGGCCATTGATCCTGGTTGTTGCGTAATCAAGATTGCACCCAATTCATATTTTCTTCCTTCTTTGACCCATTCGACAAAAGGGCTTGATTCTTCAAGATTCCTACCCAAAACACTTTGTGCCTCTTCAATTACAGAAATGACAGGAATAGGAGGATTTCCCCCAGTGAAATTTTCTTGATTGTAGGAAAATATTTTTCTCATTAATAATCCTGCAATATTGTACCCTGCAGTCGAACTTAACATGCTTATATCGACAACAACACATTTTCCCTCTTTTAAAGCCTCAACGGTTCCATCAATTAACATACTTGCAGGGTCATGCAAAAGCTTGACAATGTTGTTTAGATTACTTCTTGCTGCATTGATTTCTCCTGTATTGTTTCTTACTTGATCACCAGAATAACCAATAAGGGTTCCAATCTCTTCATCTGTTGCTTGGTAGCCTTTCAATGTAATAATGTCAATTAATTGTCTCCAATTTGTTTCTGATACTCCTTTCAACTTCAATATATTCTGTTGTTCTTGTCTTTCAGATGAAACGGCAATCCCGATTACATCTCTTGCTGCCAGATTTCTTATGTCTAATCTAACTTCTCCTGCTTTCCAACTTTCGTAATATTTTGGAGCCCTATCATTTTTTCGATTTGTAAAAACTATAATACTGTCTTTTAATTGTGGAACATCACATAAACCAGGTCTATTTCTTATATTATCAGGCCAAAAATATTCTCCGTCAGCATCAAAGATTAAAACACCAACACTTTTCCCCCCCTCAGTCTTTGGAACACCATTACGATAAAGCTCTCCTGTTAAAAATTTAATTAATTTGATTTTCCGTAACCTGCTCTCGCAAAAAAACAACCGACCGCTTTGATACAAGATTATTGATATTGAATGCTACTTTTAATTCAGGTGAGATATGACGCATCACATCTTCTGGAATTGAAGTCTTGTTAGAATATACAAATTCACCTAATACATAGTCGCCTAAGTCTGTTGCGCCACCACTTAAAGAGCAGAGTTCTTTTAGAACTTCATCGCTTGGCAAAGCTACTTTGGCTCCCAAATGAGGAAGTCTTCTTTGAGATGGCACAAAAACAATTCTTTCTTTACTGTTTTGTTTTACATTTTTAACAGCACCTAAGAGTTTGATTTGAATTTTGTATTTCAGCTTTTGTTTTTTTAAATCTTCTGGAACATCTTGTTCCCGTTCTTGCATGGTATTTATATAATCTTCACCTTCTGCAGATGCAAGTAAACCAGATGGAACAAACTTAGTTATTCTTCCTAATGATGCTTCTTCAGGAGTTCCAAGTTGAATTAAAAGGAATTGTCCAAGTTGTGGTCTGTCCTGCATTTCTGAATTGTAGGGAGTAACAATTTCTGCAGCAAACTCAAATCCTTTTTCACTGAAACCCTTAAAGGTTCCCATCAATTTTGATTTTGAAAATAGCTCAGGCATTTCTATATCTTATATTGGTTAAATTTTGTCCTAAATATTTCATTCTTAATACTTTTTCTTTTTCCTCAGGAGTAAGTTTTTGAGTAATACCGTCAAATAGAATGTCTTGCAGAATATCCACTTCAAGTCCATTCACTTTAGCAAAATCATGTGCCTTTTGCACACACATAGGAAAGTCTGGAATTGGAAAACCCGGTTGAGCGTCCTGTGTTAATTGTCCAATAATTTTATCTACATCGGTAAGTTGCCATTCGGCAATATCAACTGGCCACACAGGATCAAAAGGTCTATTACCAAATTTCACTAGAAACAATGACCCCATTGACTGATAGAGATATTTCCCGTTTTCATCAGGTTCACTAGTTTCAAGGGTATCAAGCCATGTTCTATCAAAATTGTAACACTTTTCTTCAATATCTTTGGGCACCTTGACATAGCAAGGATAATGCTTATGCATTGTTTCTTCCAATTCTAAAGCAACTGACAAACGGCTTAGAACTGCACTTTGCTTTGCAACACCAACCATTGAAACAGTAATGTTTCTTTTTTTGTGTTCTTGGTAGGCTCCTCTAATTAGAAGGTCAAGTTTCGGAAATAATTTTCGCTTAAAAGATTTTGTCCGCAGCATTCCTTCTCTAACAATTATTGTGTCTGAGCCCCAAACACGATATTTCATTAGGTCATAAAGTACTGCCCACTCCACAATATCTCTATAAATTCTTATGGCCCCAGTGCTTTTACCTTGTTCTCCTAAGCCCCCCAATAAATAGGATAGGCCTACAACATTTGTATTTAAATCCTTGCAAAGTTTCTGTAATGGCTCAACCAACAAAGGGCTTGCAGATTCGGCACGATTATTAAGTTCATCTGCCTTGGAATTTGAAGCAATAGCGTCTAAAGCACATTGGTTTCCAAGTGAATCAACAACACGAACTAATTCTACTGTAGCAGGATTAAAATAAAGTCGGTTATCTCCACCGTCAGAAGAAACAAATGAAACAGCATTGACTGAATACGGTCTAATTTGCTTTACATCATTCTTTAATCTTTTTGCAAATTCTCTGAACTCCTGAATAACAGGTTCTTCATTTTTGTAAGCCTCAAAAACTCTTTTTTTTATTTCTTCGAAATTATTATCAGCAAGTGCCATAGTATTTAACTAAAATTCAAATGTACAAATAATGTATTTGGGAAAAGGGCTCTTTTGCAAGTTTGGATTGTGGGTTGGTTACTGTGGCTTGCAAATGTGCCATTTGCGGGTAGCCAAAGAATTTCAAAATATAGTGTGTCGGCAAAAAGATTAAAACAACTTTGGGGACGAGTATGTGTTCCGGGTTTTTAGTCTTTCGTTTTTGTTTGCGTTCCATTTTTCCAACTCAATTGTCAAATTCATGTGATGTAGGGTTTTCTCCTCTTGTGCATAACGGTCAGCGGTATATGCGGTATATGCAGTTTTTGGCAATGGCATTCCGGTCGTTGTGGGGCGTGTTTTTGCCTGTCACTTTCAAGTTACACAGTTCCTTTCCTGTCTGCCGACAGGCAGGCACACCGTTCAGACCTTTATTAATTGTTGTAATACGGACTTATATTTTTGCTAAGTTATATATTCTTTTTACGATCTTTCAACGCTTTGGCGGCTGGCTGCATAAAACCGTGCCAAGCAAATTGATTTTAACGGCATGTTAGGAAGCGTTAAATTTATCGGTTAAATGTCAGTTTAACGGTATATTTGTTTAAATAATCTATCTTAATATTCCATCCTGAATACTTTGTCCTATCCTTCCAGATAGTTTCGAATATGGTTTTATATTCTTCTATTGAAATTACATTTCTCATGTGTCCGGAATTGTAATATAGAGCCAAATATTGAGATTCTATTGTGATTTCAGATTTATTCTCCTCAAGGATGTTTAATGTAACATTATTTCCTCGAAGTTTGGATTGCTCCCAACATAGATAAAGGATGAATGCTTTATAATCTGGTAAAAATGGTACCCATGCTTTTGCTGCTACATTATATCCTGCGCCATCTTTAAGTAGATCGAGCGCATAAGTCTGACCACTCTTCTTTGAAATGGGGAGGTAAAAGTTAATGATTATATAGGACCAAAAGTTTTCTTCTCTCATCCAAGCTTTCTGATATTCAGCGATATCAGGGAATATGGATCTTGGTAGAGGTTCATATTTGTCGAGTCTGATATAGATTGATTCAATATGTTCGAAATACCACACTGAATCAATGATGCTTAAAGTTAGACAATAATTGGCGGTATCAAATCTTGTGGACCAGGGGGTTATAAATAAGATTCTGTTGTCTTGATTTATAATTTCCGGTTTTCTGTTCCAATCAGTCTCAGATGCTTGGATTCTTAATGAGTCAAGAAAGGATAGGAGTACAGGTTTAAATTCATCACCAAGTTCTTCCATCGGTTTAATCATATCAATGGAGATTTTATCATTCCTTAGCTTAGCCATAAAATCATTCCATATCTCCTCAGGCTTCTGAGCTCTCAATTGGAAAGCTGAACAGATTATTATTATTATCAATATTACTCTCTTCATTCTAGTAGGCTGATTTTAATGATTGCCAACTAACTTTTATAGTTCTAAAAGTATTCCATATTCATTTATTGATAGCAGACAGCATCATAAATACTGCTTATGCGCTTGTTTGTTTCTTCTCCTAACAGTTTCTTGTATTGCAGCTACAAGATAAACATATTGATGGAGATGACATATGATTTTGGGAGAAAAAATGGCTTAACCGGTTTGCGGTGTGCGACTTCCGCCGTCGTCAGGCTTTGCCTGACTATGGCGGACGGAGGGCGAGTGGCGGGAAAGGGGAAGGTTTAATTAGGTTTAAAGAGGTTTAATGAGGTTTAAGGAGGTTTAACTGGGAGAGGGATGTGGTGTGCGGCTGGTGGTATGCGACTGGCGACTTCCACCGTCGTGCGGTTACGCCGTACTATTGCGGACAAAGCAGGGGGTAGGGAATGAACTGTGTATTATGTTTATTTTTGTTTTTTCAGTGTTCATTTTTAGAATTACCTCGTACCATAGTTCTTTTCGAACCTCGGTTGAAATATGTGCCTGAGGATGAGTGGACTGCACCAAATGGAATTCTATCAAACAGAAATCCATAATATCCATAGGTAGCGCGGTTGGTGGTTCTGTCAATTTTCTCTATAATTTCCCCATCTGATGTATATTTATTCCAAATCTGGTCAGGCTTACCAAGCATAATAGCCCAGAGTGACTGATATTCAACATATTCTTTAAACAATTGAATTGCTGTTTCCCAATCATCTTTAACAATCTGATGAACTTTCGGATTTCGAAGCAAAACAGAGATTAGAGTAGTTTAACTGGTCAATTGTGGAATCCAGGTAATCCTTAAAATATTTAGTGCTGTGTGTTATAAAAGGCCAGTTCCTCCTAATTGCTTCCGGATAACCTGTCTGAGGGTCGTTATCTCCTCCACCCCAGTTTAATCCGAACACTATACCAGTTTCTTTCTCTGGATGGGAGAATCACAGATTGCATAATTCCAGTTCTCAGGATACTTTTCAAAGGTTTTGCTTAGCCGAAATGCATCCTTTGTTTTATCGAGTAAATAGTCGAAAAACCCGTTCTCAGTTAATTTATTATTGTCTGTTAAACTCATGATAGAAGGATATTTATTTTTGTAAATTATAAAGTCAGTGTCGCAGACTTAATCCCACTTCCCATAGAACTTTGAGATGTCGTGAAATAGTAGGTCACATCCTCTCCGTCAGGCTTCCTGAATTTCAGGATATCGTAAGGTTTTTTTCTTTTCAAATACCAGGGATTGCTGTATAAAGGCACAACCTGAACATACATTTTTCACATATTCATATTCCTCTTGTATGCTTGAGACTATTATCGCTTTCTCAAAAGAGCTGCCGTCACGGTCAATATTTGAGGATGATATCTGCTTTGATACTACTGTAATCGAATAGGTTTGTCATTATATAGAGTTAGGTGGTTGGTGCTCATGACCAGTTAATGTTATAATGCGCCAGACGAAAGATAAAAAGATAAAAGGATGGAAAGATAAAAGCCAGTTGAGAAACCTGCAGGTGGGAACAAGGCTTTCGGCACGACGCGCAATTATGACTGACGGAAAGAGGATAGTTTAAAGCCCGGCCCGATAACAGGGTCATGAGTTTGAATGAGGCTTATCCGGAGAGGTGGATCCTCCCGAACGAGCGAGCTGGACTTCGGCGACGTAGAGTTGATCCTCCCGCAGCCCGCGGGCCCGAACTGGCGAGGACGAGTCCTTCACGGCAAGCTGAACAATCATGAGGGTGTGGAAAAGCCTGGCATGGGATCTGCCGTTGGGACGACTACGCAGGCAGGGACCAGTGCGGGTTCAGCGGCTGGGAGCTGGCCTGTGCCAAAGATGTATTCCCTGACTGAACAAAAGGTATTCTGCCGGTTTACCACGAATAGCCTGAAAGATAGCTTTACTCTCGGTGGGAGGCTTTGAAGCAGGCTCAGATGACATCCATTCATCGAACCCGCTTTCTGGGCTCCAGACCAGAGTCCGGCGAGAACCTGGTCTGAATCAGTATTGTTATTGATATCATAGATGAAGCCGGCGGTGTAGGTGATGCCTGGATCAATAGGCAGGTGTCAATGTGGCTGGGCTTCACTTAGCGGGGATTTTCTGTACTTGACCGGGCGAACAGGAAGGAGAAGCCTGATCTTTGGCTCCGTGAATAAATGACAGGGACTCTGTGAGAGCCTTCCTTTTCTCTATCCCGATTGCCATTCCGGCCGAGAGGTCCAGGGTAGATCTCGAGAATACTGTCGGGTCGCCGTCATCCTTCCTCCGGTATTTCCTGTAAAGATCTACCAGTCCGACTGTGAAATATTTATTGTCCCCGACCTCTATCTTATATACCAGGTCAATGCCGCTGAAGAACAGTGATGAGGAGAGGTAAACTCCCTTCCCTCCCCCCCCCCCCCGGAATCGGTAACCTGGGAAGAGGCTTTTTCATGTGACAGCAGGCTGCCAAGGATAACTGCAGTTAATAGCAGAGTTATTTCTATGATGGTTATTCAGGATTATTTTATTTAGTTCACTTCTTGCTCTATTTTTTCAAACTTCATCTGGATAGCATTTGCTTAAAACCCCAGTATATGTTGTTGTACTAATTAATTTAATGTTTGAAACTGGGAAAACGCCAAATTGCTGAATTCTGTCCTTATCAACAATCTCAATAATCGGCTTTCAATCGAGTCAGCCATTTGAGTGCCGCACCGCAGGTAATATACCTCACCAAAACTCATTTCATTTAATTCTGTAATTGTACATCGGTACCGGCCCGCATGCATACCAAACCTTCTTTCCTGATTGCCAGCGTGGTTTTAAAATTATTCTTTATTCTGCAGGAAACCGTGTCTTCAAGAGACAGGTTGGCACCACGGCCCCGGTGGCATTGGGGTCACAATAAATATTAAATACCGCATAACGGATTGATTCAGGTTCCATAGAAAAGCTTTCAACCTGGTATCCATCGAAAGTCTTTAAAATCTGGGCAGTAATACGATGACATGTACTTCTCCCGGGGGGTATATGCCTGGTAATTCGGATTGCGTTTCCTCCAGCCTTCTGTGCCTCTTTTTTCGCCAGCGCAAGTACTTCACGAAATCCACAGTTTGCTGAAAAGCCATTGTCCCCGACTTTAACTGTCCCCAGTAAAATTGCGTCTACAGGAATTTCATCATCCAGTCCCAATACTTTTATTTGCTCCTCTTCACCGGCAGGAGGGAATGTGGTCACAAGGGTTGTTGTAACCATTGGAGCACAAGAAGGCAGCGCCGAACAGATTATTACCAATAGGATGTTAGCTGTTTTCATAAATGATTTTCAGGTAATTAGTTTTTTGATCCGGCCGGAACACTAAAAATGCTGTGTGAGATAATTAAACATTCGATCCGCTTTAATTGCAGTGATAAATATTCAATAAGTATATATTTAAAATTATCAGGATAATAGGCTCTCAATCACAAACAGAACCATATAACAGCGATATCCATTTAAGTTTTTAATTAATTATCCGACCTATTGTATTGCAGCTACAAGATAAACATATTGATGAAATAGACATATGTTTTTGGGAGAAAATTTAGGAGCGGTTTGCGGTGTGCGGTATGCGACATGCGGCAAAAAGAGGAATGTTTAGAAGGTTTAATGAAGTTTAAGGGGGTTTAACTGGGAGCGGTATGCGGTATGCGGCATGCGGCATGCGATCCCGAAAAACACAAATCTTTGATTTGTATTGTTTTCGAGCCTGCCTGCCGGCGAGGCAGGGATTCTCGAAAATGCAAGCATTTTCGGAACTTCCTCCTTCGTCAGGCAAGCCTGACTTCGGAGGACGGAGCCCGCCGTCGTCAGGCAAGCCTGACTTCGGAGGACGGAGTCCTTCTTCGTTCGGCAAGCCGAACTTTGGTGGAGGGTTAGCAGGAGGACCTGATCTTTTCTATTTCTTTGACAAGGTACTTAAAGTCAAGGTCATATTCATCCATAAACCGG
>JAWKKM010000054.1:0-25741 GCA_041393255.1 Bacteroidales bacterium | reverse complement strand
GAATCCTATTTGGCCTTGCAGTGGTCCAGGAAATTATCAGGTTTCATTGTCAATTACAGATATTCACGGTTGTGTCGGAGATACTACAATGACGGTAATAATCCCCGAATTTGTTCAGTCGATATTTACCATTGAGGCAACTCCAATGTGTACTCACCATGAAATTAGTTTTATAGATAATTCAATTGATATCAATGAAATTGATACTTGGGAATGGAATTTTGGTGATACACCGCCTATTACCTATAACTTTTATCAAAATACAGTTACTCACATATATAGTAGCTCAGGAAATTATAATGTTTGTCTTGTAGTCAAAATGGGAAATTTTTCAGATACTTCTTGTCAAACAATTACTATTTACCCAACACCGGTTGCTGATTTTATTAATTCCGATACTTGTCTGGGAGATTTTTCAATATTTAATGAAACCAGTACGGTGGGTAACTACCCAATTATTAACTGGTTCTGGGATTTTGGTAATAATGGCGATACAGCTATCATAAAAAATCCGCAGTATTTATACGAATTACCCGGATCATATAATGTAGAATTGATAGTTACCAATACAATGGGATGTCAGGATACTGTGGCAAACCCTGTCAAGGTTTATGATCTTCCCATTGTTGGTATTAATTGGGATGACCCTTGTATCACTCATATAACAACTTTTACAGATACATCAAAAGCAGATGATGCCATAATAGAATTTTGGAATTGGGAACTAATAGAACAGGGTATTAATTATCAGTTTAATAACTCAACTGTAGATTATAGATTTAATTCAACTGGCACATATCCGATTTCATTGACTGTAACTGATGAACATGGATGCAAAAATACAGAGGACTTCGATGTTGAAATTTACGATGTTCCGGTAAGTGATTTCTCCATGATTTACAATTATGATAATATTCAGGGTCAAGTTAAGTTTGAGAATAATTCTACAGGAGGGTTTTCATGGAAATGGGATTTTGATGATCCACCAGGCTCAGCAGAAGAGAATCCTGTTCATACATATAGTTATGATGGTGAGTATGAAATTGAGTTGATCGTAACCAATGAATATGGTTGTACAGATGATACAACCCGAGTGTATGAAATGGTATTTGTTGGCTTATTTGTCCCCAATGCTTTTTCACCTGAAGATCCGGATCCTGTTGTGAGTAGGTTTTTGCCAAGCGGCTCAGGAATTAAGGAATATAGGATTGAAGTCTTTGATATCTGGGGTACAATGGTTTGGAGTTCTTCCGCCCTTACCCTCGATAATCAACCCGCAGGGCCAGGCTGGGATGGAACTTATAAAGGAAAGCCTCTACCAAGTGGAGTCTATGTTTGGAAAGCCCATGCAACATTCAACGATGGTACTATATGGAAAGGTTCGGATATTGGCGATGGGAATAAACCGGAAACACAAGGTAGTTTAATGTTAATCCGATAAAACCAAACAGCGATGTCACATTTTAAAATAATAGAAAAACTTCGTCCTATGAAAGCAAAATATACAATCAGCCTGTTAGTGCTCATAATAACCTTTCAGGGGTTGTTTGGCCAGGATCAGAATTATTCTCAGTGGTTTAATAATACACTGTATTACAATCCAGCTTATGCAGGGCTTTACGATGGTGTTCGAACCCATTTTAATTACCGGAATCAATGGACCAATCTTCCCTATGATTTTAACTCATACAATGTGGCCATTGATAAACAGTCAGAACCCGGGCAGGGGGTGTCGGGCTTATTTTTCACCATAACAATGAAGGGGAAGGAATGGTAAAGAATCTGTATGCAGGATTGAATCTTGCCACACGCATCTATCCAAATGATAATTATGCCATACAATTTGGTATTACAGCAGCTATCGGACAGAAAAGAATTGATTGGGATGGTTTGGTTTTTCCAGATGAATTGGATGGGAAATATGGAAACATCTACGGTACCAACTTTACCGAACCCTATCGCTCAAATGTGGTTTATCCTGATTTTAATTTTGGAAGTGTTTTGAACTATAATTCCGAAGGGATGAATTTCAGGATTGGTGGGAGTATTCACCATATTTTTCAGCCAAAAGTAGGATTTGTTAATACGGAATCACCATTGTATATGAAATTTGTGGCTCATGGGGATGCCATAGTATTTATTGAAAAGGGTTCTTCAGCACGATGGGATAAAAGTTCGAGAGAGGGGGCCAAGCTAAACCCCGGTATTTTGTATGAAAACCAGAACGGTGCAAATGCATTTTCAGTTGGACTTAATGCTTACAAATCATACATGTACCTGGGCTTATGGTACAGAAGTGAGGACATCAATACGACAAATCTTAACTCTATGATTTTTCTGGCGGGAGTTAATATACCCATCTCTGACGATTCGAGAGTTAAAATTATGTACAGTTATGATTATGTGATGAACAAATTGATTGCTACAGGAGGCACACATGAGATAAGTGTGATCCTTGAATTTAGTAATGAAAACGTATTTGGTGCAGTTAGTGGCAAAGGGAAAAGGAAGAATTGGGGAACTGTTCCTTGTTCAACTTTCTAATAACTGTTTTTTCAACCCGGAAGCCTGTAATTTGAATGCATGGCTTCTTTGTAAAAAGCATCAGAAGATTTATCGTGTTTTTTTCTTACTTTAGCAAGAAAATTCATTTATTGTAAAATCTTAATTCTGGTTCAATGAAAAAATCCTATCAATTTTAGCAGCCATTAGTTTGGGATGGATGTTATGGTCATGCACATCCACTGTAGATACAAAAGATCGCAGACGAGAAAGCCCATCTAGGCAAACCTGATTTGTCAGTTACTTCCGACAGAATGACTCCAGCTTTGGGCTTTCGGCCGGGTCAGCGGACAGGAAGCGGTCAACGGGATGGAAAAACGGTTATGTATGGTGTTTCTTATTACTCTATTGAGCAGAATAAAGGAAACAGGGAATTATATACGATAGATGTTAATGGCGAAAACTTAAAGCAGATTACACACTCCCCTAAAAGTGAATTTAATGCGGTTTGGCGGCCGGATGGACAAAAGATTGGTTTTCTGAGTTCTGAAAGCGGGTCTGTCCAGCTATGGGAAATGAATCCTGATGGAAGTGGAAGAACCCAGATATCTGAAATTGAGGGTGGATTAACCGGTTTCAAATATGCACCTGATCAACGTAAGATTCTTTTTACAAAGGAGGTAAGCATTGAAAATAAATTCCCCGATTTATATGAGGGATTACCCAATGCTACCGGTAAACTTATGGATGATTTGATGTACCGGCATTGGGATCATTGGGTGGAAAGTTACAGCCATGTGTTTTATGCTGATTATGATGGCACAAAGGTGTGGAATGAAAAAGACATTATGGAGGGCGAACCCTATCAGGCACCCTTAAAACCTTTTGGTGGAATTGAGCAGGTTGATTGGACAGCTGATAGCAAAGCCATTGCATATACATGCAAAAAGAAGGTTGGAAAAGCGGCTACTTTATCAACAAATTCTGATATTTATATTTATACCCTTGCTACAGGTGAAACTAAAAATGTTACCGAAGGGATGATGGGCTTTGATGTAGCTCCCTTATTTTCACCTGACGGAAATTATATGGCCTGGGAAAGTATGGAACGGGAAGGTTATGAGTCTGATCAAAATCGCTTGTTTATTCTGAATTTAAAAACCTGGGATAAAACATATGCTACCGAAGGCTTTGACCAAAATGCTGGTGGGCTCGTTTGGGCAGATGACAGCAAATCAATTTATTTTACAAGCGACTGGCATGGAACCTTCCAGATTTATAGTTTTAAACTTGAAGATGGATCGATTACCAAGTTAACTGAAGGAATGCATGATTATAAAAGTGTTGCCCTTGCAGGTGATAAGCTGATAGCTGACCGGAATTCCATGTCGATGCCTTCCGAATTGTATGCTGTTAACATTGCTGATGGAGAAGCTCAGCAAATAACTTTTACAAATAAGGATTTATTGGATAAGATTGCAATGGGTAAGGTGGAAGAGCGCTGGATGAAGACTCATGATGGTGAGGATATGCTTACCATGATTATTTACCCCCCACTTTGATCCGAATAAAAAATACCCGGCATTGCTGTATTGTAAAGGCGGCCCTCAGGGGCCTTTGAGCCAGAATTTCCATTACCGCTGGAATTACCAGATCATGGCAGCCAATGATTACATTATCGTTGCTCCAAACAGGAGAGGGGTTTCCGGGTTTGGCCAGGCCTGGCAGGAGCAGATCAGCGGGGACTATCATGGCACGAGTATGCAGGACTATCTGACTGCTATTGATGAAATGGCGAAAGAACCTTTTATTGATGAAACAAAACTTGGCGCAGTGGGTGCAAGTGCTGGTGGTTATGCTGTGTTTTACCTAGCCGGTATTCATGATGGACGGTTTAGCGCATTTATAGCTCACGATGGTATTTTTAACGAAGAGGCCCAATATCTTGAAACCGAAGAAATGTGGTTTGAGAATTGGGATAAAGGTGGACCTTTTTGGGATAAAAGCAATAAGGTTGCGCAAAGTGTTTATGAACATTCTCCGCATAAATTGATACAGAACTGGGATACACCCATTCTGATCATACATGGTGAGCTGGATTACCGTGTGGTATACACCCAGGGAATGACAGCATTTAATGGTGCCATCCTAAATGATGTTCCTGCACAATATTTGCATTTTCCGGATGAGAATCATTGGGTGTTACAACCCCAAAATGGAATTTTATGGCAGCGGACTTTCTTTGCCTGGTTGGATAAATGGTTGAAGTAAATAAATTGTAAGCTGGTTAAACTGGTTAAATCGGGTAACTGCATCAATTGGTAGTTTGGAGAATATTATTTCATTGTCTTGTAACCCCAATTTTCAAATGGTTCAACCAATTTTACGAATTCAACCTTTCAAATAAATGATATGACAACAAATGTAATCCTAAACTGGACAGCCCGGATTTCAGGTGCCCTGGCTACATTGTTTTATGCTTATTGGGTTTATAAATCAGGTGAAACCTTATGGAGCACTTCGTTCCTCGTGGTTTTGGGGTTTGGATTTGCAGGTTACGTTTTTGCCTGGTTTAGAGAAAAGGAAGGAGGTATCGTAATGGTTATTGCCGGTATGTTATTGGGAATGTACATGTTTTATTCAGGGGGTTTGAATCCGGTAGCTTTGTTTTTGACCTATTCAATACCTTTTCTGATTCCGGGATTTGTTTTCTGGTGGTTGGGAGGTAAAAATTCAGAATCAAACAATAATGATCTTACAGAGACCTGAAACTGAAATTTCTCAAAGAATTATTTGATAGATAAAGATAAAAAAACCTCGCTTGATTATTCAAGCGAGGTTTTTTTGTTTTATTCAACCTTTGTTTCAGCACCCAGATTGGGTTGCCAAACGTCAGCTTTATCAGGATTGCTTACTTGTGTGTCCAGATTCAAGTCACTGCCAAAATATCCTGCATTTCCGGCATCATTCGACCAGTTTACATCCATATCTTCAGTGTCAACAATACCACTTGCATCGCTATCTCCACCAATCATTCCGTAGAATCCGCCTCCAATTGCTTTCTGCCCGTCGAGGTATGCTTTGGTAATATCATCTGTAAAATCGTATACAAAATAACCATTGGTCTCAACAAGTGCAGAAGAAGACATTACTGCCAGGTGATTTCTGTGATAAACAATAACGAATAGGTTCTGTGTTATATCGCCGGTATAAAGCACGGGACTGCTTCCATCTGGCTGCACAATCATTCCATTTGCAAGTACTACTGCAGCCTGGTGATCCAGGAATTTATCCGGAGTCGCAGTAGAAGCGTCCCCATCCGTTTCTCTAAACTCTAAATATACCCAATCAACAACACCGGCACCGGGTTGGGCTGATAGCATTTCTCCTCCATCATAATTCCATGGGTCAACATTGAAGGGTTGCCCGGTGGCCATAACTCCCTGGTCGAATAACTCCGTGTTCATTCCAGTACCCTCAAAAGGCCCTTCAAGAAAAACATTTATCTCGAATGTATACAATGTGTATTCACAGGGTCCGCAATAGCCAAAGCAAACAGTATCGAATATGGTGGCAACGGAAGGCACAAAGAATTCTCTGTTTCCACCAAAGTTCGAACATTCCCCCGGAACGAATTCAGCACCGGGCCAATCATTGCCATTGATGAATTTATACTCATGCAATTCTCCTTCACCAAGTGTCAATGTAATTTGATAAATATTATTACCCATATCCATCATGGGTGTTAAAGCCGGATTCCATCCCTGGAAACTACCGGCAATATGAACGCCTTCAGATCCCACTTGCTGCAATGACATATCCACTTTAAAAGTTACATCAACAGGTTCTGGATTACAAACCAGACAACTGCCATAACAAACAGCAGGCAAAATTGTATCATTATCCGGTACTGTTAAATAACGGTTATTGTTCTGATTGCAATACCATGGGACAGCTTCATCTTCGCCCCATGCATGACCGTTCACAAATTTATACTCGTGGTAAGCACCGGATTGGAGAACGATTGTATGTTCCCAAATTCCATTTCCAAGATCGGTCATCAAAGTCGCAGCAGGATCCCAACCCTGGATACTTCCTGCAAGATGAACACCCTCCGCTGCAACAATGGTATCGGACATGTCTACACGAAAAGTAACATTAATATCAGTTACACTTGTACAGGGGTCACAACTTCCAAAACAAACTGCCGGTAACGTGGCGGGACTTGAAGGTACTGTATAATAGCGATTGTTGTTGTTGGCACATCCGGGAGGGACACTTTCGTCTCCACCCCAGGCATTACCGTTGATAAATTTATATTCATGATACTCACCTTCTCCTAATGTGAGAGTTACAGAGTAAATATCATTTCCAATAGGGGTCATGGGTGTAGCTCCCGGAGTCCAATTATTAAAAGTTCCGGCTACATGAACGCCGTTTCCGGAAACGGTTTCATTTGACATATCAACCTGAAAAGTAACATTAACAGGAGGTAAGATACATGGCAAGCAATCTCCAAACCAAACCAATGGCAGGATTGTATCGTTGTTGGGCACAGTCAACATGCGGTTTCCGCCACCAGGGCTACAAGGTCCATTTACCCATTCATCCTGCCCCCAGGCACTGCCATTTACGTATTTGAATTCAATGTAGGTTCCTTGTTCAAGTGTAAGTGTAATGGAATAAACATCACCAAAGGTTGGAGGGTTCAATAGTATTCCCGCAGGGTTCCATACAGGATAGGGAGCTGGGAAAGATCCGGCAATATGAACAATGTCATCAGTAACCGTTTGCTCTTGCATATCAACCCGAAAAGTTACATTTACGGTTTGTGCATAAAGTTGAGTAGCTGTAAGGCTTGCCATAACAATAATTAGGGCAATAATTTTTGTAAAATTTTTCATGTTATTATTTTTTAGATTTGAATATTAAAAATTTTTCGACCTGCGAAAATATAAAAAAATTTGAGACAAAAATGACTTTTCGATGTATACAATGATAATAATAATAAATGAACATGTTTAGTGGAAATTGATAATGTATTAAATTTGCCATCACAAAAATCTAAATTTATGTTGCAGAAAATTTCATTTCTATTTCTATCGGTTCTGATTTCGGCTCAAGTGTTTTCATTTGCCCTTAATGGGGATTTGGAGAATTGGAAAATTGATCATTTTGTTGGATTTGATGAAGTTGGCGATTGCCAGGGTATTACTGGAGATATATCAAGTGTTTTTGCCAGGTGGGAAAGTGATCAATATATTGTACGGGTATCATTTGATAATATGGTAACCCGAAAATCAAATGTTGTAATTTCAGATAATTTTATTGATAGGAATGTTTCAGTTCAACTTCTAATTTCCAGATTTGAAGATAAATACAGTCTTTTTGATGTGGTATTTTCAGTTCAAGACATTGAGGGTGCTACCGATGGTATTCAGTATTTAAGAACCACCGCAAATAACCTTTTGGAAATTGAATTACCGGGTAACTCCTTCATGATGGCAAGGGGCCAGATTCAGCTGAATATGAAAATTTTCGTAAACGGAAAAATTGTTGATGAATTTCAATCCGGTAAGAATGGTTCAAAAGATGCAGGGAATTGTGCATTTGTTCACCATGGTAATCAGGGGTTAACCCATACGGATGTTTTTTATGGAAATGCATGGGGCATTAGTGGAATGGATGGAAGTGGTTACGACGAGGTTTTGCAGGCACATGAGGCTACTTTGGTACCCGGAAATTTTCATATGTCGGGTACATTAATGCCTGCTGCGGAATGGCATAATCCGGAATTTAACGATTGGTTGAAAACATTGGCAGGCAGTGGCCTAATCTCAATGATGACTTCTGCTCTGGGGCAACACATTATGCCTTTTGTTACGAATGAGATGAATAACTGGTCGGTATATGTGGAATCACAAATGGTCGATTTTCATTATAATTATATACCCAGAATTGCCTGGGTGCCTGAAAGGGTATGGTTAGCACAAGGTTATTATCCCGATGCTGGTGTTATTGATTGGTTGGGCGACAATTGGGAACAACATGGTGTTTGGGGGGTTGTATTGGATGATGGACCGCATTTAAATGGTTACGACAATAGAAAGATCCACTGGATGAACAATGGTTCCGGCATCAGCCTCAGAGTGATCCCCATTAATAATACCTTTGTAGGAAATATGCATTACAATGCCACGGCCGCTAAAAACCAAATTGCTTCTATTGGATCAGACAATATTTGTGTTTACGGAACGGATTGGGAAGTTGCTGCTGAAATGAACGAACACGACGGAACGTTTTTCCTTGATAACTATGAAGACGTTCTTTGGTATTGCCATGATAACTATCCCGGAATTAATGTCTGGAAACTCGAAGATGCTATTCAGAATCCTAATTTTAACGGGTCCGGCGCTAATATTACAAAAGGCACTTATGGCCTTTTAGGAGGTGCCGGTGGTTACGGCGGAAGCAATAACAGTTGGTACTCCAATTGGGCTTCAACTCCATCACATTCAGATAGCCACTCTCCTCAATGGGATTATGGTACGGTATGGTACGATGCTTACAGTTATCTTAGTAGTGTGAACGACAATAGCCTGGCTCAATTGGCCTGGTATACGCTGATGATCAATTTGCATGAAACAGGCTGGCATACCGATGGAGAAGTTGCGGATTGGGAGCACCGGTATTCTTCTCACATAAAGAATGCAAATGTATATACTGAAGCTTCCCGATGGGCTGATGGGCAATACCTCGAAACAACTGCCTGTTATACCAATGATATTGATCATGATGGAATTGATGAACTGGTAATGCATAACGACAAAGTTTTTATGGTCTTTGAAGAAATCGGAGGTAAAGCCAATTGGGTATTTTATAAAAACGGATTTGGCGACGCTTATTCGGTTGTAAGTTCCGATATGGCCTATTGGGCCGAAACAGATGGCGATTTCAATGAAAGTTCAAACAATCATTTTGCAGCTTTGTCAGACGTATGGCCAAACCAGCAAAATTCAATTTATTCCATCTCCGTTGTTCAATCTTTTGGCGATACGGTTATGGCTACCCTTGATCAATGGGGAGTTCAAAAAACCTATAGTTTGACAACCGGTATGGATTTCCTCGATGTTGTGTATAATTTTTATGGTCAGACAGGTTATGTCAAGTCGGGATGGTCACCCGATCTTTTGGATTTAATCTGGAGTGGAAAGGGCCATCTTGAAAGAATTTACGGGGAATTTGGAAGTTATTGCGGATACCGGAACTCTGCTTCAGGCGCCACTGCTGCACTTGTTTTGGGAAATGGAGGGGCCTCACAAAATGCTGAATTTGAAGGAACCCTGGTTAAAGGTGACGAAATTAATGGATACAATCAATTTAAAGTGAGGTTGTTTGCAGGATATACCTCCACTCCATCCGGAACCTCGGTGGCTGAACTGGATAATCTTGCTGCTGAAAATATGGATGTTTTTGAACCCAATCTTTATAGCCCGGCTGCTCTGGTATCATCAAATGCAATTATGCTAAGTTTTAGCGAAGCAGTTGAAGAAATATCGGCAGAGACAATTTCAAATTACAGTTTGCAAAATTTTAGCAATCCCTATACCCTTGTTGCTGCTGTTCGCCAATCGGATTGGGCCAAAGTTAAATTAACATTTTCAGGAAGTTTTATTCCCGGCGATGAAGGACAAATTGTAGCGACAAATGTTGAAGATCTGCAGGGGAATGCAATTGGTTTGCAAAATTCGGCTGATCTTTCCATACCCGATGGTTTTACACCCCACAGCATTGGCATCGACGGGATCAATGATTTTCAAACGGAAAGTGAGCTGATGCTGATTCAATCCCATTCTCTGTATATCACCTGGGACGATAATAATCTGTATGTCGGATTTTATGATATGGACCTGAACAGTGAGGGGGATTTGTTTGTGAATATTGATACCGACCAGCTTGCAGGAAGTGGAGCCACAACCGGTTCGTGGGGAAGGGTTAATTTTGCAAATCCTCACTTGCCCGAGTATCAGGTGGCCATCGAAGGTGGGGGCGGCTCAATGCAGGTTAATAACTGGAATGCCTCAAGCTGGAATTATCCCGGCAATGGAGCCATCGGAAACTCTTACGAAGGATGGGCCAGCAATGGTTTAACAGAATTATTAATACCTGGTGATTTGGGTGATCCTGAGGGATTTGCAATTTCCGTTCACATCTCAGGTGAAGATAATCAAAATGTGCCAGAAGTATTTCCTGCTCAGAATACGACTGGCAATAACCCTACGATTACTTATTTCTATTCTTTCTTTGAACCTTTTATTGCAGGCCCAATGCCTTTATCAGGAATGGAGACTAATAGTGCCAGTGTAATACCCAATACCCCCTGAGATTACTGATTTTAACCCTGTAGAATTAAATCAATTCATTGAGGTGGATGGTTCCTGAATTTTCAGATTACTGCTGAGGATGCTGAGAACGATATTATTGTTTACAGCTGGAAACTTGATGGTTTGCAGGTTGGAACATCGCCGGCCTATACCTACAATCCACAATTTGCAGATTTAGGAAATCATATATTGAGGGCCATTGTTACTGACAACATTCCCGGAAATGGGGCAGATACTGTTTCATGGAATATAGAAGTTACGGATAACGCCCTTCGAATCAGTTTGACTGTATTTCTTGAGGGCCCTTTTGAAAATATTCAAATGAATACTTTTCTCAATGATGAAGATGTAATACCCTTGTCGCAGCCATATTATGATGTTCCATGGAATTATTTTGGAACGGAGGAGGTACTGTCCATTCCCGGAATTAATATAGTTGACTGGATTTTAGTTGAACTAAGGGATGCCCCGAATGCCGGATCTGCAACATCAGCAACTACCATAGCACAAAAAGCAGCATTTGTTGAAAAGGATGGGACCGTTAGGGGAATTGATGGCTCTGCTATTTTAATGTTCGAAAATACTATAAATGAGCAACTGTTTGTGGTTATTTGGCACCGGGATCACCTTGGTATTCTTTCAGCTAACCCATTGGTCGAAACAATGGGCATATACAATTATGACTTTACAACATCTTCCGGCCAGGTTTTTGGCGGAGCTGCTGGATATAAGGAATTATCTCCCGGAGTATGGGGAATGGTTGGTGGGGATGCCAATGCAGACGGAGAAGTGGATGGTTTCGACAATACCGTCTATTGGAATGCTCAGGCTGGGACTAAAGGATACAAAAGCGCTGATTTTGGAATGGATAGCGAGGTTAACAACAGTGATAAAAATGAGGTTTGGTTTCCCAATTCTGGCGGAAGTTCAAAAACTACAAAAACATACGGACAAAATTATCAATGTCAGGTACCTGAATAAAAACAAATCAAATGAAAAGAATCGTCTTTCTTGGCTTATTATTTTTTATTTTCAATTTTCATTTCGGACAGGATGCCGGGATCATGGTTGAAAAAGTTGAACCTCCTTTTTGGTGGGTCGGAATGACTAACCCTAATCTTCAAATCCTCGTTTATGGTAATGAGGTTTCACTGGCAACAATTGAAATTGATTATCCGGGTGTTGAAGTCAGAAATATAAGGAAAGTAGAAAACCCGAATTATCTTTTTATTGATTTGGTAGTCAGTGAGGATGCCCTTCCAGGGGAATTCCCCATTAGGTTTAAAGTGGGAAATAAATTGCTGGCTCCCTATAGCTTTGAATTGAAAGTAAGAAAACCAGGATCATCCAGTCGCAAGGGCTTCAGTACTTCAGATGCTGTTTACCTCTTGATGCCCGACCGGTTTGCTAGTCGGTGACCCCAAAAATGATAATAGGAAGGGATGCTGGAGCAAATGGACAGAACGAATCCTGATGGAAGAGCATGGAGGCGATATAAAAGGAATTTCTGATCATCTTGATTATTTAGTTGATCTTGGTGTAACGGCCCTTTGGATTAACCCACTTGTCGAAAACAACAATCCTAAATATCTTCAGAGCATTTCATATGGGCGATTTCTATAAAATGAATCCCCGTTTTGGTTCCAATGCCAATTATTTAGAACTTGTAGGCAATTGCCATCAAAAGGGACTAAAGGTGATTATGGATGTTATTTTTAACCATTGCAGTGTTTATCACTGGTTTATTTGAGGACCTTCCTGAAGAGAATTGGAATATCAGTTTCCCGAATATGCACAAAATCAGATTTCAAGAGCCAGTTCAATTCCTGACCCTTATGCTTCAGATTATGACAGGACCAAATGCTTACGGGGTGGTTTGATGTCCACATGTTTGATTTAATGGAAGGAATAGACTTCTGAAGACCTATTTAATTCAGAATACGATATGGTGGATAGAATATTCAGAATTGACGGAATCAGGTTGATACGCAACCATATCCTTTTAAGGAATTTATATCGGAATGGAGTACATATTTTTAATGAATACCTGATTTTAATATCGTAGGTGAGGCGGTTTGCAAGAAGCGTTTACCGCCTATTTTCAAAGATGCAAGCTACCTTCTTGATGTATTATAATTCCAACATTCCTTCCGTCACCGATTTCCCATTGTATTTTGCAATTGGCAAAGGCAGAACAACGAAAAAAAGCGGATGGATCGAGGGACTGTCGAGGTTATACTGTGTTTTGGCTCAGGATTTTTTATATCCAAATCCGGGAGTCAATTTATTTTGAGTAACCATGATTTAAGCCGGTTTTATTCGTCCGTTGGAAAAGATTTTAACAAATGGAAAATGGGAGTAGCCTTCTTGCTTACTACAAGAAGGACCCCAATGGTATACTCGGGGACAGAAATATTAATGACAGGAGAAGAGAGCATACCGGCCACGGCGCAATTTAGAGAGGATTTTCCGGGTGGCTGGCCGGATGATGAAAGGGATGCGTTTTCCAATGATGGCAGGACCCCCGAAAGGCTTTTAATTACCTACAGCGATTGCTGAAGTGGCGCAAAACCAGTAGGTACTGCATACTGGGAATTGAAAGCACTATATCCCCGAAAATGATACCTATGTTTATTTTCGATACAACACCAACCAAAGATGTTATGGTGCATTTTAATAACAGTGTCAATGAAGTTAAAGCATTGAAAACGAATCGTTTTAAGGAAAATATGGCCGGCTATAATTATGCAGTAAATGTGATATCGGGCGAGACTGTAAAATACCTTGATGCATTTACCTTGCCTCCCAAATCAGTATTGATACTTGAATTGAAAAAGTAAAGGAATATGAAAAAATTTAAGTTGCTATTGTTATGTGTTATTTGTGTGTTTTCTGCAAATGCACAAAATCAGATCAAAAAGCTTGATGTTAAAGAAATTGGGAAAGTTAAAAACATTGTTTTATTGATTGGCGATGGGATGGGTGTTAGTCAGATTTACGCAGGGATGACTGCAAGCCAGGAGCCATTGAACATTGAATCGTTTAAAAACATTGGGTTTTCAAAGACCTATTCTGCTAGTGGCTATGTTACTGATTCAGGGGCTGCAGGAACCGCCATTGCAACCGGCAAGAAGACCTATGATCGCGCGATTGGCGTAGATGTCGATACCCTTCCTCAAATGAGTATTCTTGAATACGCTGAAATGAATGGCAAAAGCACAGGGCTTGTAGCAACCAGCACCATTACACATGCAACTCCGGCATCGTTTATTGCCCATCAGCCAGAGCGCTATATGTACGAAGATATTGCAGATGATTTTTTAAAAACCGATATTGATGTTTTTATTGGAGGTGGGTTGAAGCATTTCAACGATCGCAGGGATCACCGGGATTTGACAAGGATCCTTTCTGATAATGGTTATGAAGTGGTAACGAACCTGGAGGAACTGCAAAGTACTAGTGGAAATAAAGTTGCCGGATTAATTTATGAAGATTCACCTCCTAAATATTCTGAAGGTAGAGGCGATATGCTTCCGGTGTCAGCAACGGTTGCTGTAGAATTGTTATCCAAAAACGAAAATGGATTTTTTCTGATGATTGAAGGCTCTCAGATTGATTGGGGAGGCCATGCCAACGATACGGAATACATCATTGCCGAATTGCTTGATTTTGATCGAACCGTAGGTAAAGTCCTCAATTTTGCAAAAGCGGATGGAAATACACTTGTTATTGTTACGGCCGATCATGAAACCGGTGGCATGGGATTGGTTGGCGGAAATATGAAGGAAGGGCATGTGGAGGCAAATTTTGCTACTGGAGATCACACCGGTGTAATGGTTCCCGTTTTTGCATTTGGCCCCGGCTCCGAAAACTTCAAAGGCATTTATGAGAATACAGATCTTTTTGTGAAGATGATGAATGCTTTTGGTTTTGAACAAAAAAATAGACATTTCAAAATGTTATCATATATATAGGAAATATTGAAATTTAAAGAACTCGAATTAGACGAAAGATTGCTGGAGGGAATTAGTGCAATCGGCTTTGAAACAGCTACCCCTGTTCAGGAACAAGCAATCCCAGAGATTATCAAAAGAAAGGATGTTATTGCCCTTGCCCAAACCGGTACAGGGAAAACAGCTGCATTCCTGCTACCTGTTATACATAACATTCTGAGATCAGAACCTGACAACCATATCAAAGCCCTTGTGATCGTTCCCACACGTGAGCTTGCTGTTCAAATCGACCAGCAAATGGAAGGGCTCTCTTACTGTACATCTTTGAGCTCCATCGCCGTTTATGGTGGTGGAGACGGTGCATCCTTCACACGTGAAAAGCAAGCACTTACTGTTGGTGCCGACGTCATCATTGGTACTCCCGGAAGGTTGATCGCTCATTTGATAATGGGCTATGTGAAAGTTCAAAAGCTGGATTATCTGTTGAGCTTGATGAAGCAGACCGTATGCTCGATATGGGTTTCCATGACGATATTTTGAAAATCATATCTATTTGCCAAAGCAACGCCAAAACTTACTTTTTGCGGCCACCATGCCCCCAAAAATAAAGGATCTGGCGAGAAAGGTACTCCATGAACCCATTGAAATTAACATTGCCGTTTCAAAACCTGCCGATAAAGTTTTACAGCTTGCTTATGTGGTTTATAACAACCAGAAAATTCCTCTTGTAAAGAAACTATTGAGTTCGGATAAGTTGAAACGAGTCATCGTTTTTGTTCTACGAAAAGCAGTGCCAAAGAGTTGGCCAAAGAGTTAAGGAAACAGAAATTGAAAGTTGAGGACATTCACTCCGATTTGGATCAACCTGCTCGTGAGAGGGTTTTAATGGCTTTTAAAAACAGGGATTTGAACATTCTTGTAGCAACCGATATATTGTCAAGAGGCATTGATGTTGAGGATATTGAATTGATCATCAATTATGATGTCCCTAATGATGGTGAAGATTACATCCATCGCATCGGACGAACAGCCCGTGCAGAGGCCGAAGGCATTGCCATTACACTCATCAATGAAAAGGAACAGTACCAGTTTCAACAAATTGAGGAAATGCTGGAGAAGCCTGTTCACAAAGGAAAAATTCCTGAAGAATTGGGAAATGGCCCTGAGTATAAACTACAACAAAGGAAACAAAGGCCTTTTGGAAAAGGGAGAAAATTTAGAACCCAGAAGTTTAAGGGCAAACGCAATAATCAATAATATCACCTGTCAAAAACGAAAGATATGTTTAAACTCAAACCGGAACAAATAAAGGATCTAATACCCCAT
Organism: Bacteroidales bacterium; assembly: GCA_041393255.1. Classification (GTDB taxonomy): domain Bacteria; phylum Bacteroidota; class Bacteroidia; order Bacteroidales; family JAADJA01; genus JAADJA01. The sequence continues at coordinate 9,576 of JAWKKM010000054.1, read as the reverse complement.
ATGGGATATTGTCATGCATCGGATAGGATAACAGTAAATGGTGAAAAGGTTGGTTTTATGTATCGTGAAGAGCCGGCTGATGAGGATGACAGCGGCTGGCGCTTTTTATCCGGCACAGAAGATCAGGATTATATTGATGACCCTGCCAACAGTATGATTTTTGAAGTGAATACAATTGCCAATTACGACGCTGCAATAATACCTTATCTAAAGCTCGCGGCAGGAACTGAACTTGAACGTGAACCCAACTCTGATTCCTTCACCAGGATAACTGAATAGTTTTCTTCCCTTCAAATTTTTGAGTGATTATTTTTTTAATCATCCGGGTCAATGGCTTTTCTTGTTACGCAAATTTACAGTGTTAATAACTCAGGTTTATTTCCTCTTAAAGGATCTGGCAAGATACTTGATCTCTAAGGTATCAGAATTCAATTAATTGTTGAAGAATACGATGAAATACCTGTTAATTCATAGAATTGCGAGTTTCGCACGGAGGTTTTCGGGAATTATTTCCAAGTTTGGGAAATTCTCAATATCGTATATCTTTCAAATATCGTCTAAGAAAAAACTTTCCTTTTTAACTGTACCTCGCAATCAATCCCATAAATTCTTTTTGGTTGGCCTGTCTTTATCAGGTGTGCTTTTGTTTCAAAATGCAGAATCTCAAAACTGGAGTGGCCGGCGGCCTAATGTATCGGGGTCAATTGGTCGGTAAATGTAAATTCTGGGCTCATGTCCTACTATGGTGATTTGAGTATTTACGATTCGGATTTTAGCAAGAAATTAGCCCATGAAAGTGGCCCGGCATTGGGCATAATTTTTACAAAGCACTATATGAATGCATTTGGGGTGTCGGCCCAATTGATGATGGGCAAATTGAAGAGTACGAAAAACAATGTTTCTATTTCTTCTGATATTATAGAATATAATTTGCATTTCAGAATAAATTTTATTGGACTTTTTGCTGCTGATGATTATGATAAGGTTGGCTTTACGGGTTATGCAGGGATTGGAAACTTCTTATTTGAGACGACATCAAGTTATCTGACTGAAGAAGATCAGCAGCAAACGGTCAACTCAACTCGGGTTCCTGAGTTTGTCTATTTTGGAGCTGGAATAAACTGCAACATTACTGATGAATTGGGTATTACGCTTGATGCTTCCATACGGCAGTGTCAAAATGATAGACTTGATAACTATGTGGTAAGTGATGATTATGATTATTATTCCTATATTAGTTTGGGGCTAACATACCCTTTAATCATTCTTCCACCGGGCCACTCCGTAATAAGTCAAGAATTGCCCACAGCAGTAAAAAGCTAAAGCATTTAGCCAACAAATAAATATTGATTAATATTTCCTATCACTAATTCACTTGACATTACTCTGGAATATTTCGTAAATTAGCATTTCTTTTACAAAACCAAAAACGATGCAACCTCTGCCCAAATATGAAAGAATGTACCTTCTTGCACTCTCCATATTTATCGGCGTTATATCCTATTCGCAAAGTTGGAATGGTAGCATAGGTAATCCATTTTTTAACTCCTGGTCGGTGAATGTTAATGCGGGGTTTACTTCTTATTACGGCGACTTGAGTATCTATGATGATGACTTGGGTAAAAAACTAAGCAATGAGAGTGGGCCGGCTTATAGTGTCATTATTTCGAAACAGTTCAATCCTGTTTTTGCTTTTTGCAGTCAGTTTTTAGTGGGTGAGCTTAAAGGTAAAAAGGGCTACTCAAGTTTCAATACCAGCTTAATGGAATACAATTTCCATTTCAGGATAAATATTAAAAATATCATTTTCCCCGATCGGCTAAAAAAACTCGGAGTTATAGGTTTTGCAGGAGTGGGCCAGTTCTTGTTTAAAACAAATTTTTATTACTTCAATGATGGTAAAAGTACCCTGGAAATTCATGATACAGGTGTTCCTGAGTTTGTTTATTTCTTTGGTGGTGGATTGCATTATACTCTCACCAATAAGGTTTTTATAACTGCGGACTTATCGCTTCGACACAGTCAGAATGACAGGCTGGACAATGTTAACAGAGGAGGCAACTATGATTATTATACATACATAAGTGTTGGTATTTCATATAACTTGGGTAACAGTTTTAGGGAGCCGGTAAAAAACAAAGCCAGAATTGCCCATTCTATGAGAAGATTAAAGCCACTGCATCACTGATATTAAAGCAGAGGGTATTGTTTGCAATGATTACCATTTACTAATTTAATTCCCTGGTTCTGTCAATTTTGAAAAAAGTGATTTGGAAATTGTTCTTGTTTCCCCAAAATGCAAAGTATGGAAATTGTCTTTCTTTTATATGGTGCTAACAAAATATTTCACTAATTTTGAGGTATCTATTTTGATTTGATTAATACTGGATTCTAACAATGAAAAAATATATTTTGTTTGTACTCGTATTGCCATTCATATCTTCTGGTCAACCCGTTTTTCCGGAAATGGGTGAAGTTTTTAATGACGATGTTGTTACGAGGTTTGATGTCTTCATCAATCCCGATACCCTGGAATGGATATACAATAATGTGGAAAGCAACCAGGAGTTTCATGCACTTATGATTTTTAGCAATGGAAGCATTGTTGATACCATGGAAAATGTAGGATTTCGATTAAGGGGAAATACTTCCCGATACTCGGCTAAAAAATCTTTTAAGTTATCATTCAATACATTTGAGTCTGGCAGGAAATGGTTTGGCATGGAAAAGATAAACCTGAATGGGGAACACAATGATCCTTCAATCGCACGCTCTAAATTGGGTTGGGATTTGCTGAGGGAAATGGATGTGCCTGCTCCCCGGGCAAACCATACTCAGGTTTTTATTAACGGAAATTATTATGGCCTTTATATTTGTACCGAACACATTGATGAAGAATTTGTTGATTCCCGGTTTGGTAACCAGGATGGAAATCTGTATAAATGTTTATGGCCTGCCGACCTTGCTTACTTAGGGCCAGATCCGGATGCTTATAAATATACCATTGGCGAGCGAAGGGCATATGATTTAAAAACAAATACTGAAGCGGATGATTACTCCGACATAGCCCAATTTATTGGTGTGCTGAATAATTCAACATCACAACAGTTCATTTGTGAAATGGATGATGTTTTTAATATCTATGATTACCTGAAAGTAATTGCTGTGGATGTCTTTATTGGAAATTGGGACGGCTATATCTACAATAAAAACAACTTTTACTTGTATCGCAACACCGAAACCGGTAAGTTTGAGTACATTCCATACGATATTGATAATACCTATGGTATTGACTGGCTTGACCGGGATTGGGGAACCCGTGATATTTACGACTGGGAACAACATGGTAGTGAAGTGAGGCCGCTCTATAGCCGGATTATGGATAACCAGGAATTGAAAGATCAATACTCATATTATTTTGACAGGCTCTTAACTGACTTGGTTGACCCTGCAGAATATTTCCAAAAAATAGATAACCTGAGGGCTATGCTGGAACCTTTTGTAGCAAATGATCCTTATTATCCATTGGATTATGGATACGACCTGCAGGACTTTAATAACTCTTACGAAATGGCCTTGGGAGGGCATGTTGATTATGGAATTAAACCTTATGTTTCAACCCGTCGTGACAATGCAATGATCCAATTGCAGATAAACGATATCCAGCCTGTAGTAAAATACATTTTACATAATCAACCTCAGGCAGGTGGAAATTTATGGGTGCAGGCTTATGTTGATGATGAAGATGGTTCGCCTGATGTAAGGTTGGTTTACACCATAAATGATGGTATTGTTGAGTTTAGCTTTATGTATGATGATGGCGAGCACAATGATGGTGATGAAAATGATCAAATCTATGGAGGGTTTATTCCCGATATTCAAATGAACTCAAGTATTGAATACCAGGTAAGTGCAGAGGATAATTTTGGATATGAATCATTGATGCCTTGTGAACCGGTACTTGTTGAATTGGTTGAATCGGAGCAGAATGCTTTATTTATCAATGAGTTTATGGCAAGCAACGATTCTACCATTGCTGATGAATTTGGCGAATATGATGACTGGATTGAAATTTATAATGGGGATGAAAATGCAGTTTGGCTTGGGAATAAATACCTTTCGGATAATCTGCAAAACCCTGATAAATGGCTGATGCCTGATGTCATGCTGGATTCGGGTGATTTCATTTTAATTTGGGCTGACAATGATGAGGAGCAAGGTCCTACGCACACTAACTTTAAACTAGACCAGGAGGGAGAAGAGATTGGTATATTTGATTCAGATGCAACCGGTTTTTTCCTCCTCGATTCAATTACCTACGGGCCTCAGGCAACGGATTTTTCTTTTGGCCGTGATCCTGACGGAGGAATGATATGGCAGTTTTACAATCCGGCTACGCCTGGTTTAAGTAATCTTTTGGGTGCGATAGGAGAAGATTTACAAGCCAATGATTGGGTTAGCATTTATCCAAACCCGGTATCTCATGGGATTGTCCGTTTTAGCAGAGTCCTGAAAAATGTTGTTCTCTATAACCAAGTGGGACAAATAGTATTGAAAAAGGATGTTTGTATTTTCCTTGAGGTACAAGATTTAAAAAGTGGAATTTATATTTTATCAGCAGAAGATGGATTGCATTTCAAACTGGTAATTCAGTAAGTAGGATATTAAGATTTAAGTTTGACCATGTGATTTTTTATAAGAAAGATCATCAATACAAAATAATTTATGGCCGGCAATACAACAGGGACGATTTTCAGGTTAACCACTTTTGGCGAATCGCATGGGCCCGCTATTGGTGGTGTTATTGATGGTTGTCCGGCCGGGTTGGAAATTGATGTGGGTTATATCCAACGCCAGTTAAACAGGCGAAAACCCGGGCAGTCTTCCCTGACAACCCAACGGTCTGAAGACGATGGAGTGGAATTTCTTTCCGGATTATTCGAAAGTAAAACTACCGGCACACCCATTGCTTTTTTAATTCGAAATAAGAACCAGAATTCTTCTGATTACGACCATTTAAAAGATACTTTTCGTCCGTCTCATGCTGATTTTACTTACCACGAAAAATATGGAATCCGAGATTATCGCGGAGGAGGCCGTTCGTCAGCAAGGGAGACAGCAGCCAGGGTTGTGGGTGGTGCAGTTGCAAGGTTGTTGCTTCTTGAATTCAATTTAGAAATCCATGCCTGGGTTTCCCAAATTGGAAATGTTGTTTTGGAACAAACCATTAATGATATTGATTTTGGTTTAATTGATAAATCTCCCGTCCGTTGTCCGGATCATACAACAAGCAAAAAAATGGTGGAACTGATCAATCTATTGCAAGAAGAGGGCGATACTATTGGGGGTGCAATCACCTGCATGATAAAAAATGTTCCATTGGGTTTGGGTGAGCCTGTTTTTGATAAGCTCCAGGCAGATCTGGCGAAATCCATGATGGGTATCAATGCTGTTAAAGGCTTTGAATATGGATCCGGATTTTCCGCCATTTCGATGAAAGGATCAGACCATAACGACTTGTTTGAAAAATCGAATGATAAAATTGTGACCACGAGCAATTTTTCAGGCGGAATCCAGGGGGGAATTTCCAATGGCCAGGATATTTATTTCAGGGTTGCATTCAAACCGGTAGCAACCATTATGCTGGATCAGGTTTCAGTTGATAAAGACGGCGAACACCAAGTTATTAAAGGCAAGGGCAGGCACGATGTATGTGTTGTTCCCCGGGCGGTCCCCATTGTAGAAGCCATGGCATCATTGGTAATTGCGGATCACTATTTACGAAATAAGGCGTCAAAAAGATAAACGGCTGCTGGGATGAGAAAACTGTTTTTTTAGCTCATCCAAATGGCACTAAAAAATTGAAATATCTGCGATTAAACATTATTGCTCAATGTAAAATGATTCTTTAACAAGTATCCATACATTTGTTAGTTCAAATTATCAATTCGGGTCATTAATGAAATTCGTCGCTTAAACATAGAACACATGAAAACATTATTTAAAATTCTTGGGATTGTTATTGTTCTTTTGATTGCAATCATTCTTTTACTTCCGGTTGTTTTTAAAGCAAAGATCACTGAACTGGCGAAAGAGGAAATCAATAAAAATGTAAATGCCAGAGTGGACTTTACCGATATTGATTTTTCTTTGATCAAGAGCTTTCCAAATTTCACCCTGGCGATCAATGGCTTAAGCGTTGTTGGTGTGGGTGAATTTGAAGATGACACGCTTGCCAATATTCAGGCTATAGAGTTAACGGTCGGCCTTTTTAGTGTAATCAACGGAGATCAGTATGAAGTGGAACGAATAGTAATTGATCGGCCCGATATTCATGTCCGGATTTTGGAAAGTGGCCCTGCAAATTACGACATTGCTATGGAAAGTGAAGCTGTAAATGAACCCCAGCCGATGGAGGAAGACGGTTCATTCGCACTGACCTTGAAGAAATTTGAAATTCGAAATGCCAATATAATTTATGATGATGCCTCTCTTGATGTATTCATGAGTATTGTTGGTTTAAATCATACGTTGAAAGGGAACCTTACAAATGATCAAACCCTGTTGAAAACCAATACCGGTATTGATCGAATGACTTTAAGCTATGAAGGCGTTGATTATTTTTCGAATACCCACGTTATTTATGATGCTGACATTGATGCAGACCTGAAAAATGAAATTTATACCTTAAAGAAAAACGAACTAAAGCTGAATGCGCTATTGATTGCTTTTGATGGCTCTGTTTCTATGGTAAATCAGGACTATAACCTTGTTCTGGCCTTTAATGCCCCCAAAACCGATTTTAAACACATTCTTTCACTTGTTCCCGCTATTTATGCCAGGGAGTTTGCAACCATTGAAACAACTGGAAACCTTACAGTTGATGGCTATATAAAAGGGCTTTATACGGAGAATGACCTACCTTCATTTGCTATAAATCTTTTGGTTGATAATGCAATTTTTAAATATCCTGATCTTCCCAGTGCAGTTAATGATATTCAGATCAAAACAAATATTTCGAATAAGGGAGGTTCAGCCGACAATACAATTATTGATGTTACTAAATTCCATATGGCCCTGGGAAGCAATCCAATTGATGCCAGCCTTTTAGTTAAAACACCTGTTTCTGACCCGGATATCAAAAGCCGGTTAAAGGGCAAGCTGGACCTGGCTACAGTTGCTGATTTTTATCCATTGGAGGAAAACGAAAAATTGTCAGGAACTTTTGTAGCCGACATTGCCCTTGAAGGAAAATTGTCTGCCCTGGAAAATGAGAAGTACGATGAGTTCACAGCCATGGGCTCCATGTTGGTCAAAGGTGTTACATACCAAAGCCTTGACTTGAATTTACCGGTTGAAATAAGCACAGCCCAACTGAATTTCTCCCCTGCCTATCTTGATCTGGTTTCGTTGAAGTCGAAAATTGGCAGAAACGATTTTAGCGCAAAAGGGAAATTGGAAAATTATCTCGGCTATGCTTTAAAAGATGACAAATTGATTGGAAATCTGAGTTTAAACTCAAGCTATTTGAATGTGGCTGATTTTATGACAGAGAGCGAGGAGGTTGCCGATGCAACAACGGTTTCCGATACTACACCCATGTCGGTTGTTGAGGTGCCGGGGAACATCGAGTTCTACCTCGAAGCTAACTTCAACAAGTTGATTTATGACAACATTGAAATGGATAATGTAAAAGGCGACATTGAAGTGAAGGACCAAAGGGTCAACCTGAAAAACCTGAAAATGGATGTACTGGACGGCACGATGATGGTGAATGGAAGTTATAATACCATGGATATTGAAAAGCCTGAATTTGATTTCGATCTTAAAATTGACAAAATTGATATTCAAAAAGCATATAACACTTTTGGTATGGTTTCTACTTTTGCACCATTGCTAAAAAGACTTCGGGTAAATTCTCAACAACGATGAGGTTTAAAGTCATTTTTAGACAATGAGATGAACCCTGTTTACGAATCGATGTTTGGCCGTGGCGACTTGTTTACCACACCGATAAAGATACAGGATGTTAATACACTGAATAAAATAGCTGACGTTGTCAAAATAGACAAGCTCAAGAGCATGGATATTGCAAAAATCCAGTTTCAATTCGACATTGTGGATGGTAAAATTGTAATTGAACCCTTTGATATGAAGTATAATAATTATGTGGCCAAACTGGGGAGCTGGACAGCACTTGACCAAACCATTGATTATGTGATGAACCTTAGCATTCCACGCAAGTGAATTTGGGTCGGCAGCCAACGATGCCCTTAATAATCTTGTAAACCAGGCCAATGCCAAAGGGGCGGATTTCAGCCTGGGAGAAACTGTCAGTCTTGATGTTTTGATTGGTGGGACGATTTCTGACCCGCAAATAAAAACTGCTTTGAAGGAGACAGGAAAGAACCTGGTGGAGGATTTGAAGGAACAGGTAAAGGAAGAAATTGAGAAAAAGAAAGAGGAGATCAGCAAAGAGGCCCGGGAGCAAGCTCAAAAGATCATTGATGATGCTGATGTTCAGGCTCAGAAGATTATCCAGGAGGCCGAAAAACAGGCTGCCAATATCCGGAAGGAAGCTGCGAATGCTGCAAAGAAAGTGAGGGATGAAGCGGATATCCAGTCAAAGAAAGTGGAAGAGGAAGGAAAGAAAAATGGATTCCTGGCGGAAGCTGCTGCCAAGGAAACAGCCAAACAAATGAGAAAGGAGGCAGATAAACAGGCCAATAACCTTACTACTGAAGCTGATAAACAAGCTAATGCAGTCGTCAATAAAGCCAATCAGCAGGCCGCTTCGTTGAAAAGCAATGCACAGCAGGAGGCCAGCAAGTTGTTAGGCGGCAAATAATCTGGTGAGCTTTCTAGGAATGCACGTTGATTCTTTGCAGAATCCAGTGAAATGTTGAACGTTTTGATACATAGTTTTCATTTTATATATTATAAACTTGATTTGGAAATGCGGGAGACCATCATCATAGTTCTTTTGTTGATGGTCACTTTTGCACCAGCATCGAAGGCCCAGGATGATAATCCATGCCCCGACTACCGCACGGCAAGGTCAGATAAAGTTTACAACAAAGGGATCAAGGCATTTTCTCGAAGGGAATATTCCGAAGCCATCCGGCAGATGAATGAGGTGATTGATATTGAACCCGGGTATGTCGATGCTTATTATGTTCTTGGTTTGATCTACATAAAAGAGAGCCGAATGAACCTGAATGCAGCGCGGGAAAATTTCCTGGAAGTGATCGGCTTATGTCCTGAATACGATATCTACACTTATTACCACCTGGCACGAATAGCATACGGAGCTCAGCAATACGATAGTGCCTATAAGTATATTACCCATTTTCTTGAAGACGTGGATCGTATAAAAACGGACGACGATTATGAGGAAGCGGTCAGGCTACAAAATTTTTCAGAGTTTTACATAAATCTGCTTAAAAACCCGGTCCCTTTCAATCCAAAACCCGTTCCCGGTGTTTCAACTGAGTACGATGAATATTTGCCCATCATCTCCCCGGATAATTCAATGGCACTCTTTACGCGTAAAATAAAAGTCCCGCCAAGCAGGGA
>JAWKKM010000053.1:0-27704 GCA_041393255.1 Bacteroidales bacterium | reverse complement strand
TAACCTGATTAGATTAATTTGTTGTTGAAAGTAAACAAAAACAGTAATGCTAGTTTCTACTTCAATTTTTAAACCTTGGGATTATTGTCATTCAAAGAATATAACTCAATAGAACTTTTTAAGTATTACACAAATGGTAAGCTTAAATGTTATCAAGTTTATAATAATTTCCAGATATTTTATTTTGCCTCAGTGACGCTCTAATCGACAATAAAAAAGCCTGTAAACGAGATAACTAAAATGAATTCTGTCTAAAAACTCTACAAATTGAGAAAAAATGTATTTGCTTTTATGCTAATAATCTGATTATGAGTGAAAGGCAAACCAATCCCATTGGCTCAGAAAATCATTTTAACAAATTATATTTCAACTATTTCAGTTTTTTAGTGGATATAAATGAGTCAAAATAAGAAACACCTAATAAGCCCACCTAAATGATAGAGCCTAGTTGACACGCCTAACTAAATCAGGCAGGGAAGACCACCCGTGAAGTTCTGAAGTAAGACAACCATGTTCAAGCCAGAAGAATTAATTTTTGATCATCACATCTGCTTTTTGATTTTAAATACCTAAAATTGTCATTCAATCTGGCTGATTAATGAATTCTTTGTCAAACGAAATAATTGCGTTGTTGAACAAAAGACAGGAAGTAGCTTTTGAAGTTGTCTTTCATTTGTACTATCCCCGTCTGGTTTGGTTTGCACAAAATTATATTTCGGTTGAAGATGCAAAAGGTTTGGTACAGGAGGCATTTATCACACTCTGGGAAAAAAATCCAGGAGTATCCAACGAGTCTCAGCTACAGAGTTATCTTTATACTACGGTAAAGAACAATTGTTTAATGTTCCTCCGTCACAAAAACGTGGCTAAAAATTTTGTCCAAAAAGCTGAAATTAAAATACATGAGCAGTTGAATGCAGCGGCATTGGAGCAGCTGGATACTTCGGAAATTGCCTTTCGGGAGATGGAGACAATCATTGAAAAAACTATTGCAGGATTATCTCCCCGGTGCAGAGAAGTTTTCGTTTTAAGCCGGATGGAAGGAAAAAAAAATAAGAAAATTGCGGAAGAACTAAACATTTCAGTAAAGGCAGTAGAAGCGCAGATGACAAAGGCTCTTGGAATTTTAAAAATGGCATTAAAGGATTTTCTCCCTGTTTTGGCCTGGTGGTTAGGAATCAGCCCTTAATGTTTAGAACGGTTTTAAAATTTCCTCTTTTGTAATCGACAACACATGTAAATCTGACTATCAATCACCAACGCCTCATAAAAAGAATTCCTTAATTTTTTCAGCCTGAAAAAACGGAAAAATTTATTTTCCGACATAGGGTATTCGTATTTTCAATCATTCTATAAACATAAAAGAAGATATGGAAGAGAAAGAGATCATCGAAAAAATAGTTAAAAACGAGTCTTTGGTTCATTCCAAAGAACTTTTAACCTGGATTCAACGATCAACAGAAAACCGGAAGGAGTACATCCGGTATAAAAATCTTTGGGCCTTGTTGCAACAGGGCCACGAAATGAATGAAAAAATGATTACGGAAGATTTCTTGCATGTCAAAGCCCGGATGAAAAAATCACGAAGCAGGTTTATCTTCTCCGAATTGGTAAAATATGCCGCTATTATTGTTCTGGCGTTGGCAACCGGGTATTTTTTAAATTATATTTTATCGAATTCCGGGCAACAGATAACGACGAACGAAATTTCGGTTCCCAACGGTAATCGAAGTCTGGTTATTTTGCCTGACGGAAGTAAAGTATGGATAACCAACGGTTCAAAACTGACATATCCCGAGAAGTTTAAAGGAAAAACCCGGGAAATAAACCTGGAAGGAGAGGCCTTTTTTACCATAACAGCGGATAAGAAAAAACCGTTTTTTGTTCATCTTGGAGCGCACCGTATTAAAGTGCTGGGAACCGAATTCTCGGTAGTAGCTTATCCCGACGACCAGATAATCCGGGTAGACCTGGTTTCTGGGAAAGTGCAAATGGATGTAAACAACGGAAAAAATCCAGGAACCTACCAGTCTTTTTATTTGGAGCCATTGCATAGTTTAGTGATGGATAAACAATCCGGGAAACTGAAAGAATCAGCCATCCCGGATGGTTTTTACAAATATTGGCAGAACGGAATCTATGAATTTAAAAATGAATCGTTTAAGGGTCTTGCTGTACGAATGGAACGGATCTATGGCGTTGATGTGATTTTTGAAGACAACAACATCAGTCAACGCACGTTTACTGGAGCCTTTCGTATCGATTCCAACATTTATACTATTATGGAAACATTTAAACGCGCCTCGGGAAGACCATTTGATTATACGATGGACAATAACCGGATTTATATTAAAAGTGTAAAATAAACGATGCCTATGTAAAAACTGTATGAAAGTAAAAACGGGAAATGCTGCCAACACTTCCCGTCTGTTTCGGAAACATGTCCCTGTTTCCTCTTTGTGAAATCAATAACAAGCCAATGGCTTTATTATCGAACTTAAACATGACAAATTTATGAAAAAAATTAAGATGACTAATGAGGAGTACAAACATCCTCATGTAACTAAACTATTGAGAGTTATGAAAATTACGTGTCTGCTAATGATGGTTCTTCTGGTTCAGGTTTCCGCATCCACCTATTCACAATCGGCAAAACTGACGTTGAACCTGAAAAATGTTACGCTTTCAGAATTGTTCAGCGAAATTGAAAAAACCACGGAGTTCCGTTTTTTTTACGACAACAGTGAATTGGATCTTTCAAATAGAAAAACACTGAATGTGGAAGATTCAAAAATTGAAGATGTACTCGACAACCTATTTAAAGAATCTGAAATTTCATATGAAATTCTGGACCGATATATTATAATCAAAACAATAGAAGATACAGGTAGAAGTAGTAGTAAAATACTAGGTAACGCTCCGCAGCAACACGTCATTTCCGGTAAAGTAACCGACACCCGCAATCAACCCTTGCCCGGTGTAACTGTAGTAGTGAAAGGCACCTCGCAGGGAACGGTGACCAATGCCGACGGGGAATACACGTTAGTCAATATTCCGGCGAATACCACACTGCAATTTTCTTTTGTGGGAATGAAAACGATGGAAGTGGCGCCTGGAAGCCAGACGAATATAAACGTAATAATGGAAGAGGAGGCGATTGGAATTGATGAAGTAGTTGCTATCGGATATGGTACGCAAAAGAGGGTAAATCTTACAGGGTCGGTTGCCACTGCCAACGGTGAGGAGCTAACCCAAAGTCCATCCGTGAGCCTGTCAAACTCATTTGCAGGAAGATTGCCAGGAATTATCGCAACCAACCGTTCGGGAGAACCGGGAAACGATGTGGCCGGACTGTTGATAAGGGGAAAAAGTACCTTGGGTTCCACTTCTCCGCTTATCGTTATCGACGGTGTATGGGGGCGTGGTGGTTATGACCAGATTGACCCTAGAGATATTGAAAGTGTGTCTGTATTGAAAGACGCTTCTGCAGCCATATATGGCGCCCAGGCAGCCAACGGGGTTATTCTTATTACGACCAAACGAGGAAAAACAGGGAAACCAACCATCAATTATACTTACAATCAGGGTATAACCCAGCCTACTCGTTTGCCAGAATTGGCGGATGCAGCAAGTTATGCCGAACTTTATAACGACCTGTTGAATGCCCAGGGACAGAATGATAAATTCTCGGCAGAAGAGATACAAAAATTTAGAGATGGCTCAGATCCGCTGAACTACCCGAATACAAACTGGATTGATGCAACCCTGAAAAACTTCAGTACCCAAAGTCAACACAATCTTTCACTGCGCGGTGGAAATGAAATGGTAAAATACTATTTATCTGGCAACTATTCCAATCAGGAATCGATGTTCAAACATGGGATAACCAATTACAACACATTTGGAATTCGCTCGAACATTGATGCAAACGTAACAGAAAATATTAAAATATCGGTTGATCTTTCCATCCAGCAACAAGATAAAATGTATCCGAATGCAGGTACTGGCACCATTATGAATTCTATGTGGAGAAATTATCCGTTTCTGGTGGACAGATATCCCAATGGATTGCCGGGAACAGGAATTGAACGCGGCGAAAATCCAGTGGTAATGGTAACCGATGCAACAGGTTACCGAAAAACCAAGGTTAACCGATATCAGTCAACCGTGTCCTTCGATATTAAAATTCCGCAGGTAAAAGGATTGGGTATTGACGGATTCTTTGCTTATGATAAGACCCACAACTACTATAAAAATTTCAGCAAACCCTGGTATGTTTATATGTATAACCAATCGACCAGTACATATGATGAAAAACTGGGAGGCTCGGTAACCAATCCCCAGTTAACCGAACAATATACTTACTCGTCCCGGTGGACAGCCAATGCGAAAATCAAATATGAACGAAGATTTGACGAACATAGTATCAGTTCGTTCATTGCGATGGAGCAAACGGAAAACAATTCGAACTATTTTTCGGCCTTCCGAAAGAATTACCTGAGTGATGCTATCGACCAACTTTATGCAGGTGACGAAAACAATCAAGAAGCCGACGGCAGCGCCTCTGAATCGGCTCGCCGAAACTATTTCGGACGTGTAAGTTACGGATTCCAGGATAAGTATCTGTTGGACTTTAACTTCCGCTACGATGGTTCTTCCAATTTTCCGGAAGACAAACGTTGGGGATTCTTTCCTGGCGTTTCAGTGGGATGGAGAATATCAGAAGAAGAGTTTCTGAGAAACCTGACAGACAAGATCAACAACTTAAAGTTAAGAGCCTCGTATGGTAAAATGGGTAACGACGATATTGACCCGTTCCAGTACCTTGCGACCTATTCTTTCACCTCGGGTTACTTTTTGGGTGCCGACCAAAATTCGGTTAAAGGAATCTCACAGGGTGTAACTCCGAATCCATACATTACCTGGGAAGTGGCAAAAACATTGAACCTCGGATTAGATGGTGAATTCTGGGATGGATTGTTTGGTGTGAATCTCGACGTTTTTAAAACAGAAAGAAGTAACATTCTTACCAAACGGAATGCTTCAATTCCAGTTTATACCGGACTGGTCTTGCCTTCCGAGAATATCGGTGTAGTTGAAAACAAAGGTTTTGAGCTGGCTTTATCTCACAAAAATACAGTTGACCAGTTACGATACGAAGTGACAGGAAACATTGGCTTTGCCCGAAACAAGATTGTTGATATAGACGAGGCTGAAAATGCACAGACATGGCAGATGCAAACCGGGCATGTTATGGGAACCAGTTTGTACTATCAGGCAACCGGCATATATCGCACTCAGGAGGAAATTGATGCTACTCCTCATCCATCTGGAACAAGGGTTGGCGATCTGATTTACAAAGACGTGAACGACGATAAGAAAATTGACAGCAAAGACAGGGTACGTATGGATAGAACCAATACTCCTGAAATTATATATGGATTAAACCTTTCTCTAACATATAAACAGTTCGATATGGGAATTCTTTTTCAGGGACAAGCCAGGGCATGGCAATACATTTATCTACAGTCGGGATTACAAGGAAATACGTTGAAAGATTTAATTGAAAATCGCTACACCGAAGATAATCCCAACTCAAAATATCCGAACCTTACTTCCTACACGTCCGAAGTCAGCGGCTATCAATCCACGTTCTGGTTAAAGGATGCTTCTTTTCTACGTTTGAAGAATGTAGAAATCGGGTATCATCTTCCGGCATCACTACTAAACAAGGTCCATGTCGAGGCACTCCGCTTTTACGTTAGCGGTTATAACCTTCTTACCTTTGATAAGTTAAAATGGTTTGACCCCGAAGGCAATTCTACCACTGCCGCCTTCTATCCTCAGAATAGAATATTTAACATTGGACTTAATCTTACCTTTTAAATCGTGAAAAGATGAAAATGAAAATAGATAATATCAAAAAAAGGATTCTTCCTTTATTGTCAGTGCTCTTTTTTTTAAGCGCAATGTATTCCTGCGACGACAACTTTATGGATAAGCAACCTTTGGATGTGATATCAGAAGAAGATGTGTGGAACGATATCAATTTGTCGGAGACTTTTATTAATCAGATATATGCTTCCATGAGAACCGGCATTGACTACAGCCCAAGGCTCAATATTATTAGCGATGAAGCTTATGGCCGCGGTCGCGACTATGTTCATCTTATTAACAGAGGAGAACTGACACCATCGAATAATACCGGTTGTGACTATTGGGAGCACTACTACGACATTATTACAGCTTGTAATATATTCCTTGAGAAAGCCAAAGGAAACGAGGCGCTAGCCGGCGATAAACTAAACCGGATGATTGGTGAGATAAAATTTTTCAGGGGATATTGCTATTTCAGGTTGACCGCATTCTATGGTGGAGTTCCGTTAATCACCAAAACGTTTAGTTTAAATGACGACTATTTACTTGCCAGGAACAACTACGAAGAATGTATCAACTTCGCCATAGCAGAATTGGATGAAGCAGCTTCCCTGCTACCCCTTTCATACACTGGCGACGATCTTGGCAGGGTAACCAAAGGCGCCGCACTTGCTATTAAGGCAAGGGCACTTTTGTATGCTGCCAGCCCGTTAAACAATACCAACAACGACAAATCAAAATGGCAAAAGGCCTCCGATGCTGCAAAAGCGGTTATCGATTTGAACCTGTATTCGTTGTATCCTGACTACAAACAACTTTTCCTTGAGCCATTTAATGAAGAAATTATATGGTGCCGTCCGTTTAACAACGAGGTAAAAGTCGAACGGCAGATTGAACTATGGTACTATCCCAATGGTTCGGGGGGGTACGGACAGATATTTCCAATTCAAAATGTGGTAGATGCCTATGAGACACTTAATGGCAAATTGCCTGCTGATGATCCTGCATACGACCCGCAGAATCCTTACGTCAACAGGGATCCTCGCTTTTATGCTTCCATTCTATACGATGGAGCTCCTTGGCAAGACCGGGAGATTGAAACATTCCTCCCTGGGGGAAAAGATTCCAACGAAGGAAACGAAGGATGGAACGCTACCTATTCAGGCTACTATCCCCGCAAATTTATTGACGAGTCGATTATTAAACCAACCTCTACTAATGTGGGCAGCACCGACTGGATTTTTTGCCGTTACGGTGAAATTTTGTTAAACTATGCCGAAGCACAGTTTTATCTGGGAAATGAAGACATGGCGCGCGAGTACCTCAATATGGTCAGAAGCAGACCTAGTGTACAAATGCCTCCTGTTACCGAGAGTGGAGAAGAACTGGAAAAGCGTATTCAAAACGAACGACGTGTTGAATTATTCTTTGAAGAGCACCGTTTTTTTGACGTCCGCCGATGGAAGATTGCTATGGTTACCGAAAATGAAGATGCTGTTAAGGTGGAAATCATAAAAGACCTTGCTACAGGTAAAAAAACATATACCTATAAACCATTTGAAGCTCGTGCTTTTTTTGAACAACACTACCTGATTCCGATTCCGCAATCTGAAATCGATAAAAATTCAAAGTTGGAACAAAATCCCGGATATTAAACTTATGAAAACATCACATATGAAATACTGGAAAAACCTTATTACCCTGTCTGTTTTAATAATGTCAGTAATAAATAGTTTCGGACAGGATAACATGCTTTGTGTTGGTCCATACTGGACTGAAGACGAAGCCAACACGAAAATGAAAGAATTTGCAGCGACATGGACTGATTTAAATTCTTGGGAAAAACGAGCTGAGACGATAAAACAAGGCATAATAAAAGGAATGAAGCTGGATCAAATGCCTAAAATCGAAGGGAATTTTCATGAACAAATTACCAATACCCGCCAGTTTGACGGATATATTGTTGAAAACATCAGAATTGAAAGTTTTCCCGGATTTTATATTACAGGAAACCTTTACCGGCCAGTAACTTCTGGAAAGAGAAGCGCGGCAGTACTTTCTCCTCATGGACACCTCCTGGATAAGCGGTTAAAGGAAGACGTTCAATACCGTTGCGCTGTACTTGCTCGTATGGGAGCTATTGTTTTAGCATACGATATGGTCGGACACGGCGATTCACACCAAGTTGACTCTCATAATATGCCAATAGCCATGCTATTGCAGACATGGAACAGTAAACGGGTACTCGACTATTTATTGTCACGCCCTGATGTTGATCCTGAGAGAATTGGCATTACCGGTGGTTCTGGCGGTGGTACACAAACTTTTCTCCTTACTGCCATCGACAACAGAATAACAGCCTCAGTTCCCTGCGTTCAGGTTTCTGCCCATTTCTTTGGAGGTTGTATTTGTGAAAGCGGTATGCCGATTCACAAAACAAAAGATTTTCAAACAAACAACGTGGAGGTT
Source organism: Bacteroidales bacterium (assembly GCA_041393255.1). Classification (GTDB taxonomy): domain Bacteria; phylum Bacteroidota; class Bacteroidia; order Bacteroidales; family JAADJA01; genus JAADJA01. The sequence continues at coordinate 19,358 of JAWKKM010000053.1, read as the reverse complement.
GCAGCACTTTGTGCTCCGCGCCCAATGTTGTTAATTTCTGACGGGAATGACTGGACGAGAAATACACCCCGCGTAGAGTATCCTTACATTCAAAAAGTTTATACTCTGTACAATGCTGAACACAAAGTTGAAAATGCTCACTTTGCAGCAGAAAAACATGATTATGGTTACTCCAAACGAGCTTCAATGTATAATTTCTTTGCTCACCATCTAAAGCTGAATACTGGCAAAGTTTCGTGGACTCCAACTGTCAATGAGGACTTTGTTACAATTCTGCCTCCTGATCAGCTTAGAGTATACAGCGACAAAAATCCAATGCCTTCTGATGCACTTAAAGGCAACAAAGCTATCATGGATTATCTGAAATTAAATTGATTTATTTCTAATAAATAATGCAAATTTCTAACATACAGAATATAGTTCCATTAAGAAAGAACTATATTCTGTATTTATATACCCTCCTATCTAATACTTAAAAACTTCTCATAATTAACAAAATTGGAAACTATAAAGAAGAGTAAGAAATTAAGTGTATTTGCTGATTCCGAGGTGGGCTTCAATTAAAAGTTTCGGAATTTCTTTCCTATCTCATAAATTGATGGACATAAAAAAGTCAGTGTAAAACACTGACTTAATGAGTAGCGGGGACCGGACTTGAACCGATGACCTTTGGGTTAAGGAGCCCAACGAGCTGCCAACTGCTCCACCCCGCAATATATTTTTTATTTCAATCGAAATTTCTTCGCTAACGGGTGGCAAATATAATATCTTTTCCGGATTCTTGGCAAATTCATTTCAATTTCTGCAAACGAAATTTTCCATTACTATTAAACAATTTTGCGAAATCGGTTTTCGCAAAATTTTTATACTTTTATCTGCCTATAGGATACCAACTAAAGCAAAAGATAATCCGGTTAAATCATGGTCACTGATAATCAATAAAATAACGACCGCTTCAATTAAGAAATTATCGAAATAAATAATAAACTTTAAATTTATACTATGGAGAAAAATCAATCGCGCAGAAATTTTATCAAACAGTCTGCAACGGCTGCTGCCGCAATCTCAATTCCATCCATAATTCCGGCACATGCATTTGGTGCTAATGACAGGATAAATGCTGCTGTACTGGGTGTTAATGGCTGCGAAAGCCACATTTCAAGTTTTATGGTTCAGGATAATGTAGAGTTAACACATCTTTGCGACCCTGATATGAACGTTTTAAAAGAGCGCAAAAAAGACTTTAAAGACAAATACGGGAAAGGACATTGCGCTGGAGCAGGATCTCAGAAAAATTTACGACAATAAAGATATCGACGTTGTAAGTATTGCAACACCAAACCACTGGCATGCACTTGTTGCAATTTGGGGCCTGCCAGGCCGGGAAAGATGTGTATGTCGAAAACCAGGCTCTCATAATATTTATGAAGGTCGCAAAAATGGTTGAAGCTGCGCCAGAAATACGATCGGATTGTTCAACACGGTGTTCAGCTAAGAAGCTCGCCTGCTGTTCGCGAAGCTGTACAAATGATGCACGATGGTTATATCGGACGTGTTTATATGGCCCGTGGATTAGTGTTCCGTTGGAGGGGCGATATCGGAAACAAAGGCTTTGAACCTGTTCCTGATGGTTTGGATTACGATTTGTGGACCGGTCCTGCATCAAAGACCATTTACCCGCAATCTTGTTCACTACAACTGGCACTGGACATTTGAATACGGAAACGGCGATGGGTAACCGCCAGGGAATTCACGAAACTGATTTGTGTATGTGGGGTCTTGCGTTGGGCTACCAACCAAAAATTACTTCAATGGGTGGCAAGTTCCTTTGGAATGATGCTAAAGAAACACCAGAAGTACTTTCTTCATCTATAATTATCCGGAAGAAGACAAAATTATTCAGTTTGAAGTTCGTCCGTGGTGCACCAATACCGAAGAAGGAGTTACCGTTGGAAACATTTTCTATGGCGACAAGGGTGTTTTGGTTGTTGATGGTTACGATAAATACCAGTTCTACATGGGCCAAAAACGCGAACCCGGAAAATCGGGCGCGGATGGAGGAAATCGGGATCGGAAATTGACCGTGGTTTAGGTGGAACAGACGGACACTTCAAAAACTTTATTGATGCAGTTCGTGCCCATGACAAAACAATCTTGCACGACCGGTTGAAACGGCTCATCTTCTTCAGGGCTTGCACATCTTGGAAATATCAAGTTTTACTGTTTGGGGCGTGTATTAACTTTTGACCCGGCTTCTGAAAAAATTTGTAAACGATCCGGATGCCGATGAATACCTGACAAGAAATTACAGGGGCTCCTTTTGTTGTTCCTGATAAAGTGTAGTCAAGTAAGATTTTGCAAATAATTTATTTACCAATAAGAAATGGAATTCCGTTAACCAGGATTCCATTTTTCTTTTATCTGCACTTGTTGTTCGGCAGGAAGATTTTTAATCCGGGTAGAATGACTTCCCCCGGTTTTACAATTTTAAGAAAATTTGGTTTATCGGGTACGTTAAATGCCGAAGCAGACCACGGATCGTACCACTATAAATAAACAGAATCCTGGCATCCGTTTCCTGAATAAATTTTTTGACCTCCTGCGATGTCTCTCTTTTTCGTATTTAATTTCTAAATCGGCAGGAAGAAAGACATAGCGGAGATAACCTTCTGCATTTTTTATTGTTAGGTACTTCTTCAAAGGTTTTGTATCATACCCGTAATAACCAAGTTCGCGGGCTGCCTGAACATAAAAGGATTTAAAAAAGCCTCCATTCCTTCAAGTGAAAAATAGGGAAGGATCCGCCACCTTCATCAAGTGTTCGAAGAGCACTTCTGCATTCGCATTTTTCGATGGAATTTGCTGATATAAGTTCCCCACTGCCATATTGAAAATGAATATTCGAGCACACAAAAATCGAGTACCTCATCATGCGAAATACGAAATGTATAATTTCCTGCGGCACAAACTTATCCAAATATCGGTAATATTTTTATCCCTGTTTCGAAGTACAGCCAGTTGAAAAATCCAAGATTTGTTTTCGTTGTTCTGCCGTTCCTGCTTTTTTATTAATAAACGGTTCATGTCTTCCATCCTCTACACCAAAATTCAAAGGGCCAACATAAGCTAATGTAGCATCAACATCGCCAGGAAAAAACCGGTGGTAAACTGCAGTTTGTCCGCCTTTACTAATACCTGTATTTACCCATTTTGCAGTGTAGTATTTTTTAAAAAGCTCAACAACAGCATGATGATCTTCGGCAACATTGGCAACCGTCAGATAATCCCAGTTTACAGAATCAGGCCAGGATTTCCAAAATAACGATGCTCCACAAAAATCTGGTTCGAATTTAGCATCGGGTTAAGCTCTTCAATAAACGACGGACTTTCTGCACGATTAGCATCATACCCCTCTGTAACCAGCAGCGAAGTATTGTCTTTCCTCTATCACCCAGCAAAATACGCTGCAGGAAAAGCCTTTGGTTGTATCGGAATGATCAAGTGGCTGCCTGAACATAATTTTATAAGTTGCATTGAAAAAGGAATTTCCGGAATATCCTCAACACTTTTCACGTTTGGCTGCGACTTTAAAAAGGTCTCAACCTTCGAAATCCGGGCAAAAACGGTAGAGGAAATGAGGTTTTAGAATAAACAGAAATTGCAGCTTTTTCATACCAGGTTTTCTTACTTTTGAATATTCAATATTGGTTTTTTACGCCGACAAACTATCGATAAAATGAAAATATCATATCTAATTATTGCAATTTTTCTGTTTTTTAATGGATGGGCACAAGAATTACCCAAAGTAAAAATGACTACCGGTTTGGGCGATATTCTGCTTGAAATTGATACTATTCAAGCACCTGTAACAGCCGCCAATTTTCTCGATCATGTGGAAAGCGGAACCTATAAAGATGCCATTTTCATCGTGTTGTCCGAATGGATAATCAACCCGATAACGATGTAAAAATTGAAGTTGTTCAGGGCGGTGTATTTTCAGAGGTACTGCTTGAAAAATAAACCCATTATTCATGAAACAACGAATAAACCGGGCTAAAGCATGTAGATGGAACATTGTCGATGGCGCGAATGGAACCGGGAACAGCATCTACCGAATTCTTTATTTGTGTGGGCAACCAGCCCGAACTCGATTTTGGAGGCAAACGCAATCCGGATGGACAAGGCTTTGCAGCATTTGAAAAAGTTATTAGCGGAATGGAAGTAGTTCGAAAAATTCAACACTTAAAAGATGAAAAACCAAATTTTAGAAGAACCATTGAAAATTAGCCACATACAAATTCTAATAAAAAAGGGCACCCAACGGGCACCCTTTCAGATTTACAAAAAACATCAATGTTCATCCTCGACAAAACCTGTTTTGCGGGTACCAACTGCTTGGTAAACCACGCCCGGCTCATCGCTAAAAGAGATTTCAAAAGATATTTTGTCGGTTACATTTCCGGCGGTTGACAATCCGCCATCTTTTTCAATTTTACCATTTGCAACCGTAATTGTAACATCAGAATTTGTATTGTCTAAATTGCTGCCACCAAACGTCAGGTTTGAAACATCAACCGGACATTTGAATTTGATATTTTTCCAGTTGCCTTTATCCCAAATCCACATTTCAGTAGCAACATCATCAGCTGTATTAAAAGTAAGTACTTACAGCCTGTTTCATAGTCGGTTTTTGGAGAACTTTATCCACCATTCACCGGAAGTTTCCAACCACTCAGAATTGATTTGATCGTAATCTTCCTTTTCATCACACGATGAAAGAATAACACTTACGAACGCTAACATATATATCAGATATTTCTTCATAATTCCTCTTTATTTTAGGGTTAATTGAACATCAAAACCAAATTCTTCGTCAACAATCAATGCACTAAATGTTAATACACTGTTTTCTGCATCAGCCGAAATTTGACCCTGTAATCTCGCCCCATGCCTCAGTATTTCAAGTTCAGTTCTGATTTCTCCGTTCTCTTCGATAACCAGAATGGCAGGTGCAGCTGTTGCAGGACCATATCCCACATACTGATCATAATAACCACCGAGCAAATCACTGATTTGATAAACCCTGGTGCAAGTTTAGTAATCTGAACTACACCGCCGACATTTCTGTTTACACGATTCCATCGTAGGTCCCGGAAGGAATTTCAACACAGTAACCAGTAAAACTTACAATATTTACGTTTCTCGAGATATAGAAATCATACCCTTCTGAATTAGTTACTTTATATTGTAATTTATAGGTTCCCGTTATATCATTTATTTCGTTTAATACTTCGTATTCAAGCTCTGTTGTATCGCCGTTTGCAATTTCGGCTGCATATATTCCAGGCTCAACATAAGGAGTCCCTTTGAATAAAACCAATGGGTTACTACCGATTAATCATACCGGCGCAGGTGTTTCTGTCGTGATAGCTTATCGTAATCCTTCGCATGACGCAAGAAAGAAAACGACCGACAATAGAACTAAAGAATATTTTATTAATTTCATTTTATTACTATTTAATTTTTCCACCATACATATTGTAAAATCACATCGGCATCCGACAATGCTTTGTATTCAGCTGCATTCGAATTGAAATTCAACTCACTATCGGCGTATGGAAATCTTCTGGAAGTATGCCTCCTGCTGTACCTTTCTTACTGTAAATTAAAGTACCCGGAATATAATTACCCGGAAGTTCGTAGCCTTCTGCAATTTGATCGCTAATTGTTGATTCTTCAGGGTAACCAGTTCTGATACGTTCAATGTGCGATCAATTCCGCGGCCTCCATCAGCTGCATCAACCCATTTCTGCATGATGATTGCCTTTAACTGATCGTTAAAACCGGTAGTTGGGAAAGCATATGCACCGGTTAACAACTCGCCAATTTCAGCTCCCATGCGCAAATGATTCAGTAACACCACTCATAATATTCTTGTGCTTTCTCGGTGTTTCCTAATCTTAAATAAGCTTCTGCAATCAAAAGTTCGATTCAGCATAAGTCATCCAGTAAACCGGCATGGTTGGCTCTAGCTACTGGAGATGCAATTAGTTTTGGCGCCTCGAATTCGGATGAAGGAACATTATACGAACTCCGGAACCATACCGTAATAGCTGCCATCAACTGGGGTAAATAATGTTTCAAGACGAGAATCACTGTTTGCCTCAAGATAAGAAATAAAAGTGGCGCACGCTTTAATATTATTGGTTGTGTTTACTGTTCTCTGATCGCTTTCATACAAAGGATTTGATTTACTGTCAGCATCTTCAAAATTGGTAACCGCAACATCTTTGTCAAGAAGAAAAATATTTCCGGCTTCCATATCAGAAATCAATCAAATTTCAGTATTAGCAAATGAAGAGTTTGCATCATACTGACGTAATAAGATTCGTAATCTTAATGAATTTGCAAACGCCATCCAGTCATCAAGATGACCTTCAAATATAATATCGTTTGTTTCGTAAAGTTCCGGTACAAAAGCATTGAAATCTTACTAAAGCATCTACCAGCAAATCATAAATATCTGCATAAATAGTTTCACCTTTGTCGATAACCGGATTCAACTTTTCGGCACCCAGAAAAAGCTTCAGAATAAGGAACATTTCCATACAAATCAACTAAATACTGAAATCCGTAAGCTTTAATCACTGCACCCATTAAATAGGCTCCCAGTTTTCGTTTTCACTTTTTTCAGAAAAATTTCATTGTCACTCAGTCCGTCAACAAACATAGCACGGTAAGAGCGCTCAATAACATTCGTATTACTGCTGATTGCATATGATTCGTATATTTTATATTGCGATGAGGTGTTATTCTGTGCCCAGTGTTGCGACCAGAAAGAACCAATTAAACCCCAATCGGCACAATAAACATTCGTAACTGATGCAATGGAAGAAGTTAGTAGTAATTCATCCGGAAACATCGGTCGGATAATTTGATTTTCATTAATGTCCAGAAATTTATCGTGCAAGATGATAAAAACAGGACAGTACTTAATATTATAATTAACTTTTTCATTCTATTCTATATTTAAAAGGTTAAGTCCAATTTCAGTCCATAAGTTCTAACTGAAGGAGCCCGTTAAACTCACCAAATAATCCTTCAATGTCGTTATCCCATGTTGTTGTTTCCGGGTCAACATAACTGTTTTTTGCCGGTGTCCACAGAACAGGTTTCTTCCGAACAGTGAAACATTAGCTGTTGAAAGGAATGTACGTTCAAGCAGCGAACCGCTAAACCTGTAGGATAAAGAAACTTCTCTTTAGTTTAATGAAAGTTCTTTGGAATTAATCTTGAAATCTTCAATGGGTTTATTGGTATTTGCTGAATAGTATTCGTGCCAGTTGTCTACAACAGGAGTTGTATTTTCAGCATAACCGGTAGTATTTCCTTCGGAATCTTTAATTTCGGTTACTGTATTCGGAATCACCCACGGACGACGGTCGTTAGTAGTTGACTGCTCGTTATTTCCTGACCAGAAAGTTGCACCGGCCGTATTTGAATACATCAAACCACCTCTTTTGATAATCGAACAGGAATGAAAACCTAAACCCTTTGAATTGGAAGGTTATTTGTAAGCGACATCATGAAATCGGGAACCGAAGAACCTACCAGTTTTTTATCACCTTCCACTGGAAGTCCGTTATCGCCAATAATTTTACCATCCGGAGAATATTTATAGTCCGGAATTCGGTACATTCCCAGCTGTTCACCCGGAATGGCCACACCCGGTTTCGTAAGCCGAGTTTATCACATATTCAGAAACTCCCAACTCTTCCGATAATTTGTCCAAAACCATATCTGCTTTATTGTATAAATAAGTAAAGTCCCATGTAAAGTTAGAAGTGCTTACCGGAGTTATGTTAAGAGCCAACTCAATACCATCGTTGGTAATCTGACCAAGGTTTGCAGTACCTCTCTGTAACCAGTTGACGCAGCAATATTGGCTAACATTATCAAATCGGTAGTTCTCTTTTTTATAATAGGCCAGGTCAACGCCAATACGATTGGAGAAGAATCTCAGGTCGGTACCAATTTCCAACTCGCTTGAAATCTCCGGCTTCAAATTAGGATTACCCAAACGTTGATATTTTTCGTAGGCAGGAATTCCACCAACCGGATAGTTTGCAAGCCTACCAAATCCACCTGCGCGTAAGATTGATGGTCTGTAACTGATGTCATAAACGGCGCTGCATCGTTCGCAAGTGCATAGCTCAATCTGAATTTTCCGTAAGAAAGAATTTTATTTTCAGGAATTAAGTCTGAAAAGATGAACCCCATGGTCGCACCCGGATAGAAGAAAGAGTTGTTGCCAATAGGCAAGGTAGACGACCAGTCGTTACGGGCCTGTAAATTAACAAACAAAAGATCGTTAAATTCAAGTCCCAACTGACCAAATACGCCAACTAACTCCTTTTGTATTCACTTGTATAAATCCTCAGCAGAACCACTGATATTTCCAACATTATAATACCCTGGAACCACTAGTCCTTTCGAAACAATATTGTCGCGTTTAAATGAACGTTGATTTACGTTATTATCAAGAAGCAAGTTATACTTCAGGTTTCAAATAAATCAATTTCATTTTTATAGGTGATAACAAGGTCGCTATTCAACTGAGTATTATATTTTGCTTCTTCTTTAACAGCTCCGGCAACATCATTAATAGTTCCATCATTATTTGAACCAGGAGTTACTTTGGCTACTGCACCATGCACCTTTGAGAATTGAGAATAGGTATCAACCCCACCGGTAAACGAAATACTTAGTCCTTCAACAATATCCTGAATTATATTCAGATTCCCGATTATACGGTTTTGATCTGCCATTGCACCTGTTTCGTTTAACGTAAAATATGGGTTCTGAGCATATCCGTTATAATAGTTATCCAGATTATTAAACTTGTAATTATAATCTCTGTAATCTGGCAAATAGTGATTCATCGGTTGATACAAAATATCCGAATAAATTACCGCACCCGTTCCGGCATCGTCTCCCTGCCCTGCTGGAATCGTTTTCTGCACACGGTTAATATATGTCATCCCGAAATTGAGTTTGGTTTTATCGGTTCCTCCGTTTGCTTTAAAACTCTGCCGGCTTATTCAGAACATCAACATCGCCAGGTAGCACACCATCGTTTTTTGAATTGCAGCCGATGCATACTCAGCCCATAAATTCGTTTCCTCCTGAAAGTGCAACTGTATTATTTAAAGAGTATCCATATTCATAAACATCACGGATACCATTTTCCTTGTAAGAGAACGGAGCCACTTGCCGAACATTATCAACAACATAGCCGGTCAACCTGTCTTTCCCATCCATAACGGGCCCCAGCTTCCGTTTTCCTTACTGTCGTATGTTCCGCTCCAGCCTTGTCCGAATTTTTGTTGGAAATAAGGTAGTCGTCCAACCTCGGTAAAAGCAGAAGAACTGGAAACATTTACCACCAGATCTTTATTTTTAGCTCCCTTTAGTGGTTATCATTATAACACCATTTGCCGCCCTTGAACTATAAAGATTTGATGCTGCAGCACCCTTTAAAACCGAATGAATGCTTGATATCGGCAGGGTTAATATCCGCTGCCGAGTTACCAAAATCTACTTTGGCATTTACATTCATTGAGTTTTCAGTAGCATTACCACTTGAGTAGCTGTTATTAATCGACTCCATCGACCACATAAAGTGGCTGGTTGCTCCCGGTAATTGATGAAAGCCCGACGATAACCCTTGTTGCTGCTCCGGGTGCACCAGAACCCGCAGAAATGGAGACCCCGCAACTTTGCCTTTGCAGTGCTTTTGTAGCGTCATCATTTCCGACATTCCCAAAATCGTCGGCATTAAATTCACTAACTGAATACCCCGGTGGCTTTTTTTCTCTCTTCGAATTCCCATTGCGGTTACTACAACCCTACCTACACCAATTGTTTCGGTTTCAAGAACAACATTATAAACTGTTTGGCCGGTAATTGGCACTTCTTTCGGTTTCATTCCTACAAAGGAAAACACCAAAACTTCATTTTCAGGAACCGTTAAACTATATGTTCCTTCAACATTTGTAATTGTTCCGGTAGTCGTTCCCTTTAACCGAGACCGATACTCCCGGAATCGGAAAAATCCGTCGTCTGCCGACGTCACTCTTCCCGTAATCTGCTTTGTTTGGGCGAATAAGCAATTTATTCCAACCGACAAAGCCATAATAGAATAAGCAGTACTTTTTTCATAGATAAATAATTATATTAATAATAAAGGTCACGTGTTTGCCCTGGTCAAAACAAAAGAAAACTCCCGCCGGGGAAACGGGAGTTTAATACCCACAATCTGTCGATATTTGCACTTTTTTTACATTCTTTGTAATGCTGTTTAACTATTTCTATGTAAAATCGGATGTGCCTTATTTAATAAATTAATTCCCCTAGCTCCCCGTTATTTTCTTTGCTTTGAACACTATTTGAAAATCAAATTTCCTAGCTTTTTAGTCAAATTACATAAACAGGAAACAGGTAAATCAGAATATCAATGAATGACTAATTTGAATGTGTAAATACGGATTCTGTTTGCAAACTGAATTAGCACAAAAAAGCGCATTGGTAGTAGAATTTTGCCTGTTTGCAGATTTTTTGATAAAAAAGGCGGATAAAATATCCGCCTGTCATAATTTTTAAGCTAGCGTTCGAAAATGCTTCTGTCCAGAACATCTGGATATAATTTCTCTGAAATTTTTAATACAATTGTGATTCGTAAATCCTGTACCTCACTTCTTGTCTACCCAGTTAATACATTTGATTAACTTCTTTTCTGAAAAGCTCCTTACTGAAACTTACTTAGGCAGAATTACTTTTGCATATTCTAACATGGTTTTCTGTTTTAATTCGCACTTTTAAAATAACAGTTTAACAATAATCTGGTATGTTGTAAAATATGGTTTAACAATCGTTAACTCGCTTTATTTCCATTTTTTTAAACTATTGGGAACCGGACTGTTACCACCTGAAATGTTAAACCTGTTTCGAAAACATAAATCTAATTGTATAGCATTTTTTCAACTGTAAAGTAAGTTTCAGATTATTAACTAACGGTAAGAATTCGATTAACAAAGGATGAAATATTTTTGTTGATTGTTTCCTTTTCATCAAACGATTTTACAAATGCACTACCGATTATTGCACCATTTGCATACTTACAGGCGTTGAAAAACGTTGCATGGTCGGAAATTCCAAAACCGATGAGCCGCGGGTTTTTTAGGTTCATGTTCTGAATCCGTTCAAAATAATCCCGCTGAAAATCTTCCACTTTCCAGCTCCGGTGGTCGATGAAGAAGATACTGAGATAATAAATCCGTTTGACGCCTCATCGATTTGCCGGATTCTGTTTTCAGAAGTTTGCGGCGTTATCAGCAAAATATTATGAAGATTATATTGGGTAAAAACATCCTTTGTAATGTTTCTTCGCAAACCCTTCCAGCGGAAGATCGGGCAAAATGGTTCCGTCGATACCTGCTTCATTACACTTTACAAATTCTTCTTGCGCCAAATCAAAAACGGATTAAAATTATCCATTAAAATCAATGGAATTTTACCGGATTTTCGAATTTCGCTTAACTGCCCGAACATCAATTTGTTATCTACGCCATTCTTTAATGCAACCTCGCTTAAGTTGAATCGTTGGCGATCTGCAGTAGGATCAGAAAACGGGCATTCCTATTTCGATAAGATCAACGCCATTTTTTCCAGCTCCTGAATAATTTGAACGGTGTCATTAAGATTAGGGAAAACCGGCAGTAAAATATACCGAAAGTATTGTTCTTCTTTTTTTGTCTCAAAAAGTTGATTTATTCTGTTTTTCATGTTGTTAAGTTTTTGCGTCATTTCGATGAGTAAACGAGGAGAAATCTGTTCCTATAAAGCATTACAGATTTCTCAGTCGTACCTTCGAAATGACAGGAAAATTCAATATCCGAAATAATTTAAATAGGTTTCCATATCCTTATTTCCGCTGCCGGAGGGTTATTACCACATTCACATCATCCGATTCATTTTTATTTTCTCTAAAGCTGCCAGTGCATGTGCTGATTCCAACGCCGGAATAATTCCTTCCTTTTGAGTTAAAAGTGCTGACTGAAGAACTTCCTCATCGGTAGCAGCCAGATATTTTGCACGGCCTGTTTTAAAAGACGCATGCAATGGCCCAATTCCCGGATAATAAGCCCGGCTGAAATCGAATACGGTTCGGTAATCTGACCGTCGCTGTTTTGCATTAACATGGTTTTACTTGAGCAAAAAATGCCCGGAGATCCGATTTGTTTAAAGTTGCTGCCGTTTCCGGCGTATCAACTCCTTTTCCGGCTGCCTCCACGCTAATCAGTTCCACTTGCTCATCCTCCAGAAATGATAAATGCCCCGGCTGCATTGCTGCCTCCGCCAACACGCCAATACCCGCGTTAAAATTCACTGCCTGTCTGTTCTTTAGCTGGCTTTTCATTTCTTTGCTGATGATGGATTGAAACCGTGCCACCATGTCGGGAAAAGGGCGGACCAACTACCGAGCCAACAATAATGTGTATCCACCGGATTATTAATCCAGTCGCGCATCGCTTCGTTGGTAGCATCTTTTAAAGTTTTATTACCACTGTGCACAGGAATAACTTCTGCCCTGAGCATTTTCATTTTCTAACATTGGGTGCCTGCCTCGATACATCAAGCGCCCCCATGTAAACTACACATTTAACACTTTCAGTGCACACCGTAGCAGTGGCAACTCCATGCTACACCCGCGCCGGTTTCCGCGATAATACGTGTTTTCCCCAGCTTTTAAAGCCAGTAAAATCTGGCCAATCGTGTTGTTCAGTTTGTGTGAATCATGTGCTTTAAATCTTCGCGTTTTAAATAGATTTTTGAACCGTAATGTCTGACAACCTACTAGCGTAATACACAATGGAGACGGCCTCCTACATAATCTTTCATTAGCTGATCGAATTCGTTCCTGAACTCGTCTGAACCAATAATTTTGAGATATTTGGTTTTTAGTTCGTCGATATTGGTGTACATCATTTCCGGGAATCCATGCCCCGCCAAATTCCTCCGTATTATCCTTTTTCGTTAACTGCGTACTTCATATTCTTATTTGTTTTTCTCCGTAATACTCTGTGTCTTCTTTGTGTAATCTGTGGTTGATTTTTTCCACTGAGTACACAGAGATTTTTTTACAGAATGAATTTCCTCAATAAAGCTAAGTTTTTCAATATTTTTTAATCCAGCACCATCTTCAAACCCGCTGTTTAAATCTACTCCGACAAACTGCGGATGGTCAATATTTTATCGCTTCTGCATCTTCAGGTTGGATTCCGCCACTCAGAAGAAACTGGTGTTTCCTTTGTGGCCTAAAATCTTCCAGTCAAACTCTTTCCCTGAACCACCGGGAAATTTTGATTTTTATCAAAAAGAAAATAGCTGGCAACTCAAATGGTTCTGTCTCATGAAATTGAAAAGTTTCATTTATACTAAATGCCTGATAATTTTCAATCCTTGATTTTTCAATAGCTGGCAGGTTTTGGGATTTTCCTTTCCATGTAACTGAATATAATCAAATCCCAGATTTTTTTGCCAACGCCAAAATCTCGAAAGCATTTCATCAACAAAAACCCCAACCTTTTGGTTTTTCTGAATTAAAAAGACCAGAGGGAGGATTTTTGCCTATATATCTTTTTTTGAAGGCGGACAGAAAAAATGAACTGCAAAAATCGATCGGAAGTTGTTGAACTTCCTCTCGGTTTTCAGTAAACTTCATTCCGCAGATTTTTATTTTAAGTTGTTTTATCATATTCTTTTTTCATTTAGCAGATTTCTCGGTCATTCTTCCATCGAAATGACAAGCTTCGCTAAACTTCTTCAACTCTCAATAAACTTTTTACAGGCTTCACCCGGATTTTGCCTTCATAAATGTTTCGCCTATCAGAAACCTCCTAAAGCCGTTTTCTTCCGCAAGTAATGAATTTCTTTTTGGGCCCCGTTAATCCGCTTTCTGAAATTTTCACGAATTGGTCAGGAATAAGTTTTGCTAATCTTACTGATGTTTCCACATCCACGTTAAAAGTCTTTAAGTCGCGGTTATTTACTCCCACAATATCAACAAAATCGTTCAGCTTTTCCAGTTCCGCCTCATTATAACTCTCCATTAGAACTTCCATTCCCAGATTTTTTGCTCGCCTTGCCAGTATTTCAGCTCTGTTCATGTTCCAGACAAGCTGCATAAGCAAAATAACATCGGCTCCGTAAGCTTTTGCTTCAACCAACTGATAAAGATCAATCATAAAATCTTTTCGAAGAATTGGGATTTCAGGGTTGGTTTCGGAGCTCTCACTAAATTGGCCTGGTGACCGCCAAAATTTGGGCTCGGTTAAACCGACAATCCTGCTGCACCGGCATCAACGTGCTTTTGTTACCTCTTCCACTTTTGCTGACAGATTGATATCTCCTCTTGAAGGAGATCGTTGTTTGAATTCAGCAATAATTCCTGATGAGCCTGTTCTTAGTAAGTTTTTTCAGCGACCATACTCCCTGGAAAAATCAGGAATATCCTTCAGCATTTCAACATCTACCAACTTCTTTTGGTGAGCCACTTTCTTCTTTTTGGCTTCGATAATTTTGTCGAGAATGTTCATATTCTTTATTTTTTTCTTTTTGTCATTTCGACGACGCAGGAGGAGAAATCTGTTCCAAGTAAGAGATTTCATCCGCCAGATGGCGGATTCGAAATGACAGTTAATTAGTTACAGCTTTTAATTTTTCCAGTGCTTTTCCACTTTTTTAGCGACTCAGTTGCCATTTCAACACATTCTTTCAAATCTCTTTCAGCAAAAACAAGATTTAAACCAAGTGCTGCATTGGCAACCACTACATTGTTTTATTCAGTAGTGCCTTCCCTTCCAGAATATTCAAAAATATCTTTGCAGCTTCTTCTACTGAATTTCCTCCAAAAAAGTTTTTCCGGAGTAATTTTTTCAAAACCAAAATCTGCCGGTGAAAGAAACCCTTCTGCACCATTTTTTGCGAAATGCGTATCCGAAGTTAATGAAACTTCATCAGCGATCTGTCTTTGCTGTTTACAATCATAAAGTTCACATCCAGCATTTTGGAAACGTTTCAGTAGTGGTTGAAATTTTCGTTGTTCACTCCCAGTACCTGGTACTTTGGTGAAGAAGGATTTATCATCGGTCCTAAAATATTAAAAAGTAGGTACTTTTAAAGCAGCGCGCGCAGGTGCAATATGTTTATCGCCGGATGAAAAAGTGGCGCATGCATAAAACAGAAGTTTCACTATCGAGATCATTTTTCAATTTGCCAAGGTCGTTACTGAACTTGTAACCCAGAAATTCGAGCAAATTTGAGGACCCACTTGCTGACGAGACTGCGTAGTTACCATGTTTGGTTACATTTACTCCGGCGCCGGACAAAATAAAACAAGCCAATGTTGAAATATTAAACGTATTTTTTTCGTCGCCACCGGTTCCCACCACATCAATGGCATTATATTCCGAAAGGTCGGTTTGCAGGTCGCCTGCCACGCATCGCGAAATCCGGCCAGTTCTTCCGAAACAATGGGCCGCATTTTTGAAATGGTAAGGAAGGAGGCGAAGGCCATTTCGCTGTACTGCCCTGTTCCAACACCCAAAAGAATTGATTTGCCTGTTCGCGCGTGAGGGTGTTTCCCTCAAAAAAGATATTGTAATGTTTCTTTCATTTTTTCGAACTTTAACGGAAATCCGAAGTCGGAAGTCCGAAGATTATTTATTCTGGTTTCCAATTTATTTATCGTTCAAATCGGTTTTCAGCCAGTTTTTTAAAATTTCGTTCCCCCAGTGGTGTCAGTACCGATTCGGGGTGAAACTGAACCCTTCAACATCATATTCCTTATGTTTCATGCTCATAATAAAACCGTCGTTATCGTAGCTGGTAACTCAAAACATTCCGTAAATCTTCTTTGAACAATCCATGAGTGATACCTGCCCACCTCGAAAGTTTTTGGCAATCCTTCAAAAAAGAACCGATTTGTTTCCGTAAGTTCAACAGGCGTAGCAATTCCATGCAGTACCTTTTTCATATTGAGCAGTTTTCCACCAAAAACTTCACCAATGGCCTGATGCCCCAAACAAACACCGAGCATGCTTTTCTTTGGTGCAAATTCTTTGATAATTTCGAGAAGTAATCCAGATTCTTCCGGTAACCCGGGTCCGGGAGAAAGCACAATTTTATCGTACTTTTCCAAATCTTCCAATGAAATTTCGTTGTTGCGGAAAACATCAACCGTCAACCCTGAAATCTTCTTGATTGCATGCACCAGGTTGTAGGTGAACGAATCGTAATTATCGATAACTACTATTTTCATAATTCTTTTTCTTACTACTATTACTCTCTACTAATTAATCTCCTTTGCCATTTCGATGGCCTTTTTTAGTGCCGCCAGTTTATTATTTACCTCTTGCAATTCGCTTTCTTCTTGTGAATCAGCCACAATTCCGGCTCCCGCCTGGTAAAATAATTTATTGTTTTTACTCAGAAAAGAGCGAATCATGATGGCATGGTTTAATGTGCGGTCGAAGCTGCGATAACCAATGCACCCGCCATAATAGCCTCTGCTTTGGTTTTCATATTTATCGATGAGTTCCATGGCTTTGTATTTTGGTGCTCCTGAAAGTGTTCCGGCCGGAAATGTTTCACCTAACACTTTAATCAGGTTTGTTTCCTCGGTAATCTCGCCCGAAACCTGCGAAAACCAAATGAATAACATGTGAGTAAAACTGTACTTCGCGTAGGTTTCCACAATTACGTGGTCGGCATTGCGGCTCAAGTCGTTGCGGGCCAGATCGACCAGCATCACATGTTCTGCATTTCCTTTCTTTTTCTTTGCCTTGCTCAGTTTTTTCTGCGAGTTCGCGGTCCCACCATCATTTCCGGTACGTTTAAAAGTTCCGGCAATCGGGTGAATATACGCCTTATTGTTTTTAATTCTCAATTCAGCTTCCGGGCTGGAACCAAAATCCGATAGGTTCCGTAATCGAAATAAAACAAATATGGTGAAGGATTTATCGAGCGAAGAGAACGGTAAACATTAAAATCATCGCCTTCAAATTCCTGTGAAAACTGTCGGCTTAAAACAATCTGAAAACATCGCCACGGTAACAGTGTTCCTTCCCTTTCGTTACCATGTATTTGTATTCTTCGTTTGTGATGTTGGAAGTTTCTTCACCCACCGGCTTAAACTTCGAGGTGGAAAATTTAGGTTCACTCAGCAAATGATGGATGTAATCCATTTGCGATTTTTCGTCTTCGAGCAGGTTTTCAACTATGTGAATCTGGTTCTTATGATGATCTATCGCAACCACATACTTGTAAAAACAGTATTTCACTTCCGGAATCTGGTACTCTCCTTTTTTATCGGAAGTAAACCGAATGGTTTCAAAGTGCTGGATGGCGTCGAAATTCATATACCCAAACAAACCGTTGGCAGGAAGTTCTATTTCGGTCGAATCAATATTAAAAGTTTTAAAAAAAGGTCAAGTTCTTCGTCCAGCTTTTTATAACCGGAAAGCGAAAAACCTCCTTTTTTTCACCGGGGAGTTCTTTTGTTACTTCACCTTTATTTACTGTAAAACAAGCTACAGGGCTAAAGCAATGAATGAATACGCATTTTCATGCCCATGATAACTGTGAGACTTGACAGAACTGACCATCCCGACAAAAATGGAAAAACAACAATTGATACCATTAATGTATTTAGAACTGATATTAAAAAGAGTTTTAAAGTTTGGGAAGTCATTTTTAAAAAAATAAGTATATCATTAGTGTCCACTAAAAATTAAATAACGTTCATTGAAACAATTGTAAATCTATACTTTACGCGGCTTTTTTGAGCGTGACGATTTGAATCAGTTAAGTTCGTGGATTTTAATTATCACATGAACACCGGAAAATACGTTTTCGCTCAACTAATAGGTTTTTTACCACAAAGGGTATTCGATAAATTTGTTACCAAGTATTCGGGCAACAAGTATGTAAGGCATTTTACCTGCTGGAACCAGTTGCTTGGTATGATCTTCGGCCAACTGACCAATCGTGATAGTTTGCGTGATTTGACAGTCATTATTGACGCTCACCGAAGCAAAGCTTATCATCTTGGTTTTGGGAAATCAGTAACAAGGAGCAACCTGGCCAAAGCTAACGAAAAGCGCAATTACAGAATCTTTGAAGATTTTGCTTATTACATGATTGACTTGGCCAGAAAAAAGCTTGCTAACGATGATTTTGAAATCAAAGGAAAGATTTATGCTTTTGATTCTTCAACCATCGATTTGTGTTTAAGCGTTTTCTGGTGGGCTAGTTTTCGTAAAACAAAAGGAGGAATAAAGCTCCATACGCTTTACGATATTACCACGCAAATACCAGCTTTTATACACATTACGGCAGCTTCGGTTCACGATGTCAATGTAATGGATGTTATTCCATACGAAACAGGAGCATATTACATTTTCGACCGTGGGTATGTTGACTTTGAACGCCTTTATCGGATAACAACACTTTCTGCGTTTTTTGTAGTAAGGGCAAAAGCAAACCTGAAGTTTAACAGGATGTATTCGAATAAAGTCGACAGACAATCAGGTCTGATTTGCGATCAGATTGGGAAATTGTCTGGTTTCTATGTCTCAAAAGATTATCCTGATAAATTACGGAGAATCAAATTCTTTGATGCTGAAAGTAACCGTTACTTCGTTTACTTGACAAACAACATGGAATTGACAGCCGAAGAGATTGTGCTTCTATACAAAAACAGATGGCA
This sequence comes from Bacteroidales bacterium, assembly GCA_041393255.1. Lineage (GTDB taxonomy): Bacteria > Bacteroidota > Bacteroidia > Bacteroidales > JAADJA01 > JAADJA01. The sequence continues at coordinate 529 of JAWKKM010000053.1, read as the reverse complement.
GGTTGAATTATTCTTTAAATGGATAAAACAACACCTGAAGATTAAAGCATTCTGGGGTACGTCAGAAAACGCAGTCAGGATACAAATTTATTCAGCGATTATAGCTTACTGCTTAGTTGCCATTGTAGGTAAAGAGTTAAAAATTGAACGCTCAACCTACGAAATATTACAGATTTTAGGAATATCACTACTGGACAAAACACCTATAAATGAACTGCTTACAAATATAGATTACAAAAATGTCAAAGAACTAAATTATAAACAGCTGTCCCTCAGCTTATTTTAAGTGGACAGCACTGATTTTTGTACGAAGCTAAAACTCCTGCGCGTTTAATTCCACCATGATAAGTTTTATTAAAAAATCCCAAGCCGGCCAAATAGCCGGTGATGTAGAAGCCATTGTAAACCTGAAAGCCTGCAAAGGTAAGTACCGACGCGTTTATTAAGAAGTTTACCGTTCCTTCGCCGGCCCGGCCTGCGTAAATTTGCCCGGTGCCTGGAATAAAACGTGACCAATTCTCTGCCTTTT
>JAWKKM010000052.1:0-28393 GCA_041393255.1 Bacteroidales bacterium | reverse complement strand
TTATGATTCGGAGGCTCATGCCTGTATTATTGACGGTATGCGGTTGCATTTTGGGAAACGATTTGTATATCCGCACAACAATATCGAAAACCTTGAAAAAGAACTGGAACGGGCAACAAAATTAACGACAAAGACCGGTGGAGGAATTCTTGTCATTACTGAAGGTGTTTATGGTATGGCCGGCGATTTGGGTAAACTAAAAGAAATCGTTGCACTGAAGAAAAAATACAAATTCAGGTTGCTGGTGGATGATGCACATGGGTTTGGAACTATGGGTGCAACGGGTGCCGGTACGGGTGAGCATTTTGGGGTGCAGGATGAGATTGATGTTTATTTTGCCACTTTTGCAAAAGCGATGGCGGGAATCGGTGGTTTTGTTGCCGCGGACAAAAAAGTGATCAGTTACCTGATGTACAATTTGCGTTCACAGATTTATGCCAAATCACTGCCGATGCCGATGGTGATCGGTTCGTTGAAGCGGTTGGAAATGCTGCAGAATGAACCGCAACACAAAGAAAAACTCTGGACGATTGTAAACGCTCTTCAGAAAGGGTTGAAAGAAAAGGGTTTTAACCTGGGTGATACGGAATCGCCAGTAACACCAGTTTATTTTGAAGGGGGCATTCCTGAAGCTACTAAAGTAACTAAGGATCTTCGTGAGGGGTTTAATGTATTTTGCTCCATCGTTACCTACCCGGTGATACCCAAAGGGCAGATCATGCTCAGGTTGATTCCAACTGCCATGCATACCCTGGAGGATGTTGAATATACAATCAATGCCTTTTCGGAGGTTAAAAAAAACCTGGAAAGCGGAAAGTATTCCGATGGGGAAATGGCGGAGATGGTTGTTAAATAGTTATTCTTTAAAATAGTTAGTTGTTAAACCCGGTTTTTTGCCGGGTTTTTTATGAACTGAAATTTATGGATTGTAGACAACTATTGATTGGCCTGGGTTTGCTGTTGTTGGTATGGCGAATATGGTAAATCCGGTTAATAGGGTTAACGATTGAGGAGTGTAGCAGAGAGGGTTTAATCACAAATTACACCGGAATTTATGTGTTTGATACTGATTAAACGGCGGAGCGTGGAGGCTCCGCCGGGAGGTATGACTACCAGATGCTATATACTATTAGCGGTACACTACTTTTTTGGTAAATGTTTGCCCGCCCGCCAGGATTTTGACAAAATAGATGCCTTTGGCGCTATTGGTAATATCAATTTGAATGATCCCTGCCTGAAGATGCTCAATGAAATAAACCCTTGTGCCCATCATATCGCTTACTTCAATGGTGAAATTGTTATTGTTTGAATCGTTAATTTCTACATTGAATATACCTGAGTTGGGGTTGGGATAGATGGTAAAACCACCATTTATGAGCTGATGAATATTCGTTATCATCAGCGTCTTTAAAATGATTTACATTACTCATTAAAGAATCATTTGTATTAGCCATTTGATTACAAGTACCTTGTTCTAATGGGGGTAAATTTAATTTTTCAGGTTCATCGTCATATCCGGGATATTTCTCTTTTTGTACAATTGAAGCAACAAAATGACTTCCAGGCTTTGCATAAAAAGGGTAAAGTTTGACACTTTTTCCTGAAGAAAATGTTATGTCAGCACCATTTGTAATAATACATTTTTGCCTTACCTGATTGGGGTGATCTGAATCGTATTGGACAAATGTTATTTTGCCATTTGATTTGGTATTGAACCGCGAATCTCTTTATAAGCATAAAATGTACCAATATCACCTTGATCAAATTCAGATAAATTGCAAGTAATAAAAGTACAGTTATTTATTTCATCTTCAAATCCATTATTATCGTGACTTTGATTATCAAACTGAGTAGATATTAATGTTGGGGATAAACATTCATCAATATCACCAAAATAAAATGTTCGTGACAAATAACTGTCCTTTGTTACTAGTTTCATTCCAGGCTTTCTGATAATAACAGCATTTTTATTAACAATTAATGCAATTGTGCCCAAACTCATGAACATATCAACGTGGTAAGTATGATCAGTATAAATACTTGTTAAATAATGAGAGACATAATAATAAGCTAGATCATTATCAGATTGATAAAGTTTTTCATTCGGAACTTCATGAAAATACGCTGAAATCTTTAGCAAAAAAGGCATATCTGCTGTTCTCCAGCCAACATCCAATTTATGATATTCTGTAAAATTGTTTCTAATAAATGTAATTTCTCCAACTTTGTTCCATCCTGGGTCACAAAGGGGTTGGCTTATACAGTTTTGCCAAAAATTTCCATCCTCTCTACCAAAGGGTAACCAGCATTCATTCCAGAAAGATAAATCAAAAGTAAACCTTCTGGCGGTAGAATTCATTTTGTATGACAATGGGCCTGCCCATGCATAAGCTTCACATTGCCATATATTTTTGCTTTTCTTTTTTCCAAGTGCCATTGTTCCAGAGGGACTCGGAAATATTTGTGAATTTGCAAATTTTATTATGAAAATAATGCAAATTAGTAGAATTATATTTTTCATTACGATTGTTTTTTAATTAAAACGAAAATAAAATATATGGATTCCAAAGAAACCAGACAAAGGGATTCTCATTAATTTCTTTTAACTCTCCAACTTTAAGGCTTAGACCCGCTTTAAGAATCTTCATTATTCTAATATTTGAATTAACATTGACCCCATAAAAAATTGCTGATTGCATCGGCATTAATGAATAGGTAACACCTATATCATAATCAATTAAATGGTTTTTTTCTTTGAAAACAATTGTTTAAACTTAAGTTCAACTGATAGCATTTCTGACCATCCAAATCCATAATAGCCATTGATTACGTATCCAAACCCTAATTTTAATCCAAAACCAGGTACTATTCTGTTATTAAAATTATGATAATATGAATAACCAAGCATTAATGGAAATTGATAAACTATCTCATTTATATTTTTTTTGATATTATCTGGATTATCATGAACAGATTCAATTGATTGTACGTAACCATTATATTTGAGCACAATAACGTATATCACAATCAGGAAAACAAATATTATTTTGGTTTTATCCATTACTATTTATTAATCTTTTTCTCCAATTCAATCACATACAACGTCAACTCCTCAATCTTCTGTAATAGCAGTGCATTCATTTCGCCCACGTTAATCCCATTTTCTAAGACTTCGGCTTCGGAAGGGATACCGGGAAGGTGTTTGTTTTGCCTGATGAAGGCTTCTGTTTCACTTAGAGACATCAAATTATATTTTTCATTAAATACGCAGTCTTTCCATTCTTTAAGGTTTGTGACTTCAATTTCACCGGCCCATAATTTATCTGTTACTGTAAGTGTTGAAATTTCAAATTCTGACACATTCAATGTATTTGTTATTATCGTATTTGCTTTAATATCCCCCTCCACATCCAGCTTAGCCTCTGGGATTTCTTTTCCGATACCGACATTGCCGTCCTTGTCGATCCTGATACCGTTGTATGCTTCATCTTTGTGCGCCGCAATCACAAAACCGGCATTTTTGTTCTGGTTGCTGCCTGTTGCTTCGTTATCACTCCAAAATATCCCGGCATCATTCAATACGGGCAATGAACTATACCCTGATTCGGACAACTTCGTTACAATAAATACCCTTCTTCCATCACTATCAACAAAATTGGCAAGCTTGTGGTTGTATTCCTCTTCCGACCTTACATCAAGCTGGGGGTCAGTCAGCTCGCTATTTTCAGTTCCGCCGTAATTGCCAATTCCGATAATCACCTTGCCATTGGTGGTGATGCTGCCATAATACGAGTCTTGCCAGCGGTAATCCTTTACACCGGTAAGTGCCGAACCGTTACCCGTAAATGAAGTTGCTTTTACCGTTCCGGCTACTTCCAGTTTTGCTGTTGGAATTTGAATGCCGATACCTATTTTCCCAGTGTTTGAGCAGTACATATCGTTGCCGTTTAGCACCCAATAACCTGAACCGGGCACATTGGTAAGCCCTGAACCATCACCTGTGAATGCTGTGGCTTTTACCATTCCGTTGACTTCGAGTTTTTCGGTAGGGATTAATGCTCCAATGCCCATGTTAGCATTTTGTGAATTGAAGATGTAATGCCCTCCGGTATTAAAATACAATTTTCCATAGGCGGCTCTGAGGCCATAAGCGGAGGTGCCCATCCATAATTCGGCATCGTAGCTGCCGCCAAATGTATATGGCTCGATGAACAGGGCGGCCTGCTCTCCTTCATCGGCTTTGATGTGGAGCTTGGCTGATGGGCTGGTGACATCACCTATGCCGATTTTACCTGTTGATCCATTACCACTTGATGGACTGACAAATAGTGTTGATTTGTCAGAATTAAATCCAACCATTAACGAATATCCAATCGAATTTGTCAATATGGATGCAGAATTCGGGCCATTTCCAAGTACGAATGAACTTGTTCCACTTGCTTTGCAAAAACTTCCAAGAGCAAAGGAGTTACTGTTATCGGCAGTGGTCATTGCTCCTAAAGAGACGGCATAAACGTCGTTTGCTAATGCACTTGCCCCGAATGCAAAAGAGGCTAACTCAATAGCTGAAGAATTTATCCCCCCTGCAAATGAATATGAACCTGAAGCAGTAGTGTTTTGTCCTATTTCACTTGCTAACGTACCCGGTGGATTACCACTATTATCGCATTGAGTGCATGTTTGTGAATAAAGAATTGATCCTGAAAAAATAAATATTGAACACAATGTGTATAACTGAAATTTCGTTTTCATTTTATTAAGTTTAGGTTTTTTACTTTTTAATGATTTTTCCTGTATGAATGGTTTTACCATTATCTGATATTTTATAAATATAGGCTCCCCTATTCAGGTGTGAAGTTTCCAGTTCTGTATTTGGAACAGATAAATTTTTATTTAAAACAAAACATTCCCCTGCAGTACTGAACAAAGAAAAAGTTAATGCTTTTCGATATGTTTCGATGTTAATCTCGTTGGTAAACGGTACCGGATAAACAAGAACATCATGATCATCAGGATCAGGTGTTTCTTCGGCATTAGTAATGATATCGCCCGGCATTACTTTTTTATAAATACATCGTCGTAACCTTTTCCCCCATCATCAGGAGTTATTCCGGTAATAATACATCCTCCGTCATCCAAAACTTTCAAAGAAAAGAGATATAAAGATGTTGAACCACCGAAATATTTGGCGCCTTTTACATTCAGGTTTGCATCGAAAATGTAAATACGTCCATATTCCCATTCAGAATATGAATCCCCTAACTGTGGATAGGTAGCAACCCAGATGTTATTTTCATTTATAAAATCAAGGCCACTATACAATGGCAAAAAATTATATCCCTCATCAAAAATGACAGTATCCCTATTTGGAATTAAGGTCGTATCACAAACACGAACCCGCAAATCGTAAAATGCACCCGGAACCTCTTGAGCTGCTAAACTACCAATAATAAGATCACCTGAAGAAAGGAACTTGGCACCAAGCGAACCGGAATAACAATTGCTTGCTACGGTTTGTATCCAACCAGTAACATTCAGATCATTGTCAAGTTTTATCATATGGGAGTAAAAAAAGCCCCCAATTACATAATACCCGCTTTTATCAGGTTTTTGAACCAACTCACTTCCGGGATGACAACCAAGTTGGGTATTGATTGAGGTAACCAGGGTATCTCCCTGAGTATTGAGTTTTGCAAAATAGTGATGTTTAATATTTCCAGGTGCAGAGTCGTTCAATTCGGCATTTATTATAACATTACTATCCGCATCCAACAGTAAATTATACAACCATATGTTGTTGTATTCAGTTGGAATTCCATAAATCTTTTCATATACGATATTCAAGTCCTGATCAATTTCTGCAATATAAAGGTTCTTTCTATAGTATTCCTCACTATCATCAATCTCGCCTGCCAGGAAATAATTCCCATTGGAAAGTAAAAACCCAAATTTAAATAGAGATACTGTATCCTGTTTATTAAAGACCTTTTTTTGAATATCATTTTCATTTGTATATTTTAAGATCATGGCATAAAATTCTGAACTGTCTGAATCACCTGATACACCAACAGTAATAATGAAGTCCTGGCTATCGGTAAATGTTGAAATACCATGTGTATTTAAAGTGTCATGGATCACGAATTCAAAACTTTCCTGTGAGATTAAATTATAGGGAATGAATAATACACTGAAGATAATTATTAATTTTAAGTTCATTTATTTATAATTATAGAGATTTATAAATTACTTAATGAAAATTGAAAATTTAAGAAAATCAGAACAGAAGGCAACAATGGCACCTTCTGTTCTGGTTATGGTTTTACAATTCAACAGGGCCATCTCCCACCGTATCCACTTTTATTCCAAAAGTAAAAATCTTCATGCCAATATCTTTTCTCTGGAGATTGCACAATACTATAATCGTACAAATGATCAAATGAAACAATTGAATGGCCGTAAAAACCCAATACATTTGGCAGATATTGATTTGGCAAAAAATTAAACATTAAATTTATTAGATAGGAATAATAATTATTCATTTCTGTCCATTCAATACATAGCATTTCATATTCATTAAATGGCAAAGATGTGCCTTCAACTGAATAATACAGGTAGTAATCAAGATAATTGTCCTCGGTATCATTCTGTCTTCTGAAATCAATATCACCTCCGGAAACTATAATTTCATGTTCATTAATAAAAAAATAATTTCCATTTGGGTCAGGTACCAAGCCAGAAGTTTCCCAGTATAAATGATCTGCGGCATCCTCTAAAATACTACCAGGATCATAGCAATGTCCAACATTTTTACCATACCACCAGTCATCTCCATCCTCAAAAGGCCCGTTTACAGGTGGCGGTGGTGGCGGGTCGTTGCTTTTGTCGCCTGTCAGTACCTGTACATTAATTTCAATCTCGCTTTCCGTAATATCAGCCTCTTCCAGGTCAACCACTGCCAGCCCTTTTTCTTCAAAACCTGAACTGTGGTAAACATCTGCCACAGCCTGTATCATTTCGTCGTATTTGGTTGTCAACTCGTTTATATCAACACTGCCGTTTGTATTGCGGGCAACTGTTAAGGTCAGGGTGTCGGTTTTAAATTCATTGTAATATTCATTGGGGAAAGCATGGGAGAAATTGATGGTGGCTTCCAGCAGCCATACGGCTGAGTCGGCGGGTACGCTTTCGCCGCTTTTCAGGTTCGGGTTGGCGCGGATAAATTCCATCTTTTGTTTGAAATCCTTCAGGGTTTTATTAATGTGCGTTTCATAAGCCGTCAGTTCTTGTTTTTCTACAGGCTTATCGGTTGCATTTTCTTTCGAGCACGAAAACACCATTACCATGGCGATCGCCGCAATACTTATTATTGATACTGTTTTTTTCATCTTTTTTTCACTTTTTAATTCTTACCTTAATTGCTTGTTGTTTGTAATTGCCTTTGGCTTTTGGCTCTTGGCTTTTAGCTTTTAGCTGACTGCCGATTGCCAACTTTTAAATAGCATTTACCATTTCGCTTTTGGAAATTTCAAAAAAGAACCAAGCGGTAAAGGTTTACCGTACCCCGTAAAAAGCTTGTCAATTCGTAACTTATTGAGGGGGGGGGGAATTATAAATTTCAAACAAAAAACAGAATGTATTGTAAAGGGTACACAATGCAAAAATCCAATATTGAAATATTCGGGTAAAACTTCTGTAGAAGACGTTTTAGTTACTGACCCTTTTGCGGTAATATTGGCCATTCCGGTTATGCTTTGTTTTGGAATGGCTAAGATAAATATGTTTTTTAAAAAAACAAGAAAAATAAAGTTAAGGGTTGAAAGAGATCAGGGAAAGGTTTGGTGTTCATCCAATAGCCCTTCATAAACCGGATGTTCATTCAGGGCAGTGTCGTAAAGTTTTTATCAGTTTAAAAAAAACATAATTTAACCGGATTGCAGGATTTATTTAGACTATCAATAAATAAGCACTGGCTATTTTTATAAGGAAAAAATTGTTATAATTTTGCCGCCGTTTATTGTTAACTAAATAACAAAAGACTTTCAAAGGTTGATAAAATTGAGCTATAAAATGAAAAAATTACTTTTAATCGTTTTGTTGATTCCTTTAATCTCATTTACACAAGAAGAGGAAGAGAAGAAATTTGGGATTACGTTCAGCGGGTTTGTTAAGACGGATATCTTTTTCGATTCGAGGCAAACTGTGGATGCACGTGATGGCCAGTTTCTGCTTTACCCGAAAAATGAAATGCTGGATGATAATGGCGATGACATCAATGCCGGCCTGAAATTTAATATGCTTTCCATTCAAACAAGGTTAAAGGGAACCATTACCGGCCCTGATGTATTGGGTGCAAAATTATCAGGAGTAATTGAAGGCGCTTTTTTTGGTAACATTGGTACCGACATCAATGGTTTCAGGTTGCGGCATGCATTTGTAAAATTGGATTGGGAATATGCAGAGCCGAAAGGTTCTTTAGGAACCGAATTATTGGTAGGCCAGTACTGGCATCCCATGTTTGTAACCTCATGCTTTCCGGGAACGGTTAATTTTAATACAGGTACTCCTTTCCAGCCGTTTGCCAGAAATCCGCAAATACGAATTAATCAAAAGCTGGGCAAGTTCAATTTAATTGCCACTGCCTTAACCCAGGTAGACTTTGTAAGTACAGGTCCTGATGGCTTAAGTACAAAATACATGATCAATTCAGGCATCCCTGAAATGAATTTCAGGGCTGAGTTTAATTCCGAAACTTTTTTAGCAGGTGCAGGGGTAAATTATAAAAACATTCAACCCCGATTGTATGTCGAATCGGCTAATGTTTACAATCCGGATGGGACAACATTGAAAACCGATGAGCTCGCAGGTGGTACAAGTTTCTTTGCTTACGTTAAACTTAATACCAAACCTTTAACCGTCAAACTTTACGGCGTATACGGGCAAATGATGTACAGCATGACCATGTTGGGTGGTTATGCTGAAAAAGAAGTTGTTAAAGAAGTTTATACCCCTTCTGATACAATTATTGGATGGCCGCCCATTGTACCCGTTACCAAAACCACAAATATAAATTATACCCCCATAGGAACAGCATCGGGTTGGATTGATATTCATACAAATGGAAAAAGATGGCAATTTGGATTGTTCAGTGGCTATACCAAAAATCTGGGATCGAACGATTTAATTGAATACCAAAATGCAATTCAAGGTGCAGGAGGAACACAGGTTTATTACAGCCGTGGAAATAATATTGCCTACGTATACCGGATTTCACCAAGGGTTATTTACAATGTGGGTAAATTCAGGATAGCCCCTGAAATTGACTATACAGTAGCGGCCTATGGGTCACCTGATGAAAAGGGGGTTGTACAGAATGCCAAGGAAATTGGGAATTTCAGGTTTTTGCTGGGAGTTTATTTCTTCTTTTAGAATGGATCAAAATGTAAACTAAATGTATAAACTAACTTATTTTTCAATTTATTAAATATTTAGCTATGACAAATAAAATAACAAGTTTTGCCGATTATCTGGAGAAGTACAGAAACAGTGTTGCCGACCCTGAGGGTTTTTGGGCGAATATCGCTGAAAGCAACTACTGGCAGAAAAAATGGGACAATGTATTGGACTGGTCTTTTGATGGTAAAGATGCACCCGATGTAAACTGGTTCGTTAATGGTAAATTAAACATTACCGAGAACATTTTCGAAAGAAATATGTTCCAGCGCAAAGACCAGGTTGCTATCATCTGGGAGCCTAACGACCCCAAGGAAAAAGAAGTAAAGCTTACCTATGCTCAGTTGTATGAGAAAGTGATGGAGTTTTCAAATGCCTTGCTCAAAGCAGGCGCTAAAAAAGGGGATAGGATTGCACTGTATTTACCTATGATTCCAGAGCTTGCGATTGCTATGCTGGCTTGCGCGAGAATTGGGGCTATCCATTCCATTATATTTGCAGGTTTCTCCGCAAATGCATTGGCCGATAGGATCAATGATGCCGAATCAAACATTGTTGTTACTTCTGATGGAGGTTACCGCGGAACCAAGAGCATTCCTCTAAAGAGTATTGTTGATGAAGCTCTGGAAACTTGCCCAACATGTAAAACTTGTATTGTTTACAAACGTACGGGTGAAGACATCAAATGGGTAGAAGGCCGTGATATATGGTGGCACGACCTGGTTGCTGGTGTTGCTAAAGAACACAAGGCTGAAGTGATGGATTCAGAAGACACACTCTTCATTCTTTATACTTCAGGTTCAACCGGAAAACCAAAAGGTGTATTGCACACCACAGGTGGCTATATGGTTTATGCCGAATATACATTTAAAAATGTTTTTCAATACAATGATGGTGATATTTACTGGTGTACTGCTGATATAGGTTGGGTTACCGGACACTCATATATCGTATATGGACCGCTTTTGGCCGGAGCCACCAGCATTATGTTTGAAGGCGTTCCAACATGGCCGGATGCAGGCAGGTTCTGGGAAGTTGTTGAAAAGTATAAAGTAAATCAATTCTATACAGCTCCTACAGCTATCCGTGCCCTCGTTCCTTTTGGAGAAGACATTGTTAGAAAGTATGACCTGAGTTCATTAAAAGTATTGGGAACGGTTGGTGAGCCTATCAACGAAGAAGCCTGGAGATGGTATCACGATATTGTTGGCGGTGGCCGCTGTCCGATTGTTGATACATGGTGGCAAACAGAAACCGGTGGTATTATGATTTCACCACTTGCGGGAATCACTCCTACCAAACCATCTTTTGCTACACTTCCTTTACCCGGAATTCAACCCATTCTTGTTGATCAGGAAGGAAAAGAACTAAAGGGTAACAGTGTTGAAGGTATCTTATGTATTAAATTCCCATGGCCCGGTATGCTCAGGACTACTTATGGCGATCATAAGAGATGCTACCAAACCTATTTCTCAGCCTTTAAAGGATTGTACCTCACCGGTGACGGTGCCAAACGCGATGAAGAAGGTTATTACAGGATTATCGGACGTATTGATGATGTAATCAATGTTTCCGGCCACAGGATTGGAACTGCTGAAGTGGAAGATGCAATTAACCAGCATCCAAAAGTTAATGAATCAGCTGTTGTTGGGTATCCTCATGAAATCAAAGGTTCTGGAATTTATGCTTACGTAACTTGTGAAGAGTTAAGCGATGCTGAATTGCTAACCATTGAAAAGGAGATCAGGGATGTCGTAACAAAACAAATAGGGCCTATTGCCAAACCTGATATGATCCAGATTGTAAGCGGTCTTCCCAAAACTCGTTCTGGCAAGATCATGCGCCGAATTCTTCGGAAAATTGGGGAAGGTGATGCTTCCAATCTTGGCGATACTTCAACATTGCTCGACCCGGGTGTGGTTGAGGAAATCATCGAAGGTGCTAAAGTTGATGTTAAACGATAGAGATCAGATAGAGTTCAAAAAGGCATCCCACACGAGGATGTCTTTTGCTTTATTCAGGATCTATTATTTAGTTATTTATTTTTATAAATATAATAAAAACATGGAAAATCAAAAAGTAATGAATAGAGGTTTGGTTGTATTTGGCGCTATCCTTATTCAGTTAGCACTAGGTGCAATTTATGCCTGGTCCGTATTTACTCCATCATTGGTAGCTGAAGGTTGGTCAAAAGCAAATACTCAGTGGGTTTTTGCAATTGGATTGGCATCATTTGCCATATTTATGGTTTTTTCCGGAAAAAAATTAGCCACATGGGGCCCACAAAGATTAGCAATTTTAGGGGGTATCATATTAGGTGTTGGCTATTTGCTTGCCGGACTCTTTGGGGGTACAAGCTTTTACAGCCTGCTGCTCCTTATTGGATTGGTTGGTGGCGCCGGTATCGGTATTGCCTATGTTGTGCCAATTGCCGTTGGAATGCGCTGGTTCCCTGACAAAAAAGGGATGATAACAGGGCTTGCGGTTGCCGGTTTTGGATTTGGTGCGTTGCTTTGGGTTAAACTCGCGGGGTCATGGGGCCATCTGATTGACAACCTCGGACTTTCAACAACTTTTACTATTTATGGAATTGCGTTTGCTGCCATGGTTATAATAGGTGGTATGTGGATGAAATTCCCGCCGGCAGGCTGGAAACCGGAAGGTTATGAAGAAAATAAATCAGCTACCGGAGGTTCTGCTGATGACAGGGAGTTTTCAACCAGCGAGATGCTGGGGAAAGTCCAGTTTTATTTAATTTTCTTAACCTTTGTTTTTAGCGCAGGTGCGGGACTGATGTCTATCGGGCTGATGAAATTGTATCCCATGGAAGCACTTATTAATGGCGGTTATTCAGAAACTGAAGCCAGTGCAATTGCCGGTACGGCAATGGCTGTTTTCTTTAGCCTGGCTAATGGTTTGGGTCGCATCCTCTGGGGAATGTTAAGTGATAAATTAGGACGGAAAACTTCCATTATTATGATGACAGCTATTCAGGGTATTGTTGTGATCTTGTTTACTTATATGGCCGGTAGCGAATACTTGCTTTATTTGGGAGCAACACTCATCGGATTTAACTTTGGTGGAAACTTTGCCCTATTCCCAACCATAACCGCTGATACTTTTGGAGCAAAAAACGTGGGGCTGAATTATCCGTGGGTATTCCTTGCTTATGGCTTTGGAGGAATAATGGGCCCTATACTTGGGGGAAAGTTGGGCGATATGGGTAATTTTCCATTGGCGTTTACAATTGCCGGTGTTGCAGTTCTTTTAGGAACTGTGCTAACCATCATGGTGAAGCCTGCAAGGAAATAAGAAGTCTCAATTTAACTTTTAAAGGAGATGTCATTTTTATGGCATCTCTTTTTTTATTGAGTTCAATTATTTATATTCTTAATAAATAATTAATACAATAAGCGGTTTAGTTTCCTACTTTTGTGAAAAAATTAACAATGTTTAATAATTGCGATATTCAATTAAAAAATGGCTATAAGAAAACTCGATAAAATATTCAGGCCCAAACGAATTGCACTAATTGGTGTTTCTAACGAAGCAAACAGTGTGGGCGGTATTACCCTTAGAAATCTGATCAGTGGTGGCTTTAATGGAGTGGTTTACCCTGTTAATCCAAAACGTGAGGCGGTACTTGGTATTCCCTGTTTCCCAGATGTGAAGACCCTGCCCAAAACACCCGACCTTGCAGTTATTATGACAGCGGCTCAGTTTGTCCCTCAACTCATACAGGATTGCGGAGAAGCTGGGATTCATGGAATTATTATAATGTCGGCAGGGTTTAAGGAAACAGGTGCTGAAGGGAAAGCTCTGGAAGACAAGGTAAAGGCAAAAGTTGCTGAGTTCCCTGATATGCGGGTAATAGGACCCAATTGCCTTGGGATAATCATCCCGGGATTGAATATGAATGTCAGTTTTGCAAATGGTATGCCCAAAAAAGGCCATGTTGCTTTTATCTCACAATCGGGTGCGTTGTGTACTTCGGTCCTTGATTGGGCCCAGGAAGCAAATATTGGGTTCTCCTATTTTGTCTCTATCGGAAATTCAATGGATGTAAATTTTGGAGATTTAATTGATTACTTTGGACAGATCCCAACACCAAATCCATTGTTTTGTATGTCGAATCCATAACAAATGCAAGAACTTTCATGTCGGCCGCGCGTGCATTTGCCCGCAAGAAACCAATTATCGTTTATAAATCCGGCCGCTTTCCTGAATCAGCTAAAGCTGCTGCCTCTCACACGGGTGCAATGGCATCTGAAGATGCTATATACGATGCTGTGTTTAAGCGAGCAGGCTTAACCTGGGGTTTATAACATTGGAAATATATTTGATTTCACTGACCTTGTTGGAAGAAGAAGGAGCTCCCAAAGGATCTGGCCTTGCCATTGTGACAAATGCAGGAGGACCGGGTGTAATGGCCACTGACCGATTAATATCGCAAGGAGGTAGGTTGGTTTCACTGACCAATGAAACAATTAATGCATTGAATGAATACTTACCACCTTTTTGGTCTCATGGCAACCCGGTTGATGTTTTGGGTGATGCAACCCCACAGAGGTTTGCCGGAGCAACAGAAATCGTTTTAAAAGGATGATAATGTTGATGCTGTTTTAGTCATACTTACACCCCAGGCAATGACGCGGCCAACAGAAACTGCAGAGGCCATTACGAAATTGGCAGAATCAAGTGCAAAACCCATTATGGCTGCATGGCTGGGAGGTGCCAGTATGCGCAAGGGAATATCTGTATTTAATAATGCCGGAATTGCTGTTTATGAAACCCCTGAGCAAGCTATTGGCGCGTTTACAACACTTTCTGACTATTCCAAAAGCCTGGACATGCTTTTTTGAAACTCCCCGTGAGATTCCTGTATCATTTTCTTATGATCGGAGTGAGCTTAGAAATAAATATTTAAACGAGGTTTTTCCTAAAAGCAAGATACTCACAGAGGATGATTCAAAAATGCTTATCAATGATTATGGAATTCAAACTACCCATCCCATCGTTGCGAAGAGTGCCGATGAAGCTGTGAAAATTGCATACGATAAAGGATACCCGGTGGTTATGAAAATTCATTCAGCGGAGATAACCCATAAGTCGGAAGTAGGAGGCGTAGCGCTGAATTTGGAAAATGAGGATATGGTTCGTGCTACATTTAAAGGAATGTTGGAGCATGTTAAAAGAATATTACCGGATGTTAATATTGAAGGGGTTACCATTCAAAAAATGGTGGATACCAATGATGCAGTTGAGTTAATTTTGGGTATCAAAAAAGATCCGGTATTTGGTACCGTAATGTTGGTCGGTATGGGTGGTATTACGGCTGAGTTATTTGAAGATCGAAGGTTGGAATTTCCGCCATTGAATGAACAGTTGGCACGCCAAATCAAAAAATCATTGAAAATATACCCATTGTTAAAGGGATATAGAGGAAGCAAACCCAAAAACATTGATAAACTTATCGAAATACTCATCAGGGTATCTTATCTGGCAGCAGATTATCCTGAAGTAGAAGAATTGGATATCAACCCCCTGATTGTTGGCCCGGAAGATGTAATGGCTCTGGATGCACGAATTGTAATAGATGAGAACATGCTTGGGAAAGAAACTCGTGATTATGAACACCTGATTCTGCGCCCGTATCCCGAAAGGCTTATAAAGAAGGCTACGCTCAGGGATGGTACTGAGGTTCTGTTACGGCCTATTAAACCGGAAGATGAGCCCTTATGGCTTGAATTGTTGGGCAGTTGTTCAAGGGAGTCGATTTATTCCCGTTTCAGGTATGATTTCTATTTCGATTCGCACGAAGTTGCGACTCAGTTCTGTTTTATTGATTATGACAGAGAAATGGCTATTGTAGCAGAAATTGAAGTAGAGGGAAGAAAAAAACTCATTGGTGTTGGCCGTTTGATCGCGGATCCTGATGTAGAGGTCACTGAATATGCTGTTTTGATTACAGATGCCTGGCAGCAAAGAGACCTGGGCCAGATTTTAACCAGTTACTGCCTTGAGATTGCTGAGCAGGCCGGTATAAAAAAAGTGGCTGCAGAAACCACTAAAGACAACAAAGCCATGATCGCAGTATTTAAGAAATTGGGGTTCAAGGTTAGCTACAATGAGGACACTACTGTTTCGGTAGCAAAAGAATTAAAATAAAAAAAAAGCGTGATTTTATCACGCTTTTTTTATCTATTTTGTAGGTTCCTTTATCGAATCCCCGGCATCCAGCAGAGGAATTAAAGTGGATAGCTCAAAATCAATCAAAATATCAATTTTGTTTTCAGCCTGAAAATACATCAGTGTTTTTTCAGGACTAAGGATTTTCTGAAACTTTTTAAAATAAGTTTTCTTTAATTTTAAAATTTCTCCATCATACGCAAACAATCTGGTCATTAATTCATTTGCTTTGTCACCACTCATGTTGTCGTAATTTTCAGCAAAATCATTTATGATTTTCAGATATTTTGTGTTGGAAGTGTAGAGTTTTCCCTGAAACTCATTATACAGTGCCCAAAATGGCTCTGATTCCTCCGGTGTTAAACTCATCACTTCTGCTATCATTGCTTTTTCTCAGTTTTGAGAGCAGCACGTGAAACTTCCATGTAATCATTGACCTGTTGCGCATAAGATGATATGCCAAAACCGATGATTGCGATTAATAAAAATAATTTTTTCATTGTGTTTTTAAGTTGTTTTTATTGTTAGTTGTATTTAACAAGAAAAACGCAAAATAGTTTAAATCAGCTCTATTTATGTTGATCTATTATTTTGCAAACATTCTCAAAAATATCTTCAATCCCACCAATCCCTTTAACAGAAGTGAATTTTCCTTGTTGATGATAAAATTCTATTAAAGGCTGTGTTTGATTATTATAAATCTGAATACGATTTTCAATCACTTCTTTTGTATCGTCTTTCCGGCCTTCTAATTCAGCCCTTTTTAGCAAACGGGCTAATATTTCATCATCATTTACTTCGAGTGCGAGAACCAATGAAACGGTTTCGCTTCTTTTCGTTAACATCATATCCAGATCTTTTGCTTGCTGGATAGTCCGCGGAAAACCATCGAATACAAAACCCTGAACATTATGATACTGATCCATTGCATTTTCCAGAATTTCTATTAAAAGCTCGTCGGGAACAAGTTCCCCTTTTTCTATAATTCCCTGAACTTTCACCCCAAGAGGTGTTTTTTCTTTGATGTTTTTTCTGAAAATATCACCTGTTGAAATATGGGCAAACTGATATTTTTCTGCGATTCGAACGGATTGGGTCCCTTTTCCTGAACCCGGAGGGCCAAAAAGAATAAAATTAAACATATACATTAATATTTATACGGTTAGTACTTCTGCTTTCGGGACAAATATAAGTGATTTGCTAAAATTATATAGTACATTTGTATTAATTATCCTGATTCTAAATAAATGGTTTAAAGTTGCAGCAAGAGCGTATTTCCGAAAATAGAGATTTTAATTTAGGCCATGGAAGAGATACCCTTAACGTATTCAATTCTGATGACTCGGTCTATTTTTCCAATGATGCCAATTTCGATTCACTTTTTTCATCATCCGGATACCAAAATGAAATTAAATCAAAGGATCACCTTTTTACAACCCATAATCTTTCTGCAGATTCTGCACAGGCAGTTGAACGGCCTTTGGTTAATAGCGATTGGATTACCATTCATTTGTTTATTTGCCTGGGATTGATCGCCTGGGTGCAAATTTTCTACCGTTCGAGGCTCAAACAAATTATTAAAGCTTTTACGGGCACTCGGTCGTTGTACCAATTGTATAGAGAGGGAAATATTTTTAGGGAAAGGATTTCCATCCCTCTTTTTATGACTTTTCTGATCTCCTATTCCTTGTTTATATATATTCTTATAATCAAGTTTTCAGTTAGTGATTTAGTGGGGCTTTCAGGTCTAAAATTGTTTTCGGAGATCATGGTTATATTTTTGGTGTCATGGTTTCTCAAAAATTTAGTTATCAGTTTTATCGGCACTGTTTTTAAGAATTATTTAATACTTACAGAGTTCCTTTTGATCAATTTTGTATTTAATATTTTAGGTGGCCTGATCTTAATTCCCATAATAATTTTGGCTATTTATTTGGACTCTGTTGAATGGGTCTATGGTGCAGTAATAATCTGGCTTTTAGTGTTTTTATACAGGATCATTAGGGAACTATTTACCCGATTAACTTACAGAAACTTTTCGTTATTCTATAGAATTTTATATCTTTGCACCTTCGAAATTATTCCGCTTTTAGTGATTACTAAGCTGATAATGAGCTATTTAATTTAAACGAAATAATGAAAGGGACTCAAATTTTTGGGTTCTTTAATTAAAAAGGGGGAAAAAAGAAGGTGAAAGTAAGAAAAATACTTGTATCGCAGCCTGAGCCGTTAGACTTTGAAAAATCACCTTATGGTGAGCTTACTCAAAAGTATAAAGTCGATATTGACTTTAAGAAATTTATAACTGTTGAAGGTGTTACTTCCAGCGAGTTTCGTAAAGACAAAGTATATATTCAGGACCATACGGCCATTATATTTACAAGCCGAAATGCCGTTGACCATTTCTTTCGAATTGCAAAGGAAATGAGGGTTGATATCCCGGATACAATGAAATATTTCTGTATCTCTGAAGCTACCGCATTTTACCTTCAAAAGTATGTTCAGTTCAGAAAACGGAAGATATTCAGTGGCAAACAAAGCTTTGAGGATTTGTTGGAACTTATAAAAAAGCATAAGGACGAAAAGTTTTTGCTTCCCTGTTCTGATATACATAAATTAAGTTTGATTGAGTTACTTGATGAAAGTGGGGTTAAATATTCCAAGGCTATTATTTATAAAACCCTTGCGAGTGATTTATCTTCCATTGATATTTCCAATTACGACTTGATTGTATTTTTTAGCCCTGCAGGTGTTAAGTCATTATTTAAAAATTTCCCTGAATATAAGCAAAATCATACCTTGATTGGTGCATTTGGTCCAACCACCATGAATGCTGTTAAGGAGTCTGGTTTGAATCTCGATATAGCAGCACCCACGAAAACAGCGCTTTCAATGACGGTTGCTATTGAGCAATATTTGCAAAAATCGACTAAATAGTTAGATTATTACTATGTACTAAACATGATAAGGGCTGCTAATGCAAACCTTCAGAAAGGAAGAACATTTAACCAAGGAAAAAATAATTGATCAATTATTTAACCAAGGAAAAAGTTTTTCAATATTCCCTATTCGAATCATTTGGCTCGAAGCTGAATTGGAAGCTGGTTCTCCGGTTCAGGTTTTAATTTCCATTCCTAAAAACAGGATTCGTAAGGCAGTAAGCCGAAACCTTTTAAAACGCAGGATCAGGGAAGCCTTAAGGAAAAATAAATCCCCTTTTTTTGAGTTTATAAATGAATATGGATATAAATGTGCTTTCGCAATTGTCTATACTTCTTATGAAATCGCTACCTACAGTGAGTTGGAACAGAAAATAATTTTAGCATTGCAACGTTTACAATCTGAATATGAAAAAAGTAATAGGTAATTTCTTTATTTTTCTGATACGATTCTATCAATCGGCTATATCTCCTTTTTTTCTGCCATCATGCAGATACACACCAACCTGTTCTTCCTACGGTGTTGAAGCGATTAAAAAGCACGGACCTTTTAGGGGGGGGTGGCTAACATTAAAAAGGTTTTCATCCTGCCACCCCTGGGGTGGAAGTGGCTATGATCCCGTTCCTGAACCAAATAAATCAAAATAAATCAAAATGAATAAATTCATAAAACCGGTAATAATAACAATTGTTATTTTAATAGCATTTATTGACCCTATAGTTGTTTTGGGCCAGAGTAACAATTTTGAGATTTCTAAAAACCTTGATATTTATGCGACCCTTTTTAAGGAAATAAATACCAATTATGTTGATGAGGTTAATCCTGGAGAATTGATGGAAATAGGTATTGACGCAATGCTCAAATCACTTGACCCCTACACGGTATTTATTCCCGAAGCGGAAGTTGAAGACTATAAGTTTATAACCACCGGCCAGTATGGTGGAATTGGTGCTCTCATTCACAAGGATGGGGAATATGTAGTTATTACCGAGCCCTATGAAGATAATCCTGCCCAATTATCCGGTTTGAAAGCGGGTGATAGGGTTATTGAGGTGGATGGTAACCCTCTTACGGGCAAGTCAACCAGTGATGTCAGTTCAATTTTGAAAGGCCAGGCCGGTACAACCGTTAATATTGTGATTGAAAGAGATGGGGTAGATACACCCATTTCGAAAGACATTGTAAGGGAAAATGTTAAAATAAAAAATATACCCTATTATGGAATGGTTGGTGGTGGAATCGGTTATATAAAATTGGCCGGATTTACCCAACAGGCTGGAAAGGAAGTTAAAGAAGCTTTTCTGGAATTGAAAGATAACAATGAATTGAAGGGATTTATACTTGACCTGCGGGGCAATGGTGGAGGTTTGCTTCAGGAAGCTGTAAACATAACAAATGTTTTTGTTGACAAAGGACAGTTTGTGGTGAGCACGAAAGGTAAATTAGCGACAAAGAACAACTCATACAAAACAAATAATATAGCAGTTGATACAGAGATCCCCCTGGTTGTTCTTATTGACAATTCGAGTGCTTCTGCCTCTGAAATTGTTGCCGGTGCGCTTCAGGATCTTGACAGGGCAGTAATTATTGGCGAAAGAAGTTTTGGTAAAGGCCTGGTTCAGAATGTGATCCCTATTTCTTACAATTCGCAGGCGAAAATCACGGTTGCCAAATATTACATCCCAAGTGGAAGGTGCATTCAGGCTATCGATTATTCTAAAAAAGACGAAAACGGAAATGGTGAAACCACCCCCGATTCGCTGAGTATTGCTTTTAAAACTATGAACGGGCGTACTGTTTATGACGGGCATGGTATTGAACCGGATATTAAAATTGAACCTGCTGAATTAAGCATGTTAAGCTATACATTGTTAACCAAGTTTTTGTTTTTCAATTTTGCTACGAAATTTGACCGGGAACATGCATCAATCCTTCCGGCAGATCAGTTTGTTGTCACTGATGAAATTTACAACAGCTTTGTTTCTTATTTAGCTGACAAGGATTATTCCTATACCACAAAGTCGGAACAATCACTTGAAGATTTGAAAGAAGATGCAGTTGCGGAAAAGTATTTTTCTGATATCGAAGCCGAATATGACAATCTTTTACTAAAAATGAAAGAGAGAAAAGCGGATGATATTGAAATGCATAAAGAAGAAATCAAACAGATATTGAGACTGGAGATTATTTCACGCTATTATTACCAAACAGGAAAAATTGTATCTTCGCTAAAGGATGATAAGGACCTGAAAAAGGCAATTGAAATACTGAATGCCAACGACGAATATGTTGCCATTCTGGATGGTACTGCATCAGGGAAATAAGAGTTCAACAATGATTTAAACAAGAATTAATGTTCAATAAGATAAAGGCGTATCATTCAGCGATTTATTTCTTTGCCTTGTCACTGATGATCATCAGCCTGCCTTTGTCGCGATTTACTTTGAGTGTTGCACAGTTTGTACTGCTTGGAAACTGGCTTTTGGAGGCTGACTTCAAACGAAAATACCATGAACTTATGGCAAACAAGGCTGCCCTTGTTTTGGTGTCGCTCTATTTTGTTCATCTAACCGGACTTATTTTTACTACCGATTTTGATTTCGCATTAAGGGATTTACGGGTGAAGCTCCCACTTCTTGCATTGCCAGTAATCCTTGCAACAACGCAACCTTTGGGGTAGAAATTTAATTTGCTGATACTGTTTTATATTTTAGCAGCCCTTGCAGCGACCTTAATTGGCTTCGGGATTCTATTATTTGGCAATATTGCTGATATTCGAGAGATTTCTCCGTTCATTTCCACATCAGGCTTAGCTTGAATATTTGCCTGGCTTTCTTTTTTACAGCTTATTTGGTTTTGTCAAATACAAGGGCAATATCAAGTGCAAATAATTTTTAGTGTTTTGGCAATATGGATGGTTGTTTTTTAGTGATTAGCGAATCAGCTACCGGTATTTATATTCTTTTATTTACTTCGTTAATTTTAATTGTTTATTGGATAAAGAAAATTAAGAATCCGGTTCAGCGTGTGGCATTAATTTCTTTGTTCTTAATTATTCCCATCGGGATAGGGATATATTTAGATATGGTTATTAAGGATTATGTTATTCCTCATAAAAATGATTTGAAAAACCTTGAACTTATTCGGTAAGGAAACTTGTATTATCATGATACCATCAATTACCCAGTCGAGAATGGAGCTATACCGGATTTATGTGTCTGATAAAGAGCTGGAGGAGAGCTGGAAAAGCAGGAGTTCTTTTGACTACCGGGGCAAAGATAAGAAAGGCCAGGAATTAAAACAAACCCTGATCAGGTACTTAAATTCAAAGAATCTAAGAAAAGATATGGATGGGATGGCCGAACTAACAGATAAGGATATACGTAATATTGAACAGGGCATTTCCAACTACCACTATGCAAGGAAATTCAATCTTAATTCAAGGATTTATAAGGTTTTATGGGGGTATCAAATTGCTAAAATGGGAGACCTGGCGGGAATTCCCTGTTTCAGCGAATCGAATACTGGAAAGCTTCTGTTGGAATTATTAAAGTTGCTTTTGGTTAGGAGTTGGAACCGGAGATCTTCAGGAAGCTTTTAATGAGCAATATGTAAAAATGAATACCATTTTATCAGAAGAATACTGGCATCGGTCGCACAATCAGTATTTCGCTTTTTTTATAGCTTTTGGTGTTTTTGGTTTTATCTGGTTCCTGGTCACTTTGTTTTATCCTCCGATGCTATTGAAAAAGTTTTCCGATTTCTATTATTTTTCTTTCTTTGTATTGATTTGTCTTTCGATGTTGGTGGAGGATACCCTGGAAACCCAAATGGGGGTGACCCTGTTTGCATTTTTCAATTCTTTCCTTTTGTTTAGTTATAAAACCAGTGATTTAAATACCAATCCATAATAAATTTGTAAATTCGCATCAAGAATTTATATCAATGAAAAAGATAGACCTTACAGTATCTTATCAGGAATTTGAGAGCGTAGATGAATTGGATGAACAGGACCGGACTCTTTTGGAGCATGCCCGAATTGCTATAAAATCAGCTTATGCTCCCTATTCTACCTACCATGTAGGGGCAGCAGTATTGCTTGAAAACAATAAAATAATCACCGGCAATAACCAGGAAAATGTAGCGTACCCTTCGGGGATTTGTGCCGAGCGGGTCGCTTTGTTCTACGCCTCATCGCAATATCCGGATGTACCGGTAAAGGCAATAGCCATTGCTGCCCGTGCCAAAGGGTTTAAAATCAATTCTCCGGTAACACCTTGCGGTTCCTGTCGCCAGGTGATGGCCGAAACGGAAAGCCGGTTTCATAATAATCTCCGTCTGATTATGAAGGGCGAAAACGGGAAAATTAACATTGTTGAAGGGGTCAATAATATTCTCCCTTTGATGTTTCAGGCTGAAGAGCTTAAAAACGCTTAATCTTAATAATTAAAATAATGGAGCTTATCTCGACGAAAATTTGCAAAACCAGTGATATTGGTGTAAACAACAATCTTTTTGGCGGTGCATTGCTGGCCTGGATGGATGAAGCCGGTGGTTCATATGCCTGTACTAAATGTTGTTCGCCCAATATGATAACCCTCAAAATAGATGAGGTACTCTTTAAAAAGCCCGTTAAAGTGAAAGAACACATTAAAATTTACGGGAAGGTCCTTGGTATTGGAAAGAGTTCAATTAAGATTCTTGTGAATGCGAAAAGGGTGGATTTTGAACATAAAGATGAAGCACTTGTTTGTTCTACTCAGATGCTGTTTGTAAGGATCAGTGAAACTGGGGATGCTATTCCCATCGAAGAAAAAGTTAGGGTAAATATTGTAAAATCACTATAAGATGAAGAATGTAAAATTGATTAGTATTGTCATACTGGCATTGGCTTTCATGGCCATGAAGGGGGATGTGGAAGCATACCGTTTTTTTAATGCTGAGGGCAAAGATGTAAAATATAAGGACTTGGTAAAAAGTGCTTCCAAAGCAGACATTGTTTTTTTTGGGGAACAACATAATAGTTCCATTGCTCATTGGTTGCAGTTGCAACTTACCAAAGATCTGTATACCAAAAAGAAGGATGATTTGATATTGGGTGCTGAAATGTTCGAGACCGATAACCAGCTGCTGATGGACGAATATCTCTCAGGATTGATTCGGGAAAAGAATTTTGAGGATGAAGCCAAACTGTGGAAAAATTATACAACGGATTATAAGCCTCTTGTTGAAATTGCCAGGGGAAATAACCTCAAGTTTATAGCCACCAACGTCCCACGGAGATATGCCTCCCTTGTTCATAAGGAGGGATTTGAAGGATTGGAAAACCTTAGTCCTGAAGCAAAAGAGTTGATCCCTCCATTGCCAATTGAATATGACCCAGAATTAAAAGGCTACAAAGCCATGCTCGAAGGGATGGAAGGAATGGGAGGTCATGCAAGCCCTAATCTTCCTAAAGCACAAGCTCTGAAGGATGCTACTATGGCCTATAATATATTGAAGAACTGGAAATCGGGAATGACTTTTATTCATTATAATGGTGCCTATCATTCCAATGATTTCGAAGGAATTGTCTGGTATTTGAAACAGCAAAAACCGAACCTGGACATTTTAACGATTACAACTGTTGAACAGGATACTATTTCGGGCCTGAAGGATGAATATTTGAACCTGGCTGATTATATTCTGTGTGTACCGACCGATATGACAAAAACTTACTAATAGGTTCAGGCAAACAGGAACGTAAAAAAGGGTAAAATGTACATTTCACCCTTTTTTGTCTATGCTCTTTCAAGAAAAAATTTCTTAAAAGGTATTTATTGAAAATATTATTCGGCTGCCGGATTTGGATGTGCAATTTTCTTTAACGATTCTTCATAGTTAAAGGGCTTGTAAGTTGGGCTTTCTTCGTTGTGACAACCTTCGCACAATGCTTTGTCGGGTATGATAAGGCCATTTTCAATCGATTTTGCCTGGTCTTTCATAATAGCGTTGGTCTTGTATTTGCGTCCTGGTCCATGGCATGTTTCACAGGATACACCTTCATCTATTTTAACACCAATATTTAAACTTTCGTCAATCCTGCCAAACGTTGAATGGCACTTGATACAACTTTTATCTGTTGTTGGGTCAGCAATTCCTTTTTCCTTGGCAATGGCAAGAGCTTCAGGAGTGCTCAACGATTTCATGGCATTGGCATGAGGGCCTTCTGACCAAATTTTGTATTGTTGGCCGGTTGCTGGTTTATTGTGGCACATTTTGCATTTTACAGCTCCGATGTATTCAAAGTCCTGGGCTGTTAAAGAACTACCTGCAATGAATATGAGGCAGAGAGCTAACACTAAATTTTTACGTAACATAATTGCTGATTTTAAATTAATACTGTTTTTTTATCTGTTTTTAAATCTTAATGAAAACAACTTAATCCAGTAAAGTTAATGCAAAAAAACAAATAGTAAGCCAATTTATTAAAATTTTTCAGAGTACTTGAATTTCCTGGGGTTTAAATGTCATATCCTAAGAAGTTCAAACAATCACATTTCAAAAAATAGCATCCATGCTTAAATTACTGCTACAATAATAGTGATTTACTGCACAATATTATAGTTTTTATTTATGATAAATGTCTGAATATGGTTGTAAGAAATCACTTAATATCCTGTTTTAAGTCATATTTTAAGATCAACTCCTTATCGATTATTATTGCATATTTGTTTGATCAATCGGCAAAATTGGTTTATAAGTTATATGTGGGTTTTTGAAATATTGCAACTCGATTTCCTTTTTAGAATCTTTATAAATAAATACCATGTATACATATTATTCATAATTTGAGTAATTTAGGAATCTTTACTAATAATTTGCAGTTATGAAGGTAATCAATATATTGAAATCTCTTTTTTTAAATTTCCTTGTTGGTATTTTCCTGTTGTGTGCAAATTTCGCTTTGCCCCAATCAAATGAGGATTGCATGATGTGTCATGAAGACCCTGAACTTACTGCTGAGCGTCAGGGCAAAACCGTTTCAATGTTTGTAAGTTTAAGCATATTTGGGAATTCTGTTCATAAAGATCTTGATTGTGTGATGTGTCATGAGGATGCTGATGTTGAAGAATTTCCTCACAATGATATGCTGGCACCTGTTAACTGCGGAAATTGTCACGATGAGGCAATGGCAAAATTTGAAAAAGGCATTCATGGGCAAGCCCTAAAATTGAATGCACTCTATGCCCCGGATTGTAAGGAATGTCATGGCGATCATAACATTTTGCATTATTCTGACCCCAAATCGCGGACCTATAAAATGAACATTCCGGTTTTGTGCGGGAAATGTCATCGTGAAGGCGCACCGGTAGCACGCACATACAACATAACGGAACACAATATTCTTGAAAATTACAGCCAAAGTATTCATGGAGAAGGTTTGTTTAAAAAAGGCTTGATGGTCACAGCTACCTGTAATGATTGTCATGGAAACCACCTTGTACTTCCGCACACAAGCCCGAATTCCTCAATCTCTGTAAAAAATATTGCTAAGACCTGTATGAAATGTCATGCCAATATTGAGGAGGTTCATACGAAGATTATTAAAAAGGAGCTGTGGGAAAAGGAGCCTGGTGCCATCCCTGCCTGTACCGATTGTCATCCACCCCACAAAGTTGATGTAAAGAATATTGTTAATACCATGTCGGATAATGCATGCTTAAAATGCCATGAACAGGATGATGTTCACAAAATGGTGGATGGTTCGATTGTTTCCTTAAAAATTAACAAAGAGGATATTACAAATTCTGTTCATCGGAACATAAACTGCGTGAAATGCCACTCTGATGTATCTGTTTTATTGAAACGTCCCTGTGAAACAGCGGATAAAGTTGATTGCTCCAATTGCCATGCTGAAGTATCAAATGTTTATAATTCAAGCGGACATGGACAAGCCTATTTTCGAAAGGAAAAAAATGCACCCTATTGTACCGATTGCCATGGAAAACACATTATTAAATCAAGATATGATGATACTGCACCTACCTATCGGGCATCAATTCCAAAATTGTGTGGCGAATGTCATAGGGAAGATGGGAAAGCGGTTGAACTGACAGACCTAAAGGAAATTGATGCTTATGCCGATTATTCTTCAAGCATGCATGGCCGGGGCCTGGCAGAAAAGGGCTTGTTGCCTACTGCAGTTTGCACCGATTGCCATACAACCCATTTTGTATTAAAAGAATCGGACGAGCGATCAAGCATCCATCCGAAAAACATACCGGCTACTTGTGCCACTTGTCATAAGGGCATTTACGATGATTATATTGCCAGCGACCATGCCATCACCCGTGACGATAACAGGAAGAAATATCCCACATGTGCCGATTGTCATTCAGCCCATATAATTTCTGATATTTCTGATGATAAATTTATGAACGAGGTTACACACCAGTGTGGCAATTGCCATGAGGATTTATCCGAGACCTATTTGGAAACCTATCATGGCAAAGCTTATCAGTTGGGATATTTGAAGTCGGCAAAATGTTCTGATTGTCATGGGGCACACAAAATTTACAACTCTAACAACCCCTTATCATCAGTTGGAAGTGCTAACATTGTAGAAACGTGTAAAAAATGCCATCCCGATGCGAATGCGCGGTTTACTGGCTATCTTACGCATGCAACTCATCACAACAAAGAAAAGTATCCGGCACTTTATTATACTTTTTGGGGAATGACCTTCCTGCTTGTTGGTGTTTTTGGCTTTTTTGGGCTCCATTTGTTGCTTTGGTTACCTCGGTCTTTCCAGGGGTTAAGAAAAAAGAAATTGCACAAGGAGACTTATGGAAGTAAATACTTTATTCGACGTTTTACAAGGGCACAGCGGATTACTCACTTGTTTGTAATATTTAGTTTTATTCTGCTGGCCTTAACAGGTATGATGCTTAAGTTTGCAGGTATGCCATGGGCGGCCTGGTTATCCAAAGTTCTTGGTGGTGTTTATGTAGCCGGTAACATTCATCGGTTTGCAGCCATTATTACATTTGGGTATTTTATATTCCATGTGGTTTCCATGATCCGAATAATGATAGTTCGTAAGGTCCCGTTTGGTCAGTTTGTTTTCGGGAAGAACTCCCTGATGTTTAACAAGCAAGACTTAATTGATTTTTGGGCAACCTTAAAATGGTTTATCGGAGTTGGCCCACGTCCAAATTATGGCCGCTGGACCTATTGGGAAAAATTTGATTATATGGCTGTCTTCTGGGGCGTTGCCGTAATTGGTTTTAGTGGGTTGATTCTTTGGTTCCCTGAATATTTTACCAAAGTGATGCCCGGTTGGCTGATAAATGTCGCAATGATCGTACACAGTGATGAAGCTTTGTTAGCAGTTGGGTTCATATTTACGATACATTTTTTCAATACTCATCTTCGTCCGGATGCATTCCCGATGGATACAGTTATTTTCACCGGTACCGTTCCTTATGACCATTTTAAACATGACAGACCACGTGAATTTGAATATCTAAAAAAATCGGGCAGACTGAAAAAAGTTGTTATGAAAAGGGAGCACAGGCCTAAGTACGAAAGATTAATCAAAATATTTGGATTTGCTGCCCTCATCACGGGGTTAGTCTTAACTGTACTTATTATTTATTCAATGCTGTTTGGTTACGTATAGACCTTTTTAGAAATAGAATATTTCCATAGAGAGGAAAATCATTATCGGGCATCAGGATATGCAGTTAAAGAAATATTAAAACATTTTTGCGCAAGAAATGATCAATGAATCTATTTATCTGCAATGGACAAGAATTCAAAAACCTGATTT